>CAJFOX010000026.1 GCA_904397845.1 uncultured Oscillospiraceae bacterium
GTATTTGACAGCAACTTCTTCAAAGTTGACCGGGCGGGAGTATTTGACGAGGCAGTCCGGCTCCCAGGACATTCCAGCGTGGAACATAATGGGCTTATTATACTCCAAGCATTTTTGATAGATGGGATCCATCATGGGATCGTCCGGATAAAAAGCCTGCTTGGAAGGATGAAGCTTCAACCCGGCCAGCTTCTGATTTTTAAACGCATGATCCAGCACCTCCAACGCGTCGGGGCGATAGGGATCCACGCTGGCAAAGCCGATGAACCGGTTTGGCGCTGCGGCGACAATCTGTTCGATTTCGTCATTGGAAACCACCCAGCCGCCATATCGGGTGGTCAGATCCATGGGAAGAAGCACAAAGCGGTCGATCCCCTCGTGATCCATGCGGGTGAACAAAACGTCAAAGTTTTTGTTTCCGCCGCCGTTGCCGCCGGAAGGTTTGCCTGTCATAGCAATAGGGGCGGACAGGGCATCTTGCGGACGCCGCTGAAACACCCGGTCACGGAAAGCGCGAGATGCGGGATCCTGTGCGACCTGTGGGTATCCGTTGGGATGAACGTGTACGTCAATTACCATTTGTATAATCGCTCCTTTCTACTACAAATCAGGGAGAGCTTTACGGAAAGTTCCGCTTACCGATTAGTACGGATCAAACATAGCGACAATTTTGGCGGACAGGTCCGCGCCCTCTTTCTGGCATTCGGGAATGGATTTCCCCGTCATGATCCCGTGCATAAAGCCAGCCAGGAAAGAATCGCCTGCGCCGACAGTATTGACCACTTTTTCTGCCGGGGTGATGCCCGCGCTGTAAAATTCTTTTCCGTCCCAAACCAGGGAGCCGTCTTCGCCAAAGGTTGCGACTACCAAAGTTGGCCCCAAACTTTGATATTTTTTCATCAGTTCCTTGACATGTTCATCTCTCTGGGGATAGGACATGAAAGCATAGTCGATATTTTTGAGAAGGGTTTCCGTTTCGGCATGTTTTTCGTAAGAGGTGGACAGGTCGAAAATAATTTTGCATCCGGCCTGCTGCAGCTCGGCCAGGTAGGGATACAGCACTTTGGAAAACTCGGTGTGGACATAATCATAACCTTTTAAGAATTCGACGTCATCCCGGGTCAGTTCCCAGTCGTCCATCACCCCGGGGATATTTTTCACATGAATGCGGTCGTTGTCCTCTGTCATTTCCATGATCATAAAGGAAGTCTCTCCGGGCAGAACATGCAGATGGGAGGAATCTACTCCATATTTTTTGAGGACCTCAAACATTTCCTCTCCGTATTTATCAGGGCCGACCGCGCTGACCACGGCGCATTCCACACCCATTTTGGCAAGGTTGACCAGCGCATCAAAGCCGTTTCCTGCAGGATAATGGCGGTTGTCCAGGTTGGCATAGTTGTCAACACAGGTAAAACCGGCAGTTGCAATTTTCATGATTTTCCCTCCTGTTTTCGTTGCGCCTAATTTTTGGAAGATCAGGGCTGATTTCATCTTATTATAGAGGAAAAAAGCTGTCAATTATGGAGAAATGACAAAGAATTCTTATTTTTTTGTGGGCTTTGTAATAGGCTTTCTCCCCTTGCTGTAGAATCTTGCGATGGGTTTGGAACCATTTTTGAGATTGGTTCCAGAAGGGGAAAGGAAAGAAAAAATTTTTTCGGCTTTTTGCATAGGCGAAAACGAAAGATCAAAAACAAAACCGGCGCTGAATTTTCAGCGCCGGTAAGGAGAGTGCCTCGCGGTTTTGGAAAAAAGGATCAACGGATGTCAGGAAAATCGTGGAAGAAAAACCCGCCAATTGCCAGCCCTGCGAAGATGCCGCTAAAATTCCCATCCGGATATCACTGGGCCCATGGTGGAAAAAGGCTTCACCCACCACCGGCACGGATTTACTGGGCCGTATAGGTTTCTACTGTCACCGACAGGATGGTGACATCTTCCAAAGGCCGGTCGTTTTCGTCAGTAGCAACCGCTGCGATGGCGTCCACTACGTCCATCCCCTCGATTACTTGGCCGAACACGGTGTGCTGGCCGTCCAGCCAAGGGGCGCCACCCTCTTCTTCGTATTTGGCAATGGCCTGTTTGTCAACGCCGTTGTTTTTCATCGATTCCTTCTGACCCTCCCGCAGTTGGGGGGCCTGGACGATGAAAAACTGGCTTCCGTTGCTATTAGAACCGGAATTAGCCATGGACAGTGCACCGCGGAAATTAAAAAGCCTGTCGGAAAATTCGTCCTGGAAATAGCCGCGGTTGCCAGCCACGTCGGTATAAATACTTTTTCCTCCGCTGCCGGTTCCGGTGGGATCACCGCCCTGGATCATGAAATCTGCGATGACCCGGTGGAAGGTAACGCCGTCGTAATAACCTTCTTTGGCGAGGGTAAGGAAGTTTTCCACTGCCAATGGCGCCTGTTCAGGGAAAAAGCGCAGCTTGATGACTCCCAAAGAAGTTTCCATCACGGCGATTTCTTCCCCATCCTGAAGAGGCGATTCCTGCAGCAGGGGTTCGGACGAAGACTGCCCGCATCCGGTCAACAGCAAAAGAAAGAGAAGTACAGTCAAAAGCAAACAGGATGTTTTTTTCATGAGAGGTCCTCCTTAAGATGACGACAGGGAATCTTGTGTAATACTGCCGTCCTGAATACAGATGATCCGCGGTGCGGTACGGGCTACATCCGGGTCGTGGGTAATCAGGATCAGCGTGCGGCCCTGACGCCATAAATTGATGAGAATATCCATGATCTGCCGTCCGGAGGCAGAATCCAGATTGCCGGTGGGTTCGTCCGCCAACAGGATCGGCGGTTCACCGGCAATTGCCCGCGCGATTGCAACCCGCTGCTGCTGGCCTCCGGAAAGCTGGCTTGGCCGGTGGCGCATCCGCTGCGCCAGCCCTACCTGCTCCAATGCCCGGGCAGCCAGATCCCGCCGCCGGGAACGGGATACGCCCCGGTACAACAGCGGAAGCTCCACATTTTCCAATGCGTTCAGGCTTGGAATCAGGTGGAAGCTTTGAAAAACAAATCCGATCTGCCGGTTGCGGATATGGGAAAGCTGCCGGTCGCTGAGTTCGGTTACAGATTCTCCATTCAGCAGATATTCCCCCTGTGAGGGGAAGTCCAAACAGCCCAGCAGGTTCATCAGCGTTGATTTCCCAGAACCGGAATGGCCGGTAATCGCGGCAAATTCTCCAGGAAAAATCGAAAGGTTCAGCTGCTTCAGAGCTGCGACCTGAACGTCTCCCGCACCGTAGGTTTTAAAAATGTTGGTCATTTGAATTAAGGGTTCCATTCGCAAATCCCGTCCTTTGGCAAACTCTTTAACAGTATGCCCCCGAAGGACGCAGATTTTCAGACGGGCAACAAAAAAAGGCGAAACCATTCCTGATTTCGCCTTCTGGTGACCCGTACGAGAATCGAACTCGTGTTACAGCCGTGAAAGGGCCGTGTCTTAACCGCTTGACCAACGGGCCGTTTTATTTTGAATCCCCAGCGGGATAAAATAAGCTTGGTAGCGGTAGGTGGATTCGAACCGCCGACACTGCGGGTATGAACCGCATGCTCTAGCCAACTGAGCTATACCGCCACATTCTTGCGCCCAATATCAGGCGAAGTCTATTATATCCAAAGCAGGGAAGTTTGTCAACTGTTTTTGCATTTTTTCACTGAAAAAAAAGAAATAACCAGTCGGCAGGATCCTTCGCACCAGGCAGGGGGTGGAGGGAATATTTATTGATCCGCTGACAGGCCGTCAGGAAAAGAGATCTGAAATAGGATATGGCGAAACGCGCAGTTTATACATGGTTGAACGCCACCTCTGCTGCAAAGCAACGTTCCCCGTCCCGATATCCAGCCAAATACCAGCTGTTCGGATCGATTTGACAGCCTTTGATCTGCAATGTGTCGCTCCAGCGGGCCTCATGCTCGTACAGCAATACAGCACGGTGGATCAAGCGGCCGCGAAGCCAATTTTCCGGGAGAAAGTCAAAAAGGATATCACCGTAAACGGCGTTGTTCACATGGCGATTGCCGTCCAGATCCGAATAGCGGATGGGACGATCTCCCAGCAGCGCTGCGCCTTCCGGTTCCCGGATCCGCCGGCGGGCAATACTGCTGTCAAAATCGGCCTGGTCAAAAGGATAGTTCCAGCCAAAGGCGGAGGGACGCAGAACCTGATGGGTGTCGTAATCGGCTAAAATCCAGGCAGCCCGGCCAAAAATCAGCGGCCTGCCGTCCGCCGACAGATGGGTCTCTCGTAGAAAAAAGGCGCCTTTTGGCGGATGAGGACGGGTATAGGCTGTCACTTTCTGCTCCGGCACAGGGCTGCCAGAAAACAACACCTCCACCTTGGAGAGCAAAAAGACCTGGCGGTCCTCCATCAGTTTTTCATATGGGTAGCCCAGCGCATCCAGATGGCGGCTGGCCGCGTCTTGCATATGGCGCAATACGGAGGAAAGCTTCATCCGGCGGTGCAGATCCGCCTCCGAGGCGGATAAGAGAAAGGAATCTTCAAAAAATCCCATTGCAATCCCCCCCTGCTACAGCAGATCCTGATCGCCGCACAGGCGGGAGACCAACGCGGACAGATCCTCTTTGTCAAAAAACGCGATCGACAGCGTCCGGTTTTTGCCCTTCGAAGTGATCGTCACCTGGCGGCCCAGGACCTGGGACAGAGCCAGCTCCAGTTCAGTGTAATAATGATCTTTGTCCGGCCCGGTAGAGACTTTTGTCTTCTTATGGGAGGATTGGGCCATTTTTTCTATTTCGCGCACGGTCCAATGCTTTTTGACTGCGGTCTGCGCTGCTTCGAGAATGGCGGATTCCTCTTCCAGCGCCAGCAGTGCGCGGCCGTGTCCGGCGGAGAGCTTGCCTTCCCGGATCAGATCCACCACCTGCTGTGGCAACGCCAGCAGGCGCAGGCTGTTGGCGATGGCAGGTCGGGATTTGCCGATGGCCTTGGCTACTTCCTCCTGGGTCATCTGGTATTCCTCCATCAATGACCGATAGCCTAACGCCTCTTCCATAGGATTCAGGTCCTGCCGCTGCAGGTTTTCAATGAGGGCCAGCTCCATGGCTTCGTGGTCGCTGAGTTCCCGAATGACCACAGGAACCTCTCCCAAACCTGCCATGCGGGAAGCGCGCCAGCGCCGCTCGCCGGCTACCAGCTGGTAGCCGCCGGTAGGCAGCGGACGCACCAGCAATGGCTGGATGACGCCGTGTTCCCGAATGGAATCTGCCAGATCTGCCAGAGCGGACTCGTCAAATTCCTTTCTGGGCTGGCTGCGGTTGGGTTCAATTTCCGAGATGCGCAGCGTCACCGCCCCATTGTCGGTGGTGTTATCGATAAACAAAGCATCCAGGCCCTTGCCCAGACCGCCTT
The DNA here is from genome assembly GCA_904397845.1 of uncultured Oscillospiraceae bacterium. GTDB lineage: Bacteria > Bacillota > Clostridia > Oscillospirales > Ruminococcaceae > UBA3818. The sequence goes on from CAJFOX010000026.1 coordinate 5,379, forward strand.
TTCTGACTGCCATAATGATTCCGCCTTTCTGCGGGATTAGCCGCGGTTTTTGGATAGAAATTCCTCTGCCAATTCGCCATAAGCGATGGAACCTTTGGAGGTTCGGTCAAAATAAAGGGCCGGCTGCCCATAGCTGGGCGCCTCAGACAGGCGAACGTTTCGGGGAATAGTGGTTTTATATACCTTTTGCGGAAAGAATTTTTTCACTTCCGCCACTACTTGCATGGTCAAATTCAGCCGCCCATCGTACATGGTCAATAATACGCCCTCCAAATCCAGAGTAGGGTTGTAAAGCCTTTTTACTTGTCGAATCGTGGAAACCAGTTGGCTTAACCCTTCCAACGCGTAATATTCGCACTGGATGGGTACCATCAGTGTGTCACTGGCAGCAAGGGCATTGAGGGTAATCAATCCCAGAGAAGGGGGACAATCGATAAAAATGAAATCGTAACGGTTTTTTACCGGCACCAGCGCCTTTTTTAGCCGCACAGCCCGGTCATCCATTTCCACAATCTCAATTTCCGCTCCGGCTAGAGCGATATTAGACGGCAGGACATCCACGTTTTGAAAGGGAGTGGAGAGGATAACCTCTTCCGCTTCAGCGGTGCCAATCAGCAGATCGTAAGAAGATTTGGCCAGGCTGCGTTTATTGATACCAAATCCGCTGGTAGCGTTGCCTTGGGGATCAATATCGACGAGAAGGACCTTTTTCCCTTTTGCGCCGATCCAGGCGGTAAGGTTCACAGTGGTGGTCGTTTTACCGACCCCGCCCTTTTGGTTGGCGATAGAAATGATTTTTCCCATAAAAGCCCCTCCCATATGCTCTTTGCCGGATTGTCCGGCGTTCCGTTCGGAAAATATTATAACACCGAAGAGCAGTCCTTTCAACTTAAAAAGGAAACGTTTCACGTGAAACATTTCCTTTGCGGCGTCTATTTTACGGTGCGAGCCAGGAATAAACAGGGGTTGTCTTCGTCCCAGAAAGTTGGGAAGACTTCCAAAGGCAAAAAGCCTTCTTTGCGGTAAAAAGCGCGGGTGCCGTTATAGGGCGGATAGTCAGCGGATTCATCCAGGGTTTTAACCGTCAAAAAAACAAAGTTTTCTTTGACACACCATTCCAGGATAGCCTGCACCAGCTGATGCCCAAGGCCCTGGCGTTGATATTCCTCCAGCACACCGATACAATAGATATCGGCGGTATGGGGGTTGTGAATCTTTACAGCGGCAAACGCGACCGGCTTATTCCGGTCGAATACCGCGAAAAAAGGGTAGTCCCGGTGAATTACTGCCTTGCGGTCGATGTCTTCCGGTGGGGAAAACCACAAAGGAAGCCGATGCATAACAGAAAGGCTAATGGATTCCTTTTGTTCAGGGTCCGTAATAAAGGAAACCTTCACACAAATTGCCTTCTTTCTGCTTTAAGATACTGTCAGTATAGCAAAAAGAAAAAGACCCCGCAACCTCATTTCAGGCTGACCGGCCATAAATGGGGAAAGCGGGGCTTTTCCTCGGTTTGGGAAAGCTTTGTGATGGCGGGGCAGGGAAAAGCCCCGATAAATTTATCAAAAGCGGCGGATAAGCCGCGTTTGACCAAAGTCAGGCGGGTTTGACCGCCGGGCGCTGCTGTGGTTCCTTGGGAATGCGGATGGTCAGTTGGATGAACTCGCCCTGATCTTCTTGGGCGGACTGGACGGCGAGTCCCGCCTCCGACATGGTTTTAACAGCTTTATCAATGGTGTTCATGAACAGACGGATGTCCTTGCAGATAAACAGCCGGGTGGGCTTTTTCATTTTTTGCCGCGTCAGCAGAGTTTCGATATACTGCTCCGCCTGGGATACGGTCATGTTTTTCTTACAGATGGTTTTAACCACGGCCAGCTGCGTAGCTTCGTCAGGAAGTTTTAAAAGGGCGCGGCCGTGGCGTTCGGTAAGACCGCCTTGGCGCATGAATTCCTGCACCGATGCGGGCAGCCGCAGAAGCCGCAGCTTATTGGCCAGAGTAGACTGAGCCAGTCCCAGTTTGGCCGCCGCCTCTTCCTGGGTTACACCCCAGTAGCTGATAAGCCGGCTGATCCCCTCCGCCTGGTCAAAAATATCCAGATCCTGCCGTTGAAGGTTTTCAATTAGCGCCAATACCGCCGATTCCTGCATGGTGCAGTTTTTGACAATAGCGGGAACGTGGGTGTATCCCAGCAGCATACAGGCCCGACAACGTCGTTCGCCGGCCACCAGCTGGTATTTGCCCGGCCCCGCCTCCCGCACGATTACCGGCTGCAACAGCCCGCTGGCGGCAATGCTCTGGGCCAGCTGCTGGAGAGCTTCCTCCTCGAAATGGGTGCGAGGCTGTGCCGGGTTGACCATGATCTGATTCAAGGGCAGCGACCGTACCCGGTCTTTCCCTAGATTTGCAAAAGCCATACCGTTCCCTCCCTATTTTGGCTTGTCCGTTTCTTTATGACCAACATAACATAAATATGCATGGGATTCCACTCAAAAAAATCGCAAAATAAGCCGGTATTCTAGAAATACCGGCAGAGTTCGACATTACGTCAGAGGGGATTTTGCCATTTTTGCAGCATTCCGGGGATATTTTGTCGAAGTTTGCGATATTTTTTTTACACAGACCAGGGTGCGGCCGCTGCCATCGGGCAAAGAATAGGAGATGCTTTCTCCCAGCTGCCCGCCCAGCAGATGAATGGCCTTTTCAGCACCTCGGATTTCTGCTGCGGCATCGCCTCCTTTTAGTGCGTAAAACATGCCGCCCGGCTTGATATAGGGCAGGCAGTATTCGGACAACTCCCGCAGATTAGCCACTGCTCGAGCTGTTGCCAGATCAAACTGCTCCCGCAGGTCGGGACGGCGTCCGCCATCCTCGGCACGGCTGTGGATTACCTGTGCCGCCAGGCCGCAGGTGCTGAGTGCCGCCTCCAAAAAGGTCAGCCTTTTTTTCAGAGAGTCCAGCAGGGTGATCTGCAGATCCGGCCTCCAAATCAAAAGCGGAATGGCCGGGAATCCGGCGCCAGTGCCCACGTCGATGAGCAAGGCGCCTTGGGGCAGTGGAACCAGGGTAAAGGGGAGAATGCTGTCCAGAAAATGCTTGATTAAAATCCCTTCCGGATCAGTGATGGCGGTGAGGTTCATTTTCTGGTTCCATTCTACCAACAGTTGGGCATACCGATCCAATTGTTCCAGCTGGGAGAGGGAAAGGGAGATCTGATGTTCAGAGAACAAGCTTTGGGCCCGTGTCAGGTCAATCATCCGCAGTCCCTCCTTTTTGCCGGTGCTCCAGCCAGATGAGCAGCACCGAAATGTCCGCCGGCGACACGCCGGAGATCCGGGTCGCCTGGCCAATGCTGCGGGGCCGGACTTTCCCCAGCTTTTCTGCTGCTTCCAGCCGAAGCCCAGTGATAGAGGCATAATCTGCATCCTCCGGCAGAAGTTTAGTTTCCAACCGCTGCATCTGCTCCACCTCCAGCTGTTGTTTTTTGATATATCCTTCGTATTTGAGCAAAATCTCTACTTCTTCCGCTACGGCGGCAGGCAGATCTGGCCTTTGCGGATCGAAGGGCTCCAGATCTTTGTAGGAAACCTGCGGGCGGCGGATCAGCTCGCCCAGCTTAAAACCGGTGGAAATAGGGGATGTTTCACGTGAAACAAGCAGGTCGTTCAGCGCCGGAGAGGGGGGGACAGTAGTCGCTTCCAATCGGGCCACCTCTTTTTCAATCAGCTGCTGCTTGTGAAGGAATTTTTGATACCGCTCATCCGAAATCAGGCCGATTTCGTGACCCAGCGGCGTTAGCCGGGCGTCGGCATTGTCCTGCCGCAGCAGCAGCCGGTATTCGGAGCGCGAAGTCATCATCCGGTAAGGGTCAGAGCAGCCTTTGGTCACCAGATCGTCGATCAGAGTGCCGATGTAAGAGCTGGAACGGCCCAAAATAACCGGTTCCTGCCCCAGACAGAAGCGGGCGGCGTTAATGCCTGCAACCAGTCCCTGGGCGGCGGCTTCCTCGTAGCCGGAGGTGCCGTTAAACTGCCCCGCTCCATACAATCCTTCCACCGATTTAAATTCCAACGACGGCTTCAGGGACAGAGGATCCACCGAATCATACTCAATGGCATAGGCGCTGCGCATAATCTTAATGTTTTCAAAGCCTTTAACAGTACGGTAAAAGGCAAGCTGTACATCCTCGGGCAGGGAAGAACTCATGCCTTGCAGGTAGATTTCTTCGGTATCCAGGCCCATAGGCTCCACAAAAATCTGGTGCCGGGGCTTGTCCGAAAAGCGCACCACCTTATCCTCGATGCTAGGGCAGTACCGAGGACCGATCCCCTCAATTTTGCCGCCATACAAGGGGGATCGATGGATGTTCTGTCGGATGACCTCATGAGTTGCCTCATTGGTGTAGGCAATATGGCAGATGGCCCTGTTTTGCAATTCTCCCCGGGTTTCAAAAGAGAAAGGGGTGATAGGGCTGTCCCCCTCCTGCGGCTCCAGCTGGGAGAAATCGATGCTGGAGCGGTGAACCCGCGCGGGCGTGCCGGTTTTGAATCGGCGCAGCGGGATGCCCAGCGCCATCAGCGATTCGCTTAAGCGGCTGGAGGCATGCAGCCCGTCAGGACCGCTCTCGTAAGATACATCGCCTACGAAAATCCTGCCGCGCAAAAAGGTTCCCGTGCATAAGATGGCCGCTTTTACCCTGTGGACCGCCCCAAGATGGGTGACCACAGACTGGATTTTGCCGCCCGCTGCACGGATTTCTACAATCTCCGCCTGCTTGAGGTCGAGATTTTCTTGCTGCTCGACAACCTTCTTCATATAGATGTGATAGCGCTGCCGGTCCGTCTGCACCCGCAGGGAGTGGACGGCCGGGCCCTTGCCGCGGTTGAGCATCCGGCTTTGAATAAAGGTAGCGTCCGCCGCCTTTCCCATCTGGCCGCCCAGCGCGTCGATCTCCCGCACCAGATGGCCTTTGGCGGTCCCGCCGATAGACGGATTGCAGGGCATGTTGGCAAGGCTGTCCAGTGAAATGGTAAACAGCACGGTAGACACGCCCAGTCGGGCGGCGGCCAGCGCGGCCTCTACTCCTGCATGTCCCGCGCCAATGACCGCCAAATCATAGCTTTGGGCCTCATAGGTTTCCAAATAAAATTCCCCCCTGTCAGAGATTTGCGATTTTTATTTCCCTACGCAGAACTGAGCAAACACTGCGTCCACCACGGCGTCAGAGACCCTGCGGCCAGTGAGTTCCAGCAGCGGCCCAATGGCTTCGTCCAAGCAGACAGACACCGCATCTAACGTGACGCCTTCTTCCAGCGCCTGAACCGCTTCTTCCAGTGCCGTCGCCGCTTTTTGCAGGCAGATCCGTTGCCGCTCATTGGCCAAAAGAGGCGCCGACGGATCCACGTCGGATAAATGGAGCAGTTCTGCGATGGCCTGAATCAAATTCTCAGCCCCTTCTCCGGTACGGGCGGAAATCTCCACCGTTTGGCTGACAAGGCCCGCCAGCGCCTTTTCTTCCAGTTGGGGCGGCAGGTCGGATTTGTTGAGCACGGCAATGGCGGGCCGCCCGGCCAGGCTGGCCAGCAGCGCCTGGTCGCCTTCGCTCAACGGCTCAGAGCGGTCCAGCACCACCAGCACCAGCTGTGCCGATTCCAGCCGCCGGCGGGCCAGCTGAACGCCGGCTTGCTCCACCGGGTCGTCAGTGTCCCGGATGCCGGCAGTATCTGCCAGGCGCAGGACAATTTCACCGGCCAACACGGTCTCCTCCACCACATCCCGGGTAGTGCCGGGGATGGCGGTGACGATGCTTTTCTGCGTTCCGGCCAGCAGGTTCATCAGGGTGGATTTCCCCACATTAGGCCGCCCGATGATGGCGGTGTCCACCCCTTCGCGAAGGATGCGCCCCGTGTCGTATCCATCCAAAAGCGCCTGGCATTCCCTCAGGCTGCTGCGCAGGGCGGCAGCCAACGGTTCAGGCGTTACCGATTCCATGTCCTCATCAGGATAGTCGTTCCATGCCGCCAGATGCGCCGCCTGATCTACCAGTTCCGCAGCGATGCCGTCGATTTTGTGGGACAATGCACCATCCCGCCCGGCCAGCGCGGCCTGCGCCGACTGACGGCCTGCGGCACCGATCAAATCCATGACCGATTCTGCCTGGGCGAGGGAAAGTTTTCCGTTTAGATAGGCTCGTTTGGTAAATTCGCCCGGCCCTGCAAGGGAGGCCCCATGGTCCAGCACCGCCCGCAGCGTCCGCTGCACCAGATATAGGCCTCCATGGCAGGACAGTTCCACGACATCCTCGCCGGTATAGCTGCGGGGGGCGCGAAACACGGTTGCCACCGCTTCGTCAAACTCTCCCTCCCGGTCGTGCAAACGGCCATAATGGGCGGTATAGCCGTGGGAAGCAGACAGCGGCTGTCCTCCGGCAGGAGAGAATACCGCCTCAGCAGTCCGGATGGCATCCGGTCCCGAAATACGAATCACGCCGACGCCCCCGGTGCCCAGCGGTGTAGAAATGGCAGCGATAGTAGATAGATGCCAGCTCATGAGATCGCCCCTTTATCAAAATAGGATATTCCTCCGGACGCTTCCTTCCTGCCGCTCGGCATTTCTTTGGACAGCAAATGGGAGGCCTTGGATTTCCGCTTTATTATAGCAGGCTTTCCTCCCAGCCGCAACGATGTTTTATCCCGTCCGGCACGGGCAAAATGGGAGGATGCGATGACCGTCAGCCTTCCTCCTGGGATGGCCGCTTGGCATGGGAAGGGCATTTTCCCAGTTAGGGTGCCGGCGAAAACTGACGATCCGGTGCGTCCGCAAATCAGTTGCGCCATGGCGGAAATTATGCTATGATGCGGTTGGAAAGCATCACAAAAAGGGGGAAGAAGAATGCCACAGAAAAGCGTTACCTGGACCATCGGGAAGCAGAAAAATATTGCATTGATTGCTCACGACAGCCAAAAGCCGGTCATCATCCAATGGTGTGAGGAACATAAAGACATCTTAAAAGAGCATTTTCTCTACGGTACCGGAACCACTGCCCGAATGATTACCGACCGTACCGGTCTGCCGGTACGGGGCTATAACAGCGGCCCGCTGGGAGGGGACCTGCAGATCGGCGCTAAAATTGTGGAGGGAAGAATCGATTTTGTTATCTTTTTTTCTGATCCGTTGACAGCCCAGCCCCACGACCCGGATGTAAAAGCGCTGCTGCGGATTGCGCAGGTTTATGATATCCCTATTGCAAACAATAAGGCGACAGCGGACTTTTTGATTACATCTGCACTCATGCAGACAGAGTATGACCATGAGGTAGTCGATTTCAAAAGCGCGGTGGCGCAGCGGGCACAGACGCTGTAAAAACCGCCGCAGGAGATTTCTATGGCAAAGGCCGGGATTTTCGTCTCGTTGACGGGGATCCCGGCCTTTTTGAGCGGGCGAAAACGCGGAGGAATTTGAAAAAATTGCAAATTTTTGCCACAAAAAGTTTGAAAAAGATTGTCCAGCCGAAAGCGGTAGGGTATAATAAAAAAAGAATAGATCTTGTATAAAAGGGGGAACAGCATGAACCTGCAGCATTTAAAATACGCGGTAGAGGTGGAAAAAACGGGTTCCATTACCCAGGCTGCTGAAAATCTTTACATGGGGCAACCCAATTTAAGCAAGGCGATCAAGGAACTGGAGGGGACGCTGGGCGTTATCCTTTTTAAACGCACCTCCAAAGGAGTTCTGCCCACCGCGCAGGGAAAGGAATTTTTGCGCTATGCCAAGAGCATCCTGGACCAGGTAGAGCGGATGGAGGAGCTTTATCGTTCCGGCGGGGAGGGGAGGCTGTATTTTTCTGCGGCGGTACCCCGCGCCAGCTACATTACGCATGCGTTCGCCAGGCTTCTTGCAGGGTTGGACCAAGCCCAGCAGCTGGACGTTAATTTTAAGGAGACCAATGCTACCGACGCGATCCACAGTGTGGCCGAACGGGAAAGCAAATTGGGCGTTATCCGCTATCAGACCATCCACGAAAGTTATTTCCAAAATCTGCTGGAAGATAAGGCAATCCATGTCCGCCCCCTATGGGATTTTACTTACCAGGTGCTGTTTTCCAAAAACCATCCGCTGGCCAATGCCGCCACGTTTACACCGGATGATTTGCAAAAATATGTGGAGATCCTCCATGGGGATGTGACGGTTCCCAGCCTTTCGGTAATGGGACGGGCTCGTCCGCAGGAGGATCTCCATGCGAAAAAGAAAATCCGGATTTACGAAAGAGGCAGTCAGTTTGACCTTTTGTGCCAGGTTCCGGACACTTTTATGTGGGTATCCCCCATGCCGCAGGCCGTGTTGGATCGCCATGGACTGGTACAGCGCAGGTGCGATGTCATTGATTTTCGCATGCGGGACGTCCTGATTTATCCGGAGGGATATCGGTTAAGCGCGCTGGATGAAGCGTTTGTCCAGCAGGTAGAACAAGTGCGGGACGAGATCATCCAAAAGCAGGAAAAAGCATGAATTCATTCTGTTCTATCCTGCTTTTAATAAAAAGACTTATCATAGGATAACATCTGAGATCCATCCTCTTGTTCAAAAAAGTAAAATGAGCCTGGCAGGCTTATGGCGCCGGTGGAAAGAACGAGTCCCTGTAAAGTAAAAAAGACACGCCACAGCGTGTCTTTTTATTTTTAAAGCCGGAAAAGAAATAAGAAATATGTAAAAAAATATATATCTACCATATAAATTATATATTACACAGAAAAAGTTTTCTTTGTTAAAATAATAACAAAGAAAGAGAGTCATATCTCTCAAAGGCATATTATCCCTTTGGGGCTTCTGCCGAACAGGAGGCGTTTCATGCCGCAGCCCGATGGGGGATAAGATTTTATCCGGATGGGGCACTTCCGGATAAAGACCAATGTGAGGAGGATTTTGGATGCAAAAGAAGGAAGGAAAAATCGAGAAAAAAGAAGAAAAGGTTGTTGCGATGGATACTTTTGAAATGATCGACCGGCTGGTAAAAAATGCGCAGCAGGCACTAGAGGAATATATGAAAATGGATCAGGAGCAGGTGGATAAGATTGTTCATGCCATGACCCTGGCCGGTTTGGATCAGCACATGTTGCTGGCGAAGATGGCCTATGAGGAAACCGGCCGCGGTGTGATGGAGGATAAGGTTATTAAAAACATTTTCTCCACAGAATACATCTGGCATAGCATTAAAAAGCAGAAAACGGTCGGCGTCATCGACGAAAACGAGATGGAAGGATATGTGGAAGTGGCTGAGCCGGTGGGTGTTGTGGCCGGCGTCACCCCGGTAACCAATCCGACTTCCACCACGATGTTTAAGTCTCTAATCTGTGCCAAGACCCGAAACCCCATCATCTTCGGGTTCCATCCGTCGGCTCAGAAATGCTCGGCGGAAGCGGCGCGGATCCTGCGGGATGCAGCCATTAAGGCGGGCGCGCCGGAATACTGTATCCAGTGGATCGAGACCCCTTCGCTGGATGCGACCTCTGCTTTGATGAACCACCGGGGCGTGTCGCTCATCTTGGCTACCGGCGGCGCCGGCATGGTCAAGGCCGCTTACAGCGCCGGAAAACCCGCGTTGGGCGTGGGGCCTGGAAACGTGCCCTGCTATATCAATAAAAATGTAGACCTGGAGCGGGCCTGCACCGACCTGATTATCTCCAAAACCTTTGACAACGGCATGATCTGTGCTTCTGAACAGGCGGTTATCGTGGATCGGGAAATCAAAGACCGCTTTGAAAAAATCATGAAGGAAAACAACTGTTATTTCCTGAATCCGGAAGAAACCGAGCTGGTCACAAAATACGTTATCAACCTGGATAAAATGGCGGTCAACTCGGCCGTTGTCGGCCATCCGGCGGAGGAGATCGCGAAAAACGCCGGGGTAGACGTGCCGGCAGGCACCAAGATCCTGCTGGCCCCGTTGCCGGAGCCTTCCCGCCAGTATCCTCTGAGCCTGGAGAAGCTGTCCCCCGTGCTGGCTTACTTTGTCTGCGAGGATGAAAAGCAGGGCTTCCAGTATGCCAAGGCCATGCTGGAATTGGGCGGCCTGGGCCATTCGGCGGTTATCCACAGCGACGACCACGATCTGTGCGTCAAATACGGTGAGGAGATGAAGGTGGGCCGCGTCATTGCAAATTCTCCTTCCTCGCAAGGGGCCATTGGCGATATCTATAATACCAACACGCCCTCTTTAACACTGGGCTGTGGTTCCTTCGGACGAAACTCCACCACCTCTAATGTGTCCTCTGTCAATCTGATCAACAAAAAGCGCATCGCACAAAGGAGGGTCAATATGCAGTGGTTCAAAATTCCGCCGAAGATCTACTTTGAAAAAGATTCGGTTCAGTATCTGCAGGCCATGCCCAATATTTCCCGGGCGTTTATTGTCACCGATCCCACGATGATCCAGTTAGGCTATGTAGATAAAGTCCTTTACTATCTGAGAAAGCGCGAGAGCTACTGCCACTGTGAGATCTTTTCCGAGGTAGAACCGGATCCGTCGGTGGAAACGATCCAGAATGGTGTGCGCGCTATGAACGCTTTCCAGCCGGATGTGATCATTGCCTTGGGCGGCGGCTCTGCCATCGATGCGGCAAAAGGCATGTGGCTGTTTTATGAAAACCCCGAGACCAGTTTTGACGGGTTGCGTTTGAAATTCATGGATATCCGCAAAAGGGCTTTCCACTTCCCGAACCTGGGCAAAAAAACCCAGATGGTTGCCATCCCCACAACTTCCGGTACCGGTAGTGAGGTAACCTCCTTCTCGGTCATCACAGACAAAAAGAACGGCAATATCAAATATCCGCTGGCCGATTATGAATTGACTCCTGACGTCGCTATCATTGACCCCCAGTTTGTCTCCACCATGCCCAAATCCATTACGGCGGATACTGGGATGGATGTGCTGACCCATGCCATTGAAGCGTATGTTTCCGTTATGGCAACCGATTATACCGATGGTCTCGCGATCAAAGCCATTGAGCTGATCTTCCATTACCTGCCGCGCAGCTGGCGCAATGCGAATGATGCCGAAGCCCGTGAAAAGGTCCATAACGCCTCCTGCATTGCCGGCATGGCGTTTTCCAACGCATTTTTGGGAATCAACCATTCCCTGGCGCATAAATTGGGCGGCGAATTCCATATTCCTCACGGCCGTGCAAATGCGGTGCTGTTGCCCCATGTCATCGCCTATAACGCGCAAAAACCGTCGAAGTTTACAATTTTCCCGAAATATGATAAATTTATAGCGGATAAACGTTACGCGCAGATTGCCCGGTATCTGGGACTGGGCGGCGAAACCCAGGAAGAGCAGATCGCCAATCTGATCGCGGCCATCCGTGGCCTGATGAAGGAACTTCATGTTCCGATGAGCATCCGGGAGTGCGGGGTGGATGAAAAGGCCTTTATGGACGCACTGCCTGGTTTGTCCGAGCGGGCGTTTGAGGACCAGTGCACCACAGCCAATCCCCGGTATCCGCTGGTCAGCGAGCTGGCGGAGATTTATCGCAAAGCATACTACGGAGAATAAGGAGAAAGAAAATGAACATTTATGTTTGTGTAGGAAGCTCCTGCCATCTGAAGGGCTCCTATCAGATCATCGACCTGATGAAAAAGGCATTGGAAGAAAACGGCCTTACCGATCAGGTGAACCTGAGCGCGGCGTTCTGCCTGGGCAAATGCACCCATGGCGTGACCATTAAGGTCGACGATGAGATTATCACCGGTGTTTCGCCGGAAACTTTCCCGGAGATTTTTCAAAAATACGTATTAACGCCGGTAAAGGGGTAGAGCAGGCATGACCAGATACCTGAAGCTGAAAAAATCCAACTGCAAAAACTGCTATAAATGTATCCGGCATTGCCCGGTCAAGTCCATTAAATTTGCCAACCACCAGGCCAATATTGTGGACGATGAATGCATCCTCTGCGGACAGTGTTTCGTCAACTGCCCGCAGAATGCGAAAGAGATCCGCAGTGATACGGAAGCCGCCCGGGCGCTGATTGCGTCCGGCGCGCCGGTATATGTAAGCCTGGCCCCCTCCTTTGTAGCAAATTATCCCGGAGTGGGGATCCGTTCGATGGAAAAGGCGCTGCAAAAGCTGGGGTTTACAGCGGTGGAGGAAACTGCCATTGGCGCAACGCTGGTCAAACGGGAATACGAACGGCTGGTGCGGGAGGGCGAACAGGAAGTCATTATCTCATCCTGCTGCCATTCGGTGAATCTGATGATCCAGAAATATTATCCGGAAGCGCTGCCTTATCTGGCCAAGGTGGACTCTCCGATGCTGGCCCATTGCCGCCTGATTAAGGAGCAGCACCCCGGGGCTAAAACCGTATTCATTGGCCCGTGCATTTCCAAAAAGGCAGAGGCAGAGACTTACGACGGTATCGTAGACTGTGTACTGACTTTTGAGGAGTTGACCGAATGGATGGCGGGAGAACAGGTTGTCCCGGCCCAGGAGCAGGAGAAAAATGAGGAAAGCCGCGCCCGGCTGTTCCCAACCTCCGGCGGGATCCTCCGCACGATGGATTGGGAAGAGGACAGCGGTTACAGCCGTCTGACCATCGATGGGACCGAAAACTGCATCCACGCCCTCAAAGAGATTATGGACGGCACCTTGTCCAACTGCTTTATTGAGATGAGCGCCTGTACCGGCAGCTGTGTCGGCGGTCCGGTGATGGAAAAAGCTCACCGCTCTCCCGTCAGCGACTTTCTGGCAGTGGACCGGTATGCGGGAAAAGAAGATTTTGTGGTAGAAACGCCTGCGGATGCGCTGAAAAAAGATATCCCGTACCTCGGACTGAACCGGCAGATGCCCGGCAGCCGGGCCATTGAGGAGATCCTGCGCCGGATGGGGAAGACCTCCCCGGCAGATGAACTCAACTGCGGCAGCTGCGGATATGATACCTGTCGTGAAAAAGCGGTGGCGGTCTACTGGGGCAAGGCGGATTTGACAATGTGCCTGCCCTATTTAAAAGAAAAAGCGGAGACTTTTTCCGACACGATCATCCGCAATTCGCCCAACGGCATCATTGTGCTCAACGAATCTTTGGAAGTGCAGCAGATCAATGGCGCCGCCTGCGATATCCTGCGCCTGTCCCGGCCGGCGGATATTATGGGAGATCAGGTGGTGCGGGTGCTGGATCCCCAGATTTTCTTTGAGGTGATCCAGACTGGCCATGATGTACGTGATAAGCGGATGTTTTTAGCCGAGTACCAGAAATATGTGGAAATGACCGTTATTTACGATAAAAGCTATCGGGTTTTGCTGGTCCTGATGCGTGATATTACCGAAGAAGAACACCAGCGGGCGCAAAAGGAAAATGTACGCAAGCAGACGGTGGAAATCACCGATCAGGTTGTCGCCAAGCAAATGCGGATCGTGCAGGAGATCGCGTCGCTTTTGGGCGAGACTACCGCGGAAACTAAAATTGCGCTGACCAATCTGAAGGAGTACTTAAACGATGAATAATCTTTGCGTAGACCTGGGTTGGCGCAGCATCAACAAGTACGGCGAGCAGCTGTGCGGCGACCGGGTGCAGATTGTGGAGCCTTCCGCTGATTCGGTCGTCATGGTTTTGGCTGATGGGCTGGGCAGCGGGGTAAAGGCGAATATCCTTTCCACATTGACCTCCAAAATTATCTCCACCATGATGGCCAGCAATATGACGCTGGAAAACTGTGTGCAGACCATTGCGGATACCCTGCCGGTGTGTGAGGTGAGAAAAGTGGCCTACTCCACTTTTACCATCATTCGCATCGAACACAACGAGTTTGCGGAGCTGATCCAGTATGACAATCCGCTGGTGATCCTGCTTCGGGACGGCAAAAGCTACGATTATGACAAGACCGCCATGGAGATTGGCGGAAAGACCATCTACAAGTCTAAGGTCAAACTGCAGGAAAACGATACGTTTATTACCACCAGCGACGGCGCTATTCACGCCGGAGTGGGGATGTCCTTGAATTTCGGCTGGCAGCGGGAAAATATCATCGAATTTATGGAGATGATTTATGACAAGGATTTTACCGCAAAAACGCTGGCCACCATCCTGCTGGACGAATGCAATAAGCTTTACGGCTACAAGCCGGGAGATGATACTACCGTCAGTGTCATGAAAGTGCGGCAGCGCCGGCAGGTGAACCTGATGATTGGGCCCCCCGCCGACCCGGCAGATGATGAAAAGATGATGGGATTGTTCTTTTCCAAGGAAGGCAAGCATATCATCTGTGGCGGCACGACTTCATCAGTGGCTGCGCGCTTTCTGCACAAGAGTGTGCAGCCGAATATGGGTTATCTGGATCCCGAGATCCCTCCCACCGCGACGATTGAAGGGGTGGATTTGGTGACGGAAGGGGTTATTACCATCAACCGGGTGTTGTCCTATGCCAAAAGCTATCTGGAGGATAATGAGGAATATTCCAAATGGAGTTATAAGCAGGACGGCGCGTCTCAGATTGCCCGGCTGCTGTTTGAAGAAGCTACTGATATCAATTTTTATGTGGGCCGGGCGGTGAACCCCGCCCATCAGAATCCGGACCTGCCGATCAACTTTAGCATTAAGATGCGCCTGGTGGACGAGCTGTCCGATGCGCTTAAACAGATGGGGAAACGGATCAAGGTCAGCTATTTTTGAGGGGGTTGTTATGAGAAAATTTGATACCAAGGTGCAGCACTTAAAATATAAGGTTCTGCGGGAGGTGGCGCGCCACGCTTTCGAGGACCGGCTGATGGACGCATACATCGACATTCCCTATACCATTGTTCCCGGCAATGAGCCTACCATGCGCTGCTGCGTATATAAGGAGCGGGCGATTGTCAACGAGCGCATTCATGTGGCTATGGGCGGCTACAAGGAGAATCCCAATGTGATTGAGGTTATCGACATCGCCTGTGATGAATGCCCGATGGGGGGCTATGAGGTGACCGAATCCTGCCGCGGGTGCCTGGCCCATCGCTGCGAAGACGTCTGCCCCCGCAACGCCATTACTTTTGACGAGCACCAGAGGGCCCATATTGACAAAGAAAAATGTGTCAACTGCGGCCGCTGCGCCGAGGCCTGCCCTTATAGCGCCATTATCAATAAGCGCCGCCCCTGTGAGATCGCCTGTAAAGTGGGGGCGATTTCCACCAGCGCGGAGTCCAAGGCGGCCCAGATAGATAACAGCAAGTGCATTTCCTGCGGGGCCTGTGTATATATGTGCCCTTGGGGCGCGATCACCGATAAATCGTTTATCGTAGATGTGGTGAAAATGCTCAAGGAAAGCGAGAATAACCAGAAGTATAAAGTCTACGCCGTAGTTGCGCCGTCCATCTCCAGCCAGTTTTCCTATGCCAAGCTGGGGCAGGTGATTGCCGCGATCAAAAAGCTGGGATTCCACAGTGTGGTTGAGGTCGCCCTGGGCGCGGATATGGTCGCCTATTCCGAAGCGGCGGAATTGGCGGAGAAAGGGTTTTTGACCAGTTCCTGCTGCCCTGCCTTTGTAGATTATATCCACAAAAAATTTCCGCAGATGGTGGAGCATATATCCCACAATCTTTCGCCCATGGGCACCATTGGCAAGTATATTAAGGGAATTGACCCCACTGCAAAAATCGTATTTATCGGGCCGTGTACTGCCAAAAAGATGGAGTTTCAAAAAGAAAGCGTTTCGCCGTATATTGACAGCGTGTTGACTTTTGAGGAATTGCAGGCGCTGTTTGACAGCCGGGATATGGAAATCTCCGAATTGGAAGAAGACGTGCTGGATAACGCTTCTTATTACGGGCGTATTTTTGCCCGGTCCGGCGGCCTGTCCGATGCGGTGGTTCAGGCACTGAAGGAGCAGAATTTGGATTTTGAAGCAAAGCCGGTGGCATGCGACGGGATCGAGGCCTGCCGGATGGCATTGCTGAAAGCCTCCAAGAATGTCCTGCCTGGAAACTTTATTGAAGGAATGGCTTGTGTCGGCGGTTGTATCGGCGGCGCCGGTTGCCTGACCCACGGAACGAAGGACAAGGCTGAAGTGGATAAATACGGCAGGGAGGCCTATGAAAAGACCATTACCGACGCCATCGGCGCACTGAAATAGAAAATCGCATAAGGATCCTGCTCAGATCAGATAGATATTGGAAAAGGGCTTCACAGAAGAACTGTGAAGCCCTTTTTGCAGTGTTTTTAACAGTACTGGAGGAAAACGGCCGCTTTTCTCTCCACTTTATAGTAAACTGCGGCGGCTGGACGCAATTCGCGCTTCATAAATTGGGCCGAATTCGATCCCACGGGGAAGGGACCTTTACTGTTTTCGAATTTTATAGAAAAAGAAGCTATGCAAACAGACAACGACAATCCAGCCGGCACCGGTGGCTATCGCTACGGCGCCCAGCTGTAGCCGGGTGATCAGCAGATAAGAAAGAGCAACCCGGATGGCAATATGCAACGATGTGCCCAGCACGGGGAGATTTACCCGGCCGGTGCCGCGGAAATATCCGACAAAAGACGCGCCTAAAAAGCAAAATAGATAAAAACAGGAAACAATGCGCAGATACGTCACCCCTTGGGGTATCTCCTCCTGCCCGCCGCCACCAAGAAAAAAGGATATCAGAGACGGCGCAAAATAGAACATTGCCGTACAGACGCACAGGCATAGGACAGCCATCATCCGGATACCGGCAGAAAATCCTTTTTCCGCACGTTTTTCCTGTCCGGCTCCAGTATTTTGCGCCACAAAAATGGCGATTGCTTCTGCGCCACTGTCTCCAAACGAGTTGACAAACCCCTCGATGCGGGTAGCGGCAGTGAAGGCGGAGATGCAGGCGGTGCCCAAGGAGTTCACAGCGCCCTGTACCAGCAGTTTTCCAATATACAGGCTGGATTGTTGCAGTGCAGACACCAGTCCGAACCGGACGGTCCGGGACAGCAGCCCCCCGTCGACGACCATATCCTGGCGGCGGAATACGGCGAACGGGATCCGTTTCCAGATGTGGGCGGAGCAGCAGGCTGCCGAAATCAGCTGTGCGATAACGGTAGCTGCCGCCGCGCCGGTGACGCCCATGGAGAAGGCCGCCACAAACAAAAGATCCAGGCCGGTGTTGATGGCTGCCGCCACTGCCAGAAACAACAGGGGGATCCTGGTGTTCCCCACCGACCGCAGGATGGCCGCACAGAGGTTGTACCAGTAGGTGGCCAAAAAACCGCAGAAAATGATTCGCAGGTATGCCGCCGCTTCACCAGCCACCTCTGCGGGAGTTTGGATCAGTCGGAGAATCCAGGGAAGCCCCATAAGGCTAAGGATAGTCAGCACCAGTGTGAACCCGCTGCCAAGGCTTAGTGCCAGAAAAACCTCCCGCCGGTAACCGTCCAGATCCTGCGCGCCGTATAGCTGAGCAAAAAGAATGGATACGCCTACGCACACGCCGCTGATCATAAAGACGAAAAGGTTCCTCACCGTGCCCGCCACTCCCACGGCGGCAAAGGCCGTAGAACCGACAAAGCGGCCGATGATGATAGAATCCACCGCGTTATACAGCTGCTGTAAGACGTTCCCCAGCAAAAGAGGGAAAGCCAGTTGGACCAGCTGGCCGCGGATATTTCCCATTAATAGATTTTTGGTCATCATGATCCCTGCCTTTACACTGGGGCAATTATACACCGGGATCAGCTGGTTGAAAAATGCCGGTTTTTTATATAAAATATAAATAATCATTTATATTTACTGGTGATTATATGACAAATTTAGAAATAGAAGCTTTTTTGGCAGTTGTCCGACTGGGCAGTATTACCGCAGCGGCACAGGCGATTTTCATTACTCAGCCGGCGTTAAGCCGCCGTCTCCAAACGCTGGAAGATGAGCTGGGATATCCACTTTTTCGGAGGGGGAAAGGGCAGAGGAATATCCAACTGACCGAGGAGGGCAAAGCCTTTGTGCCGGTGGCAGAGAGATGGCGGCAGCTTTGGCGCCAGAGCCGGGAGATTGCGGGGCTGTCTCACCGCGGCAAAATGACCGTTGCCGTCATTGGCAGCATTAACACCTATCTGATGCCCCCGGTGTATCGCTGTTTTCTTCGCCGTTTTCCGGGCAGCAGCCTTGCTGTCACTGACCAGCACTCTGTAGCCGTTTACGATCTAGTGGCGAGCGGGCAGGCGGATCTGGGCCTCATTTCGGACGACCGTTATGTCAAACAGGTGGATACAGTGCCGCTGTTCAAGGAGAAAATGGTGCTGGTATCGGGAGAGGATGCGGTTTTTCCGGAAGACCTGCGACCGGACCAGCTGGATCCGTCCCGGGAACTGCGGCTGCCTTGGAACCCGGAATACAACCGCTGGCACGATTATTGGTTTGGCGGGGCACAACCGCATGTATACTTCGACCAGATGGCGCTGTTGGAAGATTTTATCCGGGATAGTGATTGTTGGGTTCTGTTGCCGGCGTCTATAGCGGGAGCCCTCCTGAATCGGGGAGGCCTGCGGCAATTTCCTTTGCAGCAGGCGCCGCCGGACCGAATTATTTATTCGGTTTTGGGCCAAAAAGAGGAAAATATGCTGGCAGGCAGTTTCATGACGATTTTAAAGGAAATATTGGCGCAAAACCCTTGGCTGGAGCTTCTGTAAAAAACAAAAAGAAGAAAAGGGATATCCCTTTTCTTCTTTTTGTCTCCTGTTCTGTAGGAGTTTTTTGGCATCGGCCGCCCTGGCTGGCGCTATGGCTTTTCCGGGGCATCTGCCGCGGGCAAACCTCGAGCACAAAACCGTTCCCATTCGCCTTCGCAGATAAACTGGAAGAAACGCTTTTTCCCGGTTGCGGATCCGCCAGCGGCCTCTCGTGGGATCAGAGTGCTGGCGGAATCGTTTGCGGCACCGGTTGCCAGCAGACTGTACCGAATGATATGGTTAAAAAGAGGAAGCGGTTTTTTGCTGTTTCTGAATGCGGCTGCAATGGAAAAGATTAGCGCCGCCGCTGCTCTTGGACCCGCCGCTTTTGTTGCGGCTTATCATAAAAAGCAATGCCTTATAAGATGGGGAAAACGTTTGAATTATTTCAACAGATAAGAAAGCATTTTTTCCGGCGCGTTCAAAAATTGCCGGGTAATACGGAAATGTTCGGTTTCCTGATAAGGGGTGAGTTGAATTCCATCTTCTGACAGGACAAAAATTTGAGCACCGGGAATGGCCATCAGAATAGGGGAATGGCTGGAAATAATAAATTGTGCCCCGTCTTCGGCCAATCTGTGAATCAGGCAGATCAGCGACATCAGCCTCATGGGAGAGAGGGCGGATTCCGGCTCGTCAAGAAGATATAAACCGCGGCTCCCGAACCGGTTTTCCATCAAAGACAGAAAGCTCTCCCCATGGGATTGGCAGTGCAGGGATACGCCGCCGTAACTGTCGATCACCCGCCCGCCCAAGGATGGTTCCCGGTCCATCCGGTCGATGTCCGAAGCCAGGTTATAAAAGCTTTCCGCCCGCAGGAAAAAACCGTCCTGGCGGCGGGCCGTACCTTTGATAGCAGTTAGATATTTATGAAGGTCAGAGTGGGAATCCATAGTGGAAAAACGGAAATTGGCAGAACCTCCTTCCGGGTTGAAGCCCATAGATATGGCCAGCGCTTCCATCAGCGTGGATTTTCCAACCCCGTTCTCCCCAACGAAAAAAGTTATTCGGCTGGATAGTATCAGCTCATCCTGTTCTTTCAGGTATCGCACCACTGGCAGTGTGTTCAAATAGCTGCCCTGCGGAATCTCCCGGGAGATTCGAATTCCCCGGATATACAGATCGCTTATCGCTGTACGCTCCATTTTCATCCTTCCTTTTTTGCTATCTCATCATCTTATCATAGCAGAAAATAGGCCTTGCGAAAAGGGCGGTGTCCCAGAAGATCCATTTGCCTTTACAAGACGGCGAAAGTGCGCCCTTTTTGGGCAATTCGCTCTCCCGGCTGCATATTTACGCCAATTCTCTGCATATGATGTGGCAAGACGGGTTCCCGCGCTGCGGGGACCCCATCCGCAGGGAGGGGATTGGATTGAAAGGATTGCCTGAGGAACGGGCGGTTTCGCTGGGGTTGTATATGATAGAGAATAACGCCACTGTGCGAAGTGCGGCAAAAGCGTTTTGTATCAGCAAAAGTACCGTACATATGGTTGTCATAAAAGGGAACGGTCTGTAAAATCATAGAAATAGAACATTGCACGGCAAACGGCAACATCCTTTTGGAAAGGGATCTGCCGTTTGCTTTTTGATGGGAATTCCGTCCCGCGAATACGCTTGTGGTGAAAAACAATGCGGACATTGTATCATTCAGCGTTATCGTGGCAGGAAAAAGGAAAGCAAAATATGGGGACGTGAAACGATTTCGGTCGAAGAGATAACAGGAGGACTATTTTCATGTCCTTTTTCATAAGGATGGACAAGGGGGTGAAACGCAAGAAGGATTGGAGGTAGTTGCCCTATTGCGAAAAAAAACGTGTTGAATTTCCGCTTCCACAATCCGAATACAGAGGAAGAGGCCGCTTATTACATATTGAAATTTTTGATGGAAGCGAATCAGGCGAAGATCAGTAGAAGATTGGAAGAGGAATTTCAAAAGAACAGCAGCTCCCAAAAGGAATAAATGGGATGGGACGGTAATTTTTTGCAGCCGTCCCATTCCATTTATAACAACAGAGAGGTCACAGCACATGAATATAGCCGCCTACTGCCGTGTTTCCACGGATAAATCCGACCAGCTTAACAGCTTGGAAGCCCAGAAGAGCTTCTTTATAGAATATACGAAAAAAAACGGCCATAACCTTGTAAGGTTATATGCAGACGAGGGCATTTCCGGAACCAAAACAAAAAACCGAAAGGAATTTCTGCGTCTCATGCATGACGCACAGCATGGCCTGTTTGATATGGTAGTTGTAAAAGACATCTCCCGTTTTGCCCGTAATACGGTGGACCTTTTGCAGAACATCCGCACGTTAAAAGCGCTGGGGATTGAAACTACTTTCCTGACTT
This sequence comes from uncultured Oscillospiraceae bacterium, assembly GCA_904397845.1. Lineage (GTDB taxonomy): Bacteria > Bacillota > Clostridia > Oscillospirales > Ruminococcaceae > UBA3818. Next base: position 26,379 of record CAJFOX010000026.1, read on the forward strand.
CTAACATGACCGTCTTGGGGCAGTCAGAATTTGTCCTGACAATTTTCGGGGCATTAGCACAGGAGGAGAGCGCAAACACTTCCAAGCGTGTAAAATTCGGAAAAAGAATGAACGCGGAAAAAGGCAGGGTGCCCAATATCGTCTATGGCTATGACAAGACCAGAGGGGATTACTTTAACCTCGCAATCAATGAAAAAGAAGCGCAGACGATCCGACAGATTTATGAATGGTATCTGACAGAGGGGTACGGAGCTTCCAAGATAGCAAATATGCTGAATGGGAAAGGGCTAAAGACAAAACGGAATTGCAGCTGGAGCCAGAACGCGGTCTGCCGGATTCTTTCCAATGAACTTTATACTGGAAAAATTATCAATGGCAAGCAGGAAGTCACAGACTTTTTGACCGGAACAAGAGCGGAAAGGGACGAGTCTGAATGGCTTGTCACGGACCGCCCGGACCTGCGTATCATCGAGCCGGAACAATATGCGAGGGCACAGCAAATCCTGTACGAGAGGCGTTGTGCATTTCGCGTGAAGAGAAGACGGCAGAGTAATAAATATCTATTCAGTACCATGATTCAGTGCAAAGAGTGCGGTTGGTCTTTTCGGCGTACGGTTCGCGCTTACCAAAATACCTATATCCGCTGGGTATGCTCCGGCCACAACGGAAAAGGAGCCGATAGCTGTCCTAACGCTGTGACTGTGGACGAAGGCGAATTAATCCGTGCATTGGAAGGTTATTTTGCCGAAATTCTGAAAAATAAGAAAAATGTTATAAACCATGTGGTAAAAGAGATGAAAAGAGCCTATAAAGCAAAAAACGATAGCCGGGATTATGAAAAGAAGCTGAATTTCGAGGTTGCCAGGCTAAAGAAGGCGCGGCAGAAATATATGGATATGTATACCGACGATTTAATCAGCCGAAAGGAACTGAATGAAAAAGTCGGCGGGATGAAGTCTGAAATGGAGCGCCTGGAAAATGACCTGAAGCTGGTGCGGTCTCATTTGGATCGGGACGGCCGGCTGGAAACCATCATCAAAGAAACGTTCCGGAGGATTGAAGATGTTGCGTCCATCCAGGAAATGACCAATGAGCAGCTTAAAAAGATCATTCAGAAAATGGAAGTGGACAAGGATGGAAATATAGATATTTACCTGCGGTTGTTCAGAGATCCTGGTTGGGATAAAGCCTTTTAATCAAGGAAGGCCATCGATAGAAAAACAATCCAATAAAATATTTTCTGTAGGAAGAAAAAGGGCAATTCAGGGATCCTTGCCACAATAAAAAAAGGAGGGGTTTTGAAAAATAGCAAAATGATTGGCGGACAGAACAGGGCGTTAAAGAAATGTACAGCCCAATTTGCACGTATTATTGTGCACCATAATTAAGAAACAGAGATTGTTCCCCAAAACTTTTAACAACTTGACCATGGCATATATGATTCAAATCTGATATAATGATCTCGCTTTCAATATAGACAGGCTTTGCTGCGGCATCGCTTTATGTAAAGGATGCCTGCCGGCACTGGCTTTGCGGTCAACGGAAGGAAAGTTTGTGTTCTTTATCGCGCAGGCCAGCGAGGCAAATAATAAAAATCATACCAGCCGCTGGAATTCTTCCGGCGGTTCTTAATTGCGCTTATGCGAAACTTATACGCATTATTTATGGCGTTTTGATATAGATAAAACGTTTGGGAAGGAGCGGCATATGAGCGGTAAAAAGAAAAAGACCGGCGTCGTCATCTGGCTTTGCCTTGTCATTCTTTTGCTTGTGGCTGTGGTTTTGACCATGCCGCAACAAGGCGAAGAGGAATCCATTAAGGAAGTGATGAGAGACGCCGTTTTGCACGAAAATGATAAGATTGACCTCTTTGGCATAGCCTTGGTAAATCCTGCTGTGGTCTCGGGTTTCGTAGTAACGGGCGTTTTGCTTCTGGCTGCAGCGCTTTTAAGGATATTTGCGATACCACGGTTTCAATATGTCGCAGGAAAACTCCAACTCGCCTTAGAGCAGGCAGTGGGGCTGTTCCGGTCGCTGGCTGAGTCTAACAGCCCGCACCGCAACAAATTTTTAGGGGCGTACATCTTTGGCGCGGGAGTTTACATTTTTGTGGGCACGGTGTTTGAATTATTTGGCCTTCAGGCTACGACGGTAAATGGTGCGTCCATTGCGCTCCCGGCTCCGCTGTCCGACATAAACGCCGCTGTTTCGCTGGGATGTTTGTCGTATTTGGTCATCCTTTCCGGCGGAATTGCTCAAAATAAGATTCGCGGCGTAGGAAGTACGCTAAAAGAGTTTTCACTCCCCATATCCATGAGTTTTCGTTTGTTCGGCGCTTTGCTCAGCGGGTTGCTGGTTACGGAGCTCGTTTACTATTATGTGACATTAAGCTTTGTGCTGCCGGTGGTAGTCGCCGTTCTGTTTACGCTGCTGCACGCGTTGATACAGACTTATGTTCTAACGATGCTCACGGCATTATTTTACGGCGAAGTGGCGCATCCGCACGCAAAGAAGGAAAAAAAGGCGAAAAAGGCTAAAAAGGTTCTGGCCGGCCAAAAGCTATAACTAATTGGAGGTAGTTTCAAATGAATCTGAAAAAATTCGCATTTAGGATCCTGCTCATAGCGCTTGTCGCGCTGATCTGTATTGTGCCCGCCTTTGCAGCGCAGGGACAAAATCCTTCCGAACCGGCGCCGGATGACGGCCAGGCGGTTTCTGAAAGCGCGGCTGCTGCCGATTCCACAGGGTCGAAAGCATGGGCTGCCGCTTTGGCCGTAGGGCTTGCCGCTGCCGGCGGTGCGCTTGGCATGGGCATGGCCGTTTCCAAGACGGCGGAGGGAATTTCCCGCCAGCCTGAGGCTGAGGGGCGCATTAGAACAGCGATGATGCTGGGCCTTGTGTTTATCGAAACCGCCATCATATATGCGCTTATCGTTGCGATTTTGATTATTTTTGTACTGTAAAGGTGTGTGACTGGGTTGAATGTTCCATTAAATATAGACTGGCATCAGATATTGCTGCACCTTTTTAACTTTACCATCCTTGCAGGCGGTTTGTATCTGTTGCTGTATAAGCCGGTAAAGGACTTTATGGACAAGCGAACGGCATATTACCAAGGGCTTGAGGATGCTGCCAACGAAAAACTCTCCCACGCGAGTGCGCTGGAAGCGGATTATCAGAGCCGCATGGACAGCGCTGAGGATGAGATAACAAGGATGAAGGCCAAGGCTGTCAAGGAGTCCGAAGCAGCAGCTGCTGCAATGCTGAAAAGCGCGAAGGAGCAAAGTGAAAAGCTTGTTTTGGCCGCAAGGGATTCTGCTGAGCTTGAGCACAAGAGGATGATAAGCGAAGCGAGGGAGGAGATCGCCCAGATAGCGGTTGCAGCGACGAAAAAGCTTCTGGAGGAAAACTCCTCTAAGATATACGATGATTTTTTAGACGCGGCCGCAAAGGAGCAGGACAGTGAGTGATTTGCATGCAGTTTTAAAGGGCATCACTCCGCCAGACGCGGAGCAGATGGAAAAAATAAGAGCCTTTTTAGAGAAAAAGCACGGTGCAGGGGTGACGCTCGTCTGGGAGGAAGATTCCTCTGTCACCAATGGTTTTAAGATCGAAATCGGCTCTGTCATATACGATTGGAGTTTAAAAGGCCGGTTTACCCAACTGAAAGAGGCGCTGACCCATCTTCCGCTTGCACACGGGCAGATTGTACCGCTGATCAGAGATGCTGTTACCGACTGGACGCCAAAAGCACTGTCCCATGAGGTGGGAACGGTAGAGACGGTGGGAGACGGCATTGCTACCGTGACTGGTCTTGACCATGCCGCATATGGCGAGATCCTGATCTTTTCCTCGGGGGTACGCGGGATGGTGCAGGATCTAAAGCCTAACCGTATTGGCTGCATTCTGTTTGGTGACGAGCAGCTGATAGAGCAGGGCGATCCCGTCAGGCGCACCGGCAGAATGGCGGGAATCCCTGTCGGCGCGGGGTTTATTGGCCGCGTAATCGATGCACTGGGTTCGCCGATTGATGGCAAGGGCCCTATTAAAGCGGAGGATTACCGCCCGATTGAGTCGCCGGCGCCTGGCATCATTGACCGTCAGCCGGTCAATACGCCGATGGAGACGGGTCTGATAGCAATCGATTCTATGTTTCCGATTGGACGCGGGCAGCGTGAGCTTATCATAGGCGACCGCCAGACCGGCAAGACAACGATTGCGCTTGACACCATTCTAAACCAGAAGGATAAAGACGTCATATGCATCTATGTCGCCATCGGGCAAAAGGCCAGCTCAGTAGCGCAGCTGGTAGAGACGCTGAAACGTCACGGCGCGATGGAGTATTCGATTGTCATAAGTGCCTCGGCGAGCGATCCGGCCCCCCTGCAATACATCGCCCCATACGCCGGCTGTGCGTTGGGCGAATACTTTATGAATATGAGCCAGGATGTTCTCATCGTCTACGATGACCTTTCAAAACACGCCATTGCTTACAGGGCATTGAGCCTTTTGCTTGAGCGTTCCCCCGGACGGGAAGCGTATCCGGGAGATGTTTTTTACCTTCATTCCAGGCTGCTTGAGAGAGCGGCGCATTTGTCCGACGCAAGAGGAGGCGGCAGTATGACTGCGCTTCCTATTGTTGAAACGCAGGCGGGCGATGTGTCGGCGTATATCCCGACTAACATTATTTCAATCACAGACGGACAGCTGTTTTTGGAAAGCGACTTGTTTTTCTCCGGCCAGCGCCCGGCGGTAAACGTGGGGCTTTCGGTTTCTCGTGTAGGGCGAGACGCCCAGACCAAGGCCATGAAGTCCGCTACCGGCACAATAAGGCTTGACCTGGCACAGTACCGGGAGATGGAGATATTTACCCAATTTTCAAGCGACTTGGATGATTCCACCAAACGGCAGCTGGTATACGGACAGGGGCTTATGCAGCTTTTAAAGCAGGATCAGCACCATCCGTTAAAACAGCATGAGCAGGTCATTTTGCTTGTGGCGGCGTTAAACCATATCATTTCTCAGGTTCCTGTTAATGACGTAGGCGCTTTTAAAAACGGCTTGTTAAAATTTATTGAGATGCAAGCCCCGTATATTCGTCAGAACATTGACCGAACCGGGGAGCTTTCTGACGACGACCGTAACGATATCATAAATCTTGCCTCAGATTACCTTAAGAGGGTCAAGGAAGGTAAGTCCCGGCTGGGATAGGGAGCAAATATGCCAAATACAAAAGAGATCAAAAACCATATAAAAAGCGTCAGGGATACCCAAAAGATCACTAACGCCATGTATCTGATTGCATCTACCAAGATGCGCAAAGCCAAAAGTGAGCTGGATAAAACAAGGCCCTACTTCAGCGCTTTGCGTAATGAGATAAAGCGCATTTTCCGTACGGATAAGGATATCGACAGCAAATATTTTTATCCGGCTCATGGCGGAGGTACGTTAAACGGCACTTATGCCTGCCTTGTCATAACCGCAGATAAGGGGCTTGCAGGCGCCTATAATCAGAACGTCATAAAGGAGACGATGCGTCTTTTAAAAGAGCATGAAGATACAAAGCTTTTTGTAGTTGGCGAGTACGGTCGGCAGTTTTTTTCACAGCATCACATCCCGATTGAGCGGAGCTTTCTTTACACCGCGCAAAATCCAACGATGTACCGCGCCAGGGAAATTTGCGCGATATTGCTGGACTTGTTTGACAGCGGAAAACTTGATAAAATTTATATTATTTATACTGATTTGAAAAATGGGCTCAATTCCGAGGCGATCTGCACCAGGTTGCTGCCTTTCCACCGAAAGCAATTTACTACTGCGTCAGGCGGGGAGCCAGACACAAATGCGCCATATGAGTTCGAATTTACACCTTCTATCAGCAGCGTGCTGGATAACGTCATGCAAAGCTATGTATCCGGCTTTATCTACAGTGCGCTTGTAGACAGCTTTTGCAGCGAGCAAAATGCCAGAATGACTGCTATGAATGCTGCAAACCAAAACGCCGAAAAAATTATCGATCAGCTTTCGGTGCAGTTTAATCTGGTTCGCCAGGCCGCAATAACACAGGAGATTACCGAGGTCTCGTCCGGTGCTAAGGCGCAGAAGCTAAAACACAGCAAGGAGGGCTAATAAAGTGAATATAGGAAAAATAATCGCAATTTCAGGCCCTGTTGTGGACGTTTGCTTTGAACATGGTGAAAAGCTGCCAAAGATCAGAGAGGCGCTTTCTGTAACCGTTGACGGAGCTGAACGAGTCATGGAAGTCATGCAGCATGTAGGCAAAAATACCGTCCGTTGCATTATGCTTGCCGAAAGCGACAACCTGACGCGGGGGATGCAGGTAAGAGCCAGTGGCGAAGGGATTCGTGTTCCTGTTGGTGAATGCACGCTGGGCCGCATGTTTAACGTTTTGGGCAATCCCATAGACGGTGGCCCGCAGGTCCCGGCAGAAGAACTCCATTGGGATATCCACCGCAAGCCGCCGGCATTTAAAGATCAGCGCCCGGTTGTGGAAATCCTCGAGACGGGGATCAAGGTGATTGACCTTTTGGAGCCGTATCCCAAAGGCGGAAAAATCGGTCTATTTGGCGGCGCAGGCGTTGGAAAGACGGTGCTGATACAGGAGCTGATACACAATGTCGCCATGGAGCATGGAGGATACTCCATATTTACCGGCGTAGGCGAGAGAAGCCGAGAAGGAAATGACCTTTACTCGGAGATGCAGGAAAGCGGCGTTTTCAGCAAGACTGCCCTTGTTTTTGGCCAAATGAACGAATCGCCGGGTGTCCGAATGCGTGTTGCGCTTTCGGGGCTTACGATGGCAGAGTATTTCCGTGATATGGAGCACAAAGACGTTTTGCTGTTTATCGATAATATTTTCCGCTTTGTACAGGCGGGAAGTGAGGTGTCCACCTTGCTTGGCCGTATGCCTTCGGCAGTGGGATACCAGCCTACGCTTGCAACAGAAATGGGCGAACTGCAGGAGAGGATTACCTCAACCAGGAGAGGCTCGGTCACCTCTGTTCAAGCGGTTTATGTGCCTGCTGACGACCTTACCGATCCGGCCCCTGCGACGACGTTTACCCATCTTGACGCTACGACGGTATTGAGCCGAAAAATTGCCGAACAGGGCATTTATCCTGCGGTAGATCCAATTTCCTCCACCTCGAGGATTTTGGAACCTGGAATTGTCGGCGAAGAGCATTATCAAATTGCCAGAAAAGTACAGGAAATTCTCCAGAAGTACAATGAGCTTCAGGATGTGATCGCGATCCTTGGCATAGACGAACTGGGCGATGAGGATAAGCTGATTGTAGCACGTGCGCGGAAGATCCAAAGATTTTTGGCGCAGCCGGTTCATGTTGCGGAAAAGTTTACCGGTGTACCGGGGATTTATGTGCCGCTTAGAGAAACCATAAAAGGTTTTAAAGCGATCGTAGAAGGGGAGGTTGACTCCATTCCTGAGGCGGCATTTTATAATGTGGGTACGATCGACGATGCCATTGCCAAGGCAAAACAGCTTGAAAGCGAGGCATAGAAATGAGTACCTTTCAAGTTTCCATATTAGCCGCCGACCGAGATTTCTACGAGGGGCCGTGTGAATCCCTTGTGATACCGACCCTGCAGGGTCAGTACGGCATTTTGGCGCACCACAGAAATCTGATCGCAGCCGTCGTGCCGGGTACGTTGCATTACAAAGTGCCTGATAAACCGGAACAGATAGCGGCGGTTTCGGCGGGGCTGATAAAGGTAGAAAATAATGAAGTCCTCATTTTGGTTGACTCGGCGGAACGCCCGGAGGATATTGATGTAAACAGGGCCAGACGCGCGGCCGACGAAGCAAAAGAGGCAATGCTGCAAAAGAAGAGCATCCAGGAGTACCGCTCGGCGCAGACACGTCTTGCCAGGGCAATAAGCCGTTTGCGTGTCAAGTCAAACTACATGGAGGGAAAGCAGTAGCCTCTCTCAAAAGAAGAAAAAACACCCCGTCAAATCGTAAAATTGACAGGGTGTTTTGTTGTAATCTGTTTTCTGTTTTGATAAAGCGGGAAATATTTCTTTGGCATTTTGGCAGACAAAGCCTGTGAAGGTGAAAAGAGGAGAAAGCAAAACACCTGCCCCTTGCGTACGAAACGGCGGGATAAACGAAGATGCTGTGAAAAGCCCAAAAACAAAGGATGTCGTCGGAAAATCTGGAAAAGGCGGGTTTAGCTCCGGCAAAAAACGGGTTGAAAAATTTAGTAGATGAGCGTAATTTTCGCGGCGACTGCTATATTTGATTTTTAGAAGTTTGCAACTCCTTTTCTTGATACAAAATCTTGATCAAAAAATACATAGAGGCATGGCGCCGGCAGCCGATCGATGGTCTATATGGTTAGAAGGATTTCAAAACGTTTGGATTTGTTACTTCCGTACATAAAGATGTATCAGAACGGTTGAAAAAGATAAACCCCAAGTTATACCGGCAGGTAAAGGAATTGATGGATACAAACAAGCAGGAACGGCATATCCGGGGCGGAATGGCTACCAAAAATAAATATGCTAGGGAAAAAAGTCGATAGAAAAAAGCGCCGGAACGGCGCTTTTTTGCTTGAAAAAGACTTCCAGCGGCAAAAGACTTGTTGTTGTGGATGATATGGAGACTTTTTCTGCCGGCTATGGAGAGATTTCCAATAAATGGCTTTTTTTATTTTAGGTAAAAAGTCTTATCTAAAAACTTTCTCCCTTAGGAAAGTTTTTGATGAGACTTATAGATCCCCTCGGTTTTTACTGTGAGCTGTTTCGTATCTTTTTTGTATCGCATGGCAGAGGGCAAAGCCTGTATCTGCCTGTGGGCCGGTTTTATGGATTCCCGCATATTAAAAAAGCTCTTTTTGGCCCTTGTTGTGAAAAGCAACGGAGGATCTGATCCGGTCAGCGATATTCCTTACTGAGCGAAAAACCACGGCCCCGCACTTCTTTTACCGCGCTGACCACTAGAAAAGCAGCCGGGTCAATTTCATTTACCAGCCGGGTCAGGCGAGGCAATTCCCGATTGGAAATTACTGACAGGATCATCGGCAGCTCGGCCCGGCAGTAACCCGTCTGCGCCTGAATCAGGGTAGAGCCCCGGTCCAGCCGTCGGATGATCTGCTCATTGATCTGCTCATATTTTTGGCTGATGATCTTCACCTGTGTCCGGGATTGGCCCATCAAAAGAACTTTGTCCAATACAAGAGTGTAAATCATGACCAGCAGGATTCCGTAAAGGACCTGTTCTTTATCGGAAAAGAGGATCTGCAGAAGGAGGATGGTAAAGTCAAAGACATACATAGTAGCCGAGACAGAAAGGCCCAGCTTTTTGTTGAGCACTAAGGGAGGAATGTCCATCCCTCCGGTAGAGGCGCCCGCCCGAATGACGATACCGATGGAAAGGCCGATCATCAGCCCGGCATAAACGGCGCATAACAGCCGATCGTCCGTCATTTGCGTCAGCGCCGGGATCTTTTGAAAAACCCCCAGGATAAACGGATAAAAGAAGGTGCTGACTAGTGTGGTCAGTGCGAATTTTTTTCCAAGGATCCAAAGTCCCAGTAAAAACGCGGCTACGTTAAAAACCGAGACAAAGACAGTGACCGGCAGCCCAAACTGATGGAAAAAAAACAGTGCCAAGCCCGTGGTGCCGCCAGTGATCAGACCGGCGGGCAGAATGAACATTGTCACGGCCAAAGCATAGATGGCGTTGCCCAGCAGAATCAGTGCCAGATGAAGAAGATTTTTTAGCAGAATACGATTGTTTTTCATAGTCAGAGACCCTTTCCTTTGCTGTTTTCTTACTGTGTTATTGGGCTAAAGGGCAAAAAGAAAAAGCAGACCAAAAATGGTCTGCTTTTTTATTTGAACGTTTCAAAAGGAATGGTATCTTTTTCATTCGATCAACCCTTTATCACAGTTGCCCTGCGGCAGATATCTGCCGCAATTTTTATGTTAACAGTGAAAAGGGAGAAAGTCAAGCGCTAATCGTCTGATTCATAAAAGCCCATCCGGTCCAATGGATCCACCCGTACGCCATCTTCGAAAAGCTCAAAGTGCAAGTGAGGTCCCAAGGCGGTTTCCGCCAGGTTGGTATCGCCCACACGGCCAATCTCGTCAGCGATGGAAACGGCCTGTCCTTCTACTACAGAAAGCTCTTCGTCAAGGCCGCAATAGCGGCTGATCAGATCCCCTTCATGGGTGATTTCGACAACGGTTCCCCACATGGGATCCTCCTTTACCGCGGAGACAACGCCATCGGCCACCGCCCGCACAGGAGACCCCAGCTCCGCCTTGATGTCAATGCCGTTATGGGTGTGCCATTTGTCCAGCGTTTCATCTTTGACCAACTCCGTACCGGAAAAAAGGTTAAAGACCGTATTGTCAACGGGAAGCATAAAGGAAGAGACGCCGTAGTTTGGCGAAATGGCATCCTGCGCGGATTCCTCGGAGGCTGCGGAAGATGCTGCGGAGGCCCCGGTAGAAATTTCGGATGCTGAAGAGGATGAGGGCGCACTGGAGGAGGAAGAAGAGGGCTTGGATATATTGGATACCTTCTGTTCCACCTGTTGCTCCTTTTGTGATGCCGCCGGGCTGGAAACGTCGTTTTGCAGTGTTGTGCCAGAAGCTGCCGGCGGCTCTGCGGTAAAAGAGTCGATGGTCTTGTCCACAATAACCCAGGCGGCTGCGCCCGCGCCCAGTACACAGACCGCTAATGCTGCATAGAAGCCTTTCCCCAGGAGAAATTTTCCCACTGGGCTTTCGGAAAAAGATTTTTTCATAGGATTTTCCCTCAATTCATACAAAAATTTATGTTACCAAAAGTATGGCTTTTCGGCATGCGATTTATGCACCACATTTTTGCGGGGATGGAAATCAAAGAAAAATCGTCGAGATTCGTGCCGGATGGGCAAAAAATACATAAAATTGATCTGGCCAGAAAAAATAGCGGTAAATGATTTTTTAAAGGAAAGGATGATTTCGTTGTCTCCTACACCACAGGAATACAATAAAATGAGTCAAAAAGCGGCGCCCAATTCCAAACTCTGGCGCAATATGCTGGTCGCTTTTTTAATTGGCGGGCTGATCTGCACCATTGGGCAGGGAATCATGAGCTGGATGCAGTCCCTGGGACTGAGCCGGGAGGACGGCGGCGCTGTTACCTCCATCTCCCTGATCTTTTTAAGCGCGCTGCTCACAGGGCTAAACTGCTATGATAATATTGCCAAGCATGCAGGCGCCGGAACTCTGGTTCCCATCACCGGATTTGCCAACGCCATGGTCAGTCCAGCGCTGGAATTTAAGCGGGAGGGGTTTATACTGGGCGTCGGGGCAAAAATGTTTTCCATCGCCGGCCCTGTTATTCTGTATGGAAGTGCCGCTTCGGTCGTCTATGGGCTGATTCTGGCGATTTTCGGTTAGGAGGAAGGAGAAAATGGCAGTAAAAACAGGAAATTATACCTACTTGCTGGAAAATACGCCATCGGTGCTTTCCTTTGGTTCGGTAGGATCTAAAAAGGAGTCGGAGGGGCCGCTGGGACAGTATTTCGATGTCATTAACCCGGACTCCTCTTTTGGAGAGAGCACTTGGGAAAAGGCTGAGAGCAAAATGGTACAGATCAGCGTGGGACAGGCGCTCTCTAAAGGCAATTTTGAAGCGGAGCAAATCGATATGGCGTTTGCGGGAGATCTTCTAAACCAGTGCATCGGCTCGGTGTATGGCCTGCGGGACTTAGGCATCCCCTTTGTAGGGCTGTATGGCGCCTGTTCCACGATGGCGGAATCGCTGGCGCTGGCGGCCTTATTTGTGGATACATCCATCGCCAAAAAAGCGCTGGCAGTGACCTCTTCCCATTTCTGTTCGGCAGAACGGCAGTTTCGCTTTCCGCTGGAATATGGAGGCCAGCGCCCGCCTACTGCCCAGTGGACCGTTACAGGATCCGGCGCCTGTGTCGTCGGGGAGTCGGACGCCGCGCCTTTTGTGCGGGCGGTAACCATTGGATGTATTGAAGATCTGGGCATTAAAGATGCCAACAATATGGGCGCAGCCATGGCTCCTGCGGCGGCAAAAACCATCTCCCGCTATCTGGCGGATACCCGTACCCGGCCGGAGGATTACGACATGATTCTCACCGGAGATTTAGGGCAGGTAGGCTCAGCGCTGCTGGAACAGCTTTTGGAGAAGGAGAAAATTCATTTGCAAGGGCGGCACCAGGACTGCGGCCTTTTAATCTATGACCGACAGCAGCAAGACGTCCACGCAGGTGGCTCTGGATGTGGCTGTGCCGCATCTGTTCTGTGCTCTTTTATTCTGCCTAAAATCCGGCAGGGAACTTTGAAGGATGTGCTGTTTGTCGCCACCGGCGCGCTGATGAGCCCAACTTCCAGCATGCAGGGGGAAAGCATTCCGGGCGTTGCCCATTTGGTGCATCTGTCCTCCAGCCGCAGGCGCAAGGGGGTGGAATAATGGACCTTTTCTTTACGTTGGGAAAAGCTTTTCTGGTCGGCGGAATTTTCTGCGCCGTAGGCCAAATCCTCATTGATAAGACCAAGCTGACTCCCGCGCGGATTCTGGTAGGCTATGTGGTAATGGGCGTATTGCTGTCCGCATTAGGGCTATATCAGCCTATTGCGGACTTTGCAGGAGCGGGTGCAACCGTTCCGCTGACGGGATTTGGGCATCTGCTGGCCACAGGGGTGCAAAAGGCAGTGGCGGAAAAGGGTCTTTTAGGCGCGCTGACCGGCGGACTTACCGCTGCCGCTGCCGGGATTACGGCGGCAATGATTTTTGGATTGCTGGTAGCGCTGATTTTTAACCCTGGTGATAAATTTTAGTCAAGCGTAGAAAAGGAAGAAAAGTCCTGTAAGTGAAATGTGGAAGAGCCCTGTTTTTCTGTTACAGTTTCTCCAATGCCCGTATGCTTTGGGGGCGTTTTTATGGGAAGTATCGATTTTCAAACAATGGATCTTTTCTTCAAAAAAATCGCCGCCCGTGCTGTTTTTCAGCACGGGCGGCGAAAGTTTCGAATATCAGGTGTTGCCCCGGCGCGAGAGGAACTTCAAAATAAAAAGCCGGACACAAAAAGTATCCGGCCACCATTTGTAACACACAAAAATTAAGCGTTGGCTTTGTTTACACGCACAGCCAGCTTGGATTTTTTTCTGGAAGCGGTATTCTTTTTCAAAATTCCCTTGGCGCAGGCCTGGTCAATTTTTTTCACCGCCAGCTTGACTGCCGCATCTTTGTCCGCCGCGTTGTTTTCAATCGCAGCTTCCGCTTTTTTCAGAACGGTCTTCAGGTTGGTTTTGAGTCTTTTATTTTGTTCGGTTTTTGCCTGATTGACCAGGATTCTTTTTTTCGCAGATTTGATATTTGCCACTATTGACACCTCCTTGACCACACAATACGAAACTAGTCTATCATTTTAGAGACAAATTTGCAAGGCCTTCCATGAAAAAAATAGAAAGCCAATAAAAATATTCCGAATAAGGGGTGACGAAATGAATTACAGAACCGACTTAGCAATCGAACTGGCGCAACAACTGCAAGATTCGGTCTCGCAGGATTACCAGACAGTCCAAAAGGAAGAGGACGGCGCGGCAGTTTTCCATACCAGGATCCTAACTCCGGAAGGAGAAAGACAGTTTGGGAAACCGGCCGGCGATTACATCACCGTAGAGGTTGCTCCGTTTTCCGATTCGGTCACCGATTCGGCCCAAGAGGCCGAAGTGATCGCCCGGCAGATCAAAACCCTTCTGCCCAGCCAGGATGGGTTGGTCCTGGTAGTTGGGCTGGGAAATTTATCCATTACGCCGGATGCATTGGGCCCCAAAGTAGTTGACGGGATCTTGGCGACCCGCCATCTCGCCGGGGAGTGGGAAAAAGCAGCAAAAAAGGATCGGCTGAGGCCGGTTGCGGCTATTGCCCCCGGCGTTTTGGGGCAGACAGGAATTGAGACCAGTGAAATTATAGCATGCCTTTGCGAAAAAATAAAGCCCTCCTGCGTAATTATTATTGATGCATTGGCTGCCCGAAGTTTAAAGCGCCTGGGGCGAACCGTGCAGCTTTCTAATACCGGCATCTCGCCCGGATCCGGCGCTATGAACCGCCGCCGGGAATTAAGCCGCCAAACACTGGGGACTTCGGTGATCTCCATGGGGGTGCCGACGGTAGCAGACGGCGTGACGGTCGGGTGCGATCTGCTGTCGGTGGAAGGAGTAGACGACGAACAGGCCGCCAGGGCGCTTTTCGCGCCGGAGGGCCAGTCCATGCTGGTAACCCCAAAAGAAATCGATTTACTGATCGATCGCGCTTCGAAAATTTTAGCTATGGCAATCAATCGGGCGCTGCAGCCAGGACTCAGCCAGGAGGAATTGGCCTATTTTGTCAGCTGAAGACAGGTGATTTGAAAAACAAAAGAAAGCGCCGTTTCAAACAAAAAACGGCGCTTTTCCTATGAAATTTCAAGGAAAAGGAATTGGAAGATTATTACTTGATTTTGCACAGCAAAAGGCAAAAGAGCAAGGCTATAAAAGAATAGTAATATGGGCATTTAGAGATAATTACCGAGCTGTTTCTTTTCTGCTAAAAAATGGAGGAACTTTGGCGTTAACCAGTATAAGCGGAGAGAACATAATCCGAAAAGTAAGGGCGCGGCGCATAACTGTCTTCCACGGAATTGCTGGCAATAACCGTTACCAGATCCAGTTCCGGCACGACAAAGATAAACTGCCCATGCGCGCCGAATGCATAATAGGTATCATAGCCCTGAAAAGAGCGGATCCACCATTGGTAGCCATAGGAACCGGTGCCATCCCCCGCGCCGTTGTTTTGAGCGGCGGTGGATTCTGCTACCCATTGGGCGGAGATCAATTGCTCGCCGTTCCACTGCCCGTTTTGCAGATACAGCTGCCCAAACCGTGCCGCATCCCGGACCGTCATGGAGATGCCGTTTCCGCCGTCAGCAATGCCATGGGGATCAGTTCCCCAAACGACGCTATCCATGCCCAGTGCGTCAAACAGGTTTTCCCGGGCATATTCCAGCTCGCCCATCCCGGTGGCACTTTCCAGTGCCGCCGCCAGCAGATGGCTGTTGCCGGTGCTGTAGGCAAAGACCGTGCCCGGCGTTGCAACGAGGTTTCGGTTCAGAATATAATCAACCCAGTTCTCTGCCGACCGAAATTCCTGCCAGTTGCTGCGTCCTGCCCATTCATACCATTCCAGCCCGGAAGTATGGGTTAGCAGATGGCGCAGAGTGATTTGTTGTTTGCCCGTGTCTGCCAGATCGAGCACCTGTGGCAGATAGTCGGAAAGCGGATCGTCCACGCTGGTAAAATAGCCCTGCTCAATGGCAATGCCCACCAGCGCGCTGGTGAAGGATTTGGTACAGGAATGGAGGGGGAACACGCTGGTCTCATCATAGCCCTCCTGATAATATTCATCGATGATAACGCCGTCCTTTACTGTGACCATGGCATAGACATCGGAACTCTCCAGATCTGCATGCAACTGGGCGAAAACCGCTGGATCCATTTGATGGTTTTCAGGCAGATCGACCTGCCAGGGAGCGACGACCGAGATATCCTCTTGGGAGATTTCGGAAGAATCTGCAGTACTCTCCTCCATGCTTTCAAGAGAAGACGAAGTGCTTTGGGAAAGACTTTCCAGCCCGGACGAGTCTACAGCGGGGGAACCGGAGCAGGCGGTAAAGGCCATCATGATCGTCAACAAAAGGGCGAAATATTTTTTCATAAACTTGATCCTTTCTTTTTGATCGTCCAAAAATTTTCATGACTCCTTTTTTATTTTAAAATTTAGAGCATACTCCAGGTCAAGTGAATTTTTTGTGAAAGGGCAATCGTCTAGTTGAAGCTTCCCTGGCACGAGAGAGAAAAGATATGAAAAGGGGCGGAGAAAAACAGCAAAAGGCGGCATGGCAAAAAGCCGCACCGCCCAGTACTGTTCGATTTTTGCTGAGAACCGTATTCTGGGAACTTGAGGATTGATGTTACAGGGACTGGGCCTGGGCCAACCAAATGTCGGCGCAGGCGTCACTTGGCATGCGCCAGTCGCTTCGAGGAGAAAGGGTGACCGAGCCGACTTTAGGCCCGTCCGGCAAACAGGACCGTTTGAACTGCTGGGCAAAAAAGCGGCGGTAAAAATTGATCAGCCATTTTTTGATTTCATCCGGCGCATAAGAGCCTTCAAAAGCATAACAGGCCAGCCGGTAAATTTTAGAAGGCGGGAAGGCCCAGCGCACCGCGTAATATAAAAAGAAATCGTGCAGGGAATAAGGCCCTACCAAATCTTCCGTCCTTTGGGAGATTTCCCCGTCGGCAGCCGGCAGAAGTTCCGGACTCACCGGCGTTTCCAGAATATCCTCCAAAGTGCGGCGCAGGTTTTGGTCGCTGCAGGAAGCCGCCTCATAGGCCACGATATGGCGGATCAGCGTTTTGGGAACCGAGGCGTTGACCCCGTACATGGACATGTGGTCCCCGTTATAGGTAGCCCAGCCTAGGGCAAGCTCCGACAGGTCGCCGGTGCCGATGACCAACCCGCCGTTTTGATTGGCCAAATCCATCAGCACCTGGGTGCGTTCCCGGGCCTGACAGTTTTCATAGGTTACGTCCAACTTCTGCGGGTCCTGGCCGATATCGGCAAAATGCTGATTCACTGCAGCGGTGATATCCACCTGCCGAAAGGATACGCCATAGGCTTCGGCCAGGCGCTGTGCATTGCTTTTCGTGCGGTGGGTAGTACCAAAGCAAGGCATCGTTACCGCCAGAATATCGCTTGTGGGGCGGCCCAGCTTTTTCATGGCCCGCACCGCTACCAGCAGCGCCAGTGTAGAATCCAGCCCGCCGGACAGGCCGATCACTGCGGCTTTCGCATGGGTATGAGCTAACCGCCGGGACAGGCCTGCCGCCTGCATGGAGAGGATTTCCTCACAACGCTCCCGGCGGTCGTCGTCGGAGGCGGGGATAAAGGGATAAGGGCTGACAGGGCGGGTCAGGCGAGTCTGGGATAGACGTAAGGAAAACGGAATTTTGAGATACTCTTTGTCCCGGGCGGCCGGGAAGCTGGTTATCCGCTGCCACTCAAAGACCAGGCGGGCCAGGTCGATTTCCGTAATGGCCATACCGTTTTGGAACAACCGGGTCTCGGCAAGCAGCGCGCCGTTTTCGCAGATCAGGTTGTGCCCGGCAAACACCATATCGGTGGTAGATTCCCCTTCGCCGGCGTCGGCATAGAGGTAGGCGCAGCAAAGACGGGCCGACTGGGCGCGCACCAGGCTACGGCGGTACTCGGCTTTGCCGATGATTTCATCCGAGCAGGAGGGGTTGACGATTACCGTTGCGCCGGCAATGGCATGGCTGGTGGAGGGAGGATCCGCCGCCCAAAGATCCTCACAGATCTCAGCGGCGATACATAGCTCCGGCAGCTGCTCGCAGCATAAAAGAATCCGGGTGCCAAAGGGCACCGATTCCTCACCGATACGGACAGAATCGTTTTGCGGAGGCGCAGGAGTAAACCAGCGCAGCTCATAAAATTCGCCATAATTGGGAAGATAAGTCTTGGGAACGACTGCAAGGAATCTTCCGTTTTGTATAAAAACAGCACAATTATACAGTTTGCTTTCAAAAAGAAGCGGTGCTCCGACAATGGTAATCAGGTCCGAGCCGTGGCTGCCGGTCCGGATATGCTCCAGTGCAGCCTGCGCCTGCTGGAGCAGGGTGGGCTGCAAAAACAGGTCGCCGCAGGTATAGCCGGTAATGCACAGCTCCGGCAGGACCAGCAGCTTGACACCGCCTCGTCTGGCTTCTTCCATGCAGCCTAGAATCTGTTCCGCGTTATAGGCGCAATCGGCCAGGCGGATCGCCGGAGTAGCTGCCGCCGTTTTCAAAAAACCATCTTTCAAGAGAAAGACACCTCCTGTTATAAAAAATCAAAAGCGCCACCCAAACAGGCGCGGCAAAATACCGTCAGGATCGAACGTCATCGGCGGGGTATGGGGAAACAGCAGAAGCATCCGCAGCGCGTAGACCATCACAAACAGGACCAGGCAGGCTGTCAGTCCTCGGAGGATCCAGCGGCGGGCACCGAAAAAAATGAGAAAGAGAGCCACGAGCGGAACGGTCCAGAACAGCGGATGCCAGAAAAAGGCTCTGACAAAGTCCAGCCGCAGGGCGCACAGCCAGGCGCGCCCCATGCCGCAGGTCAGACAGGGAAGGCCGGTAATCCGGCGAAACAAGCACCAGCCGCCGATAACGCCGAACATCAGGTAGCATAGCGCCGCCACTGTCAAAGCAAGCAGGCAGCGTTTGACAAACCAGATGAGCCTTTGTTTTTTCTCCATTGGCATCGACTCCTTAACACTGCTCATTATAGGCCAAAATGAAACGGCACGCAAGAAAAATGAATGACAAAGGGAAGCTTTTGCGATATTCTGGTAACAATAAATCCAAGAGAGGGGTTTCCTTTTTACAGAGGATTTTTGTTGATGAAAAAATGCGGCCGGATGGGAATTATTCCCAGAAGGGGCAGAAGGAGCGGGAAATGGTAGAAAAAGCGCTGGAATTATATCGGAAATACCGGGAAATGATTTTGTACCTGATATTCGGTGGTTTGACGACGCTGGTCAATATCTTCAGCTATTTTGTGTTGACCGACGTAGGCAAAATCCAATATTTAGTGAGTACTGCCATTGCATGGGTGCTCTCAGTGCTGTTTGCTTATTTTACCAACCGGGTCTGGGTGTTCCGGAGTACGGCGTCGGGAGCAAAGGCGATTGCAAGAGAGATGGGTTCCTTTTTCGGCTGCCGGCTGCTGTCCGGCGTGATTGATATGGGGATCATGTTTGTATGCGTTTCAGTTTTAGGTCTGCCGGACAAGGTGATAAAAATTTTGGCCAATGTGGTAGTGATCATTCTTAACTACCTGTTCAGCAAGCTGTTTATTTTCAAGAAAGACCATCCGGCCAGGCAATAGCGATGGGTTGATGGCGGAAAAAGGATGAAATCCGGATCGATGATTACGTGCGGCGTGCGTACCGGGGTGTATGGGGATCCTGTTGGAAAAGCGAAGGGGAAAAAGCCGCCGTTTCCCTTTTTCTATCATTTTGCCGGAATCTGATGAGAAATAATCCGAGGTCGGTTTTGCGGCGAAATTTTATGGGCTTTTAGGCCCGTTTGCGCAGGGCCGGATTCGGGCTTGGAAAAACAACTGCCAGCAGCGGTCAAGCAGAGATTTTTGGATAGGAATGTGCCGTTTGAAGGAGACCCTCCTTGGCTGTAAAGTAAGAGAAAGGCTCGCCGCACCGTTTTAAAATGGTGCGGCGGGCCTTATTGCAGGAGACATACAGTTTCCCAAGATCGGGGAAAGGAAGGTCAGGGTCAGCGGCCCAGAAAGAGCTGCGGCTCTTTGCGGCCCTCGCCACACATGGCGGAAAGTTTTTCAACCATGGTTTCCACAAACCCACCAGGGACGATACGGGCGGATTTGGGGCACTTCTTGGCGCAGGCCTGGCATTTAATGCACAGATCCATATTTTTGATAGCTGGGCTTTTGGAAGAAATGGCGCCGGTGGGGCAGACTTCAGCACAATGCATACAGAAAATACAATCTTTGCTGATTTCATGTGCAATGCCGGACTGCGCGCCACGAGAACGGTAAGGATAATTGCCGGGAACCTTCAGCGAGAAATCCCCGACCGTAGCGTCCATCAGCCAAAAGGCAATTTGGCGGCCGAAATCAGCGCATTTGGCCAGATCTTCTGCGTCAGGCCGGCCGGCGGCGATGGTGTTGCCAAAGGAATGCTCCCCAATGAAAGCACCCGCCGCCACCGGAATAAAGCCCTGACAGGACAGCAGGTCCCGCAATTCCAGCAGCGCGTCTTCATAGGCGCGGTTGCCATACACGGCGGCCAAGACGACTGGAGTACAGCTGCCATGGATATGGCGGATGGCCTCTTCTTCTACTAGGGGGATGCGACCACCGTATACCGGTGCGCCGATGACCAGGAGATCCTCGGGGCCAAAGTGGTATGGATTCTCTCTGGCGGCAGGAGGGGTTAGATCCAGAATCTGAATGACCGGGCGGATCCCCCGGGCGATGGCCTCCACTGTCTTTTTCGTGGTGTCGGTGGGACTGAAATAGCAAGCGGTTACAGTACGGATTTCCATTGCAAATTCCCTCTTTCTCATTTCAAGCAAAATGATTCTTTATGATTATTATACGACAAAAGCTGCATCCGGTAAAGGGTCCACGCTTTGACTAGGCAGATGGAGGCGCCGAGAAAAGAAAAGGCCCAGTCCTCCTCTTTTGGAAGGGCTGGGCTTTTCTTTTGAAAAGGATTCTTATTCTACCGTGACCGATTTGGCCAGGTTGCGGGGTTTATCCACATCGCAGCCCCGGGCCACCGCCGTGTGGTAGGCCATCAGCTGTAACGGGATTACGCCCAGAATCGGCGCAAACAGATCATCTAGATCCGGCAGACGAATGATATGATCGTACACATCCTCACCGATTTCGTCACTCTGTTTGCAGATCAGGATGACCCTGGCACCGCGGGCGCGGGTCTCCTTGATGTTGCTGACTGTCTTGGGCAACAATGCTGACTGGGTTGCCACCGCAATTACCGGAACGCCGTCCGTAATCAGAGAGATGGTGCCATGCTTAAGTTCTCCGGCCTCATAGGCTTCGCTGTGGATGTAGGAAATTTCTTTAAGCTTTAAAGAACCTTCCCGGCACAGGGGAAAATCAGCGCCCCGGCCGATGAAAAACAGGTCTTCCACATGTTTTAAAATAGTAGACAGTTCTTTGGCCTTTTCATCCGTTTTTAACGCGTCAGAGGTCATTTCAATGGCTTTTTGAAGGTTCTCCACATAGGCGGCGGCCTGAGATTCCCCAATGCGTCCTTTTTCCAGCGCGATGCGGATCGCCAGCAGGTACAGCACGCCGGTCTGCACCGAATAGGCCTTGGTGCTGGCCACAGCGATTTCCGGGCCCGCATAGGTGTACAGGACGATGTCCGCCTCCCGTGCAATGGTGGAACCGGCCACGTTGACAATAGCCAGGGTCTTGATCCCCTGCTTTTTAGCCAGGCGCAAAGCGGCCAAAGTATCCGCTGTTTCGCCGGATTGGGAAATCACCACCACCAGCTGGGTGGGGTCAAGAATAGGATCCCGATAACGGAATTCGGAAGCGATATCTACCTCCACCGGAATCCGGGCCAGCTTTTCAATGATGTTTTTGCCGATTAGGCCAGCATAGCTGGCGGTGCCGCAGGCCACCACCTGAATGCGGGTAATGTCCTTAAAAAAGCCCGGGGCAATCCCGTCGTGAGTAAAGTCCGGCAGACCTTTGACGACACGGGGATGAACAGTGTTATAAAGCGCGGTAGGCTGCTCAAAGATCTCCTTGCGCATAAAGTGCTCATAGCCGTTTTTCTGAGCCTGTTCCACATCCCATTGGGCGGTGAGCAGCTCTTTTTGCACCGGCACGCCTTCCATAGTGCAGATGGATATAGTGCCGTCCGGCAAAATTGTTACAATTTCACCATGCTCCAAGGCGTAATAATGCTTGGTGTACTGCAAAACCGCCGAAATATCTGACGCAAGAAAGCCTTCGCTTTCTCCGACAGCGGCCAGCAGCGGGCTGTTTAACCGAGTGCCGTAGACTTCGCCGGGGCGGTCTGCAAACAGAATGCCGAAAGCGTAGGACCCTTCCATTTTGGCGCAAGCTTCGCGAATGGCGGCAATGGGGTCGCCATGATAACAGCTGTCCACCACCTTGGCGGCAACTTCCGTATCAGTTTGCGTTTCAAAAGTGTAACCTTTAGCGGAAAGCTCGGTTTTGAGTTCCGCGTAATTTTCGATGATGCCGTTATGAACCAGACTCAACCGTGACGTTCCATGGGGATGCGCGTTGGCGTCGGAAGGCTCGCCATGGGTCGCCCAGCGGGTATGGCCAATGCCGCAGCATCCCGGCAGCGGGTGCGAGGCCAACCGCTCGGCGACGACTGCCAGGCGGCCGGCTGCCTTAACGGTCTGAAGGCCCTTTTCAGTGAATACGGAAACGCCAGCGGAGTCATAGCCGCGGTATTCCAGTGCGCTAAGTCCCTCCAGCAGAACCTGAACGGCGTTTTTCGCACCGGAGTAACCTACAATACCACACATATTGAATTCTCCTTATCTATGTAAAAAAGTAGTATTTCAAAAAATCAGATCACCTGATATCCAGATTGAGAAAGAATCTCTAGAGCGAAAGAAAAATTTTCCTCCTTGGTCAGAATATAATCGGTGTTAAAAGTGGATATGGCAAAAATACCAATCCCCTTTTCCGCCAGTAAAGCAGAAAGCTTTGCAAGAACCCCCACCAGGGAAAATCCAGTACACCCTGGATTCGAAAGGCCCTCCAACCGTCTTCTCTTTCGATCGCATTGGAAGGGACATCCGTTGTCGGGCAGACCAAAGAAATTTCTTCATCCGTTTTGCCGATAAAACAGAATTTGCTTTCCCAGTTGACCTTGGAAAGATCCTGTATTTTGCATACGGAAAAGATTGTGTCGATCTTCTTCAGCTCCATACTGATGCTCCAAATAAAAGATACTTGTTCCCAAAATACCGTATTGTGCCGTCAGTTGCCTGCGGTTTTGCCGGATTCTATCACAGGGGAACACTGCGGGGAGGCATCCGCCGAGTTTTCGATACTCCTCCCGCCTCGTCGACCGCGCTTTAGCACGGCTGTGGCGCTTTTCACTTGGTTTTGCGTTTGCGCTGTCACCCTCCTCTCGATGGATTTAAAAGACGGCCCTCCTTTCCGCTTGCCCACTATACCTTATCCTATGCGGCAGGCCGCCGCAGGGTTCTGGCATGAACTTAAAAGCCATTATAACAAATCCCGCTGTCGGAAGCAATAGAAATGGCAGGAAGCGGCGTGTTTAAGAAAACAGGATAGAACAAAAAATCCGGAAAAAGAATCCGTTGACGCTTGTCGGCAGTTTTTCAGAGAACAACTGCAATGTTGGCTTTCCCTGCACCCCTTTTTCATCTGCATGTTGACGGAAATTTTCCTTTTGGAAAAACGTCACGGGAGATAGAGGACAAGCGCTGCAACCGAACAGCACCCGGTTGCAGCAGATATGGTCTATAAAACTGCCAATGGGGATTTGCTCTTGGCATTGTTTCAAGCGGACGAATTTTTTGCTTTTATGGGAAACAGTTATTTAGTATTCGCCGCCCTGAGGTGGGGACGCAAAGTCCGGTAGGGACTTGATTTAAGTGTACTTTTTCGGGCTTTATGGTATACTAATAATGTTAGATACAGTTTTTGCAGTTCTCAATGTAAGAAGGAGATATTCCAACCCATATGGGTACGTGTTAAGCGTGGCGCTACAGGCGCTGGAAATTCAGATGCGCGAAAAAAAGACGTTATAAACAGAAAAGGAGTGTCAACACATGAATGAGGTGAAAAGGCCTAAAAAACCATTGATTTACTATTATAGTATCGTTGTTTTGATCTTACTGCTGTTTAATTTCCTGGCGATGCCTTGGATCGCTCAGAGGCAGGTGCGGGAAGTAGACTACGGCACCTTTATGGATATGGCAGAAAACCATGAACTGGGTCAGGTAGAAGTGGATCAGCAGGAAAATCAGATTATTTTCACCAATAAAGAAGGAACCGCCATCTATAAGACCGGAATGATTCCGGATCCGGATTTAAAGCAAATGCTGCGGGACTCCGGCGCACAATTTGAAGGGGAGATCATTCAGCAGACAGATCCGCTGCTCAGTTTTTTGCTGACCTGGGTGCTGCCGATCGTGATTTTTGTGGCCATTGGACAGTACATGTCCAACCGGATGATGAAAAATGCCGGCGGACCCAACGCCATGATGTTCGGCAAGTCCAATGCCAAAGTTTATGTGAAGTCGTCTGTAGGGATCCGCTTTAGCGATGTAGCTGGCGAGGACGAGGCCAAGGACAGCCTGAAAGAGATTGTAGAGTATCTCCACGACCCCAGCAAATACCGGGAAATCGGCGCCACCATGCCCAAGGGCATTTTGCTGGTAGGTCCTCCCGGCACCGGGAAAACCATGCTGGCTAAGGCTGTGGCTGGTGAGGCCAATGTGCCTTTCTTCTCCATGTCTGGTTCGGAATTTGTGGAAATGTTCGTGGGCATGGGCGCCAGTAAAGTCCGCGACCTGTTTAAGCAGGCTAAGGAGAAGGCGCCCTGTATTGTATTCATCGATGAGATCGACGCGATCGGCAAAAAGAGGGATGGGCAGCTTGGCGGCAATGATGAACGGGAGCAGACGCTGAACCAATTGCTCACTGAGATGGACGGATTTGAAGAGAACACGGGGGTCATTATCCTGGCGGCAACCAACCGACCGGAATCACTGGATCCGGCGCTTACCCGTCCCGGCCGTTTTGACCGGCGGATCCCGGTAGAATTGCCCGACCTGAAAGGCCGGGAGGATATCCTGAAGGTTCATGCTAAAAAAATCAAAGTAGCCCAAGAAGTGGACTGGAATAAAATTGCCCGCATGGCTTCCGGCGCAAGCGGCGCGGAACTGGCCAACATCGTCAATGAAGCGGCCCTGCGGGCAGTACGAGACGGCAGGCAGTATGCCACCCAGGCCGACCTGGAGGAAAGCATCGAAGTGGTTATTGCGGGGTATCAAAAGAAAAACGCTATTCTCACAGACCAGGAGAAGAAGGTGGTGGCCTATCACGAAATCGGCCACGCGCTGGTAGCGGCTAGGCAGACCAACTCCGCCCCGGTGACGAAGATCACGATCATTCCCCGGACTTCCGGCGCTTTAGGATATACCATGCAGGTGGATGAGGGAAATCGTTATCTTATGAGCCAGGAGGAGTTAGAGAATAAGATTGCCACCCTCACCGGCGGCCGCGCCGCCGAGGAGCTGGTGTTCCATTCTGCATCTACGGGGGCGTCTAATGACATTGAACAGGCCACCAAGCTGGCCCGGGCCATGATCACCCGGTACGGTATGAGCAAGGATTTTGATATGGTGGCCCTGGAAACCATGCAGAATCAGTACTTAGGTGGGGATATCTCTCTGGCCTGTTCTGCGGATACGGCGGCAGAGATCGACAAGCTGGTGGTGGCATTAGTAAAGCGGGAGCATGAGAAAGCCTACCGGATCCTGGAGGAGAACCGAGCCAAGTTAGACGAATTGGCCCAATATCTCTATGAGAAGGAAACAATCACGGGTGAGGAGTTTATGGCGATCCTGAATCAGAAATAAGCCGCTATTGATTACAGGCCGGACTGAAAGCCAGTCCGGCCTGTAATCGTTTTTCCAACCGGCCCGTTGGAAAAGGAACGATGCCGCCGTACGGAGGCGATTTCGTAACATATGCCATATGGATATGATTGGCGCGATCCCGATTCCAGCCTAAGAGTTATGTCGATCTGCCGACGCAGGCGGAATGAACAGGTCAGTCCGCAGCAGTTCCCTCCTTATAAGGAAAGGCATCGCCGCTGTTTGCTTTCCGGGCGGTTTTAAACAGTGTGCCGTCCCGCTTCCGCACCGGCAGGGTAACAAGCCCGGACGGCGTGCATAGCTGCAGGGTGATTTTGCCGCTTTCGATTTGAGGATGGCGTAGGATGCGGGATGAAACCCGGGCGCCTTTTGCCCGGCCAAAGGCTAGATAGCAGAATTTTTCATCTTCATAAGGGGCATCACCGCCTTTGAGCTGACGATGCAGCCGGCTGCGGGCAACCCTGCAGGAAAAATGGCACCAGTCATCCGGCGGCAGGGGGCAAGATTTTTCATGGGGGCAAGGGGCTAACAGGGAGGCGCCCCGATCCAGAAGGTAATCCCGGGCGGCCTTAATTTGCCGAAACCCCTCGGGGGTGCCCGGCTCTATCAAAACAAGTGCATCCTCAGTGGCAGCCCACAGGCGGGATAGAGCGGCGGGCCGATCAGCCTCGTGCATCTCATTGAGCACATAGGCGGCGATAACCAGACCGGCGTGGGAGGGAAATGGGCTTGGGTCATTGATGTCGCCTGAAATCCAGCGGGATTTTTGCAGCGTTTCGCTGCCAGCCGCCATCAGCGCCTGACCCAGCCGCGCCATGGCAGGCTCCCGTTCCAGGCAGATAACCGATTCCAGGAAAAGCAGAGAACTCGCCGCCCAGGCTGCTGCGCCTGTACCGGCTCCGACATCCAACAGGGTGGTGGGAACAGTTTCCAGAAGGGGCAGAGTGCGTTCCAATGCCGCTGCTGCCGCGCCAAAAGTGGCGGGCATCCGTACGGCCGCATAGGCCAGCGCCTGGCGGTCGGTGGTGGACAGACGTTTGCCCTGACCGCCTTCTTCCCGATAACGCCGGGAGAGTTCTTGCGCCTCCCGCATCAGTTCAGCTGTAGAAAATCCTTGCGCCTTTTGTTCAATGGCCATGCGAAGCTCCAGTGGAAATTCCATACCGTTCTCCTTTGTTTTAGTGGGTTTAAAAATAGAGGAAAAGCTGCTGTCAGCTTAAAATCTGAGTGGACCCTTTGTCAATGGCGGCAAGGAAAAAACCGCCATAGGGCGGTTTTTTCCTATAGATACCTGCCGGGAAAACCCCTCCTGGGAATGGGGAGAAAGACGAGGCTACCTCCCAAAAACAAATGGCTTTGGGACAGAAATCGTTGCATCTTGGAAGGTTAATAGGCTTTTCCCCAATAGACCATTGCTTTGGCGGGTTTGCCGCAGCAAGCGCAGACATCGTCCAGGTGTTCCTGCTCAAAGGGCATGCAGCGGGAGGAAACGCCAGCTTTTTCCTTGAACATTTCTTCACAGGCGGGGTCGCCGCACCACATGGTTTTGATAAAACCGTTTTCGCCACTTGCAACCTGGATCATTTCCTCCAAGCTATGAGCGACAAAGGTGCGTTTTTCCCGATTTGCCAGTGCTTTTTGATACAAGCCCTCATGCACTTTTTGAAACAGCTGCGGGATGGCGGTTTCCAGCTCGTCCAAGCTGACAACGGTTTTCTCCCGGTTGTCCCTGCGCACCAGCACGCACTGGTTCTGCTCAATATCCCGAGGGCCAATTTCCAGGCGCAGCGGGACGCCTTTCATCTCGTACTCGGCGTATTTCCAGCCGGGGGAGTTGTTGGAGTCGTCCATTTTGACCCGGCAGAATTTTTCCAGCCGCTGTTTGAGCTCTCCGGCTTTTTTCAACACGCCTTCTTTGTGTTGTGCCACCGGAATGATGGCGACCTGAATGGGGGCCACCTGCGGCGGCAGGACGAGACCGTTGTTATCGCCGTGTGCCATGATGATGGCGCCGATCAGGCGGGTAGTCACGCCCCAGGAGGTCTGATGGGGATATTGTAGCTTGTTGTCCCGTCCGGTGAACTGAATGTCAAAGGCTTTGGCAAAACCGTCGCCAAAATAATGGGAGGTGCCCGCCTGCAGCGACTTGCCGTCGTGCATCATGGCCTCAATGGTATAGGTGGCCTCCGCTCCGGCAAATTTTTCCTTATCGGTCTTTCTGCCCTTGACTACCGGAATGGCCAACACATCCTCACATAACTGGGCGTAGATGTTTAACATCTGTTCTGTTTCGGCTATTGCTTCTTCCGCAGTCTCATGCATGGTATGGCCTTCCTGCCACAAAAATTCCATGGTTCGCAAAAAGGGGCGGGTGGTTTTTTCCCATCGGATCACAGAGCACCATTGGTTATACAGCTTGGGTAGATCACGATAGGATTTGATAATATGCGAATAGTGTTCGCAGAACAGGGTTTCAGAGGTGGGACGGACGCACAGCCGCTCGGAAAGTTTTTCGCTACCGCCGTGGGTGACCCATGCCACTTCTGGCGCAAAACCCTCTACATGATCCTTTTCTTTTTGCAGCAGGCTTTCGGGGATCAGCATCGGCATATAGACATTCTCATGGCCGGTGGATTTGAATGCGCTGTCCAGCCAATGCTGGATATGCTCCCAAATGGCATAGCCATAAGGGCGCAGGATCATACACCCGCGCACGCTGGAATAGTCAATCAGTTCCGCTTTTTTCACAACATCGGTATACCATTTGGCAAAATCCTCTTCCATTGAGGTAATGGCCTCGACCATCTTCTTACTGTCTGCCATTGCATTCACTCCTGTTTCTGCTTTTTGGGCTCTTGGCCCTTTCCTTTGAAAATTTATTATAATCTAAATTCCCAACAATTTCAATTAATAATGGAAAAAGGCCGCCCGTAATTGTGGACGGCCCTGAAAAAGGCAGAAGCTAAATGCGGTCTTCAATAAACTTAACCACATCTCCGACGGTTTTGATGGACTCAATATCCTCATCCGGAAATTCGGCATCGAATTCCTCCTCCAGGCTCATGACCAAATCGACTACGTCGAGAGAATCCGCGCCCAGATCGTCAGCAATGTTTGACTCCATTGTCACATCGTCTTCTGCCACATCTAACTGATCGCAGATAATTTCTCTAACTTTTTCGAATACCATGTGGGAAATTCCTCCTAAAAATGTTGTTCTTGCCCTATCATATTCATATTTCTTCCGGTTGTCAACAGTATTTGGGGAGGAAAACGGATTTTTCTCAGCTTTTCACAAATATCCCATAAATCCCTTGACAATCGGGCGAAAAAGGAATACAATACATCGATTCTTTACTGAAAAAATGAGGGATGAAAATTGAAACGTTTTGCCATTTTGGGGTATCCCTTGGGGCATACCATGTCGCCGCCAATCCACAAGCGGTTGTTTGAATTGGGTGGACAGCAGGCGGAATATGAGGTGCTGCAGACGCAGCCGGATCAGTTTGAAGCTTTGTGGCCCTATCTGCGGCAGCTGGACGGGTTTAATGTTACCATCCCCTATAAACAGCAGATCATCCCTTTTTGCGCACAGTTGGATGATACAGCCAAAAGGTATGGAGCGGTCAATGTTGTGGACTGCAAGAATGGCGGTGTTGGGTACAATACCGATTGCGTTGGCTTTCTGCGTTCGTTGGAGGGAATTCCGTTAAAAGGTGAGGTGCTGGTCGCCGGCGCTGGCGGCGTAGGGCGGATGTTTGCCATCGAATCGGCCCGGCATGGCGCCCGCGTGACGCTGGCGGTACGGCAAAGCAGTATAGAAAGGGCTTTAGAGCTGCAAAGAGAAATGGAACGGGAGATCCCCGGTGCTGCGGCACGGGTGGTGACGCTGGACAGCCTGCCGCAGGAGGAAGCCCGCTACCGCTGGCTGATCAACGCCACCCCTGCGGGGATGTACCCGAAGGTGGACGACATGCCATTGGACCCGTCGGTTCTGCCCCGGTGCGAAAATGTGTTTGAGGCGATCTATAATCCGGTTCAGACCAAGCTGATGCGGCTGGCCCAGCAGGCGGGATGCCACGTAATCGGCGGGATGGCGATGCTAGTCTGGCAGGCAGTGCAGGCCCACCAATATTGGTATGGCGCCCAATACCGGGAAGAGGATATCGCGGCGCTGATCCGGGAGATGGAAAAGCAGGTGGAGGGCGCCGATGGATAATGTAGTACTGTTCGGCTTTATGGGGTGCGGAAAATCCACCGTGGGCGCGCTGCTGGCACGGAAGACCGGCCGCCCGCTTTTGGATACCGACGGGTATCTGGAGCAAAAATATGGACGGAGCATTCCGCAAATTTTTGCGTCGGATGGGGAAGAGGCCTTTCGCCGGATGGAACGGCAGGTGTGCCGGGAACTGGCCGGACGGGAAGGCCTGATCCTGTGTTGTGGCGGCGGCACCGTGCTGGATGAGGAAAATGCGGATATCCTCGCCCAAAGCGGCGTAATGGTATTTTTAGATGCGGCTTTTCCGCTTTGTTATGATCGGATCCGAGAGAGCGACCGGCCGCTGGTGCGGCAAAACAGCCGGGAAAAAATGCAGCAGATTTTCGACCGTCGCCGTCCGGTGTATCTGTCCCGGGCACAGGTGATAGCTGATGCGTCGGTTTCTCCGATGCAGGTGGCGGATGCTGTGCTGACAGCTTTGCGGCGAAAGGGTACAGCCGGATAGGGACAAGTTTTTGGTTCTGCGCTGCGGGGAGAGAATAAAAAAGTGGGAAAAGCCAATGCCGGAATATGTCCCGGATCCACAGGTTAAGGCAACACAGGCTAGGAAAAAGGGAGGAGAAAGAATGGAGAAAAGAGCCAAACATGTATATGAATCGAAGACAACCCAGATCCAGATTCTGATGCCGCGGCACATCAATGGATACAACCGGTTGTTTGGCGGCAAGCTGGTAGAATGGATTGATGTGGTGGCGGCGGTAACGGCGCGCCGTCATTCCGGATGCAATGTAACCACCGCCAGTATCGACAACCTGCAGTTCCAGTCCGGTGCCTACGCTAACAGCACCATCGTGATCGAAGGGCAGCTGACCTGGGTTGGGCGCACCTCCATGGAGGTGCGGGTAGACACTTTTGTAGAGGAATTGGATGGAAAGAAAACCCATATCAATCGGGCGTATCTGATTATGGTTGCACTGGACGAAAACGAGAATCCGACCCAGGTGCCGGGCCTTCTATGCGACACCGAGGAAGAGAAGGAGGAGTTCGAAGCCGGAAAGCGCCGGGCAAGTCTGCGCAAGGAGCGGAGAAGAAAAAACTATTGAGCGTAAGCAGCCGGTGCGGTCAGAGTTCCGCCAAAAAGAAATAGCGAAAAAGGGACTGTGAACCATATTCCACGGTCCCTTTTTGAGATTGGTGCGGAGAAAAGCAGGCCAGCCGTCTGGATGGTCCTGGCCGTCAAATGTAAAAAAACGGCAGAGGATGAGAATATATTTGTGGGGGGTTCTGATGAGAACGATTCAGAATCAGACCTTTTGGCACGCGAAAAACGTGGTGGCCTGGAACAGCGTGGTCAAAGGAGGTCTGACTTGGGCCGCGAGAACGTCACCTTTGAAAACGGCAGGATCATCGGTATCCAGCTTTTTTATTGCAAAGGGCTCAAGCCTATAAACTGTGAGATGGCCGACTGTGACCTGGATTTTGAACGCTCGGAGATACGGGGAGCCATTACTACGCCAGCGTTCCGCATGAAGAATCCTCTGTCCGGCTGGATCCCCGTTCCGGACACGGGAGTGGGCAGCATGTCCGCTCCCGCAGATATTATCATTCACAGCCGGGAGATTTTTTCCTGTCGCGCTTGGAAGCAGCCGTGATCCAAAGGAAAAGGGAATTTGCAGATGGAGCAGTTGTTCAATAAAATTTCGGTATCAGTCATATCTAAGGCATATCACACATAGCCGCTTATTCTTATTCACCTAAGAGTAAGCGGCTTTTTTGCGTTCTCTCACTCTTTTACATAGCCGCCTTGACAA
>CAJFOX010000027.1 GCA_904397845.1 uncultured Oscillospiraceae bacterium
CGATACCCAGGAGAGCAGGCTTATTCTGACGGATGGAAACCAGATTCCTTTAGAGGATTTATTGGAAATCAGGAGTGAAAGCTTTCAGGATGATCCTTGATATTAGCCTTCCCCATGGGATAGGAGATCTAAACTGACCGCCCCTGCCAAGTTAAACAAAAGTCACGTATAATTGGTGTTATACGTGACTTTTGTTATTATTAGGCGATCTTCGGTGAATGAGACTTTGAAAACCGAAACAGCCGCAAGTAAAATCTGATCGATAGATCTCTTTCCCTGGATATGTATCTTTTCGTGAATTTTTTGATGGAGAGTATCCGTTATAAAATCAACGCTTGACTACATTGAAGAAAAGTGGGGAACCCTGCAGAACCGGGTGGCCCAGTGCAATGCCCGCGGCTTTCTGGATTTAGCCCGGTATTGTGAAGATATCGTCGCTCAAATCTTCAATATCCTATATGGGATTTCACTTGTAAATCTAAACCATCGGAAGTCTCGCTTTCCTGTTGTGGATTTAGGCGACCCGGCGCAAGGGGTTTATCTGCAGGTTACCACTTTGCAGAGCCATCAATGCCGGAAAATTGCCACCACTGCCGCCCGTTTTTCCCAGCGGTACGCCGGGAACCGCCTGATCCTCTTTTTTGTGTTTACCAAACCTAGTCCGCAATCCATCCCCGCCTTGGCCGAGGATATTTCGGTGCTGGACAGCGCCGACCTGATTCAAAAGATCCGCGCCGCCGATCCAGCGGGGCAGGAAGCGATCCTCGCCCTGCTGCGTCGTGTTGAGGATGCGGCCCTGCCCAATTCTCCGATAAACCTACTTGCGGGGGACGAGGAATTTAACTTTCCGGCTACCTGCCTGTCCTGCCCGGGACAGCCATCCTTCTTCGCCTATGGGCTTGGCCGGGTGCGGGTAGACGCTTATCTCCCCACTTCATATCACGATACGTTTTCTTGTTGTTTTACCTTTTTGAAAAAGGAGCTTTCTTCGGTGAACCCCAGTCTTTCCGGCAGGGATGGAGCCAAGATCCTTTTTACCAACCGCAATCTGGGGCTTTCACCTAATCGGTTATTCGTTGGGTTTATCCACCAAGAAAAAGATTTGGCCCGCATCCATTTGGGGAGCGCAACCATCCACATTGATCCGCATACAGCGACCCAGCTGTGCCAATTGATCGATGCCCTGTATGATGCTTACACAGATCATATAGAGAAAATCCTCTCTATCATGGGATGTGCCGGGTTTGATACTGATAACCTTGATAGAATTCCTGTGCTGTATCTTGCAAAGGGCATCTGGCAAGATATGTTTCACTTTGCTAATGAGCACAGCGTCTATGATGGCCAGGCCCAGTGGAATTGTTTTATCCCGTATCATGACCCTGTTTGGCAGGGGCGAATTCAATTCTCAGACACCGGCCGATCACTTCTCTGCAGCCTTTCAAAGGAAGATCGCCCTAATGGGGAGGTCGTTGTGTTCTGGGAACCGGGGTATGATCTTTGTCTGCCGGATATGTGCGGCTTTGATAATCAGTTAAAATGGCGGTTGGATTACACGCTGCAATGGATCGTTGAGCAGTGGCTGCCGCTGCTGGCCAAACAGCGTTACGCCATGGCGCTGCGCTCACGGGGGCGTTTGCACCGTCTGTTTTGCAGGCCGATGCCTTATGAAGATTTTGCCCGGTTTTATTTGCGCGGCATGACTCCTCTCGGCAGAGTACCTGACCGGTAGGGCGCTTTTTACCATCCTATTACGTTTTGCGCCTCCCGAAATTTGAAAATAACATCATGCTTGATTATTCCTCCAGCGGAATGACCAGTGCATCAAAAATACTGTGCGGCGTTTTCCCTTCCCGGTAATATTCAACTGCATTGATCCGGTAACCGGAATAAACCCCAAAAACCGGCGGCAGGATATTGACACGCATCGGCTCCAACGGCCCGTATTGGTCTTCGTATGCCTCCCGTTCAGCTTGCAGCCGCTCCATAATGACTTCCGGATCCTCGGCCGGGATAGACGGGATCGATTTCGGCTCCGGCTTGGGATAATCCTGCGGGCAGGCCGACCCTAAATAGTTCGCGGCAATCTCATCGTTCTGCTCCGCTGAGAGGATTCCAGAATCGATCAATCTCTGCCCCCAGTAATGGGAGGCGCTCATGGTAGCGTCGCCGTTTAGAAAATATTTATAAACAACAACGTCTCCCCTGCGAATACCGGCTTCCAGCTCGCAATCAAGGTGATACCAGACGCCATCAATTTTTACGCGGTTCCATGCGTGATCGGTTAGTCCGCCCTCGGCAGCATAGGTCAGGCCCGGAACATACTCCGCCTCCAGCCCCATCGCTGTCAAAAGCATATAAAGCGCGCTGGCGTAATCTTCACAGGCGCCCCGTCCGAAGACAAGTAGGCTCAGCGACCGATTCTCCAAATATCCCGGAACGTCGCCGCCATAGCTGCGCAGACGCCATACATCAAAGCCAATCGGCTCAGAAAACGTCCCTTTTTCGATCAAATAATCAAAAGCGGCCTTTGTCTTTTCATATTCGCTCATGGCGGGGTCATAAAATTCTTCCAAGCATTGTTCGACAACCGACGAAATGTACTCGTCGGCTGTCGGGAGGGATGATTCCGGTTCGGAAGAGGGATCTGCCATTTCCACAACAGAAGACGATGCATATTCTATCTGGCTTTCCGGGGAGGAAGGTTCTGATACCGAGACTCCGGTACAGCCGCACAGGCTTACGCACAGGCAAAGGGCCACGCTTATCATGGCGCGCATCCGCTTCTCACGCCGCCGACACGGCGGGGGGGGGCAGCCTCGAATAAGTTTCCGCATTTCACAGCGGCAATCTCCTTTCAAAATGAGGAAATTTTTTGTTAGTGTATCAGCTGGTGTTCACTCCAAGTCAATAGGTTTTCCCTGAATTTTCTGTGAACTGTTGAACTGTGTTAACAAGCTCGAAAGCCCGCAGTTATGTTTTTCTCTTTGTGACAGCCAGTTGCATGCCGTTTTCTCCGCCCGATTCTCCTGTCGGCCATCCGGAGGTATGGGATCTATTGTTACTGTATAGTATTGATAAACCGCGTTGCGGATATTCTCTTTCTATCTTTCTTTTGCCTTTTGAAACAAACACCTTGTTCTTTTTTTATATTCTTGCTATACTGAAATCGTATCTTCAGCCAAAGGAGCTTTTCAAATGGAATCAGTGAAAAATCAGCTTTGGACCGATAAACCCCGCAATTTTTTTGGAATTGCCATTAATTTTACAAGATATATTATTACATCGGAAAAATTCATTACCCGAAAAGGATTTTTCAATATTCACGAGGACGAGATCATGCTTTATCGGATTACCGACAAAAAATTATCCCTGCCCATTACCCAGCGGATTTTCGGGTGCGGCACCATCACGCTGCACGCCAAGGATAGCGATACCCCCACCAAGACGATTAAATCCATTCGGCATCCCCGCGCCGTAATGGAACTTTTGGACAGCGCGATTCAAAAAGCGCGCCAGGCCAACTATGTGCAGGGCCGCGATATGGTAGGCGCCCTTAACCAGGATCCCTGCACCGATGAGGCCGCATGCGAATTTGAATGATTTTTTATCTTACCCACGAAAGGAAGAGACTTGATTGAAAAAAAGTTCTCAGGCGGATTTCGGTACCGGAAGCATTGGCAAGCTGCTGTTTTCCATGGCAGTTCCGGCCATAACCGCACAAATCATTAATCTTCTGTATAATATTGTGGACCGTATGTACATCGGTCACATTCCTGTCATTGGCGCTACCGCCCTGACCGGCGTGGGCGTGACTTTTCCGATTATTACACTGATCACCGCTTTCAGTTCCCTGATCGGCATGGGCGGCGCGGCGCGGGCCGCAATTTTTATGGGCCGCCGGGACAACAATATGGCGGAGGAAATCCTGGGGAACTGTTGTGCGGCGCTACTTTGCATTTCAGTAGTGCTCACCACGGTTATCCTGCTGTTTTGCGAGCCTCTGCTGATGGCTTTCGGCGCCAGCGCTGATACCATCGGGTATGGTACCGGCTATCTTCGGATTTATGCAGCCGGCACGATCTTTGTGCAGATTGTCATGGGTCTTAATATGTTCATCACCTCCCAAGGCTTTGCGCAGGTGGGG
Source organism: uncultured Oscillospiraceae bacterium (assembly GCA_904397845.1). Taxonomy (GTDB): domain Bacteria; phylum Bacillota; class Clostridia; order Oscillospirales; family Ruminococcaceae; genus UBA3818. The sequence goes on from CAJFOX010000027.1 coordinate 4,148, forward strand.
ATGAAAACCACTATTATCGGGGCTGTCTGCAACATCGTTTTGGATCCTGTTTTTATTTTCCTGTTTGACATGGGCGTGGAGGGAGCCGCTTTGGCGACCATCATTTCCCAGGCGGTCTCCGCCGTATGGGTACTGGTATTCTTAAGCGGCAAAAAGACGATTCTCCGCATTCGTTTCTCCAAACTGCGCCTGAATCCCAAAATTATCGGTCCGGTGATGGCGTTGGGGGTTTCCCCCTTTATCATGCAATCAACCGAAAGCCTGCTGTCCATCTGCTTCAACACCCAGCTGCAGCGATTCGGCGGCGACCTGGCCGTAGGCGCCATGGCCATTTTATCCAGCGTGATGCAGTTTGGTATGCTGCCGCTGATGGGGATGACCCAGGGCGCACAGCCGATCATCAGCTATAATTTTGGCGCGCGCAACGCCGGCCGGGTCAAAAAAGCTTTCCAGCTTCTGTTGGCCTGCAGTATGGTTTTTACCTTTGTCCTTTGGGCCGGCTGTATGCTGATTCCCAAAGCCTTTGTCCTGATTTTCAGCTCCGATCCGGCGCTGACGGAAATTTCCGTCTGGGCTTTGCGTATCTACATGGGAACCTTCCTGTTTTTCGGCGCGCAGATTGCCTGCCAGCAGACCTTTATCGCGCTGGGGCAGGCCGCCGTTTCCCTGTTTCTGGCTCTGCTGCGTAAGGTGATCCTGCTCATCCCGCTCATTTTTATCCTGCCGCGGTTTTTCTCAGATCAGGTGTTCGCCGTCTTTTTGGCGGAACCGGCGGCAGATCTTCTGGCTGTTTTGATCACCGTATTGATGTTTACCTCCCGCTTTCGTAAAATCCTGTCTGATTTGCATCATGATTCCCCGGTAGAGCAACCTGTGGAAAAAGCATAATCCTCTAAAGCGGCACTGCTGTGCCGCTTTCTTAATGCTTTTTTAACGCCTATCCGCATTGTCTTTCCCTCTGCTGGCGTGTATAATAGAGAGTGCTAGCCAAAAAAGGCAGTCTGCTCCGTTATGTTGCGGCGTTTCAAAAACGGCAAGGCAAACGGAATCCCACAAGCGGCTGCGGCAGTCTTTTTTGTTATCGGATCGGAGGATACTATGAACATTTTGATTGTTGGCTGCGGCAAGGTAGGCTCCATGCTGGCGTCTCAGTTGGACCAGATGGGCCATGACGTAGCGGTGCTGGACCGGGAAGAAGCCCATTTTGCACTGCTGGATTCAGATTTTTCGGGCTACACGATCTGCGGCGTGCCAATTGACCAGGACGTGCTCAAGCAAGCTGGGATCAAGAGCTGTGACGCTGTTCTGGCCATGACCGAGGACGACAACGTCAACATTATGGTCTGTCAGATGGCCAGGGAAATTTTTCACATCAAAACGGTGCTGGCGCGTATTTTTGACCCAAAACGGGAAAAAATCTTCTCCACCTTTAATATACGTACCATTAGCCCCACCAATCTTACGGTTGACATGGTGCTTTCCGCCCTGTCGGGAACTTATGAGGCGCGTCACACCCTGATCGGCAATGCAACTCTTTCCTATTATACTGTTTATCCGCAGAAAGAATGGATCGGCCGGCATCTAAAGGATCTGCGCCTGCCCGACACCCATCTGCTGGGGGCTTTGCGTACAAACGGAGACTTCACCCTGATCCAAAATGATCAGGAAATCCTCCGGCCCGGTGACCTTCTGGTTGCCGCCCGGGTGATTGACTAAATTTGAAAATGGAGTTACTGCTATGAAAGTAATTGTAGTAGGCGGCGGAAAAATTGGTTTTTACCTGACTCGGACGCTGCTGGAGCACGGACATGAGCCGGTGCTCATCGAAAAGGATCCTGATGTCTGCCTGCGGGTCGCCAACAGTCTCGATCTGCCGGTGATCCAGGGGGACGGCACGGTGCTGGACACACTGGAGAATGCCGGCATCCGCGGCTGCGACGCCCTGATCGGCGTATCCGGCCAGGATGAAAATAACCTGGTGGCATGTCAGCTGGCAAAACGCTATTTCGGGGTAAAACGCACGGTAGCGCGGGTCAACAACCCCAAAAACCTGCCTGTGATGAAACAGCTGGGAGTGGATATCCCCATCAGCAGTACGGATAACATCGCCCGGCTGCTGGAGCATGAAGTGGACACTGCGGTTATCAAAGTGCTGATGAGTTTAAACCGCGGAGAAGCTTCCCTAAGCGAGCTGGAGCTGCCCTCCCATTATAAATTCCATGGCAGGACCTTAAGCCAGATGCAATTGCCGGTGGAATCTATCATCGTTTCCATCTTCCGGGACGGCAACCTGATTATCCCACGAGGCAATACCCAGCTGTTAAGCGGAGATCGGATTGTGGTCATGTGCAAAAGCCAGACCATGCACGAATTGTGCCGCCTGCTGGAGCTGCAGTAAAGGTCGCCATGAAAGAAGGATTTTCCTGGGAGGAACTTTCCCCCTCTCTTTCTATCTGCGTCAGCAGCGCTCATAAATTTGGAACAGACGCTTTTTTGCTCTCCGACTTTGCCTCTCCCCGGCGAAAGGATCTATGCTGTGATTTGGGCACCGGCTGCGGTATTATCCCGCTTTTATGGTTCCGGGACGAGCCGCCCCGCCTCTGCTATGGGGTGGATATACAAAAACAGGCTGTTATGCAGCTGGAACAATCCGTCCAAAAAAACGGGCTGGAAGGCCGGCTGTTCCCACTTAGGGCTGACCTGAAAGAGCTTTCCGCCCTTCCCTGCGGTCCGCTGGATCTGGTGACCTGCAATCCACCCTATAAAGCACAGGGCAGCGGCATTTTAAGCGGGATGGACGCGGAAAAAATCGCCCGCCACGAGGTACTGTGCACCATTGATGACGTTTGCGGTGCGGCGGCGCGGCTTCTGCGCTTTGGCGGGAGGTTGTGCCTTTGCCAGCGGCCTGAGCGGCTGTGCGATACCCTATGCGCCATGCGCCGCGCCGGAATTGAACCGAAGCGGATCCGTTTTGTCCAACAGCGGCCGGATACTTCCCCCTGGCTGTTTTTAGCAGAGGGAAAAAAAGGTTCCAAACCTCACATGACGGTAGACCCGCCTTTTTTGATTGAGGGGGAAGGCGGTTTTTCTCCAGAGCTTTTGCGTATCTACCATAAAAAAGAGAATCTGTAAGACAGGAGAGTGTCCCCCCTTATGGCTGGAACTTTATATGTGGTCGGAACGCCGATTGGAAATTTGTCGGATTTTTCCCCACGGGCAATCCAGACGCTGCAGGAAGTTGACTTCATCGCGGCAGAGGATACCCGGGTCACCCAAAAACTGCTCAGCTATTTCCAGATCAAAAAGCCCATGATCAGCTATTATCAGCATAATCTGCGCGAACGGGGCGAAGAGATCCTGGCGCGGATTGAATCGGGGGAAAATTGCGCCATTGTCACTGATGCGGGTATGCCCTGCATCTCCGATCCCGGAGAAAATCTGGTGAGTTTATGTGCAGAACGGAATATTCGCACCATCGTGATCCCCGGCCCGTCGGCCGCCGTCTCCGCTTTGGCAGTTTCAGGGCTTTCTACCGCCCGCTTCTGCTTTGAGGGATTTTTGAGCACCAACCATAAAAACCGGATGGAACATTTGCGCCAGATCGCCGGAGACCGGCGCACGCTGATTTTTTATGAAGCTCCCCACAAACTGGTCTATACGCTGCAGGACATGCTTCAGGTGCTGGGGGACCGGCGCATTGCTCTATGCCGCGAGTTGACCAAACTGCATGAGGAAATCATCCGCACCACCTTCTCCGGTGCGTTGGCACTGTATCGGGAAAAATCCCCCCGAGGAGAATATGTGCTGATTATCGAAGGGGCTCCGGAACCGGAAAAGACCTCTTTGACTCTTGAAGATGCTGCGGCGCAAGTCAAAAAGCTGCGGGAATCCGGCCTTTCCGTTTCCGACGCTGCAAAACAAGTGGCAAAAGAGACCGGATACAAAAAGGGCGATCTGTACCGGCTGGCATTAGAAGGAGACGGTGTGCCTTCCTGATATTAGCCCTCTCCGTGCGGTAGAAATCCGCCGGTTTTCTCAAAGGCTCCTGATCGGAGCGCAGCTTGCAAAAGCATCTTCTTTTCCGTTCTTTTTCTGCATATCTTTTAGCAGAAAGGGGGCGGATTTTTTGCGTCTTTTACTCTTGTTTTCCGTTTTGGCGCTAATCTTTGTCAACGGCTGGACCGACGCACCCAATGCCATTGCTGGCGTTGTAGCGACTGGCAGCATGCCATATCGTACCGCCGCCCGGATGGCCGCTGCATGCAATTTATCGGGGGCACTGCTGTTCTGCCTGCTGGGCGGACAGGTAGCGAAAACCATCCAAAATCTGAGCGGCTTTTCCCAAGCGGCGGAGGGCGGCCTCTGCGCGCTGGCCGGGTGTTTTTTATCTGTAGTCCTATTCGCTGCCGCCGCATGGCGCTGGGGGATCCCCACCAGCGAGAGCCATGGGCTGATGGCTGGAATACTGGGCAGCAGTCTGGCATTGGGGGACGAAAGTGCCGTTTGCTGGCAGGACTGGCAACCGGTGCTGGCAGGGCTTTTTCTTTCCCTGGGGCTCGGTTTTTTTCTGGGATGGATTTTGTATCGCCTTGCAGGTTCCCTACTCCTCCGGATGGGAGATCGCCGCCTGACCGGATGGCAGAAGGCCGGGGCAGCCGCCTGCGCGGTGATGCACGGCGGACAGGACGGTCAAAAATTTGCCGCCATGCTGGGGCTGGCCTGGTCAATGGCAGAAAACCGTCCCCTTGCCGCCGGTGGCGGGCCGCACCCGGGGGCCGCTGTGCTGTGTGCAGCTATCATGGGGCTCGGCACCTTATGCGGCGGGCGGCGGATTATCCAGAAAACTGCGGTCGAAATGGTTAAGATTGACAAGTCCCAGGGGACAGCGGCAGATCTCTCTTCTGCCGCAGCACTGCTTGTTTTATCCCTGATGGGATTGCCCGTCAGCACTACCCATACCAAAACCGCCGCATTAACCGGGTGCGCTGCCGCCCGATCCACCAGCTCTGTCCGGCTTTCGATCATTGGACAGATGCTGGCCGCCTGGCTACTGACTTTTCCGCTGTGCGGCCTGCTTTCGTGGCTGCTGACTCGCTTTTTATTAATCCTTATGTCATAAAAAGTTCCTAGTCATTTCAGGCTGTCTTCTGGTGTGTTTTCATCATAAAAAGGGCGGGAGATTCCCGCCCTTTTTGGTAAGCTGCTTTTTCGGTTATTCTTCTCGACGCGGTATGCCATTTGAATCAAACAGGCTGGCCTCCATCACCGGATCATCCCGCCATGCCCGACGGTTGGACGAGAGTTCCGGATGGCTGCGAAGCAAATCCTGAAGTTGTTTTCTAAGCTGCCGGATTTGTGCTTCCGCCGTCTGCCCTTCACCGGAAGCAGCGGGGGATCCGGACATGGCCGGGCTGCTCCAGGCCGGAACAGATGGCTGCGCTTGTTCGGAAGCCGCTTGAATCCGCAAATCATTATATACCTGTACAATCCGGTTCCAAGTCTGCTGGCCGATGATCCCATCAGCGGTCAAGCCAAACTGCCGTTGGAAAGCCACTACTGCATTGCGGGTAGCACTGCCAAAAATCCCGTCTGTGGCCACACGGGGAATATTCGTATAGGTATTGGCAATGTAATTAAGATATCTTTGCATTTTCAGTACACTGGCGCCGGAGGATCCTACCTGCAGCAGCGTACCGGGGAATTCATCTGACGCGGTACCGGTAGCGATCTGAGTTGAGACCTCACATAAGCGGTTCCAGGTAGCCTGCCCCACGATGCCGTCCGCTACCAACCCGTAATTGCGCTGGAAGGCCACTACCGCTTCTCTTGTCGCTGCGCCGAAGATCCCGTCAGAGGCCACTTTCGGAATGCCGGGATCATAGTCGGCAATGTAACTCAGCCAGGCCTGCAGAGTGCTGACATCCCGCCCAAAATCGCCCTGGCGTAGCGGTGCGCCAGGATAGGACGGGCAGCTGGTAGTAGATCCGGGCAGCTGCGCCACCAACTCCAGGTAAATTTTATACAACTTATCCCAGGTGGCTTTTCCCACGATACCGTCTTGGGCGAGGTTAAACTGGCGCTGGAAAGTCCTGACCGCATTTGTAGTATTCGGCCCGTATATGCCGTCGATATCCACCGCGGGGACGGTCTGATAAAACATATTGACCGTACTCAGATAAAACTGCACAATGGAAACGCCGATACCGGTAGAACCCTCTTTCAGCACGTTGCCGGGATAGGAGCCCGCATCGGACGGAAGGTTTTCATTTTCCGCCCCCAATTCTGCCAGCTTGGTGACCGCAACAAAAATATACGAAATTTTATACCAGGTGGCCTTTCCAACTACGCCGTCCTGCGCGAGGTTGAAAATGCTCTGAAAAGTCTTAACTGCATTTTCCGTAGCGGGGCCGAAGATGCCATCCTCCGATACGCTGCCGATAAGCGGATAATTGCGCCGGATCCGATTGAGCTTTGCCTGCAAAATCTGCACATAGGTTCCTCTGGAACCCAGTCGCAGCGGCGTACCGGGATAGGATTGAGGAATGTCTTGGATATTATTGGTTTCTATCAGTTCGATGTCGTCGCCATAATAATACTTTAAAATCCCCAGCGGCGAATAGCCTTGGTTGGCCAGGTCCACTGTTCCCCACTGCTTTAAGCCGGTGCAGGTTGCCTGCCGACCGTCACAATATTCCGTAAAAAGAGGGCCTCTGGAACCGATGCGGCTGACATAAACGTTAAAAATATCGTCGACAATGCGGCTGATATTCTCGAAAATATTCCGGCCCTTGACAAATTTCTGGTCGTACTGGGTGGAGTTGGTGATCTGGAAATTAAATCCCTGGCTGGGATACCATTCGGTATAGACTCGATTGAGTGCCAGAGAAATCTGCGCGTAAATATTGGCACGGATGGCATTCTCCGGCCAGGTAGGATAAATTTCACAGGAGCAGACATTTTTAATGTAATCCGGAAAAGAGACATAGACATTTTCCGCATTGGCGCGGGGTGTTCCCAGATGCACTACAAGCTGGCTGGGGACGATCACGCGCTGCAGCACCTGCGGGATCGCTTCCTGCGGTGAAAAATTCGCCGGAGGCTGGGGCAGTGCCGTCTGCTGGGGCTGATCTTCCTGTGTCAAGCTGTGGGCTGGCGTTTCGAAAATAAAATCCGTATTATTATTGTAGGCTTCCCTGTCAAAGGGGATCAGTTCAACCTGCTGCAGCGTTATTTCAGACTCAAACACTTGAACCCTTCTGATCAGCTGGTTTGCAAAGTTGAATGCCCGAATGGTAATGTCATAAGTAGTATATGGGGTGCCTTCATATGTTTCGTCCAAAGAAAGCGATTTGGGAAGCGTATCAACTTCGATCGGCTCTGTTTTTCCTTCTCTGTCCACCTGCACCGTGCGGATAACGCTTTCCCCGCCCGTATCCGGCCGGGAAATGATGACAGTAGCATTGGTGATGGGACGAGCTTGCCGCGCCGTAAACAGCTGCACGACAATATAGCCTTTGCTCATAAAAACCCTCCTTCATACAGATCAAACCGTTCTAACGGCTCTTCTTATTTTATGCAGGATCTGAAAAAAATGTTACTGCGGAACGCTTGTTCCGGCCAGACCATCCTGCAGCCGGCTTACTCGGGGGGAACCCAGACCGGTGCACAGATCCCAGCCCTTCTGAGCCTGGTACAGGCGGCTTTCCCCCTGCACGATGTCGATAAAATATGGCTGTGGTTCCAGATACTGGCTTTCGCCGGCCAGACGGTACAGATCCTGCGGGTTCGACGTTCCTCCCCGCTGACGTATTCCAGCCAGAATCGCCGCCCAGGCAGGGGCAGCAAAGCTGGTGCCGCCGGCCTTGCCCCATCCGGAAGCGCCGGAAATCGATGCGCTGTGATAAATGGCAACGCCGTAATCCGGGTCTGCACAAAAGCTGACATCCGGCGTACCGCGCATTCCTCCTGTTTTTTCCCGGATTCCTTCCATAAGCTCCTGCGCCGGGGGAATGGGAAAAAACTGACTCGGTCCCCCGCCACCGCCGTACCAGGCCGTTTCGCTGATCCGCACGCCCGCACTGGACAGGATCAGGCTGGTGCCGCCGGTGGAAAGTACTTGACTGGAGACCGAGGGGTAAAGAGGAACTGCCGATTGATCCCCTGCGGCCGCTACAAAGGAGACGGACGGGTACAAACGGAAAATGCGTTCCAGCGCCGACTGGCCAAAGCGCTCCTCCACTCCCCAGCTCATGGATACGATATCCGCGCCCATTCCAGCCGCCAGATCCACTGCCTGCATCAGATCGCCGATACGGCCAGAAGCGGCGTAGACCAGCAGGAGATTCGCCTCCGGTGCCAGCGCATGGGCCCATTCCACGTCCAACGTTGTTTCCAGCGCCCAATCCGGATTCGGATTATCCGGAACAGAACCAATCCGCCGGATCGTGAGCTGGGCCTCGGGCAGAGAAAAAAAACTGCTGAAGAAGCGAAGATCCGATTCAATGTTCGGCTGATTGCCCGTGGTGATCAATGCGATGGTCTGGCCAAGGCCGGTGGAACTGGCTGTAAAATCGTAGGCAAAGCGGATTTGCTGCGGCGTATACCCTCCCTGGAAATTTGCATCCAGACGAGCGGCTAACCGGACAAACGGGCGAGCCTGCTGCGGGCCAAAACCATACCGGTTACAGCAGCACTGCAAAGGGCATTCCTCCTTTTCGTCTGATTTCATCTGCGTGCGCAGCCTTCCTGCGGGATTGCGATAATCTGCCAAGCCATCTGCGCACTGAAAAAGACAAAACGGCCGGCGAAAGCTTTGGCGCTTTTCGCCGGCCGCCGCCTTTTTTGCCGGAAGCCGGCAGCTTGTTCATAACAGCAGATAGAGGATGCCGAGCATCAGCTTGGGATCCGCCTTGTTCACATATAAGGCAATCAATACGCCCAGCAGCAGCAATCCGTCTTTCTGCGGCAGGTGCAGCAGCATGAGGGGACTCCCCCCGTCTATTTTTTTTTAGGATTTTCCCCGCCCCAGAAGCTTCTGCGCCGGAACGGCGGCTTTTGAGGCGGTGCTGGCGGTACGTAGTGTCCTTCTTTCGGCAGTGACACTGCATCCGGGTGAAAAACCGTCCCCCTGCCCGGACGTTCAGGTACAAAACCGTCCGGATGATAAGGCGGTCGAGATGACGCAGGTACCTGTTTTGGCGGTTCATACCGCCATGGATCGGCGTCTGGCGACGGCGCTGATTGAGGCTTTGGCGCAGCTGGACGGAAAATCCTCTCCGGTTGTACTGGCAGTTCTTCTGCCGCCTGCTCTGGCAAAGGGAAAAGATCATCCGGCGCAAAAGCCGGCAAGACCTGTTCTCTCTGTTTTTGCGCTGAAGGATCCTCCTGCGGCGCAGTCAGCCCGGGCGGATCCGGGAAAAGGTCTGGCTCCCCGGTGCGTTCAAGGGCTACCCGCTCTGTATTTGGTTCGCTTTGGAGTTCGCCTTCGTTGGAAAATCCTATGTTCTCAATAATGCGTGATATGTTAGAAAAAACCTGCAATGAGTCTGCTGGCGGAATTGGCGGAAGCGGCTGTTGTTGTGGGGGCTCTTCCGAAGGCAAAAATGTTGGAATATCAGAAGGTGGATTTGTATCATTTTCAATTCCTACCCCTTTCACCTGCGGGGAAAGGGGCATCTGCCAGGGTTGTTTTCTCTCCGGCAGCTCCTGAGAAGATCGCCCGAAATCCGGCTGCATAACAGGTTTCTCTCTCTCCCGTATTGAATCCCCGTCTCTTGGCTGCTCCAAAACATCCGACACGGCGGGATCCGGCATCTGCGCCGCTTTTGGCCCAGTCTCCTTCCATGGCTCTGCAATCGTGTTTTTGTCTTCTGCCGGCCTGATCTGTTCTGGTTGCATCACCGGCTGCACCGGTACTTGTTCCAAGGGCATATTTTCCTTTTTGGAAATTGTATCCGAAGCCTGCGGCAAATTTCCTGCGGCGCTTGCTAAGGCCTGCTGCTTTCTGGCCAATTCCTGCAGCTGGCGTAGGGCATTTTCCCGCATGCGGAGAAATTCCTCCCGGGAAAGCCCGCCTTTGTTCCAATGATCCATGGTCATCGCTCCTCTTTGTCGGCTGTTTTTTCTTCCGGGCCGCTGGAAAAACGCAGCAGCGGCAATAGGTTTGCCAGCCGCATGATCTTGATGACATCCTCTGTCCGGGCAGCCCGTTCCGGAGTGAGATGCGGCTGAAGCGCTCGCAACAGCCGGATATTCTTATCATCGTCCTGCAGCTTGGAAACAATATGCAGGATTTGCTCAAAGTCCGCTGCATCCGGGCCCTTCGCACCCGAAGTTTCTTGCTGTGGCGACTCTTTCTGTGCTGGGGCGGACTGCATCAGTCCGCCCAGCAGATCGAATAAGCCGTCTATTCCCCCCGAATCTTTCCCTGCCTCGTTCCCCAAAAGTCCACCCAGCAGGTCGGAAAGCTCACTCATGACTCCTTCTGCCTCCCGAGTTCTTTCAAAAGCCTGCCTACGATACCAGAATTCAGCAGCATCTCCAGCTTTTTCGGGTCGGAAAGCAGGCCGTATATCTGCTCGTTCACCACGATCTTGCCGTCCTGCATGACGCCGGAGAGCTTTTCTTGCAGCTCCTGTTTGGAAATCCCCGTTTTTTCGCTCGCCAGCTGCAGCAATCCTTCCAGCTTTTCTTCCTCAATGAAAAATTCATGCATTCTGCTCACCACCTATTCCAATTATTTTATTTCTATGATACAGTTAAGTTATCTATTCCTGCCCAGGCGACCAGAAGGGCCGTTTGGGACAGGCTTTCGACCAAAGCCAAAGGACGGAGGTTTTTTTCATGCGAATTATCGTCATGTCGGACAGCCATCGAAATTTCCGCAATGTGCAACGGGTAGTAGAAAAGCACCCCGACGCAGATCTTTACATCCATCTGGGCGACGGAGAGCGGGAATTTGAGGATGTGCAGAATCTTTATCCCAACCGTCGTTATCTATGGGTGGCCGGAAACTGCGATTTCGGTTCCGAAACCAAAAGCAGCGACCTGGTAAAATTGTCGGGCAAAAATGTCTTGATCACCCATGGCCACACCTATTACGTCAAGCGCTCCCTGTCTGAATTAAAAACTGCGGCACGGATCTGCCGGGCCAGCGTAGTACTATACGGCCACACCCATGTGGCGTACACCGAATACGACGGAGGCCTTTATATCATGAACCCCGGCAGCCTTTCAATCCCCCGTCAGGGCGGGCCAACCTACGGTATTCTGGACATCACCAGCCAGGGGATCATGACCAACATCGTGGAGGTATAGCAATGGAAAAGGAGCCTGTTCTGCACACAAAGTGGTGCGGGAAGCACTGGATTCATTTAGATGAGGTTACCTCCACCAACGATTACCTGAAACAGGGAGATTTTCCTGATGGCACCGCCGTTATCGCCGACCGTCAGACCGCTGGGAAAGGGCGCCAGGGCAAAACCTGGTCCGAAGCGCCTGTTGGGCAGGCGATGTATCTTTCGGTGCTTTTTCATTCTATGAAAATCAGCGATATGGGGTTACTGCCCCTTCTGTGCGGCCTGGCCGCCGCCCGCAGCCTGGGAGCCGCTGCCCGCATCAAATGGCCCAACGATGTGCTGCTGGGCGAAAAAAAAGTCTGCGGCATCCTCTGTGAAAGCAAAATCCAAAAGGGGAGTGTATCGGCCATCTGCGGAATAGGGATCAATCTCAACCAGACTGAGGTGTTTTTTGCTCAAAACAACCTGCCCCATGCCACTTCCCTGCTGGCCTTCAGCGGCCAGCGGCGGACGGCGCAGGCTGCTGCAATCCAGCTTTTGGAAGAACTAGAGCCCATTTTGGAACAATACCGACAGGAGGGGTTTTCTTCTTTGGCGTCGTCTTATTGCGGCCGATGTGTCACGCTGGGCCGGCAGGTCCGGGTGATCCGGGCGCAGCAGGAGATAACGGCACAGGCGATTTCCATCGCGCCGGATGGCGGACTTGTCTGCCGCAAAGCCGGCGAAACTTTTGTCATCCGAGCGGGAGAAGCCTCAGTGCGGGGGCTTTACGGATATCTCTAACTTTTTTCGGCGTCAGACAAAAAGCAGCCCGGAAAAAAAGAATCCTTCCAGGCTGGATTGCCAATAGATAAAAAACGCGGTATAATATTGGATACAAAGCAGAATGATAAAAACGGCCAATCGCCGTTACGGAGGGGTGTAATGAAAAAACATCAGGAACCGGATTGGGAGAAATTACTCAGCGATACGATTGAAAGCGCATTCCACTCCGGCGATTTTACCCAGCTCAAGCAAACGCTGGGCACTACCTTTGAAAATGTAATGAAGCAGACTTCTTCAGGTCTTAAGCATATCGATGAGCAAGCCGGAAAAATTTTTTCTCAAATGCAAACCAAGCAACCTGCCAGTCCCCAGCAGTCGTCGCAGCATCCGCCGCAGCCCACGGCACAGCGGGTTCCATCCCGCTATGCTACTGACTGGCAGCGCCCTGCCAACCGGGGGCAACCCAGGCAAAAGCCCGTCAAGCTGCCCAGCAAAAAAGCCGCTGCCATCGGCATCTTTGTGGGACTGTTTTTCGGGATCTGTTTCCTGCAGGGCGCTTATCAGGCTGTAACAACGCTTTTTTCCCAGCCTCTCGAATTTTCGCTGGTTACCCATTTTTTGATCCTCCTGCTCCTGGTAGCGGCGAGTTTCTGGTTGGCTGTCCATTGCATCGGAATGTTTCGCAAACGCAGGTACCTGCAGTATCAACTGGCCATCGGCACACGTCCGGTCTGCGCTGTCGACGTACTGGCAAAGGCAGTAAACAAATCCCCAAAATTTGTCATACGGGATTTGAAAAGCATGATCAAGACCGGTCTGTTCCCGCAGGGGCATCTGGATGACGAGGGCACCTGCCTGATCCTGACCGACGAAGCCTATGGGCAGTATCGAACCGGCCAGGCTAACCGCAAGCTGCGGGAGCTGGAAGAAGCCAAAATTCAGGAGAATCCGGATGGGCTGGAAGCCGTTATCGCCGAGGGGCGGGGCTGGATCCGTAAAATCCGTGAAGCCAACGACGCCCTGCCCGGACAGGAAATTTCCGAAAAGCTGTTCCAACTGGAGACGGTCACCGGAAAAATTTTCGCCTGTGTGGAAAAACATCCGGAGAAACTTCCTGAAATCCGTCGGTTTATGAATTACTACCTTCCTACTACCGTCAAACTGGTCACTTCCTACCGGGAGTTTGAAAACCAGCCGGTGCAGGGGGAAAACATCCGCAATGCCAAACAGGAGATTTTGGATATTCTGGATACGGTTAACCATGCATTTGCCTCTCTTTTGGACAGTCTGTTCCAGAACGATGCCATCGACATATCCGCCGATATCAGCGTGCTGAAAACCATGCTAGCCCAAGAGGGGCTGACCCAAAATGAGTTTGATGGTCCATCCCGTTAACGGATCTTATATAGGAGGGTAATATTATGGATGAAAAGAAAATGGATACGGTCCCTCAGCTTTCTCTGGATACACAGGAGGTTCCCACTCTGACGTTGGACCTGGAAGCCGCTGTTGACCAGCCTTTCACTCCCAAGCCAGAGCCGCCGCAGGATGCCGTTTTTGACGAAAGTTCCCTGACCGAAGCGGAGCGGAAAATGGTCAACGATTTTGCCGAAAAAATCCAGATCAGCAATTCCAACCTGGTTCTCCAATACGGTTCCGGCGCGCAGAAAAAAATCGCCGATTTTTCGGAAACAGCGCTCAACAACGTCCGTACTAAGGATATGAGCGAAGTCGGCGAGATGCTGACCAACGTAGTGGTCGAGCTGAAAAAATTCAACGTGGACGAAGAGGAAAAGGGCCTGTTCAGCTTTTTTAAGCGTTCCGGCAACAAAATCTCTACCTATAAGGCCAAGTACGCCAGTGCAGAGGCCAATGTCAACCGCATCTGCAATGTGCTGGAGGATCACCAAGTTCAGCTAATGAAAGACATCGCCATGCTGGATAAAATGTATGACATGAATAAGCTCTATTTTAAAGAGCTTTCCATGTATATCCTGGCCGGCAAAAAGAAACTGGCCGAGGTGCAGGCCACTGATCTGCCCGCAGCTCAGGAAAAAGCCCGCCGGACCGGTCTTCCGGAGGACGCACAGGCTGCCAACGACCTGTCGGCCATGTGCAACCGGTTTGAGAAAAAGCTCCACGACCTGGAACTGACCCGCACCATCTCCATTCAGATGGCGCCGCAAATCCGCCTGATTCAAAATAACGACACCCTGATGACCGAAAAAATCCAATCCACCTTGGTCAACACCATCCCGCTGTGGAAAAGCCAGATGGTTCTGGCGCTGGGCGTTGCCCATTCCCAACAGGCGGCAGATGCCCAAAAGGCAGTAACCGATATGACGAACGAACTGCTGCGCAAAAATGCAGAGACGCTTAAAATGTCTTCTATCGAAACCGCCAAGCAATCGGAACGGGGTATCGTGGACATTGAAACTCTCAAAACTACCAATGAATCACTGATCTCCACTTTGGACGAGGTTATGCGCATCCAGCAGGAGGGCAGGCAAAAACGGCAGGAGGCGGAAACCGAGCTGCGCCGTATTGAAAATGATCTCAAAAACAAGCTTTTAGAAATGCGGTAGCATTGGAAATGGGGACTGTATCACATGACATATCCTAATATAGACCTCGTGATCCATGGCATGATAAAACACGATGCCGGGAACCCCAAGCTGATCCAGCATTTTTTAAAAGTTCACGAATTTGCCCGGCTGATTGGAATCGGCGAGGGGCTGGAAAAGCTGGTGCAGTTTACATTGGAAACTGCTGCCGTCGTCCATGACATCGGGATTTTAACAGCCAAGAGAAAGCATGGCAGCAGCGCCGGCAAATACCAGGAGCTGGAAGGTCCCGCTGAGGCGAAGTCCCTTTTATCCGGCCTCGGATGGCCGCAGGAAGTGATTGACCGGGTCTGCTATCTGGTGGGGCGTCACCACACCTATACAAATATCGACGGACCGGATTATCAGATTCTGGCGGAAGCAGATTTTCTGGTTAATTTGCTGGAAAGTGATTCTTCCGTTCAGGCACAGAAAAACGCTTACCACAACATTTTTAAGACTGAAACCGGCAGAAGGCTTTGCCGGCTGCTTTACCCCATCGTACAACAGGAGACATGATTTTTTCGGCAATAAAAAACGGCTGATTTTTCGGCCGTTTTTTATATTGTTTTTTATCGCCTGGTACGGTACAGCAGGATTCCTCCGGCAACCATCGCCCCAACACAAGCCGCCATCTTTACACCAAATGCAAGCCAGTTGGTTCCAGTCACAAAAATGCCGGTAGCCTCATCCGTACCGCCAATAACGTTTGGTCCGTACGGCGGCCTGTGCAGCAGTCCGGTCGTCAAAAGAAGCAGGACAATCCCAGCGGCCGCCAAAAGGATTGCCACGATTGCGACTACTCGGGTCACGCGGCGGATGCGGCTGGTCCGCTCTGCCAGGCAGGCGTTGATCCGCTCCAGCTTTTCGGCCATAATCTGTAGCTTCTCTTCCTCTTTCTCCTCCGGAATTTTTTCACCCAACAGCGCCGAAACCGGTGTTTCCAGAACCTGCGCAATTTGAATCAGCGTTTGTGCATCTGGTACAGAGAGGCCTTTTTCCCATTTGGAAACAGTTTGGCGCACTACATGGATCTGTGCGGCCAATTCCTCTTGAGACAGTCCCTTTTTCAGACGCTGGGCTTTTAAATTTTCCTGTATCATTAGAGTTTCCTCCTTTCCTGCCCGTATTGTAGCATTGGCCTGCTGTTGCCACAAGCAACGAATGATAACAAAAGATCTTTTCCCCGCAAAAAACCGCTTCATCTTTTTTGATGAAGCGGTTTTTCCATAAGGGACGCCAGCGGTCCATCAGCCTTTCAAATGCTGGTCAAACCATTGGGTGATCTCCTTTAAGCGACGAATCCGGTGCAGAGGTTTACCGCTTCGGCTTAGTTCATGGTTCTCACCTTTAAAGATGCACATACGCGCCTCAACACCGAAGTACTTCAGTGCATAATACATCTGCAGCCCTTCCGCCAGCCAACAGCGGTAATCTTCATCGCTGTGGAGAAACAGCGTCGGTGTTTTGCACTGATCTGCATATTTCAGCGGCGAATGCCACCAGATTTTATCGTGGTCGGCCCAGGCGTCGGTACCGATCTGATCCTTATTGAAGTAGTAGCCAATATCGGTGGTGTTGGATTTGGACACCCAATTAGAAATGCTGCGCTGAGAAGCGGCACAGCGGAACCGGTCGGTATGCCCGATGATCCAGTTGGTCATAAAGCCCCCGTAGCTGCCACCGGTAACACCCATGCGCTCTTTGTCCATCCAGGGCGATTTCTCCAGGCAGACGTCTACAAAGGTCATAATATCATTATAGTCAATCGTGCCGTATTTGCCACGGATATCGGAAAACCGAGTCCCACGACCGTCGGAACCGGTGGGATTGCAGAAGATTACACCATAGCCCTGATTGGCCCAATACTGCATTTCATGGAAGAAATTAGGACCATAAGCCGTTTTGGGACCGCCGTGGATGTCCAAAATCACCGGATATTTTTTGCTGTCATCAAAGCCCGTCGGTTTGATGATCCACCCTTTGATCTCATCACCCGCTTCGTTTTGGAAGGTCAACTCTTCTGGCGTGGAAATTTCATATTCTTTGGTCAGGTGAGAGTTCAGATGGGTCAGCTGGGTCTCCTTACCGGACAATTCGGTTTTGAAAAGCTCAATGCCGTCGTTGCCCCGAATGCTGAGGGTCAAAAATCCCTTTTCGTATGGCGCAAATTCCACTACCATCCCTTTTTTCTGCGTAATACGGCGGATTTCACCCTTTTTCAGGTCAATTGCCGACAGATGACAACTATCGTCCACCGTCTCGGTAAAATAAACCGTGTCTTTCCCATCATAATACCAAGGGGAGGCAATATTGCCCATCTTTACATCGCTGCCCACTGAACAGCCGATCGTGTGCATATGGCTTTCATCCAATACTTTGCGTTCGCCGGTCTTAAAGTTGTAACGGTAAAAGTTCGGATCCTGATTCAAGCCATAGAGCTTCTGATCAGAGCCCAGCAGCAGCACCTCGTCTTCCCCCAGCAGAGTAATCATGCTATGAGAAAACGGGTTCTCCATAGATACATCCGTAATGGATCCGGTGGATTTTTCATACAGCTTCAGTTGCGTGGGCGTTTCTTTCTTCTGTTCAAAACGGTTAGAGATAAACAATACCCGGCTGCCGGCATCCAGCACCTTCCAATCCTTTACATTGGTATAACAGTCGGTAATAGCAGTCACTTCCCCGCCTTTATAATAATACAGCCGGTCCCGGTGGCCGTTCGTCACGCCCGCACCGTTGGACCAAAAAGGAAGCTGGTCAAAAACCACATAATCTGACTCCTCTTTCAGCAGCCCGGCCGCCTTATCGGCATCGCCGCCAGCCGTTTCCAGCGCCCATTCTGTTTTCGGGTCATGATCGGCCACAAAATAAAATTCTGTCGGCGAAATAAACTTGATCGCTTTGATTTTTTCCTTGATGCGGAATGCCTCCACCGCTTCACCGCCAGTCAAGGGGAGACGGTAGAATACCGTTAGCGGCAGCCCCTTTTTCACATATTCCTGATCCGCTTTTTTCCGGACGGCCGGGAAGTAGAGTTCTTCTCCCACCCAATAAAAGTCGGAAACTTTTCCGGTATCTGTCAGCTGAACTGGCTGACCGTCCCTCCAGAAATACAGATCCGAATCATATCCGTTTTCTTCCAAGTTCGCCCTTTTGATTAAAAAAGCCGCTTTTCCGCTGTCGCTGACCTTCAGATGGTTCAAAAAGGCAAAGTTTGCAAAATGATCGATACCAATTGGCTTCATGAAAATAGCCTCCTTTATGATGTTATGTTTCTTATGCGGTCGGCTCCTCCAGAGATTCCAGCCGCTCTTTATGATGCCAGGAATAATGGACAAACCAAAGCATCGGGGCCGCCGCCAGCACTACTGCCAGCACCGAAAGCCCCAACTGCAGAAAATAAACTTCCCGATTGGTGGGATCCTTCAAAAAGGAAGGAATAAACATCAGCGCGCCGGTGATGGTAATTTCCTGTTGCTGCCCGATGGCAATGACCAACTCAAAAGCTACGCAGAGGTTATGGCAGAGAAATACGGTTGCCAAAAGCCCCAGCAAAACGCCGATAACGCTGCCCTTTTTCATTCGGCCAGCCATATACTGGTATCCAAGAAAGCTCAGGACCGTCATTGCCACGCCAACCAATACAGCCGAATGGCCGCTTGTGTAAACGCCGATCCAGGTAGTGGCGCCAATGAGTAAAATGACCAAAACCACAATAAAGCCTTTGAAGGCACTGTGATGCGGGAATTTTTTTTTCTGCCACTGGTCAGTTAGGTCGGCCTCTGCCCTGGCGCGGCAGGCGGGACAAAGCATTCTGGCGTCGCCATCAAACAGGAAACGCCTTACATCCTTTGTTTTTCCGCATCCACTGCAGCAAGGGCGATAATCTTCTTTTTTTGCAAAATCCGTAATCCGTCGCAACAGGGTCTCGGCCTGCTGCAGCAAATCTTCGTCCGTTGCTGTGCTCAGCCGCACGCTGGCAGTAAAATTTTCATAAACAGCCGCCATTACCGCCGGATACTCCTGTTGCAGCTGCTCCAGCAGACGCTCCATTCCCATGTCTTCCTGCGCGGCTGGCCTGGCTATTACATGAAGCATGATCATCTTTTTTTCCGGCTGCTCCCGGACTGCGCACTCGTATCCGGATAATCTGCCGAACAGAAGGTTTTGCTCTTCGTAGTACCGCATCCCCAGCTTGACCGCCAGAGCCGTTAGGTTTTTCCCATTTGACATTGCTTTTCCTTTCCCATTTCAAAATCAGCGGCGGCCGATCCGCCAGTCTTTCGTACGGTTGCACAAATTTGTACTGCGTCAATATTTTTTATTATAGCAGGCTTCCTCTTCGCTGTAAAGAAAAACAGAAGGTTCTCTTCCCCTCCTTTTTCATCATCCCGTCATTTATTTTCCTGCGTTCATAAATTGTTTACGCTTATCATAGAAAATGCTACTTGAAAATAGGATTCTATCTGTTGTAAAATAAGTTCATGCGCCGTTTTCCTTGTATTTTTCTATGTATGGGACAAAGTATTGCGGCGAGTACGGAAATTATTGGAGGTTGCAAACAATGAACTTTAAAATGCGTGTATTCTTCTTTAAAACAGAAGGCATCGCTGAGGAACTGATGGAACAATTATCCCGCGAATACCGTGTGAAGGCGGACCAAGTTCCTCCTGCGTACCCGGTCGAAAACGAGAAGCTGATTCTGGTATGCATCGACGACAGCGCTTCGAAGCCGAAGAAGGCGCTGGTGGACTTCTGCCGGAACCTGGACAATGTCAGATGCCAGAACGTCGCGTTCAGCGCGACCAGCAAAGGCGGCGTGGAAGCTGCCAAAGAACTGGCTAACATCATCCGTTCCAACAACATCAATGTTGTTGATGAACCCCACCTTGTACCGGTAAAATCCGGCCTGTTCGGCTCTAAGGTTACCGACGAAAGTGTTGCGGATATCAAAGCCTGGGCAAAACATGTCATTGACGTGATTCATCAGTAAAAAAATTTTTTCAAAAGCGTCCGGAATCATTCGGGCGCTTTTTTGTTGTGTTTTCCCCTTTCTTACGCGCCGGAAAATGGATGAAATTGTAACGCTCGGAAAATAAAATTGTTGTTTTATAAGCGAAGTTTCTTTATACTGTTATCAAACGAATCCTGTTTTTAGGAAGGGGCCTTCATATGAACCGAAAGCTGCGGGACTTTCTTTTCATGACTGCCGGCACCATTTTAGTAGCCGTCGGCCTGTACTATTTTAAAATGCCCAATCACTTTTCTACCGGCGGCGTATCCGGCATCGCTATTATCCTCGGCGCCCTCATTCCAGGGCTGTCTACCGGTACGATCAATTTCATCATCAATATGCTGCTTCTTCTTCTGGGCTTTTTGGTGTTTGGCAGGGGGTTTGGGGCCAAAACCGCTTATGCCAGCATGTTGATGTCCAGTATCGTCTGGGGATTGGAGCGCATACAGCCGATGGACGCCCCTTTTACCGACGAGCCGCTGCTGGAGCTTTTTTTCGCTGTCGGCCTTCCGGCGGTGGGTTCCGCAATCCTCTTTAATATCGGCGCATCTACCGGCGGTACCGACATCATTGCTATGATCGTGAAAAAATACAGCAGTGTCGACATTGGAAAAGCGCTTTTCATCAGCGACTGTGTCATCGTCATCACCGCCTGCATCGTTTTCGGCATGCAGACCGGCCTGTTCGCCATCATGGGGCTGGTATTAAAAACACTGGTGGTGGATATGGTAATCGAATCCATCAACCTGTCCAAATTTTTTACCGTGATTACCAGCAATCCGGAGCCTATTGTCAAATACATCAACGAAACGCTTAAGCGCGGCGCCACCATCGAAGTGGCAGAGGGGTCTTACAGCCATCAGAAGCGCTATATTATCCTTACTGCCACCCGCCGGCATCAGGCAGTGGCGCTACGCGCCTACGCCCGCCAAATGGATCCCCACGCTTTTATCATGATCACCAACTCCAGTGAGATCATCGGCAAAGGGTTCAGCGAACATTAGCTTTGTCTAAAAAGCTTCGATTTTCCGAAGCTTTTTCTTTTTTTGCCATTTTGACATCTTTTTGTGTTATACTAAAGGTACTATACAGATCATGAAAAAGGTTCTGTCCACCGTGGAAAACCTTTTATTTACAGTTGACTTTATGGGAAAAGGAGGAGGACAAAGGGATGTCTTTTGAAGGGGACCTGCCGTTATACCAGCAACTGGCGGAATT
Organism: uncultured Oscillospiraceae bacterium; assembly: GCA_904397845.1. Classification (GTDB taxonomy): domain Bacteria; phylum Bacillota; class Clostridia; order Oscillospirales; family Ruminococcaceae; genus UBA3818. The sequence continues at coordinate 25,048 of CAJFOX010000027.1, forward strand.
GCTCAAAGAAGGAATCTATACCGGCAGGTATAAACAGGGGCAAAAGTTACCCACTGAGCTGGAGCTGTGCGAGCTGTATCACGTTAGCCGCAACACCGTGCGGGGTGCCCTGCGGCAGCTGGAAAAAGAAAATCTGCTGTTACGCCAGCAGGGAAAAGGAACCTTTGTCAGCAAGAAAAAATACAATCATCACATTGTTCCCGCCCGCAGCTTTACCGACATGTGCCGGGAAATTGGGTGCAAAGCTGACGCAAAGGTGATCAAATCGGTCATTCAAGATCCCACCGAAGAGGATGTTTCCTTTCTCGACCTGCGCCCAGAGGCAAAAATCATCGCCATTGAACGCATCCGCTATACCGACGGCATACCCGTTGAATTGGAAATTTCGCATTTTCCCGAGTCGTTCGCCTTTTTGCTTGATGAAGAACTGAACCACTGTTCCATGTTGGGACTGCTGCGAGAAAAGTACGGCGTCTGGTTTACGAAATCCCGCATTTCCCTGGAGGTCACTTTTGCCTCCTATGAGATGTCTCACTATCTGTCCGTGCAGAAGGACTATCCCCTCCTGCTGATCAACAGCGAGTTAAGCGACCAAAACGGTATCCCCGGCTGCCGGTGCGTGCAGTATGTAGTGGGGGATAAATTTAAGATGATCCTGTAACAGCAGGCGGGGCTGCCGTCCATTCCGGCTTGGTGAAAAGCCCAAAAATCTGTTCAGGGATCGGAAAGCTACAGGAAAAGAGGTCTATCCGCCGTCTGAACTTGGGCAATCGTCAAGTTCAGGCGTACGATAAATGGTTTGGGAGGTATCTATGAAATATCAGATGATTTTACAAAGCCAGCAGGATTTTTTCCGCAGCGGCGCTACCCTGTCGATTTCCTACCGGCGGGAGGTCCTGTCTTTGCTGGAAGGGGCCATCCTGAACCGTCGGGAGCAGATCGAATCCGCCTTAGCCGAAGACTTGGGGAAGTCCCGGCAGGAGGCCTACTCCACCGAGATCGCCGTCGTTTTAAGCGAACTGCGCTATGCTCGCCGGCATCTCAAAAGCTGGGCCCGCAGCAAAGCGGCTGTGACCCCCTTGAGCCATTGGCCGGGCAGACAGCGGGTTACACCTGTCCCCTACGGGTCGGTACTGATCCTGGCCCCATGGAATTATCCGTTTCAGCTCTGCCTTTCTCCGCTGATCAGCGCGCTGGCAGCCGGGAACTGTGCAGTAGTCAAGCCCTCTGAGCTGGCGGGCAGGACGGCCCTGGTTATCTGCGCGCTGCTGGAGGAACTTTTTTCTCCCGAGTACGTTTCAGTCTGCCTGGGGGAGGCGGAAACCGCCGCAGCCCTTACTGCGCTGCCTTTTGACAAAATCTTTTTTACCGGCAGCAGTGCGGTAGGGCGGAAGGTCCTGGCTGCCGCCGCCAATAACCTGACGCCGGTCACTCTGGAGCTGGGAGGAAAAAGTCCTTGCATTGTAGATTCCTCCGCCAATTTGAAAACGGCAGCCCGCCGGATCATGTGGGGGAAAATCCTCAATTGTGGGCAAACTTGTGTGGCGCCGGACTATGTGCTGGTCCATCAGTCGGTGCAGAAAGCATTTGTCCTCCAATGCCGGGCAGCATTGGAGGAATTCCTCGGGGTAAATCCATTAGCCAGCCCTGATTATGGGCATATTATCAACGGCGCCCATTATCGGCGCCTGATGGGCCTTTTGGAAGGCTGCCAAATACTATTCGGCCGCGAAACGGATCCTCAGTCCCTCCGATTGTCTCCAACCCTGGTAGACAATCCCAGCCTGGATGCGCCGATCATGCAGGAGGAAATCTTTGGACCAATCCTTCCCGTGCTTTCCTTCCACACTTTGGAGGAGGCAGTTAAAATTGTCCAGCGATATCCCAGGCCTCTTGCCGCCTATTTCTTCTGCCGGGATAGACAGGCGCTAAAAATGATGCAGCAGTCCTTTTCCTACGGCGGCGGCTGTGTCAATGATACCATATTGCATTTAGCCTCCCCCCACCTTCCCTTTGGAGGCATCGGTGAAAGCGGCATGGGCAAAAGCCACGGCAGATATGGATTTCTGACCTTTTCCCATCTGCAGGGTTGCTACCAGCGGTACGGGCAGATAGAGCCGTCTTTGCGGTATCCTCCCTATACAGCAAAAAAGCTCTTCTGGATGGAAAAAGTGATGAATTTGTTTTAGTTTTAACAAATTTTCCTCGTATATTTTTTAACAATTATACATTTTAAACAAAAATCTAGCTTCATTTGCCATTACTCTTCCAAAAATGTCCACCTTTGCTAATTTGGATATGGATTTTATTGTTTTTTTGGTCTATTTCCTGTAAAATGCTCATTAGGGAGATATTGGATGCTCTTTTTCGGGATCACCCCGCAAAACAAGCGACATCTCTACTTTTGAGAATACAATCAAAGCGTGGTGATAAAATGGGACAGGATACGATTCAGACAATCCGGGATGCGGAAGAAAAAGCGGACCAGATTGAGCGGCAAGCCGAGGCGGAATGCGCTGCTCTTTTGGCACAGGCGCGCAGCCAGGCCAAAGAGGAAACAGATAAGGCGCTGGCCAAAGCCCGCGCCGACAATCAGCAGGCTTTGCATCAAGCACGCGAAAAGGCGGACAAAACGCTGGAACAGGCATTGGCCAGCGTAGAATCCGAAATCCGGGCAATGCAGGCAAACGCCGCTGCCAAAAAAGAAGAAGCCATCCGGATGATCTTATCCGAATTGATTTAACATTGACGATGAATCCAGAAAGGAGGCCTCTTATCCTATGGCGGTACTGCAGATGAAGCGTATCAGCATCTGCGCGTTAAAAAAAGACCGCAAACCGATCTTGGAACTGTTGCAGCGGTGCGGCGCGGTTGAAGTAGATTCGATTTTGCCTGAGGACAGTGTGTTTTCCCACGCTGACACTTCCGCCAATCGTTCTGTTTTTCAAAAAAACATCACCGCTGCCGAGTCTGCGCTGGAGATTTTAGGCCAATATGTGCCGGAAAAGAAATCCATGTTCGCTTCGTTAGAAGGCCGAGAATGGAAAACCAGCCGGGATTACGATTTATTTGCCCAAAAACATGATGCGGTCATGGAAATCGTTTATCAGATCACAGCGCTGTCCCGCTCCATTGCGGAAAACAAATCGGAAGTAATCAAGCTGGAGGGCCAGCTGGAAGCCTTACAGCCCTGGCTTGGACTGGATCTTCCCATGCGCTTTAAGGGGACGGGCCAGACCCGTGCTTTTATCGGCACCCTGCCGGGCGGCATGGACCTGGAAGCTGTTCTGACCGGGCTGGCCGGGCAAAATCCAGACCTTCCTCCCGTTCATGTGGAAATTGTCAGTTCCTCCCAAGACCAGACCTGTGTATTTGTTCTTTGCCATAAAGACGGCGCTGGCCAGGTAGAAGAGGCGCTGCGCGGCATTGGCTTTGCACGGCCGTCTAATCCCACCAAACTCGCTCCTACCCAGCGAAAACAGGAATTAGACGAAAAAATTGCGCAAGCGCAAAAGGAAATCGAGCAGGCTGAGCAGAAAATGATTTCCTTTGCCGACAAGCGGGCGGAGATCCGGTTTGCCATCGACTATTTCACCATGCGAGCGGAAAAATACGCGGTCATCGGTGAGTTGGCCCAGTCCAAGCGGGCATTTGTCCTCACCGGGTATATCCTGGCCAAAAAGGCAGACAGGTTGAAAAATGAACTGGAAAAACGGTTTGACCTGGCAGTGGAATTTACGAACTGCGACCCTGCTGTCGATCCCCCTATCGTGCTGCAGAATCATCCGTTTTCTGCGCCGGTGGAAGGCGTTCTCGAGTCTTTCGGGCTGCCGGGCCGCGGAGAGGTGGATCCCTGCTCGGTTATGTCCATTTTCTACTATGTCCTATTCGGGCTGATGCTGTCCGACGCGGCCTACGGCCTTTTGGTGGTCATTGGGTGCGGGGTGGCATTATTAAAGTTCAAAAATATGGAAAACGGCATGCGAAAAACGCTGCAGATGTTTTTCTTCTGCGGGATTTCCACTACTTTCTGGGGATTTATGTTCGGCAGCTTTTTTGGCGACCTGGTGGGCGTGGTAGCCACCACTTTTTTCGGACGTCCGGACATCGCCCTGGGGCCCATCTGGTTTGAACCGGTCAAGGAACCCATGCGGATGCTGGTGTTCTCTATGCTGATTGGTATCATCCATCTGTTTGCCGGCCTTGCCATAAAGGCGTATCAGTATGCCAAACAGGGGGCCTGGCTGGATATTTTATACGATGTGGTTTTTTGGTACATGCTGCTGACAGGGTTGGTTGTATTTGCCCTTTCCAATTCGATGTTTGTCGGTATCCTCCAGTTGAGCTTTATCCTTCCGCCTCTGGCGGGTACTATCGGTATTATCGTGGCGGGCATCGGCGCAATCGGCATCCTGGCCACTGCGGGCCGGGAATCCCGAAGCCCTTTTAAGCGGCTTTTGAAAGGGGCATATGGGCTTTATGGCGTAACTGGGTACCTGTCTGATATTCTTTCTTACTCCCGCCTGCTGGCATTGGGGCTGGCCACCGGTGTTATCGCTACAGTCGTAAACTCCATGGGCAGCATGCTGGGTGGCGGCATAGGCGGTGCGATTGTTTTCATTTTGGTATTTCTCATCGGCCATACGCTGAACCTGGCAATCAACCTGCTGGGCGCTTATGTCCATACCAATCGGCTGCAGTTTGTTGAATTTTTTGGCAAGTTTTATGAGGGCGGCGGCAGAGCGTTTCGGCCATTTGCCGTCCATACACAATATTACAATATCAAGGAGGACTTTCAACATGAGTAATCTGGGAATTATTTTTGCGCTTTCAGGTGCTGTACTTTCTGCTTTGGTGGCTGGTCTTGGGTCGGCAAAAGCGGTGGGCATGTGCGGTGAGGCCGCTGCCGGTGTCTGCTCCGATGATCCTTCTAAATTCGGTAAGGTGCTGATCCTACAGCTACTGCCTGGCACCCAAGGCATTTATGGTTTGCTGATTGCCTTCATCACTCTGGCCCAGATTGGCGTTCTCGGCGGTTCGGCGGATTTAAGCTGGCAGAAAGGGCTATTGTACCTGCTCGGCTGTCTGCCTATGGCCATTGTCGGATACGCGTCTGCAATCAAGCAGGGCAAAGCATCTATCGCCAGTATTTCTATGGTTGCCAAACGTCCTGACCAGTCCTCCAAAGCCATTATTTTCCCTGCGATGGTAGAGACCTACGCTATTCTGGCGCTTCTGGTATCCATCCTGGCTGTTTCCGGCATTGGCGGTCTGAATATCTAATCGGCTTGCCTTATGAAACAGATCCCCAATACGATAATAAGGAGAGCCGGCATATGACAGGATTAGAGAAAATCACCACCCAAATTATTGACGACGCCAAGGCTAGTGCCCAAAAGGCCAAGGCCGCGGCGGAAGCAGAAGCATCCAATATCCTGGCAGCGGCAAAAACACAGCAGGAAAAACAGATAACGCAGATAGAATTGGACACCCAGGTACAGACGGCGGCGATTGCCGCCCAAGCTCAATCCAGTGCCGCACTCAAGCAGAGGCAGACCCTGCTGGCCGCTAAACAACAGATAATCCGCGAAATGATTCAGGCTGCCAGAGGATCTCTTTTGTCACTGGACGACGCGGCATATTTCGGCCTCATTTTCAAAATGGTCGGTAAATTCGCCCTCCCCCAGCAAGGCAAGCTGATTCTAAACGAAAAGGACCTCGCCCGAGTTCCCGGGGATTTTGACGTACAGCTGAAGGCTGCTTTGGCGGCGATCCCCGGCGCGGTGCTTTCTTTGTCCAGCAGCACCTGCCCCATTGACGGAGGATTTGTGCTGGATTACGGCGGGATTGAGGAAAATTGTTCGTTTGAAGCGCTGTTTTATTCCAGCCAGGAAGCTTTGCAGGATAAAGTCCAGAAATTTCTGTTCCAATAAGGAGGTTGGATGATGGCGAAACCCGATTATATTTATGCGGTAGCCCGGATCCGCTCCAAGGAACTTTTATGTTTCAGTCCCGCCACTTTAGAGCAGTTGATGGCCTGCAAAACCTATCATGAATGCGTGCGTATGCTGAATGAAAAAGGCTGGGGCAACGGCTCTGCCAACCAAACGCCCGAATCCCTTTTAGAGGCAGAGCGTAGAAAAACCTGGGATCAGCTGAGGGAATTAGTGGAGGATATGAGCGTTTTTGACGTGTTTTTATACGCCAATGACTATCATAACCTCAAGGCGGCAATCAAGGAAAGCTATGCGCCTTCCCATGGGGCGGACATCTACAATCCAAACGGAACGATTGATCCGGCGCTCTTGCGCCAGGCAGCTAAAGATCATCAATTCTCCGTTCTCCCCGCCGAGATGGGAGCTGTTGCGGAAGAAGCAATGAGCGTTCTGCGCCAGACGGGCGATGGGCAGCTTTGCGACATGATAATCGATAAGGCTGCGCTGGAAGCTATTTTGCGCGCGGGCAAAGCTTCTGGCAGCCCGCTGCTCGAATTTTATGCCGAGCACACAGTAGCCACTGCCGACATCAAAATTGCCGTCCGCTGCCAAAAAACTGGAAAGTCTCTGGGGTTTTTACAGCGTGCGCTGGTGGAATGCGACACGCTGGATATTACACAACTGGCCCAGGCCGCCGTAGAAAGCTTCGAAGCAATTACCGGGTATCTGATCCATACCTGCTATGGCGGCGCGGCTGAAGCGTTGTGCCAGTCCGCCTCCGCTTTTGAACGTTGGTGTGACAACCGGTTAATCGAAAAAATCCGACCGCAAAAATACGAGACGTCTACCATTGACCCTATCGCTGCATGGTTACTGGCAAGAGAAAACGAAATCAAGACTGTCCGCATCCTTCTGTCCGGCAAACGGAACGGACTTTCGGACGATGCGATTCGGGAAAGGTTAAGGGAAATGTATGTATAAGATTGCAGTTTTAGGCGACTACGACAGTATCTACGGTTTTGCCACGCTGGGCCTGGATACTTACCCTGCCTACGATCCCACTGAAGCAGTCCGCACCCTGCGCCGTCTGGCAGACGGAAACTACGCGGTCATTTATATCACAGAGGCACTGGCTGCCGAGATCGATGAGGAGCTGAACCGCTACCGCTCCCAGCGGCTGCCCGCCATTATCCTGATCCCCGGCGTGTCCGGCAATACGGGCAGGGGGATCGCTGAAGTGAAACGTTCGGTGGAGCAGGCTGTTGGCTCCGACATTATATTCGGCAATGATAACTAACGAAAAGCAGGTGAAAATACATGAGCAAAGGTACCATAAAAAAAGTTGCCGGGCCTCTGGTCATCGCCCAAGGAATGCGTGACGCCAATATGTTCGACGTATGCCGTGTCAGCGACCAGCGCTTGATCGGCGAGATCATCGAGATCCACGGAGACCAGGCCTCGGTGCAGGTCTATGAAGAGACCTCTGGCCTTGGGCCTGGCGAGCCAGTGGAATCCACCGGCTCGCCATTGAGTGTTGAACTGGGCCCAGGGCTCATCGGCAGCATTTTCGACGGCATCCAACGCCCGCTGGAAACCATCATGGAAGTTTCCGGCAACAATCTTAAACGGGGCGTGGAGGTTCCGGCCTTAAGCCGTGAAAAATCCTGGCACTTTGTCCCCACAGTCAAAGCAGGCGACAAGGTAACCGGCGGTGATATCATCGGTTCGGTGCAGGAAACCAAAATTGTTTCCCATAAAATCATGGTGCCCAACGGCGTTGCCGGCACAGTGAAATCGATTGAAGAGGGCGATTTTACCATTACGCAGATGATTGCGGTCGTTGAAAACGAAAACGGCGGGGATTCGCCTTTGACCCTGATGCAGAGCTGGCCTGTCCGAAAAGGCCGCCCCTATCGAGAAAAGCTCCCGCCTGATATGCCTTTGGTCACGGGCCAGCGGGTGATCGATACTCTGTTCCCCATTGCCAAAGGCGGCGTAGCGGCGGTTCCGGGTCCCTTCGGCTCCGGAAAAACTGTTGTGCAGCATCAGCTGGCCAAGTGGGCCGAAGCAGATATCGTCGTCTACATCGGCTGCGGCGAGCGCGGCAATGAGATGACCGATGTTTTGAACGAATTTCCGGAACTGAAGGATCCCAAAACCGGCTATTCGTTGATGGAGCGTACCGTTTTGATTGCCAACACCTCTGATATGCCTGTTGCGGCTCGTGAGGCTTCCATCTATACTGGTATCACCATCGCTGAATATTTCCGTGATATGGGCTATTCCGTGGCCCTAATGGCAGACTCCACCTCCCGCTGGGCGGAAGCGCTGCGCGAAATGTCCGGCCGTTTGGAGGAGATGCCCGGTGAGGAGGGATACCCCGCTTATCTGGGCAGCCGCCTGGCGCAATTCTATGAGCGCGCCGGCAGGGTTGTCGCGCTGGGACAGGAAGGCCGCGAGGGCGCTTTGAGTGTCATTGGAGCCGTATCCCCCCCTGGCGGCGATATCTCCGAACCGGTCGCCCAGGCAACCTTGCGCATTGTAAAGGTATTCTGGAGCCTGGATTCTTCGCTGGCCTACGCCCGCCACTTCCCGGCCATCAACTGGCTGACCAGCTATTCGCTGTACGCCGACAGCACCGCCAAGTGGTTTAACAGCCACGTCCACGAAGACTGGTCTGAACTGAAACAACAGTTGATGCGCCTTTTGCAGGAGGAAGCGGAGCTGGACGAAATCGTAAAATTGGTTGGTATGGATGCGCTGTCCCCCGCTGATCGCCTGAAGCTGGAAGCCGCCCGCTCGATCCGCGAAGACTTTTTGCATCAAGATGCGTTTCATGAAATTGATACCTACACCTCTTTGGAAAAACAATACGCCATGATGAAGCTGGTGTTGGTGTTCTATCAGTCTACCGTCAACGCTTTGAATGAAGGCATCGGTATCGATGAACTGGTAAAGTTGTCCGTCCGGGAACGGATCGGTCGTTTTAAATACACACCGGAAGACGAAATTGCCAGAGAATTTGATGACATTGTTCTGGAGCTGAACAAAGAAATGGAAGAACTTTCTCAGAAGAAGGAGGACTTCTAATGCCAAAGGAATACAGAACCATTCAAGAGGTGGCAGGTCCTCTTATGCTGGTGCGCGGCGTAGAAAACGTCACCTACAACGAGTTGGGCGAAATTGAGCTTGCCTCCGGTGAAAAACGCCGCTGTAAGGTACTGGAGATCGATGGCGGAAACGCGCTGGTCCAGCTGTTTGAAGATTCCACCGGTATCAACCTATCTAACAGTAAAGTTCGCTTTTTGGGCCGGCCCATGGAATTAGGCGTTTCCGAAGATATGCTCAGCCGTGTATTTGACGGTCTGGGCCGCCCCATCGACGGGGGCCCGGAAATCCTGCCCGAAAAACGTAAGGATATCAATGGCCTGCCTATCAATCCGGCCGCCAGAAACTACCCCCAGGAATTCATCCAGACCGGTGTTTCCGCTATCGACGGCCTGAATACGCTGGTCCGCGGCCAGAAGCTGCCCATTTTCTCCGCCTCTGGTCTGCCCCACGCCAACCTTGCTGCACAGATTGCCCGGCAGGCGCGGGTGCGCGGCACCACCGAGCCTTTTGCCGTCGTATTCGCGGCTATGGGTATCACTTTTGAAGAAGCGAATTTCTTTATTGAAAGCTTTAAAGAAACCGGCGCCATTGACCGTACCGTCTTGTTTGTCAATCTGGCGAACGACCCTGCGGTGGAACGTATCGCTACCCCCCGTATGGCGCTGACCGCTGCAGAATATCTGGCGTTCGAAAAGAATATGCACGTTTTGGTCATTCTCACCGATATCACCAACTACGCTGACTCTTTACGCGAGGTTTCCGCTGCCCGTAAAGAAGTTCCCGGCCGCCGCGGCTATCCCGGCTATATGTATACCGACCTGGCCAGCCTGTATGAACGGGCCGGACGGCAGAAAGGCAAAAATGGTTCTATTACCATGATCCCGATTCTGACCATGCCGGAAGATGACAAAACCCATCCCATCCCCGACCTAACCGGTTATATCACCGAAGGACAGATTATTTTAAGCCGGGAACTGTACCGCAAGGGCGTTACTCCGCCCATTGACGTGCTGCCCAGCCTGAGCCGTTTGAAGGATAAGGGCATCGGCGAAGGAAAAACCCGCGCTGATCATGCCAATACCATGAACCAGCTGTTTGCGGCTTATGCCCGCGGCAAGGATGCAAAAGAGCTGATGGTGGTTCTGGGCGAAGCGGCGCTGACTGACATCGATAAGCTATATGCCCAGTTTGCCGACGCGTTTGAGGCAGAATATGTTTCACAGGGCTATGAGACCAACCGTGACATTGAAGAAACGTTGGCTATCGGATGGAAGCTGCTGTCCATTCTCCCCCGTTCGGAACTGAAACGTATTAAGGATGAGTATCTCGATGAATACTACGGCAAATAGGGGGGATTTTCTTGGCAAATACACAGGTGAATCCAACTCGGATGGAGCTGACCCGCTTGAAGAAAAAGCTGTCCACGGCTATGCGCGGCCACAAGCTTTTGAAGGATAAGAGAGACGAACTGATGCGTCAGTTTCTGGATATGGTCCGGCAGAACAAAGCCCTCCGGGAAAAAGTGGAAAGCGGCATTCACGCAGCCAACAAAAACTTTTTGCTGGCCCGCGCCGCTACTGACGCACAAGTGCTGGATGTGGCGTTGATGGCGCCGAAGCAGGAAGTTTTTCTGGAGGCCTCTGAGCGCAATGTGATGAGCGTAGAAATTCCAGTGTTTGAGTATAAAACCCGCACCGCTGATTCAAACGACATTTATTCCTACGGTTTTGCCTTCACTTCTGCCGATTTGGATGATGCGGTACTTTCCTTATCTGAGGTTCTCCCTGATATGCTCAAGTTGGCGGAGATTGAAAAATCCTGCCAGCTGATGGCCGCCGAGATCGAAAAAACCCGCCGCCGCGTCAATGCGCTGGAGCATGTGATGATCCCGGATTTGCAGACAAATATTAAATATATCACCATGAAGCTGGACGAAAACGAGCGAAGCACACAAATCCGGCTGATGAAAGTGAAAGACATGATGCTGGAGCAGGCCCACCATTATTCGGAACGAGCCGCACAGTAAAAATCTTTTGCTTGACCAAACAAAAAGACCTGCCAAGGGAGGCGCTTCGTATGGAAGTTGCCTCCCTTTGTGTAAAGGAGTGGGTAAGTTGTGATTTTTTATCACGGTAGTTCCGTCAAA
>CAJFOX010000028.1 GCA_904397845.1 uncultured Oscillospiraceae bacterium
GGCAGACGATACGCCCGAAAAGAGAGCACGGTTTGTGGGCGAAGTGGAGCGCTTTCAGGCGAGGTGGGCAAAAGAGCTGGAAGCGGGTGACCCCTATTATAATCCGAATTTTTCGCCGAATGATGCAAACTTTACGATCTGATAGAGGAGAGGGAAAAGTTTAGGAATGAAAGAAAGATTACAAGCATTCTTGCATACCTATTGGCGGAAGATTCTGCTTTCACTTCTTGCCGCTTTGTTGGTGGAGCTTGCCTATCTGGTAATGCCGCCGGAAACGTTTTATCGAGCCTCTCAGCAAAACGATGCCGTTTCCATCTGGAATGAAGATATAAAACTTGTCAATTGCAGTATCGTTGATGGAAAGGTGGTCCCGTCGGACAATGATCCGCAGATTTACCTTTACAATTTGAATGGAGAGATAGCCAATATTCTAATCACGCTGGGGGAGGAGACGACAGGAACAACCAATTATCAGCTGTTTTATCCAGATGAACAGGGAGATGTCTCACAAGAGAACAGCATGACCCTCATGGTACCGGAAGGACAGAAACAAATTGTTTTTGAATTGCCCTCAGGAGAGTATTCTTTTCTTCGGTTGGATGTAGATGGTGTTTTCCCGGTAGAAGATATTACAGCCAGTGGGCAGCCTCTTATCAAAATGGCCATCCGGTATCAAGTGCCGTTTTCGGCCGCCCGGGTAGGGTACTTTGCCGTTTTGTTTTTTGTGTTGGCGGTTATTTTGCAGAAAAAAATCCCCGAGTGGAAAAATGCAATCGAAGATGGTTGCCGCAGTCTGCAGGGAAATTCAAAAAAAACAGTTTTGTTTCTAACCCTTTTTCTAGCTTTTTGTTTCTTTTTGTATCCGCTGGTCGTCGCTTTTAGCGAATCCAAGATGGTATCCTTTCAAACGCCGCTGTATCTTTTCTGGATCGTAGTGTTTCTTACTGTGTCGGCTTTCTATTTTCTGTATGGCAAAATCGGCAAAAAGCCCGAACAAATCTTCACAATTCTTGCATTGTCTGCCGGGCTGATGCTGTGTCTGCTGGCACCGCTTTGCACTGGTATTTCGTGGGATGATGAAACCCACTATATCCGTTCGGTACAGGTATTTTCAAATATAACGCAAGCGGATATTGTAATGCAGCACTATGCATATCAAAGTCCTCTGAATTCTTCCTTTTCCGTTGATGTATTCTGGGAGCGAAGTGCGTATTTAAACGATTTGTATCAAAACAGTCAATTTGCCTATATGGATGCTAATGCATTGGATGCCTCTCTGGACATGTATAGAAGGATAGGGTATTATCTACCGGGTGCAATAATCTTTTTAGGAAGGCTTTTGCGCTTGCCTTTTACTGCAGTTTATCTGCTCGGCAAAATATCGATTTTACTATGTTATGTGGCTTTGGTTCGCGTGGCCATCAAGCGGTTAAAAACGGGAAAGATGATTCTAGCGACAATCGCGCTGTTCCCGACAGGGGTGTTTTTAGCGTCGAATTATAGCTGTGACAGCTGGATTACTGCTTGGATCATGTTGGGAATGTCCTATTTCTTTGCAGAACTTCAGGAGCCAGATCAGCCTCTCACAGTAAAAAATGCCGCGATCATAATAGGCTCGCTGGTTCTGGGATTTGGTCCCAAGGCTGTGTATATGCCGATTTTGGCCATATTATTGCTCTTGCCCAAAACGAAATTCTTATCATCGGAAAAGTATCGAAAATATTTAGCTTTCATTTGTATAGTAGCCGTTTTGGTGTTGATGAGCTTTATTGTCCCACTCCTGTTCGGTTCGGTTCCCTCCGATACCCGCGGCGGTGCTACCGTCAGCGGTGAGGATCAGATTTTCTATATCCTGAGCCACCCGCTGACGTATGCTAAGATGCTGTTGGGATTTTTGTGGGAATATGTCTCCTCACTTACCTGCATTACGGATTTAGCCTATCTGGGAACCGTTTCAAGAAGTTTTTCCCTGATGCTGCTAGGTGCAGTGATCTTTACTGATAAAAGTGCCTTGGATTGCTATACTTCCACTGGAAAAGTTCGCCTGATAACTGCGGGCTCTGTGTTTATCGCATTGTGTTTCGTGGCAACTTCTCTGTATATAACATTTACTCCAGTGGGTTACAGCACGATTAATGGTTGCCAGCAGCGATATATGATACCTCTGTTGTTTCCGTTGTTCTATGTGTTGGGCAGCCCCAAAATAAAAAACCAAATCAACCGTAAAGTGTATCATACAATGGTTTTGGCAGCAAATGCACTTTTGCTTTATTCGACTATTTTTTCACTTTGTATCAGTCGTTATTATGTATAGGAGAATGAATAATGAAAATTTTATTTTTAAACTTACCGTATAAATTTGCTATCAGCCGGTCCAGCCGCTGGCCGGAAAAAACGAAAAGCGGCACCATGTATTATCCATACTGGCTGTGCTATGCCGCCGGCGTCTGCATGGATCGGGGCTATGATGTGGAATTGGTAGACTGTATCGTAAAAAAAATGAGTACCGAGGATGTGGTTGAGCTGGTCAAAAAATCGGCTCCGGATTACATTATGGGGGAAATTACTACTTCCACCTGCTTTCACGATTACGAAACGCTGGCTGCAATCAAAAAAGCCTATCCGCAGGGGAAAATAGTAATTGGCGGTACCCATGCTACCGCTTTATCTGAGCGAGTGCTGGAGGAATGCCCGGATATCGATGTAATCGTCCGACAGGAATATGATTTTACCTTGGATGAGGTGATGAAAGCCGGGGAGGATCTGAGCGATGTGTTGGGCGTTACCTGGCGCCGTGATGGCCAAATCGTGAAAAACCCGGACCGTCCTTGGACGGAAGATTTGGACGAGCTGCCTTTTGTATCCAAGATTTATGAAAAATTCCTCGATGTCAATGATTATTGCTATGCGTTTGCCCGCAAGCCCATGATCCAGATTTTCAGCGCCAGAGGATGCCCGTTCCGCTGTAATTTCTGCTCGTATCCTGAAACCATGAGCGGTCGGTGTTTCCGCAAACGCAGCGTCAAAAATTTTGTAGACGAATTGGAATATATCGCAGTGCACATGCCTTATATCCAGGAGATTTTTATCGAGGATGATACTTTTACTGTGGATAAAAAGCGCGTGATGGAAATCTGTGATGAGATCAAACGGCGCGGGCTGAAACTGGTTTGGTCCTGCAATACCCGGGCAGATCTGCCCTATGAGGTGATGGCCAAGATGAAAGAGGCTGGCTGCCGCCTGCTGGTTGTAGGCTATGAATCCGGAAATCAGAAAGTGCTGGATGAGACCCGTAAAGGCATCAAGCTGGAGGATTCGTTAGCTTTTGCGCAGAATACCAAAAAATTGGGGATCAAAGTGTTCGGTTGCTTTATGATTGGACTCAAAGGCGATAATTTGAGCACCATTGAAGACACCTTCCGCTTTGCCAAGAAAGTCTATGCCAACGAAGTGTTTTTCCAACAAGCGGTGCCGTTCCCCGGTACGGCGTTTTATCAGTGGGTAAAGGACGAGGGATATCTCAAGACAGAGGATTATTCCAAATGGCTGAATCAGGACGGATATTTGGATTGCCTGGTGAATTATCCTTATGCAAGCGCCAAAGAAATTGAAAAGCTGCGGGATCATCTGATGAGCCGCTACTACTTCTCTTTCACCTATATTTTCAAAACCTTCCTGGCCAACTTAAGCTGGGTGGAGTTTAAGCGGGTGATGAAGGCGGGATTTACCTATATCGCCTTCCGGATTAAAAAGATCGGAAAGTAGGTGAAAAAAATGGATGCATTTTTCCTAAGGATTTATTATAAGCTTCCCCGCCCATTGCAGTACTGGATTTCACGAATTAAATACAAACCAAAGCTGGGAAAGGGCGTTACTTTATATGGATGGCCGACTTTTTCTCATAATGTTTCGATCGGCGATTACAGCTACATGAAACAAAATGATTTTATATCTAATGTTTCCATTGGAAAATTTTGTTGTATTGCTGACGGCCTCGTTGTGGGATTGAATGAGCATCCGTTGCATGAATTCAGTAGCTACCGAATGAATGGAATTAGCTCTCCTCTTAGAAAAGGAGTCCCCTCGGGGGGGGGGGGTATATACCGCCGCACACCACTATTGGAAATGATGTGTGGATTGGATGGGGTGTTTTAATTAAAGGTGGTGTTACCATCGGTAATGGCGCAGTGATCGGCGCCCGCTCTGTTGTGACGAAAGATGTTCCGCCTTATGCGGTGGTGGCGGGTGTTCCTGCAAAAGTAATTAAATATCGTTTTGAGCAGGAAAAAATCGATTTGCTGCAACAGCTACAGTGGTGGGATTGGGATATCGACCAAATTTATGAGAATTTAGATCGGCTGAGAAATTTCGACCCGACTCTCTTGAAAATAGAAAGGTAGCGATAGTTTGAAGAAGGTAATAACCTATGGTACATTTGATCTTCTCCATTATGGACATATCAATTTGTTAAAAAGGGCGAAAGCTCTGGGTGACTATTTAATCGTTGCTTTATCGACAGATGAGTTCAACTGGAATAGTAAGGCCAAAAAGTGTTATTTTAGCTACGAAGTAAGAAAGCAATTGTTAGAGGCAATTCGATATGTTGATTTGGTGATACCGGAAGAAAACTGGGAGCAGAAGATCAATGACATCAAAGAATTTCGCATCGATACTTTTGTGATGGGCGATGATTGGAAGGGAAAATTCGATTTTCTGAAACCATATTGTGATGTAGTTTATCTTCCCAGAACGCCGGAAATTTCAACAAGTCAGATAAAAGAAGATTTAAAAGAAAAGGCAAATTAGAATACATCAATAGGAAAGGGGTTTTTCTCGTGTATGGCGAGTATGAGGAGAAAGAGCTAAAGCAGCTTCAGCAGATAGAGTTGGATGTATTGAAGGATTTTGCAAATGTTTGTGCCGAATTGGAGCTGCCTTATTTTATGGTGGGCGGCAGCGCCATTGGAACAGTTCGCCATAAAGGATTTATCCCTTGGGATGATGATATTGATGTTGGAATGCTGCGAGAAGATTTTGAGCGCTTTAAAAAATTAGCTGTACCGCGGCTGGAAGACAAATACACATTCAATACAATGGAAGAAAATGGAGTATTCCCGGTACCCGCCATGTTTATGGGAAAAAAGGGAACAAAGTTTGTTGAAGAAGCTTTTAAAAATCTCCCATTGGATTTTGGAATCCGGATCGACATTATTCCTTTTGATGCCGTTGCAGATGATGAGAAAGAACGAAAAAAACAAATTTATGGCGCATGGTTTTGGAGCAAACTATATATTTTGCGCCAGATATCTGCCCCTAATTTAACATTAAAGGGAATAAAGAAATGGATTGTGAGGACGATTTGTTGGGTAACGCATTACGGCATGAAAATTCTGTGCATTTCTCCGCGTTGGATTTATCGTCACTATAAGAAGTATGCCGATGCATACAATCATGAAAATACAGAATACATAAAATTGCTGGATTATACTTATCCGACGAAATATATGATGAAGAGAAGCGATGTTTTCCCCACCGCTAAAATGGATTTTGAAAATATACAAGTGGAAATGCCCAATAATTATGATAGAATTTTGTCTGATATTTTCGGAAATTATATGGAACTTCCTCCGGTAGAAAAAAGAAAAAATCACTATCCCCATTTGCTTTATCTGGGAAATGAAAACGAAAGAACAGAATTATGAAAAAGAAAGGTGTTATCTGGAATACATTGGGCAGCGGGATGTTTGCCGCCAATTCCGTACTGCTTTTATTGATTGTATCCCGTGTGTTTGGAGTAGCAGCAGCGGGAGATTTTGGCATTGTCTTTACAACCGCACAAATCCTGTATATCATTGGCCTGTTCGGTATCAACCATTTTCAGATGACTGACTATGCGGGGCAGTACAGTTTTGGAGCGTATCGGGCGGCCAAGTGGATTACTACGGCGGCAATGCTGGCTGGATGTTTTTTATTGTTCTTTTGGGGCGGTAATACGCGAGAACAGGCGTGGCTTTTGCTTTTGCTGACCTTGTATATGGCGGTCCATTCCTTTGCAGAGTTGTATCAAAGCCGTTTTTTTCAGAAAAACCGGCTGGATCTATGCGGAAAATCCTTGTTTTACCGAACGTTTTTCTCGCTTTGCGTCTTTGCGGGCCTGTCGATAACGATCAAGAACCTATATCTCGCATCGGCGGGGATGGTGCTGACAAACCTGATTACGTTGTATATCTGGAGTCTTTGCCCGTCAAGGGCAATGCCCGATGAGAGCCGTGATGTAAAGAAGCAGCTTTTCCCGCTGTTTCAGACGACTGTCCCACTGTTTGCCAGCCTTTTTCTAATGAATGTTATGGTCAACCTCTCCAAGTATGTAGTCAATTACTATGAAAACAGTACGGCACAGGGCTATTTCAATATTCTCTTTTTACCGACCATGGTCATCAATCTGTTGAGCGGGTTCGTTTTTAAGCCGCTTTTAAGCCAGTATGGTGCTGCGTTGGGCGAGAAGGATTTTCCCCGCTTTCTCCGGCTATACCAACGGCACCTTCTCTTAATTGGCGTGCTGACAGCCTTTTGTTGCCTGGGGGGATACCTGTTGGGAACACAGGTGTTGGGGCTTTTTTACGCAGTGGACCTTTCCCCTTATCGCCTGGAGCTCTTCCTGACGATTCTTTCCGGCGGTTTTATCGCGACAGGGTCACTTTCCTACTATCTTTTGGTCATGCTGCGAAAGCAGGTATGGATTTTTTGGAATTACGCGGTTAACATTGTTGTGGGTACTGCAGTCAGTATTTTTCTGGTGAAAAACCTGTCGCTTTTGGGCGGCGCGTTGTCGATCCTTGTCAGCCATGCATTGCTGTTTTTGGTATTTGCCATATCCCTTATATTTTTGACAAGGAGGCCTACCGATGCCTGAAATCACTGTCGTCATCACTACTTACAATTTGGAGGCCTATATTGGAGCTTGCCTGGAAGAGCTTTTTTCCGGAACTTATCAGGACTTTGATGTTGTTCTGGTTGACGATTGTTCTAAGGATAAAACGGTCAGTATCATAAAAGCATACGCCGAAAAATTTCCGGGTCGGATCCATTCGGCCTTTTTGCAGAAAAATTTGGGGAGCCCGGCCAAAACCAGAAACTGGGCGCTGGATTCTGGTTTCATTGATGGAAAATATGTGGTATTCTTAGATGGAGACGATTCATTGGAGCCGGAATATCTGGAGAAATTACATACGTTGGCTTTACAAAACGGAGCCGATGTGGCTGTTTGTGCTTATGATCGTGTCGAAGAAGGGAGCGGCCGCGTGCTATGCACAGAAATGCAGGGGTTTCCGGCGCTGATGACGCTTCCGCCCGAAGATGATACGCTGGCTTTTATCAACGGGGCCTTGTGGAACAAATTGTTTCGCAGCGATATTGCTTTGGCGCATCGGATCCCGGATTTTAAAGTAGGAGAGGATCTGTGCTATCAACAGGCGATTTACCGGGATTGCAGCAGCATTGCCTGCACGAATGAGGTATTGATTCATTACCGCGTCAGAACCGCATCGGTGATTTCCAATACGGAGGAGCGGACCATTCGGTGCTTTGCGGAGGAACTAGCCCGGCAGTATCATCAGGCGCAGGATCCGGCGCAAAAAGATACCATTGGGCTGCTGGCCTTTATCCACATCGGCATTTCGATGGCGCTGCGCGCGGCGGATAACCCGCAGATCAATCTACACGCACATTTGAAGTGGACTGCCCGCTATTTGAAAGATCATTATGGCTGGCTTCGAAGGAACCGGTGGATGCGCCTGCAGCAGCTTAGGAAACGAGGGGTTAAGGGGATCGCTCTGTGGGGTTGCAGGCTGCTATACCGGCTGGGTTGTTTTCGCCTGTTTTTATGGTGCTATCGTGGAGCGGTGAGACTGTTCCATGTGGATTTTAAATTTTAGGAGAGGTAAACTTGCGTATTTTGATTGTCATTCCAGCTTATAACGAGCAGGAAAACATTGAGCGGGTCGTGGATCAGCTGATGGAGAATTATCCTCAGTATGATTATCTGGTGGTCAACGACGGTTCTAAAGACCGAACCGCCGCCATTTGCCGGGAAAAGGGATATCATTTTCTGGATCTGCCGGTCAATCTGGGACTTGCAGGCGCCTTCCAGGCAGGACTGAGGTATGCAGACCGGATGGATTACGATATGGCGATCCAGTTTGACGGCGACGGGCAACATGATCCTCAGTATATAGAGGCTATGGCTTCCAAAATGGAGGAAGAATCTTTAGATGTGGTGATCGGATCCCGTTTTAAAGATAAAAAGAAGCCGTTTAGCCTGCGCATGATGGGGAATCAGATGATCCAACTGGCCATTAAAATTACTACGGGCGTCACAGTAAAGGATCCTACATCAGGAATGCGGTTGTTCAACAGGTCGATGATCCATGAATTTGCCCATAATTTAAACTATGGGCCGGAACCGGATACAATTGCCTATTTAATTCGCAATGGAGCCAAGGTACAGGAAGTTCAGGTGGAAATGAGGGAGCGGATTGCCGGGGAAAGCTATTTCAACCTGCGGCGCGCCATGGAATATATGGTCCGTATGTGTACGTCTATTATCCTGATTCAATGGTTCCGGAAAAGGGGGGCTTGAGCAAATGTCTGTTATGCTTCGCACGGCGTTGATTATCATATCGGCGCTGACCTTGTGGTATACGGCCAGAAAGATCCGCAAATCCCAGCTGCAGATAGAGGATTCCATTTTCTGGCTGGTTTTTCCAGCTGCACTGGTTGTTTTAAGCATTTTTCCCGATATTGCCAGCTGGGCAGCAGATCAATTGGGCGTTCAATCACCGGTTAATTTTATCTTTCTGGCCGTCATTTTTATTTTGATTGTGAAAGCATTTTCCCTTTCTCTCCGCCTTTCCCAAATGGATACCAAAATCCGAACCTTAACGCAGGAAATCGCTATCCGGGAATGCCTGGAGAACGAGAAAAAGACGAAAAAGCCAACGGAATAAAGGGGAAAGAGGGGTGATGCAATGAACATCTGGCACGATATTAATCCAAAACGGATTTCTCCAACTGATTTTATCGCTGTGATTGAGATCCCTAAAGGTTCTAAAAACAAATATGAAATGGATAAAGAGACAGGGCTTATCATTTTAGACAGGGTGCTGCATACCTCTACCGACTATCCGGCCAACTATGGTTTTATTCCCTGTACTTATGGAGATGACTTTGATCCGTTGGATGTGCTGGTGCTTTGCGCACAGCCGCTGCACCCGTTGACGATGGTGCGCTGTTATCCGATTGGTGTGATCCAGATGATGGATAATGGCCGCCAGGACGAAAAGATCATTGCCGTTCCGTTTGGCGACCCCAACTACAATGATTACAAGAGCATTTTCTCCCTGCCACAGCATATTTATAACGAAATGCGCCATTTTTTCAGCGTATATAAAGCGCTGGAAAATAAAGATACGGTGGTAGATGAGGTGTTAGGGCCGGAAGACGCAGTAAATATTATTCAAAAGGCGATTGACTTTTATCAGAAAAAGTTCG
Source organism: uncultured Oscillospiraceae bacterium (assembly GCA_904397845.1). Lineage (GTDB taxonomy): Bacteria > Bacillota > Clostridia > Oscillospirales > Ruminococcaceae > UBA3818. The sequence continues at coordinate 9,550 of CAJFOX010000028.1, forward strand.
ATGCAGCAGCGGACCGATCGTAGTGTTTTTTCGTTGGTCAGCTGTTGAAAGGAGAAAAGAAAGAACAGATGGAGATTCGTCAGGAGCAGCCCAAAGATTATAAGGCAGTATATCATCTGGTGCAGCAGGCCTTTTCTCAAGCGGAGCACCGGGATGGGAACGAACAGGATCTGGTTGAGGCCCTGCGCAAAAGTGACGCATTTATCCCAGCACTTTCGATGGTCGCGGAGGAAGGCAAGCGGATTGTGGGATATATTCTTTTTACCAAGGCCACTATTGAAAGGCAGACTGTTTTGGCTCTGGCGCCTTTGGCTGTTTTGCCTGGATACCAGAGAAGAGGAATTGGGCTGGCGATGATGGCGCAGGGCCATGAAACCGCGGCCAAATTGGGATTTGCAGCCTCGGTGGTATTGGGGAGCCCGGACTATTATTCCAAAGCGGGATACCAGCCTGCCAGCCGTTGGGGGATTTACCCGCCTTTTGAGGTGCCGGATGAAAATTTTATGGCGCTTCTATTGCGGAAAGATGCATCAATAGCCGGTGGCATGATGAAATATGCAAAGGAATTTTTAATCGATTAGCGAAGAAAAGTCAAAAAGCCGTCGAAGCAAACGCGTTCGACGGCTTTTTGTGATAGAAACAGAAGAATGATGAGCGGCGATCGGCCCTAAAGAGCTGTCGCCGCGGCACAAAAAAGGAATAGCGGGGATTTCCCCTCCGCTTTATTTTTATACCAAAACTCGGTTTTATTTATGATATAGCTTTTTGGTTTGATAAGTAGGTTCACAGGTTAGGTGCACGCCCAGCTTTTTAAAGGTGCTGTCATCCACCTGGGAGAGGATAACAGAGGAATGGGCTTCGCACCCGCGCAATAGAGGCAGCTGGTTCATCGCCAATTCTGCGGTAGGGTTGGTCGCCGCGCTGATAGAGAGGGCAATGAGAATTTCATCGGTATGCAACCGCGGATTGTGGCCGCCAAGATCCTGGGTCTTCAGCTGCTGAATCGGTTCAATGACGATAGGGGAAATTAGATGGATATCGTGATGGATACCGCCCAGAACCTTCAATGCGTTGAGCAGCAGGGCCGCAGAACAGCCCAGCAAATTGGAGGTTTTGCCAGTGACGATCTGCCCGTCCGGCAGCTGAATTGCAGCAGCGGGCATTCCAGTGGATTCCGCCCGATCGATCGCCGCCTTCACCACCGGCCGATCAGAGGGAGAAACCCCTGCCTGGTTCATCAGCAATTCCAGCTTATAAACCACGTCTTCCTCCAAAAGACCCTGCCTGCGTTCACACAGGCTCTGGTAGTACCGGCGGATGATCTCCTGGCGTGATGCCTCCCGGCAGACCTCGTCGTTGACGATGGCGTTGCCCGCCATATTAACCCCCATATCAGTAGGGGATTTATAGGGGCATTCCCCCATAATTTTTTCGAACATTGTCCGCAGCACGGGAAACACTTCAACATCCCGGTTATAGTTAACGGTGGTGATCCCATAGGCCTCCAGATGGAACGGGTCAATCATGTTGACATCATTAAGATCGGCAGTGGCGGCTTCATAGGCCAGATTAACCGGATGGTTCAGCGGAATATTCCAGATCGGAAAGGTTTCGAATTTAGCATAGCCGGCCTTTACGCCCCGTTTATACTCATGGTACAACTGGGAAAGGCAGGTTGCCATTTTGCCGGAGCCGGGTCCTGGTGCCGTAACGACCACCAGGGGGCGGGAGGTTTCGATGAATTCGTTGCGGCCATAGCCTTGTTCGCTGACGATCAATGGAATATTAGAAGGGTACCCTTCAATGGAATAATGCCGAAATACCCGAACACCCAGCCTTTCCAGCCGCTTGATAAAAGCGTCGGCAGCGGCTTGTCCCGCATATCGTGTCAACACCACGCTGCCCACGTATAGGCCAATACCGCGAAAAGCGTCAATCAGGCGCAGTACATCCAAATCGTAGGTGATGCCGAGGTCACCGCGGATTTTGTTTTTCTCAATGTCGGAAGCGTTGATCACAATCACAATTTCCGCCTGCTCTTTGAGCTGCAACAGTAATTTTACCTTGCTGTCCGGCTCAAAACCAGGCAACACCCGGGAAGCGTGAAAATCGTCAAATAATTTTCCGCCAAACTCCAGGTACAATTTTCCGCCAAATTGAGCGATACGTTTTTTGATGTGTTCTGATTGCAAATGCACATATTTTGCATTGTCAAACCCGATCTCTCTCATAAGCACATACCTTTCTCCCAAACATCCTCGCACGAAAAACGGCCAAGAAGCAAATCCCGGCCATCCATACCGCAAAAGCAGACAACATACACCAATTATTTTTATTATAGTAAAAAGCATCCGTTTTTACAAGAGCCAAGCCGGAAAAGCTTTACTTTTTCGGCTTGGAACAGTAGAATAAAAACAGAAGAAAAATCGGAAGGAGCGGCATTTTGGATCAGCTGGCAAACATTTTGGATGGATATATTGAGAAAAAGCGGCAAAAGTTCACGGCTTTGAGCGAAGAAATCTGGCGCTATGCGGAGGTAGGCTTTCAGGAATTTCGATCCGCCCAGGCGCTGGAACGGTTTTTAGAGGAGGAAGGTTTTACCCTTGAAAAGGGGGTAGCAGGTATTCCGACGGCTTTTACAGCAAGATATGGCAGCGGAAAACCGGTGATCGGCTTTTTGGGCGAATACGATGCGCTGTTTGATTTAAGCCAGCAGCCGGGCAATCCTCAGCGAGCCTTATTTGAAAACGGAGCGGCAGGCCATGGTTGCGGCCACAATGAATTAGGCGTCGGATCTCTGGCGGCGGCGGTGGCGGTCAAGGAGTATATGAAAGAGCATGGCCTGGCCGGAACAGTGGTTTATTGCGGCTGCCCGGCAGAAGAGGACGGCAGCGGAAAAATGTACATGGCCAAAGCCGGCGTGTTTGACGAATTGGATGGTGCTTTTACCTGGCATCCCTCCAGCCAAAATGCGGTAGATGGCAGCAGCAGCCTAGCCTGCATCTGTGTGCTGTACCGGTTCCATGGCCGTGCTACCCACGCAGCAGGCCAGCCCCATTTGGGCCGCAGCGCTTTGGATGCCTGCGAATTGATGAACGTGGGAGTCAACTATCTGCGGGAGCACATGATTCAGGAAGCAAGGATCCATTATGCCTATCGGGATGCGGGCGGCGGTGCGCCGAATGTGGTGCAGGATCATGCGGCGCTGTATTATTTTATCCGGGCACCCAAAGTTTCGCAGGCGGTAGAGCTGCGGGAAAGAGTGGATAACTGTGCCCGGGGCGCAGCGCTGATGTCCGGAACCACGGTAGAAATCACCACCACCGACGGTTTGTGCGATTTTATCCCCAACCGAACCCTTAGCGCCTTATTGCAGCAGGGGATGGAAGCGGTGGGCGCCCCTCGTTTTACCGAAGCGGACAGGGCGTTGGCAGCTCAGTTCCAGAAGGGATATCCCGAATCGGAGCTCAAAGCCAAAAACGAATCTTACGAAAAAGACTATGGCTCCCAAATTGCGGCGCAGCTGGCGGGAAAATCCCTGATGGATATTATCCTGCCGCTCCGATTTGATTCGGCGGCAAGCCCTGGATCTACAGATGTGGGGGACGTCAGCTATGTCTGCCCAACCGCTCAGCTGAATATGGCCACCTATGCGATTGGAACCCCGGGACACTCGTGGCAGCTGACCGCCCAGAGCGGATGCAGCATCGGCCATGAAGGGATGCTGGCAGCGGCTAAGGTAATGGCATACGCCGGGATTTGCGCCATGCGGGATCCGCAGACGCTGCAGAAAGCGAGGGAGGAGTATGTGAAGGCTACCGGTGGCAAATACATCTGCCCGGTGCCTGTAGATACAAAGCCAATGCTGGATGGTGTAAAATAATGAAGGACCCGGCGGATAGGCGGGATCTTTTTGCAAAATTGCCGATTGAAAAAGGGGAAAGGAGAAGAAAATGGAACATTTAGCGAAAAAAATCACGCAGTTTATACGGAAAAATGAGGAAAAATACTGCAAACTCAGCCAGGAAATTTGGCAGTATGCAGAACTTGCCTTTCATGAGGAAAAATCCTCTCAGGCATTGATCCGGATGCTGGAACAGGAGGGATTTCAGATTACTGCCGGGCTGGCCGATATCCCGACGGCATTCATGGCCCAATATGGCAGCGGAAAACCGATGGTGGGTATTTTGGGCGAGTACGATGCACTGCCTTCTTTAAGCCAGAAGGCGGGATGCAACCACCGGGAAGAACTGGTGCCTGGCGGGGCGGGCCATGGTTGCGGTCATAATTTGTTAGGCGTGGGAGCGGCCGCGGCTGCGGTAGCGGTTAAGGACTATATGGAGGAAACCGGACTGGGCGGCACTATCGTTTTTTACGGCTGCCCGGCCGAGGAAAATGGCAGCGCCAAGGTGTATCTCTCCCGCGACGGCGTATTTGACCATCTGGACGGCGTATTCACCTGGCATCCGGGCAGCAACAACTCCATTATGGGCGAGCATTCCCTGGCAGCGGTAAGCATGGTCTACCGCTTTCACGGCAGGGCTACTCACGCGGCGGGCCAGCCTCATCTGGGACGCAGCGCTTTGGATGCCTGCGAGCTGATGAACGTTGGAGTCAATTACCTGCGGGAACACATGATCCAGGAGGCTCGTATCCATTATGCTTATCGGGATGCGGGCGGTGGTGCGCCCAATGTGGTACAGGACCACGCGGCATTGTATTATTTTATCCGTTCACCAAAAATCAGCCAGGCATTGGAGCTGCGGGAGCGGGTAAATAATTGCGCGAAAGGGGCGGCGCTGATGACCGGGACGACGGTAGAGATCCTACCGGTGGACGGCATGTGCGATTACCTTCCCAATCATGTTTTGAGCCAGGTGCTGCAGCAGAGCTTTGAGGCTGTCGGCGCACCGGAGTTCGACGAAAAAGACCGGCAGATCGCCCGCTCATTCCAGCAGGATTATCCGGTAGATGAGGTAAAAGCCAAGGTCAGGGCTTACGGCGCCAAATTCGGCGAAGAGTATGTGTCGATGTTTTCCGGAAAACCCTTGCAGGATGTAGTATTTCCATTGCGGTTCCCATCTACGCCGTTGTTTGGTTCCACCGACGTGGGAGACGTCAGCTATGTGGTGCCTACTGCCTGGCTTAACGCAGCCTGCTATGCCATTGGCACGCCGGGCCATTCCTGGCAGCTGGCGGCCCAGGTGGGGACCAGCGTTGGGGAAAAGGGAATGCTGGCGGCCGCCAGAGCGATGGCTCATGCGGCTGTAACGGTAATGGAAGAGCCTTCCCTGTTGGAAAAAGCGCAGGAAGAACATCAAAAAACAACTGGCGGCGCCTATGTATGTGCGGTGCCGGATGACGTAAAGCCCCATATCGAAGGAGAGATTTAATTCCATGTAGAAAAAGCCCGGCCATGGCCGGGCTTTTTATGTATAATAGGTTTCGCCTTTTTTCATTAAAATTACGATCAGATCGAAAATCCAACCAACGCCCAGCAAACCGAAAGTAAATAGATAAAGGATTCCCAGTGCAGTTTTCCCCTCGTAAAATTTATGCGCACCGGCCCATCCTCCCAGCAGACATAGGAAATAGGAGACCTGTTTGTCGCAGGGCAACGGCTCGTATTCATGCTTTTCTTTTTTTGATGGTTGTTTGCTTTTCATATGCCCCTCAATAGATTATCGTATCTTTTTTTAAAAAATAATGATTATAGTATATACAGATGCGAGAATAATGTCAATAGTATGTGTAAAATAAGATAAAAAGACGATAGACTATATTAGGGTGGTCAAATGGATTTCCTGCAAACGATTGGAAAGCGGATCCGTGCCCGCCGTCATGCCCTCGGTATGAGCCAGGAGGCGCTGGCGGAGCGGGCGGGCCTGCACTATACTTATATCGGCCAGATTGAGCGGGGGGAGAAAAATGCCAGCATCGAGACAATGTTGAAGCTTTGTGCCGCGCTGGATACCACGCTGGAAAAGCTTTTTGAGAAAATTGGCTCTGGCGGTATGGAGCAAGAGGCCTTTCCCCTAAAAAGCTATGAACTTTTCCGCCAACAGCCATTGGAGAAGCAAAGGCTGCTATGGGAGCTTTTGTGTGCGGCGGTACAGTTATATCAGTAAAACTTTAAAAGGGAAAAGCGGTCGGAAGAGAAACGATTCTAGCAGAAGAGCAGGCGCTTTGCAAAGTGCAAAGCGCCTGCTCTTCTGCTGCAGAGGGATCTTTCAAAAAGCAGCCGATATGAGATCCACGTTCTTATTTATGAAAAAATGTACCGTGAGTGTACTTGCAATCCATACGGTAAAAACACAGCGGAACAGATTGCGCCCCCAGCAGATCTTCTTCCGGCTGTTCCTGGCGTCGGAGGGAAAAGGAAGCCGGGCATTGGCCAACTTTTGTTGCCTGTTTTTCAACGTCGGAAATCTCTATCCACCCGGATAAAATGGCGCCGGCTATCCCTGAGTTGCAGGTATGAGCTGCTCGATCAGCAGCACGTTTGCATCGAGCTCTAATGAAACGTCCTGATCCAGTGCTCGCGGCTAAAACTCCCCGGCACATGTCTTCTCCGATAATCATAGGAAATTTTTCATCAGGCTTTTATTGCGGCGCATCGGATGTACCCTTTTGCTTTTGGGCACAGGCCCTCGGGCAGGAAGCGCAGCCGGTTCCGCAGTTGCAGGAGGGATGCCGGTGCGTATAGATAAGTGCTCCGACCGCGGCCAGAACGACAACAGCGACAATAATATAATCAACAAATGACATGGAATCTCCTCCTAATGGATAAAAATGCTACCCAGCTGGAACAGCAAAAATGCCATAATCCAGGCAACAGTAGTCTGGAAAGCGGCTACCGCCAAGGCATGCCATCCACTACCCATTTCCCGTTTGACCGCGCCGATCGCCGCCACACAAGGGGTATACAGCAGGGTAAAGACCAAAAAAGAGGCCGCTGCCAGAGGAGTAAACAGGCCGGAAAGCGCCTGCGGGAGGGTGGCGATGCTGGTGCCGGTAAGGACGGCCAGCGTACTGACCACCGCCTCTTTGGCGGTGAAGCCGGTGATCAGTGCAGTGGAAACCCGCCAGTCGCTGAAGCCCAGGGGCATGAATATCGGAGCGATCAAACGGCCGATGTCGGCCAGCATGCTCTGAGAGCTGGAATCCACCACATTGAACCGGGTGTCGAAGGTCTGTAAAAACCAGATGACCAGCGTTGCCAGGAAGATGACGGTAAAGGCCCGTACGACGAAGTCTTTGGCTTTGTCGTAAATCAGGCGCAGAACGCTTTTAGAGCTGGGAAGCCGATAGTTAGGCAGTTCCATGACAAAAGGAACTGGCTGGCCCTTAAAAAGGGTATGCTTGAAAATCAGTCCGCATAAAATCGCGGTAAGCATACCAAACACATACAGCGCGATCATGACCAGCGCCGCGTAGTCTGGGAAAAAAGCGGTGGAAAATACTGCATAGATCGGCAGTTTGGCGCTGCAGGACATAAATGGAGTCAGCAGAATCGTCATTTTGTGATCCCGCTCGCTGGATAGGGTACGGGTAGCCATGATGGCTGGTACACTGCAGCCAAAGCCGATGAGCATGGGGACAAAGCTGCGGCCGGACAGGCCGATTTTCCGCAGCAGTTTATCCATGACAAAGGCCACCCGAGCCATATAGCCGCTGTCTTCCAGAATGGAAAGGAAGAAAAACAACACCACAATGATAGGAAGAAAGGAAAGAACGCTGCCCACTCCAGCGAAAACGCCGTCAATCATCAGGCTATGTACCACCGGATTGATGCCGTAAGCGGTCAGCGCGCGGTCAGCCAAATTGGTTACCGCATCAATCCCCAAAGAAAGCCAGTCGCTGAGGACGGGACCAATGACTCCAAAGGTCAACCAGAAAATCAGCATCATAATGCCTAAAAAGATCGGGATAGCCAAATATTTGTGGGTTAGCACGCTGTCGATTTTCACACTGCGCAAGCTTTCCCTGCTTTGATGGCCTTTGATTACGGATTTGGCACAGACCTCTTCGATAAAGGTGTAACGCATATCCGCAAGAGCTGCCTCCCGATCGGTGCCCAGCTCCTGCTCCATTTCGGTTACACTGTGCTCAATCATGTCCAGCTCGTTTTCCGAAAGCTGCAGCGCCTGGCGGATGATCTCATCACCTTCCACTAATTTAGTGGCGGCAAAACGGGAGGGGATATTCATCCGCTGAGCATGATCCTCCACCAGATGGGCCACTGCATGGATGGAGCGATGCACCGGCCCGGAGCAAAAGTCCATTCGTTTTGGTTTTTGGCGGTTAGCAGCCACCTCCAGAGCCGTATCAATCAGCTCGGCGACGCCTTCATTTTTACTGGCAGAGATGGGAACGACTGGAACGCCCAGGGCCTGCTGCATTTCACGGATTTTGATGGTGCCGCCGTTGGCCCGCACCTCATCCATCATGTTCAGCGCAATGACCATGGGAATGTTCAATTCTATCAGCTGCAGGCTCAAATAAAGATTCCGTTCGATGTTGGTAGCATCAACGATATTAATAATGCCGTCCGGATGAGAATTGATCAGAAAATCCCGCGTTACGATTTCTTCACTGGTATAGGGAGAAAGGGAGTAAATGCCGGGAAGATCCACAACCACAGCGTCTTTGTGGCCGCGGATAAGACCGTCTTTGCGTTCCACTGTAACGCCTGGGAAATTGCCCACATGCTGATTGGATCCGGTAAGCTGATTGAAAAGGGTCGTCTTACCGCAGTTCTGATTGCCTGCCAATGCAAAAGTCATGCCGGCTCCTCCTCGATTTCAATTTTCTTTGCGTCATCCAGCCGAAGAGTCAGCTCATAGCTGCGCACATGCAATTCGATAGGGTCTCCCATTGGGGCGACCTTTCGCACCATCAGTTTGGTATGAGGAGTCAGCCCCATATCAAGCAGACGGCGGCGCAAAGCACCTTGCCCGCCGACAGTGAGAATTCGAGCTTCCTTCCCAATGGGAAGCTGGTCTAATGTCATGGTCAAAAACCTCCCCAACCGATTAAAACCGCAGGTTAATCATTGCAAATCATCCTAACCATAGCATAACCAATACCCTGTGTCAAGGCCGTTGGGACAAGCCTTAGAGGAAAACCCGGTCAGCCGAAACATGAAGACGCTCTCCTTTTGCCGAGAAAGAAATAAAAAAGAGTTGACAAAGGAAAGAAAATGATATATAGTTAGTTACACAAGTAATTAACCGGTTAACAGAAAGGGTGTGAATTGTGCAGTTTAATTTCGAAAGCGATACCCCCATTTATATACAGGTGGCAGAACAGATCAAAGATGCCATCCTTTCCGGCGCTTTCCCGGAGGAAACACAGATCCCATCTACGACAGAAGTGTCTGTGACCTATAAAATCAATCCGGCGACAGCGCTGCGAGGGGTCACTCTTCTGGTCGACGCAGGGATCCTGTACAAAAAAAGAGGAGTAGGAATATTCGTGCAAAAGGGTGCGGCAGAAAAAATTTTGAATCAGAGAAAAGATGCTTTTTACAACGGTTATATCATCCGTTTGCTGGAGGAAGCGAAAAAGCTGCATATTTCCCGGCAGGAAATTATCCGGATGATTGAGGAGGAAATAACAGATGGATCAGGGCATTGAGGTGAAGGGACTGACTGTGCGGTTCGGCAACGTTACGGCGCTGGAACAGGTAAATCTGACGCTGGGGGAAAACCGCATTTATGGTCTGCTGGGACGAAATGGGGCGGGGAAATCCACATTGCTGAATGTCATCGGCAACCGGTTGTATCCCAGTGAGGGGGAGGTCATCATTGATGGTGAGATGGGGACGGATAACGACCGCGCCCAGGGAAAAGTGTACTATATGGGAGAAAAAAACATTTATCCGGAGGGAACCACTGTAAAACAGATGTTTCGCTGGAGCAAGGACTTTTACCCAGATTTCGATATGGAATATGCTACAGTGCTGGCTGGACGGTTTGGGTTGAACCTGAAAAAGAAATTAAAAGGGTTATCCACCGGTTATCTGACCATCGCCAAGTTGATTGTGGCGCTGGCTTCCAACGCGCCGTACACCTTTTTTGACGAACCGGTACTGGGGCTGGATGCCAACCACCGGGAGATGTTTTATCGGGAAATGATTCACTGTTACAGCGAGCGGCCGCGGACAATCGTAATCTCTACTCATTTGATCGAAGAAATCGCGGACATCATCGAACAGGTGGTTATGATCAAAGAGGGAAAAATCCTGCTGGACCGGCCGGTCGAGGAGGTAAAACAGATGGGTTACCAGGTATCGGGAAAAGCGTCGGAGGTGGATGATTACTGCGCCGGCAAAAAGATCCTGAGCGAAGATTTGCTGGGAGGATTAAAAAGCGCCTGCCTATTGGGGCGTCCGGAAAATGTTCCGGAATCTTTGGAAATTACGCCGCTGGACCTGCAAAAGCTGTTTGTACAGCTGACCAACGCATAGGAGGGGAAAAGAAAATGAAAATCGGAAGAATGTTTCGGTGGTATTGGCAGAATACCTATTGGGGGCTAGTGGGGTTTTACGGCGCGATCCTGATTTTAATGCTGCTGGGATTTTCCATTATGATTGCCAGTGGAACGGAAGAAATATCTGTCAACGGTCTTTCCTTCTCATCAGAGATTATGCTGCTGGTCTTGGGAATCATCTTTTTCCCATCCGGGACGAGATTTGGTCTGTCGCACGGCGTTTCCCGAAAGACCGTTTTTTGCGGCCTGGTTGTTTTCCTGCTGGCTCTTTCAGTCGGAATGACGGCGGTAAATCAGTTAAGCCAGTGGGGCGGCCAGCAAATGGGGCTTAACACTTACGGAACGGAAAGAATGCTCTACCCCTCGATAAAAGGATTGGATGGGCGTTTTGGCATCATTGTCAGCCAGATTGCCGGCGGCTGGGCGCTGGGCATGCTCGGCTATTTTATCGGCGGCGCATACTACCGCATGAATAAGATCTGCAAAATCGTCGTATCCATTACCGTGCCGGCCCTGCTGTTTTTTGGATTGCCGTTACTGCTGGTTGCAGCGCCCGCCGGCGTAGTGGGGGCTCTGGGAAACTGGTTTTTCTCCGCAGTCGAGTGGGTGGTGCGTTCCCCCTATCATCTGGCCCTGTTGTGGCTGGGCGGAACGGTTCTGTTGGGGATTTTCTCCTGGCTGCTCATCCGCCGGGCGCCGGTAAAAATTGCAGGATAAATGATTGAAACAAAGGCCCTAACCTTAGAAGGCAGGTGCTCATAAAATGGTTCATAAGGGCAGGTAAGACACCTGCCCTTATGAAATGTTAACGCAAACTTGTTTTTCGGTGAATGCTGTGATATAAATAATTTTATGTACAAATCTGCTTTGGAGGGAACCCAGCATGAAGTTAGAAATAGAACCCAATGGGGTATGGTACCATGGTTCAAATGTAATATTTGAGGTATTGAGAAAAGGTAGTACGGTTACGCAGTGGAGAGCACTTGCAGAGGCTTTTTCGCATAAACCTACTGAATTAGGATATGATGATAATGGTATCATCACTCATAATGGAAAAGAAAAAGGATTTTTATATATAATTGATGAACCGATCACAGTGGATCATGATATCTGTCATCATCCGGGAACAACAATGGATAAGAATGCGGAATTCCTTACCAAACGACCGCTCAAAGTGAAACTGATAAAAAACTGTAATATAGATTATATTTGCTAAGAGATTTCAGGTTATGAATGAAACAAAGGCTCCCTTTACATAGAGGAGCCTTTGTCTTTGTTTCGATGCAAAAGTATCTATTGAGGCAATTTTGTCATTGCAAGCCTATTCGGGAATGCCGTTCATCAAACGCTGGATAGAAATACTGTGTGCTTTTGGATACAAGGCTAAATTTATGAAAAATTATGCCTTAAAAGTCAGGGCCTTTGTTTTGCAGCTGCTTGTATAAATCGCGAAAAAAAAGAACAGGGCCGATCAGAAAAGAGACTAAAAACAGAATAAGGTAAAAGAAAAAAATGCCTGCGAAATTTTTGGGGCCATTCCAATTTTTCTGGATACAATATCGCCAGCCCGCCGGGAATTTTACGACAGCGAGAAGAACTATGGTAGCGGCTAAAAAAATCGGGATGGTATAGGCGAATCCAGTTAAAAGGCAAAATATAGACCATATAACAGCGACTACACCACATATAGCGCAGATAAAGCATAGTTGCCGGCGAATTCGGTTTCGTTTTTGCAGCAATAAAACCAGCTGGGTTTCTTTCTGAATCGGTCTCACTTCCTCCGGATAGTTTTCTTTATTATACCCTGTAAGTTCTAAATTGTCAACCCTGATAGTTTATGTTAAAGAACCACTGATAGGGTTACAATAAACGTAAAAGGGAACGGGAGGCAGGAGATGGACCCAAATTACAGTGAGATCGGTTCTCGAATCCGTGAACAGCGGGAATATTTGGGGCTTTCCCGTGAAGCGTTTGCAGAGAAAATCGGCGTAACACCCAAATTTTGTTCAGATATTGAATTGGGATTGAAAGGAATGTCTCTGCCAACCTTATGTAAAATTTCAAAAGTTTTGCATCTTTCCACTGACTTTTTGTTGTTTGGGGAAAAGCCGGGAGAAACAGCGGATCAAATTTCCTTGATGCTGTCTCAATGCAGCAGTAAACGCAGGGCATATGCGGAACAGATTCTCAAAATTTTTTTAATTTCGGATGAGGAATAGTCCGTTATGAAAAAAGAAGGGTTGCTCTGCGCGGTAGTAATCATCAAAAAAGACCTGCCTATTGGGGCACCCTCCGTAAGGAAGGTGCCCCAACTGCTTTGTATTTAACTTCTTTTCAGATTGTGGTATCTCAATCCGATGCTCGCTA
>CAJFOX010000029.1 GCA_904397845.1 uncultured Oscillospiraceae bacterium
AAATAAAGCGCCTGATACTCCTTTTGATTCTCTGATGAAATTTTTAAATCCTCTGCCAGAATCTCGTTTTTTTCCCACAGTCCATCCAAATCCAGAGAGAGCTGAAGCACTTGTTCTTCATAGTTCTGCAGTTTCTCCTCATAAAGCTCTACCGAGGCCGACACGTTCTTCTGCCGGAAAAACAGTGCGTAATTTGTCAAAAAAACTGGCTTTTCTTCTCCGACAAAAAAGAATCCCTGTTCTGCAAATAAACCGCACCAATAGGACGGCTGATGTAGGTTGATGTGGGTAGGATCCTCTGTATCGTCCGGTGAAGAACAAAATAAGACCTGATCTGTCACTGCACACAGATTGGCAACTGCCTTCTTTCCTTCCTCTTCGGGAATGTGCTCCAACACTTCCATGGACACTACCAGATCATACCGCCTAGGAAGCGAATCCGGCAGCGGATCAGCCAGGGAGCCAACCGCGCAATAGGGGCGGATATCTTCCCGCACCTGAGAAATGGCATACTCGGACAAGTCAACCCCATAAGCCTCAACCCCCAGATCACGCAGGCCCGCAACCAGCAATCCCATTGCGCAACCGGCATCTAAAACAGTCTTTGGGCGATATTTTTCTTTGATCTGGGTTGCAATATGTCCTATAAATGCTTTTATCTCTTCCGAGTCTTGATATGATATTTCTCCGCTTGCTGTACGATAATGCTGATAGTACTCTTTATTATAAAGCTTCTGCATGTCCTGCCTCCTAAATTTGGTACGCGTCACAAACTTCTTTTGTCTCGCCGAGCATTTTTACCTGGCCATGGTCCAGCCACAGCACCCGGTCACACATTTCCCGAACCTGATCCAAGTTGTGGGACACAAACAGCACCGTTGTCCCTCCGCCCATCAACTCCAGCATCCGCTGCCGGCTCTTCCGCTGGAACGCTTCGTCCCCCACCGCCAGGATTTCATCCACAATCAAAATTTCCGGATTCACCACTGTGGCAATGGAAAAAGCCAAGCGCATCATCATGCCGGAAGAATAGTTACGGATCGGCATTTCGATAAATTCACCCAACTCGGAAAAATCAACAATCGCATCGTATTTTTCATCCAGGAATTTCCGGGAATAGCCTAGAATCGACCCATTGAGGTAAATATTTTCTCTGCCGGTAAGATCAAAGTCAAAACCGCTGCCCAACTCCAGCATGGGCACAATATTGCCGCGCACCTCCACCGCGCCTTCGGTGGGCTTCAGAATTCCGGAAATTACCTTCAAAATCGTGCTTTTCCCCGCTCCATTGCGGCCGATGATCCCCAGCACCTCGCCGGGACGAACTGAAAAGCTGACGTCCTTCAGCGCCCAAAATTCCTTGTATTTTAATTTGCCCTTCGCCATCGCCACCAGGTATTCCTTGATGCTCTGGATCCTGTCCTGCGACATGCGAAAAGACATGGATACGTTTTTTACCTCTATCATCCTATTCCCCTCATATATACAATACAAATTTATCCTGGGCTTTGCGGAAAATCAACCCGCCGAGGATCAAGCTGCCCACAGCAAATACAAGACAGATCAAATAGGCCTTCGGTTCCGGCGATACGCCATCCATAATCACCGTCCTGGCAAAACGGATGAAGTGATACAACGGGTTGAACTTATACACAATTAAAAATCGGTCTGGAATAATACTTTCCGGATAGAAAATCGGGGTGGCATACATCCAGATCATACTCAGCACATTCCACAGAAACTGCGTATCCCGGAAAAACACCATCGAAGCTGACAAAACAAGAACCATTCCAGTGCAGAAACACAGCAGACAGGCCAATGCAAAAGGCAAAAGCAGGATAGCAGGGGTCAGGGCCGTTCTGGTCAAAAGGATCACCAGCAGCAGCGGTACCAGCGAGAACAGCATATTGATGCCAGAAGAAAGGACCCGGGTAACCGGATAGATATATTTCGGCACATAAACCTTGGTAATCAACGAGGCATTTCCCAAAATGGAGGTAATCCCCATACTGCAGGCTTCATTAAAAAAGTTAAACAGCACAATACCTGTCAGCAGGTAGACCGGGAAGTTGGGAATATCGCTTTTAAAAATAGTGGAAAAAACCGCATACTGAACCAGCATCGTCAAAAGCGGATTGAGAAAGCTCCAGACAATCCCCAACACACTGCGCTTATATTTGGTCTTAAAATCCCGGCTGACCAGCTGCTGAATCAAAAAACGATATCTGCTGAACGCGTTGATCAGCCTGAGACCCAGACAGGTTTTCCCTTTTTCTTTCAGTCGGCACAGCCGCCAGAAATAAAGGGCCAACAACAAGCCTGCAGCAGCTGCGAAATACCAGTAATACCGGCCAAACCAAAGATCCGTTTCACCGGTGGTACGCAGGCAGAGAGTCCCTTCCAGCGGCTGCCCGTTTTGCAAAAGAGGCGTCCAGCCCTCGCTGGTGATCTCCACTCGTCCGGTAGAAACCGAATCGCCGTAATATAAAGTTACCGCATTGCCCAAAGTACTGTCTTCTGCAGATACTTCCAACAGCATCGTCTTGCCGGCGGCATTTTCTAGAGGCCGCGTCAGCTGCACAGTATACCAGCTGTTATCCTGCAAGCCGGACAGGTCTACTGAAAAAGCCTCGATGAGCGTCTTTTCGTCCGGTCCGGCCTGCTCATACAGTTCCAGAAGCAGCGTGCCGCTGTTTTGGCGGCCAAAGGTACCGCACAGAACCGAAAAGCTGGTAAAGCGGTCGCTTTGCACCGTAAACTGCTGTTCCAGCCGCATATCCGACAAGATCTCCCCCACCGAGACGGAAGGGGAAACGGAATCGGTGCTATCGGCACGAACCCGAAGCTGCTGTCCCGCGATCATATAAAACAGCACTGCCAGAATCATATAAATGGCCAGTGCCAGCATGCATCCTTTCCGCAAGTTCCATTTTTTCTCCATTTACTCACCCGTTTTCTATTCCTGGATTTCTTTGAGGTACCGGACCAGTGCGTCCTGCCAGGAGGGGAGACGGGAAAAACCTGCTGCATCCAGGCTTTTTTTGCTCATGCGGGAATTAAAAGGCCGCACTGCCTTTACCGGATATTCGCTGGAAGGAATCGGGTTGACCTTTGCCCGGCATCTTCCCAGGCGGAAAATTTCTGCAGCAAAGTCAGCCCAGGAACAGATTCCCTCGTTCGTCGCATGATAGACGCCGTATTTTTCGGTTGCGGCCATGTCGCACAAAAGCGGTGCCAAATCCGCCGTGTAGGTAGGAGATCCGATCTGGTCACAGACCACATTGACCTGATCCCGCTCCTGGCCTAACCGCAGCATGGTTTTTACAAAATTGTTGCCATTCTTGCCGAATACCCAGGAGACGCGAACAATGAAGTACCTCTCCAGCAGTTCCTGCACTGCCAGTTCGCCGCCCAGCTTCGTCTTTCCATATACATTCAGCGGCCCAATAGGATCATCTGTTTCGTAAAAGCGCTCGCCAGTGCCGGGGAACACATAATCGGTGCTGATATAAACCATTTTAGCGCCGATTTTTTTGCAGGCTGCCGCGATATTGCGCGCCCCGTCCACATTGACTCGCTCACATAACGCCGCTTCCTCTTCGGCACGGTCCACCGCCGTATAAGCCGAACAATGAATCACAGCGTCCGGGGCATAGCGTTCGATAAAAGCGGCGGTAGCAGCCGCATCGGTGATGTCAAAATCCTCGATATCCGCGCCCAAACACGCCGCATCGCGCTGATGAAGCACCTTCATCACGTCATAGCCCAGTTGTCCTTTTACCCCGGTGACCAAAATCTTCATTCCAAATTCTCCTTTTAAACAGTAGAAGGAAACCGGTATTCCTACCGGTTTCCATACATTTTCTCATAATAATTTTGATAGTCCCCACTGATAATGTGTTCCCACCAGGGCTTGTTATTCAAATACCAGCGGATCGTTTTCTGAATTCCCTCGTCAAAAGGAGTTTCCGGCAGCCAGCCCAGCTCCTCATGGATCTTAGTCGGGTCAATCGCATAACGCATGTCATGGCCCGGCCGGTCGGTGACAAAGCGAATCAGGCTTTCCGGTTTATCCAACGCTTTCAGGATGGTCTTAACCACCTGCAGGTTTGTGCGTTCATTGTGCCCGCCGATATTGTAAACCTCGCCTACCCTGCCCTTTCTCACAATCAGGTCAATGGCGGCGCAATGGTCAGTGACATACAGCCAGTCGCGGACGTTCTCGCCAGTGCCGTAAACCGGCAGAGGCTTGTCGTTCAGCGCATTGGCGATCATTAAAGGGATCAGCTTTTCCGGGAAATGGTAGGGACCGTAGTTATTGGAACAGCGGGAAATACTCACCGGCAGCCCAAAGGTGCGGTGATACGCCTGTACCAGCAGATCTGCCGAAGCCTTGGACGCGGAATACGGACTGGAGGTATGGATCGGAGTCTCTTCCGTAAAAAAAAGGTCGGGGCGGTCCAGAGGCAGGTCGCCATACACCTCATCGGTGGATACCTGATGGTAACGCTGGATCCCGTATTTGCGGCAGGCGTCCATCAGCACGCCGGTACCCAGGATATTGGTCTGCAAAAAGATACCCGGATCCACCACTGAGCGGTCCACATGGCTTTCCGCCGCAAAGTTAACCACGATGTCCGGACGCTCTTTCTCAAACAGGGCGTAAACCGCCTCCCGGTCAGCAATATCCCCTTTGACAAAGGTAAAACCGGGGTTTTCCATAACCCCTTCCAACGTTTCCAGGTTTCCGGCGTAGGTCAGCTTGTCCAAACAGATAATCTGATCCTCCGGATATTTATCCAGCATGTAAAAGACAAAGTTGCTGCCAATAAAGCCGGCACCGCCGGTAACTAACCATTTCATGCTATTTCTCCTCATAAACGAAATCTACATCGCTGTCCCGCAAAAGCGGCGCCGTCCGGTCTTTTTCAGACAAAATCGGGTTTTCTACCCGCCAGTCGATCCCAAGCTCCGGATCATTCCACAGAATATTTCGATCTGTAGAAGGATTGTATAGATTATCCTCTTTGTATAAAAACTCCACATCATCTGTAAGCGTCACAAAACCGTGGCCAAATCCGCGGGGAATCAAAAGCTGGCGTTTATTTTCAGCGGACAGCTCTACTGCCACCCATTTTTTATAGGTCGGGGAACCCTTGCGCAAATCCACTGCCACATCCAGCACCGCGCCGCGTCCGCAACGTACCAGCTTTGCCTGGGCGGCATCCCCCTTTTGGAAATGAATGCCACGCAATGTCCCTTTCTGGGCTGAATAGGACTGGTTGTCTTGCACAAATTGATAATGCAGGCCGGCTTCCTCCATATTTCGGGTAGACCAGGTCTCCATAAACCAGCCTCGATGATCGCCAAAGACCTTCGGCTCCAAAATGTAGACGTCCAATACCTCTGTTGGAATGACGTTCATAAGCCATACTCCTTTAATAGATGATTTTATGTTCCGCTACTTTTTTTAAATGGGCGCCATAAGCGGATTTCCCATACTTTTCCGCTGCTCTCCAAAGCTGTTCTTCACTGATCCAGCCGTTTCTATACGCAATTTCTTCAATGGCGGAGATCTTAATTCCCTGCCGGGTTTCAATGACCTTAACAAACTCAGTCGCGTCGGACAGTGCGTCCACCGTGCCGGTATCCAACCAGGCATAACCGCGCCCCAACGTCACCACGTTCAGTGTGCCCTCTTCCAAATACATCCGGTTCAGATCGGTAATTTCCAGCTCGCCCCTCTTGGACGGCTTGACCTTTTTGGCCAGCTCACAAACCCGATCGTCATAAAAATACAGCCCCGTAACGCAATAATTGGATTTGGGGTGCTCCGGCTTCTCTTCAATGGAAACGGCTTTTCCGTTTTCGTCAAACTCTACAATGCCAAACCGTTCCGGATCGTCTACATAATAGCCAAAAACCGTCGCGCCTTCTTCTCTCGCTGCCGCCTGCTGTAGGTGACGGGTCAGCCCGTTGCCATAGAAAATATTGTCCCCCAGCACCATGGCACAGCGGTCACCGCCAATAAAACTCTCCCCGATCAAAAACGCCTGAGCCAGCCCGTCAGGCGAAGGCTGCACTTCGTAAGAGAGACGAATGCCGTACTGAGAGCCGTCTCCCAGCAACCGCTCAAAATTGGGCAGGTCCTGCGGAGTGGAAATGATTAAAATCTCTCGAATTCCAGCCAGCATCAGCGTGGACAGGGGGTAAAAGATCATGGGCTTGTCGTATACAGGCAAAAGCTGCTTAGAGGTGACCAGCGTCAAAGGGTAAAGTCTGGTGCCGGAACCTCCGGCCAAAATAATGCCTTTCATGATTGTTTTCTCCTTTATCCAAATAAAAATCCAGCGGCTTTTTTGACAACGCCATACTTCACGGTGCGGTTTTTCAACTGAAACCACCTGCGGCGCAGCCACCCCGCTTGGGACAGGCTTCCATAACCGGCAGTCAGCGCCCTCTGCTCAGGAGACAGACGGTCCCGGAACGCATCATAAAAACTCTCTGACTGCAAAAATGTTTCAGCCAGTTCCTTCCGGTACCCTTTCACATCAAAAAGCCGGCGCAACAGATAACGCGGGGAACGGACAAACTTTGCGCCAACAGCATTGTCTCCATGCTGCCGGTACAAGATTGTTGCCTCGTCCAGCGGAACAATCAGGCCGAAGGCACTTGCCGTCAATGCCAGCCACCAGTCGTGCATGACAAAAAAGGAAGGCTCGTCCTGTAAAAGATCGCCCAACGCACGGTTGTACATAGCAGTGCATCCAGTCACTGTATTCTGCGCAAGTTCCCAGTGCAGGGCCGTCCGCTGCCAGTTGCCATTTACCGTATGGCGATAGGAGGATGCCAGCACCCTTAAGTCTTCATCTACTACCGTCAGATCCGTATGGACCAGAACCGGCGTTTCTTTTCCAGCCTGCTCCTCTGCTTTTTCCATGGCAAAAAGAGTTCTTTCGATTTTGTCAGGACACCAAACGTCGTCCTGATCACAGAGCATGACATAATCATCCTGATGCTCCAGCATCATCCGGAAAAAATTGTGTTTGGCGCTGCCGGAATTTTTGGCGTTTTGCAGCGCAACAATCCTATTCGGTTCTTTTTTCGCATAGACCTGTATGATTTCCCATGTCCCATCGTCTGAACAGTCGTCACGGATATACAGCATGAAGTCTCGAAAAGTCTGCCGCAAAATAGAATCGATCTGTGCGGCGATATATGGGGCGCCGTTATATGACGCCATCAAAATGGAGACCAAAACATCGCTCCCTCAAGAAACCTGCCCATAAAAGGGCGCAGTTTCCCCTCATTTCTTACATGGCTATTTTAACCGATGGCGGTATAAAACACAAGCTTTTGTCTTCTTTTTGTCCAATCTTTCCAAAATATTCATAAATAAAATATGTCTTTCAGCCTTTGTGAATATCCTCTTTTTGAGACTTTCCCGGTTTTTCCCACTCGCAATCGATAAGCAAGGGAAGCGCTTTTCCATAAAAAGAGCGCTTTGAAAAAATCCGCTCAAAAAGGCTGAGGGTTTCAGGGCCGAAAGATACGCCCCCTTCTGCGCCGGAACCGAAAATTTTGAAATCCAGCGCAAGAAATAAGGGAGAATCATGCCGCCTATCATTGGTTATTGTACATATTATCAATAAATAATTTATAATTTATTGATAATTTTTGTAATATTTTTCTTCAAAAAAGGGTTCTTAAAGAAAAACAAATGATAGGCATACCATGATAAAGTTGCAGACATTCTCAATGGCAGGGAAAAATTATATTGATGTCTACCATGCAAATTTTAGCACCACACACAATCTTGTGACGATAACAAGATTCACTGCTGAACAATTTTATGATTATTTTGATACCTATGTTAGAGCTCGTACCCCCAATTAAGTTGGGATGGCAAAAGAAAATGACACATTTCCTTTTTGGGAGGGAGGACTTTTATGAAGCGTATCTATCTCATTTGCTGTATAATGGTTTTTCTGTTGGGAGGCTGCCGCAATCAAGGTTCACCACAACAACTTTCCCTATCCGATGAAAGCGAAGAAATAAATAGCTTTACCTCCTCAAGCGAGGAACTTCTTTTGGAAGAAGAATATTATCACTACGATCTATTTGAACATGTCTATGGTTTTAATCCATGGCAAAATACTTTCGTTCTCAAAAAAGATAACCAGATTTTTTACCAGCATCCAACTTCGATCGAAACAGCTTATTATTATAATCACGCTTGCTTCTATTTTCTTTCAGAGGGAACCATATACCGCCTTTCGCTGCAAGATCAGAACGTTGAAACAATTCTCCGCCGCGATGGAATTGTCACATTTCAGCCTTTGACCAATTTTACTATTTTGTATGAAACTGTGGACGATTCTAAACGCAGGTTCTTCCTTTTTAACCACAAAACGCAGGAAGAAAAAGAAGTATTCCCTGAAGCATATGGTTACGACGACCGAATCCTTAGAAATCGCTTTTTCGCCCTCTCCCCGGAAAACCTGTATGATATAGAGAATCAATGTATCATCCCCAATGAAAACAACATTCCAAGATTTTTATCCTATGATGAATACTTTTCACAGGAAAGGGCGTATGAATTTGGTGGAGAAGATAAGTGTTTTCTGCCGCATTTAAAGACTTTTTACGCAATGGCGAATGGCGTTTTTTCCCCTCTTTACCAAACGGACATGGAGGTAGACACAAAAACATACTCTTATATGGGGAACGATTTGATTTTCTTTTCATCTGGCAATTCTGTTTACAGAGTTTTTTTGCCTGGTGATGTAATCGAAGAAGTATATTCTTCTGAAAGCCCCTTTCATTGGCATCCTTACAATAATAAAGCCATCATTCTTTTTGAAAAAGACAGAAAAACTCATTTGACAGAGGAAAACGACTATATTTATTATTATAATCTTGAGACAAAAGAAAAGACTCTCCTGTCAAAAGAAATATACCAGGAAAAATATAGCTTGTTAGACTGATCTCTTGAAATCGTCCCGCTTATTTCCAAGTGCTTCAGGGCGGACAGCATTCGAGGTGGTACAGCCATGTATAAAAAGGCATTCTGGATTTCTCTGATCCTTTTAGGTTGTTTTTTTCTAAACGGATGCGGCGGCGTTCCAGCCGCGGAACAAAGCTCTTTTTCCTTCGAGTCAGCGTCTCTGCCGGGTGATTTTCCATCCGCCTCCTCCTTTCACAGCCTGAGCGAGCAGGAATCCATTATTTTAAAAACATATGAACGTCTATCAAAAGAGAATCTTTCTTATGAAGAATACTTTTCTCAGGAGAGGTATTGGGAAACAGACGGGTGGGGTTACGCCCTGTTCGAGTACCGGTCGGATGAAAATGCAATTTATCAAAAAGAGCTGGACGGAACCCTTCGGTTGTTTTATGCTCATGATAAGCCTATCGACAGGCTTTATTGGGACAATCGTTATCTGTTCTATTTCCTGTCCGATCATTGTATTTATCGGATTTTTGTCCCGGATTGCAAAGTAGAAAAAATATATGAAAATCCGCAGATGTCCGGTTTTTCCCCTCTTTCCAACTATGCGGTTTTGTTTGCCGTCCCCAACCCTGAAAACGAAGGAAAAAACAGCGAAACAGACCCGTCAGAACCTCCGGATTATTTTATTTATCATGCGGGAAAGGACTCTCAATGGCCTTTAAATCCAGAAGAAATCGGCCTGGATTCCATTGGCGGCAGTATTACAAGAAGCGCAAGAGAGATCTACCAGATCCCCGCCCAATAAAAAGGTCCATCCTGCCAGTTAAGGCGGGATGGACCTTTTTTGTCAATCTAAAACATCCCGAAAAAGCCGGAGAGGGTACTTTAATCTTTTCTTTTCCGGGCGCGTAATGCTGCGCTTGAATGTAAAAAGGCCCGGAGCGCAAACTAGCTCCAGGCCTTTTTCTTTGGTAGGTGGGAACACTTTAAATCGCTTGAACGCGGGCCGCAGTTTTAGGCAAAAAAAGGGGCCCGGAGCGCGAAATGGCTCCAGGCCCTTGCCTGGTGGCATAGGCGGTCAGTTTAGATCAGCTTTGGACGCGTGCGAAAATCCCGGGCAAAGCAAAAGGCCCGGAGCGCGATACGGCTCCAGGCCCTTGCCTGGTGGCTGGGCTGGCTGGATTCGGACCAGCGGAATGACGGAGTCAAAGTCCGTTGCCTTACCACTTGGCGACAGCCCAATATTCTGTTGTATTGTTCCACAAACAGGAATTCCATATTCAGGCAGATATGAAAAAAAGGCAAAATGCCTTTTCTTTTTATATGGGGTGGATAGTCGGATTCGAACCGACGGCCTCCAGAGCCACAATCTGGCGCTCTAACCAACTGAGCTATACCCACCGTATTTGGCGCGCCAAAAGGGACTCGAACCCCTGGCCTATTGCTTAGAAGGCAATTGCTCTATCCAGCTGAGCTATTGGCGCGTGTGTCAATATTGATTGACGCAATGGAGCGGGTGATGGGAATCGAACCCACGTAACCAGCTTGGAAGGCTGGAATTCTACCATTGAACTACACCCGCAGGCTTTGGCGACAGATGACATTTTACCAAACTACAAGCCATTTGTCAATGCTTTTTCGCATATTCTTGCTTTAATCCGCCTTCTTTTATCCATCTCTTCCTGATCAGCTAAAAAGGGCGGGGTCTTTTCCCGCCCTTTTTCTTTCTGTCTTTTATGCCGATACAATCTCAATCTTTCCGTCTTTATCAATCGCCTTCACCAAAGCCACCTGCCCATTGACCTGCTCCACAAGCAGTGTGCAAATGGGATCCTCAACCTGCCGGCGGATGACCCTGCGCAGGTCTCTGGCGCCGCTTTTATTGCCATAAGCCTCTTTTGCAATCAAAGCCAACACCGCTTCATCCCAGCCAAAGGTAATTCCCTTTTCCTTCATGGGCTCAACCAGCTCCTGCAGCATCAATGCCGCGATCTTCTCGTAGTCCTTTTCATCCAGCTGGCGGAAAGTGACAATTTCATCGATTCTGCCCAGAAACTCCGGCCGCAGGAATTGGGACAATGCCTTATAGGTATGGTCCTTTCTGGCCTGCGCTTCATTTTTAGTAAATCCGACGGTGCTCTCTTTCCACTCGCTACCCGCATTGGAGGTCATCACGATCACGGTATTTTCAAAAGACACCGTACGTCCATGAGCGTCGGTCAGTTTTCCTTCGTCGAGAATTTGCAGCAGAATATTCATCACGTCCGGATGGGCTTTTTCAATCTCATCAAACAGGATCACCGAATATGGGCGGCGGCGTACTTTTTCCGTCAGCTGACCGGCCTCATCATAGCCCACATATCCGGGAGGCGCCCCTACAATGCGGGAAACGGAATGCTTCTCCATAAATTCGGACATATCCAGCCGGATCAATGGATCGGTAGAGTCAAACAGCTCCTGAGACAGCACCCGTACCAGCTCGGTCTTCCCCACTCCGGTGGGTCCTACAAAGATGAAGGACGCAGGCCGCCTGCGGGCAGAAATCTGAACCCTGCTGCGGCGGACCGCTGAAGCCACCAACTCCACAGCCTCATCCTGGCCAATGATTTTCTTTTTCAAAGTCTCCTCCAGCCGGGCTACCTTATTGAGTTCTGACTCCTTGATTTTGCTGGCCGGAATACCCGTCCAAAGTTCAATGACCTTAGCCACGTCCTCGCTGGTTACTTCAGCGCCCAAAGCCATTGGCTTCAGTTCATCCAGCTTGGCTGCCATTTGCAGCTGGTCTGCTTTTATCTTCGCCAGTTGTTCATAGTCCAAATGCTCCGGATCACTTTCCAGCTCTTCCACCCGCTGGCGGGATGTCAAAAGCTTTTTGTTCAATTCGTCGTACTCGGCCATTTCCTTATTGCGCAAAGCGGCGCAGGAACAGGCTTCATCCAGCAGGTCAATGGCCTTATCCGGCAAAAACCGGTCGTTGATATATCGCTCGGACAGCACCACCATGCTGCGAGCCATTTCCGGCGAAACGGTAACTCTGTGATACTTTTCATAATAGCCGCGGATGCCTTCAATCACCTTTACCGCATCTTCGATAGAAGGATCGTTCACCGTCACCGGCTGGAACCGGCGCTCCAGAGCCGAATCTTTTTCAATATACTTGCGGTATTCGCTGAAAGTGGTCGCGCCGATCACCTGGATTTCGCCCCGCGACAGGGCAGGTTTCAGGATATTGGCAGCATTCATGGAACCCTCCGCATCACCGGCACCCACCAAATTATGCACTTCATCAATAAATAAAATAATATTGCCCAGAGAGCGAATCTCGTCTATCAGTCCCTTAACGCGGCTTTCAAACTGTCCCCGGAACTGGGTGCCCGCCACGAGGGCAGTCATATCCAGCAGGTGGATTTCTTTATCCTTTAATTTTAGCGGCACACGGCCGGCGGCGATCCGCTGGGCAATTCCTTCGGCAATCGCCGTTTTTCCCACGCCGGGTTCCCCAATCAGGCAGGGGTTGTTTTTCGTCCGGCGGTTCAGAATCTGCACTACCCGGTAAATCTCTTCGTCGCGGCCGATGACGTTATCCAGCTGCCCATCCCGCGCCTTTTGTGTCAGGTCAGTGCAGTATGCCTCCAAAAATTTTCGTTTTGGTTCTTTTTTC
>CAJFOX010000030.1 GCA_904397845.1 uncultured Oscillospiraceae bacterium
AGCCAATGGCTACACCGCATTCACACAACAATATTTCATTGAGATACAAAAGCCCTTGGGGCACCTTCCTTACGGAGGGTGCCCCAAGGGTGTCTTTTTCATTCTACCCATTAATAGTTTTTCGCTACAATCTGGAAGTAAGCCTGCGGATGCGCACAAACCGGGCAAACCTCCGGTGCTTTTTCTCCCACATGAATATGACCGCAGTTGCGGCAGATCCAAACAACCTGTCCTTCTTTGCAGAAGACCTTGTTTTCCTCTACGTTTTTCAAAAGTTCCAGATATCTGGCCTCATGCTCTTTTTCAATTGCACCAACCATCTCAAACAGCTTGGCGATGTGGTCGAAGCCTTCCTCTTTTGCCTCTTTGGCAAAGGTAGCGTACATGTCGGTCCACTCGTAATTCTCGCCCGCCGCCGCATCTTTTAGATTTTCTGCAGTTGTACCAATTCCGTCATGCAGCAGCTTGAACCACATTTTGGCATGCTCTTTTTCATTGTCCGCCGTCTCCTGGAACAAAGCGGCAATCTGCTCATATCCCTCTTTCTTGGCCTTCGAGGCATAGAATGTGTATTTGTTTCTCGCTTGAGACTCTCCAGCAAAGGCTGTCTGCAAGTTAGCTTCCGTTTTTGTACCCTTCAAATTCATCACTTGTCATCCTTTCTTTATTAAGAATAATTCTTAATTATTTTATACCATCTTCTTTATGGTTTGTCAATCAGAAAAAGCTATTTTGTAAAAATAAACAAATCGCTCATGATTCCTCTGTGCCTTTTCTCCTGGAAAGCCATTGTGATTTGTGCAGTGTTATATTATACTAATGGTACGAGCAAAGGAGGATTCTCATGATTCTGACCATTGATATCGGCAATTCCAATATTACCATAGGGGCTTATCGCGGCGATGCGCTCCTGTTTTTGACCCGGATGGGCACTGATCGGAGCAAGATGCCGGACGAATATGCCATTGCCATCCATTCCCTGCTTCGCCTGTACGGTTATCACGGCAGCGATCTGGAAGGGGCTGTCATTTCTTCGGTGGTTCCTCCTCTCTCTTCCTCTTTGAAACAGGCGATTACCCGCATCAAGCCGGTACGGATCCTGACTGTGGGGCCTGGCATCAAAACCGGCCTGCATATCGCCATTGACAATCCGGCACAACTGGGCGCAGACCTTGTATGCGTTTCCGTAGCCGCATTGGAAAAATATCCTTTGCCCTCTATTGTCATCGATATGGGAACCGCAACTACTATTTCAGCGATGGACCGGCACGGCAAAATGCTCGGCGGTTCCATTTTGCCGGGCGTGCGCATCTCTCTGGAGGCGCTGACTGCACGGACTGCACAGCTGCCGCAGATTGATCTGTCTGCACCGCCGCAGAGCGTCATTGGCGCCAATACCATCGATTGTATGAAATCCGGCGTCCTATACGGCACCGCCAGCATGCTGGACGGCATGATCGACCGCTATAGGGCGGAATTAGGCGAAGATCTGACCGTAATTGCCACCGGCGGATTGGCCAAATCCATTACAGCGTTGTGTCACAACGATATGGTATTGGATGAAAATCTGGTGCTAGAGGGGCTGCGGATTCTGTTTCAGAAAAATACAAAATAAAAGCTCGCTTTCCGGCTGTTACGGCTTTTGGCCGTTAGCAAATAGAATGCGCTGTATCGGTTGACCGAACAGCAGCAAGGAGGATTTTTATTATGGCAAGAGCAACTGAGAAAACCCGAAAGCTGGTCCAAATGGCTATTTTAATCGCCGTCATGCTGATCCTGGCCTTTACCCCGCTGGGGTATCTAAAAGTCGGCGCGATTGAAATTACCTTTATGACCATTCCCGTTGTCGTCGGCGCAATCATTTTAGGGCCTGCGGCGGGTGCGGTCCTGGGAGGCGTGTTTGGCTTGACCAGCTTCATCCAGTGTTTCGGCATGAGCGCATTTGGCGCAGCCCTTTTGAACATCAGCCCGATCCTGACATTTTTGGTCTGCATGGTTCCTCGTATCCTCATGGGGTATCTGGCGGGCGTCATTTTCCGGGCGCTGTATCATAGCGGCAGGACAAAAATTCTGTCCTTTGCCGTATCTTCCTTATCCGGCGCAGTACTGAACACCATCTTTTTTGTATCGTTGGTGATGTTGCTGTTTGGTTCCAGCGACTATATAACAGAAATGCGCGGCGGGTTAGGACTGCTTTCATTTCTGGCCGCCTTTGTTGGCTTCAATGGCCTGGTGGAAGCCATCGTCGCTTTTGTTTTGGGTACTGCTATCAGCAAGGCGCTGGTACAGTTCCTGCCAAAAGAATAAAAACGGGGAAATTGGACGGGCGGCACGGATGAACCTGTGCCGCCTATTTTGTTACTGGGAGAGATAAAATGGACATTTTGTTTGAAAATCGCTACATTGTTGATCTTCATATGCTTCGCAGCTTTGCCCGCGGCGCCAGTTTTTCACAAAAATTCTTTTTCCGCTTTTCCATCGTCGGAATGGCTGTCTGTACGATGGCTCTGCTTTATTGCCTGGTATTTTTCCCAGGCAGTTGGGATCTTACCGTTTCGCCCGCAGTTTCTTTCCTTCTTTGCCTGGCGCTGTTTTTCTTTCCCAGCCTCACAGCACGGATTGTCTATCGCAATACCCAAAAGCTCCATGGCGGCATAATTCCCGAAACGGTTGTGCAATTTTCCAACGACGAAATCTCCATGGCCGAAGGGACATTATCTGTTCGCTTTCAATACCGGCAAATCACAAAAATCCGGGAAACCAGGAATCTGTATGTGCTGATGCTGGGAAAGGACAGCGGCATTATCCTGGAAAAAAATTCCTTTACCATCGGCAATTTTGAAGCTTTCCGTTCCTTCATTCTTGAAAAATGCCCCAGCCAAAAAAAGTAGCCCATCAATTCAAAAAACAGGAATAAAAAGTGCGGCCTTTCTCTGGACGGCCGCACTTTTTTTGAAACCGAATTCAATGTGGCTTGCTATCTCTTTCCATATGAAAAAGCGGCTGCACAGCCGCTTTTTCTTTTCTTCCACAAAGGCTAGTTCTCCTTGTCGATGGGTTTCCATCCTTCGCCGATGATTTCGCCGGCCTCCGTCACAACAATAAACGCATTGGGATCATGACTGTGTACCAGCGTTTTCAATTTGAAAAACTCCGTTTTGCGCACAACAACCATAATGACATCCATCTCCATACCGGAATAGGCGCCGCGCCCTTTTAAAATCGTTGCCGAACGGTTCAAATGGGCGATGATGTCTTTGGCAATTTCGTCATTTTGAGTAGAGACAATGTGTACCATCTTGCCGTTTTCCAGCCCATACAGGATGCCGTCCATCACCTGGGCGCTGGCGTACATGGCGATCAGGCCAAATAAGCTGGCCTCAATATTGCGGTAGACAATGGCCGCTGCGGCCAGAACAAAGCAGTCCAGAATCAGCATCATCCGGCCAATCGGGATGTGCGGCGCCTTCAGCTGCAAGAGCTTGCCCAGAATATCTGACCCGCCGGTAGTCGATCCACGCATGAATACCACCGCCAACCCAGCTCCCATGCAAACGCCACCGAACAGGCTTGCCAACAGTGCATTGCCTGTATAGGTGGGAAAATAAATCACTACATAGTCCAGCACTGCCGACATGATGACTACTGATTTAAGCGTTTTTGCCGTAAAAGTTTTTCCCAAAATCAAAAATCCGATGATGACCAAAGGCACATTAATGGCAAAGTTCATCGCGCCAATAGGCAATCCCGTCACAAAGTTAATCAGCGTGGCAACACCGCTGACTCCGCCGGGCGCTACCTGATTCGGCGCCGTAAAGCAGAGGATCCCCACACCGTAAATGAGCGACCCCACCGCATCATACAGGCAATCCGCACAAAAGGTTTTGATTTTTCCACTTTTTACCTGCTTCACTCTTGTTCCACCCTTTCCCGGAAGATTCGCATCGCCATGTCAAATAAAAAATACAGACGCTCCCAATCACCCTTGAGATACAAAAAACCAAACAACGCTTCCACCCCGGTAGCCTTGCGGTAATCAGCCATTTCCGCATGTTTGGGGACACTGCCCGTGTGGGCATTTCGTCCTCGCTTGAGGATCTCCCGCTCATCCTCTTCCAATACCGGCTCCAATCCGTCATAGACCGCCGCTTGGGTCGATGCCCTCACCATCTTCACCTTGCGGGCATTGAGCTTTTTGGGGGGCATATTGCCCTCCTCCACGATTTTTTTGCGAACCAGCAGCTCATATACGCCATCACCGACAAACGCCAGTGTCAAAGGGCTCAAAAGCTTTGGGTTCCGTTCCTCTGGCGCCATAATCCTGCTCCCTTACTTAATGTAGTCAAATTCAAAATTCAAAATACTTACCGTATCCCCTTCGTGAATTCCCATCCGCTCCAGTTCCTCTATAATGCCGGATTTGATCAGCACCCGCTGAAAATACTGCAGGGATTCATAATCTTCCATATCCACCATTCCCAGCGAAGACATCAGCCAATCGGCCTCGACAATGTACACCCCGTCTTCCACCCGGATGGTAAAGGGACGCTTTCCGCCCTCCAATGGTTCGGGCTGTGGAGCGGGTTCCGGCTCATACTGGCGAATCGGCGGAAGCTGATCCAGCTGCGCCGCAACGGCTCCGATCAGCGCATCTACTCCCTGCCTCGTTGCAGCAGAGATGGGGTAAAATGGCAGCCCTTTTCCTTCAATATACACCCGAAAGGCATCAATTTGCTCCTGCGACGCCATATCGCATTTGTTAGCCACCACGATCTGCGGGCGGGAGGCCAGTTCCGCATCAAAATTTTGCAGTTCCCGGTTGATCGTTTCGAAATCTTCTATCGGGTCGCGCCCCTCGCTGCCTGATACATCCACAATATGGACATTCAGCCGACAGCGCTCTACATGGCGCAAAAACTCATGTCCCAGCCCCACGCCTTCGCTGGCGCCTTCAATCAGGCCCGGGATATCCGCCATCACAAATGACTTTCCCTCTGCTACTTTGACCATTCCCAAAACCGGCGTCAGCGTCGTGAAATGGTAGTTTGCAATCTTCGGCTTTGCTTCGCTAACGACTGAAATCAACGTAGATTTCCCCACATTGGGGAATCCGACCAGCCCCACGTCGGCCAACAGCTTCAGCTCCAATGTGACTTCAAACGCCTCGCCCGGCAGGCCCGGCTTAGCAAAGCGGGGGATCTGGCGGGTCGCTGTAGCAAAATGACAGTTTCCCCATCCGCCTTTGCCTCCTTTGGCCACGACTACCGGCTCAACAGTGGAAATGTCGGCCAGAATGCGGCCGGTTTCCGCCTCTTTCACCAGAGTGCCCAATGGCACCCGGATGACCAGATCCGGCGCACTTTTTCCAGTGCACCTTCCAGCCCGGCCGTTTTCCCCGTTCTGGGCTACAAAACGGCGCTTATATCGAAAATCCAACAGGGTGGACAGATTGCTATCTGCCTGAAAAACAACATTGCCGCCCCGGCCGCCGTCGCCGCCGTCAGGGCCGCCGGCAGCCACATATTTCTCCCGATGGAAGGACACGGCTCCGTTGCCGCCGTCACCCGCCTTAATGCGAATCTTTGCAACATCTACAAACATGAAAAACCTCCCCTATCCTTTTCCCAGTATTGGTAAAAGCATAACAAAAAATCCCGAGGAGACCTCGGGCTTTTCAAGCTTTGTTACTGAGCAGGATAAATGCTTACCTTTTTGCGATCCCGGCCGACACGCTCAAAACGAACCTGGCCGTCAATCAGGGCAAACAGCGTATCGTCAGAACCACGGCCAACATTCTCTCCCGGATGGATGTGAGTGCCGCGCTGGCGAACCAGGATGTTGCCGGCCAGTACATGCTGACCATCAGCACGTTTGACACCCAGCCGCTTGGACTCGGAATCACGGCCGTTCTTAGTGGAACCAACACCCTTTTTATGTGCAAAGAACTGCATGCTTAAACGAATCATTCGTTACACCTCCGAAACAATGATCTGAATGGTATTTTTGTAATCCTCTGCCAGAATTCTCAGATGCTCCAAAAGAGCTTCCAGCAGCAATGCCGCTTCCTTTCCCGCATCGGATGGTAAGAGGAGGGAAATTCGATTTTCCTCCACCGCAACCTCCGCCCTTTCCCCGAATTGCTCGGTAATGGCATTCGCGGTCAGCTGAACCGCTGAGGTTACGCTGGCGCATACAATATCCTGGCCTGCATCGGCATAACCGGCATGGCCCGATATCGAAAACGCCCTAAGCCTTGAACCCGATTTTTGGAATCGAACGGTAATCATATCTGATTACGCTTTGATTTCCAGAATCTCGACCTTGGTGTAAGGCTGTCTATGGCCGAGCTTTCTCTTCGAAGATTTTTTCGATCTGTAAGTAAATACGGTGATCTTCTTGGACTTACCGTTTTTGGCGATTTTTGCGGTTACAGTCGCACCATCCACATAGGGTTTGCCGACAACAATCCCATCGTCCTTGCCAACTGCCACGATTTTGTCCAATTCAACGATTTCCAGCTCCTCATAGGGGAGCTTTTCGACGTAAATGGTATCGCCCTGTTCAACACGATACTGTTTTCCGCCGGTTTCCAAAATAGCGTACATGGATTAAGGCACCTGCCTCTTTCTATAGACTCGCTGCTCAAAGGCGGCGCCAAAAGGCGCACTTACAGCCAGTTGCAAGCGGCATGGATTATGATACCATAACAAACCTGAATTGTCAACTGAAAATGCCATTTTTTCGCATGAAAATGCGGATTTATTCCCCTTTTGCCGCCTTTTGGGCGCTGGTCAGGGTATTTTTCAAAAGCATAGTAATAGTCATAGGCCCTACCCCACCGGGAACCGGCGTGATATAAGATGCAATCGGCTCTACTGCGGCAAAGTCCACATCACCGCAAAGCTTTCCGTTCTCATCGCGATTCATTCCCACATCAATGACCACCGCACCGGGCTTGACCATATCGGCTGTGACAAATTTGGCTCGGCCGACCGCTGATACCAAAATATCGGCCCGGCGGGTCACCTCAGCCAGATTCTGCGTCCGGGAATGGCAGATCGTCACAGTACCGTTTTCATGTAGCAATAGCATCGCCATCGGCTTTCCCACAATATTGCTTCGGCCAATGACTACGCATTCCTTCCCGCTGACCGAAATTCCGGTAGAGTGGATCAGTTCCATCACGCCGGCTGGCGTGCAGGGCAGAAAATCGTAATTGCCAATCATAATTTTTCCCACATTTACCGCATGGAACGCATCTACATCTTTTGATGGCAAAATTCGCTCAATTACTGCCTTCTCATCTAAATGGCGGGGCAGAGGCAGCTGGACAAGGATACCGTGGATCTTGGGATCCGCATTCAGCCTGTCCAAAAGCTGCATCAGTTCCTCCTGGGAGGTTTGCTCCGGCAAAGCATATTCCTCAGAATAAAAGCCCACCTGCTCGCAACCTTTCTTCTTGTTTTTCACATACACATGAGAGGCCGGATCATCCCCGACAATGATCACTGCCAGCCCCGGCCGGATCCCCGTTTCTTCCAGCAGTTTTTGGGTATCCACAGCGATCTGTTCCCTTGTTTTTGCCGAAATCTTTTTTCCGTCAATGATTGCCATTTTTATCCTCCTCGCCATTTTCCTGTTTACATCCGCAAAACAGGATCATTCGTCCTGTTGGATCGTTTCTCTATTTTCGTTTTCCGGCTCAGAAGCCGTCTCGTCCGTTTGTTCCTCATGATCCGGGCTACCGGGCAGCTCTTCATCTCCGGGCAGACCCTTTTCTCCAGGCGATTTCTCTTTTTCAAGCGGCTCGCCGCCTTCCGCATCCGGGGCCGGACTTTCCGCCTCTTTCGGCTGCTTCTTCCCATAGAAATTTCCCTCTCGGATCAGCTGCGCTTCTTCGGTATCCACATACAGCTTCAGATACTCCGGATCGTTGCTGGTCTTTTTCTTTTGCAGCACCACCAGCAGGATAATCAAAGCCGTAATCGCCGAGAGAATAGCAAAGACCTGGGATACCCGTAAATTTCCGATCATCAGGCTGTCAGTCCGGAGCCCCTCGACGACAAAACGCTCCGCGCCATACCATATGGTATATACCAAAATCATTTGTCCGTCAAACTTACGGCGTTTTGTCATCCACACCAGCAGGAAAAAGCCCAGCAGGCACCAGACAGATTCATAAAAGAAGGTGGGATGCACCCCGATGGCATCGATTCCGCCCAAAGCGTCAATCTCGGCAGAGGTCAAGGTCGCCAGATACCGCTGCACTTGTGTAGAGCCAACCCCACTGGCATATTCGCTGGTCATTCGCCACGGCACCGTGGTGGCGCAGCCAAAAGCCTCGACATTGACGAAATTTCCCCAGCGGCCAATCGCCTGCGCCAGAATCAGCCCGGCGGAGCATAGATCCAGCATTGGCAAAAAGCGAACCTTCCTCCAGCGGCACAAAAACCACCCGCTCAGTACGGCGGCAATAACGCCGCCATAGATGCCAATCCCTCCCTTCCAAATCTGAAAGATGTCCATCAGGTTGTCTTTATACATATCCCAGGAAAAAATCACATAATAAATCCGCGCACCGATTACGCCAAAAATGATCGCACCAAGCAAAACATCCATCACACGGTCGGCGTCCAGCCCGAATTTTTTGGTGTTTTTCAAAACGTACAGCGTTCCCAGCAGGAAAGCGCACGCGAAAATAATACCGTACCATTTGATCGTCAAGCCGCCGATGGAAAACGCGTCGGGACTGATCGTAAAGGAAAAGCCCAGCCCGGGAAAAGAAACGATCTGTGTCATGACAAAAGCTCCATTCTGTTGTGTTTTATCTGATTGCCTGCCAATCCTCTGCCGCCAAAATTTTAATCCAGCGGCGAAATAACCGACAATGCCGCATATTCCGTCTTATAGTCCTCAGCCAGCCGCCGCTGTGCTTCTTCCAACGTGGCGCCGGCAGCAATCTCCAAAAGGTCATACACGTCCAGGCCGGAAAAATAGGCCCCCGCCATGGCATTGGCGATGGAATCCGGACGATTGAGCATCCGGATATAGCGGCCATAAACCGCCTTCTTGCTCCGTTTAAAAGCCGCGGGATCAATTCCCGTCTTCTGGACCCGCTCAATTTCTTTTAAGATTTCCTGTGCGGCTCGATCCGGCTCTTTCGATTCTCCGGAGAAAATCAGCGCCGAAAAATCCTTTCCGCAGTCTGTCTCGCTGTCGAAGGTGGCGTTGATTAGTCCGCCGTCGTACAGCCTACGGTATAGTGGAGAAGCGTCTCCCACCAGAACTTCATTGACAATCTCATTCACAATGCTGTTTACCACATTGGTTTTGGGGTCGGCGGGGCGCACCTTCAGCCCCAGTCCGAACATGGGGGCGGCAACTGGGAATTTCTGCTCAATCCGCTTCTGCGCCACCTGGTCCGGCTCTTTTACAAACCCTCTCTCCAGATACAGCTGCGGTGCCGGGCGGAGAGTCTCGTCCACAATGCGGACAACCGTATCCGGTGAAAAGCTGCCCGCTACCGTCAGGACCATATTGCGCAGGTTATAAAAAGCGTGGTAAGTTTCATACAGGCTGTCCGCCGTAATTTCGGCAATGCTTTCCACTGTTCCAGCAATGTCAATAGAAATTGGATGCTTTACATACATCGCCTTGAGCAGATTGAATAAAACCCTCCAATCCGGGTTGTCGTCGTACATTTTGATTTCCTGTCCGATAATCCCCTGCTCCTTGTTCACCGTCTGCGGCGTAAAATAAGGAGTAGTGACAAACTCCAGCAGAATGCGTAGCGACTCTTCAAAATGGTCCGCGCAGCCGAACAGGTAGGAGGTTTTATCAAAAGAGGTAAACGCATTGGCCGAGGCACCGGTCGCCGCATATTTGGCAAAAGCGTCCCCGTCCTCATTTTCAAACATCTTATGCTCCAGAAAATGGGCCGTTCCCGCAGGGATGCGGGTAAAATCCGCTTTCGGGTCGGTTCGGAACGCCATATCCACCGAACCGTAATCAGTAGTCAACATGGCATAGGCGGAACTAAAGCCCTCCATCGGATATAAAAGCAGCGTCAGCCCGGAAGGATGATCCATTTTTTGATAACTTTCCCGTATGCGTTCTGATCGAATTTCCTGTTTCATTGGTCCTGCCCCTCCTTTTTTGCAGCTAAGAAAAATACCGTGTCCAAAGTGATTTGGGATGCGGCGGCCCGGATCTCGTCTTTGGTGATCTGGGATACCTTCTGGGCGTTTTCCAGAGGCGACTCGTCGGTTCCGCTTAAAATCTGGGTCAGATACCAATTTTCCAGCCCGCTAAGGGTATCGACGGTAGATTTCAGCGCATTGCTGATCGTCAGGATCGTCGAATTCAATTCTCCATCGTCAAACGCACCCTGTTTCACCAATTCCAGCTGGCGCAGGATCTCATCCCGGGCTTTTTGTTCATTTCCAGTTTCTACTCCGCTGTCCACCATCATCATACCGCTTGCCTTGTCATACCGGGCGGCGCAGTAGTAGCACAAGGAAAGCTTTTCCCGCACATTTTGAAACAGACGGGAAAACGGCGTACCGCCGTACAGGGCCACCATCATTTTCATGGCGTTGACCGCATCCGGTGACGTCGTTTCACCGGTTCGGAAACCCATAACCAGCTTGCCCTGTGCAATATCCATATCTTCACGGACCGTCCGCACCTCTTTTGAGCTGACACAGGGCAAAGAGACGTCGTAGGTCACCGGCTGGCGCTGTACTCCAGCAAACCGTGTGGAAAACACTTTTTCTGCAGCCGAAGGGTCTCCACACCCGATAAATAGAATTTCAACCGCCGCCCGACGCAGAATATCCCGGTATGCCTCAGTTGCGCTTTCCGCCGTGATTCGCTCCGCCCTTTCTCGCGTGCCGTATTTTTTTACCGCCAGCGGGCTGCCGTCGAACATCAGCGAAATACACTTGTTGATCGCATATTCCCGTTTATCATTAAACTCAGACGCAATGGTATCAATGAGATTCTGCCGCTCCAGCCGGACGTCTTCTTCGGAAAACAGGCCGCTTTCCAAATAAGGGTCGAACAGCATCCCGCAGGCCAGATCCGCACACGCCTGCACCAACGGCTCTCCAGCGATGCTGTACCGGTCGTCCAAAAATTGAACCGACAGATTCATAATCTGATAAGCGCCGTATTTACGCACATCGCCGTCCACAATGGCGCCGTATAGATCACACAGCTTTTCATTCAGCCGGGTAAAGTCCGGACAATCTCGATACCGCAGGCGAAGCACAAAGGGCACAATTGCCCGGTTTGCCGCCGTTTCTTCCTCCAACGGGAGTAAAAGGTTTACAGAAATGCGGTTGGATTTAAACTTGGGATCGGTGATGGCGGTAAAAAATACGCCTTCGCCGATTTTTTTCCGTTTTATACTGTCATTCATCGATCTAAACTCCATTCTGCCGCCAAAACGGCTGTTATCGTCCACTTTTATTTTATCCCGCTTCCGTGCGGGAAAACATCTTTTGGGAGAAATGTTCTTTCCCGGCCGTAAAGCAAAATCGCCTGGGCTATTGCAAAATCAGCAGCTTCTCAATCCCCGGGCAGCGCCTTTTGTCCGTGTAGGTTCCAACAACAGAAAGCCGTCCTTTTTCACAAGCAAATCCACACGCTCTGCCGGTTTCGGGTTTCCCCGGCCTGCCGCCGCTTTTCATCCGTTCAATATTTATTTCGAGTATAACGAATAAATTTATTATAGCATATACTGCCTCTTTCTTCCACGGCCTTGCCAGGACAAAAACTAAATAATTTGTAAAATTTGGACCGGTTTTTGCCGCGCAAAAAGCCGGCGCTTATAAAGCGCCGGCTTTGGCATATCAAAATTATCTGATTCTGGATTTGACCTTCGCAGCTTTGCCCACTCTGTCTCTGAGGTAGTACAGTTTTGCACGGCGAACACGGCCCTGACGAATCACTTCCACCTTATCCACATTCGGCGAATGGAGGGGAAAAACTCTTTCTACACCGCAACCATGGGACAAGCGGCGAACGGTAAAGGTCTCGGCAACACCACCGTGTTTTTTGGCAATCACAGTGCCCTCAAACACCTGGATTCTTTCTCTGTCGCCCTCTTTGATCTTAACGTGAACTCGGACAGAGTCGCCAACTTCAAAAGAAGGAACCTCCGCTTTCAGGCTGTCCTGCGCAATCAATTTCAAAGCATCCATTTTCATATCCTCCTAATATTTTCAGACGTTCGTACCCATTAAAAGAATGACAGAGGACCGCCCGCTTTAATGTCGCGGCAAATGCCGGCATTAACTCCCGTCGCGGAATACGACGGCGCATAATGCCTAATTATGTTATCATATCCCGGCTGAAAAAGCAAGAGGGTTACGCAAAATTCTTCTCCTCTTTCGTCAAAACCGCTGTTTTTTTCACTGCCAGCCAGTCAATGGGAATTCCCGTCTGCCGTGTAAACGCGTCCAATACCAGCGTCGGATTGATATTCAGTCCGCTTCCAGCCGGCAGCTTTACACAAAGCAGCACCTCGCCTCCATCCGGCCGGATGGCAAGGCCGTGCAGATGCTCTTTGAGGGAAATTTCCCTCTCCCCTTTTTTCGTCCGTTTCATGGCGATGATCTCAGGCTGCGCGAAAAACGCTTCCAAAATCTGAACTGCTTTTGGCGCACTGGTATTGGGCAAAGCCAGCCGCACTTCATAAGCGGCCGACGCAATGTCCGCCGCTTTGTGTACCGGTTTCGCCGCGGCATAAGCCCGCAGTCCCATAGGTAGTACGCCGTTGAGCCGATCCACAATTTCATTCGGCGCCATCGGCTCCAGCAGACGAAAATCCACGCATTCGCATATGCTTTCATAACCAAGGGCCAGTGGCAGAGGAAAAGTCAGGTATGCGTGGGGATTGAATCCCTCGGTATACCACAGGGGAATCCCTGCCCGCCTCATCGCCCGCTGAAAGCATCGATTGATATCCAGATGGGAAATATACTTGGCCGTATCGGTTTTTTGGTAAAATACCCGCATGGGTTCCATCAAAAACAGCTCCTTCCTATCAGGCAGCTGGCGCCGCAGCCGGAACATTTCTCCCGGCAGTTGGGGGTGGGCATGGCCTCATGGGCTTTTTGATTTTCCCGGATTAAAAACTGCTTGGTCACGCCGTAATCCAGATGATCCCAAGGCATGATCTCGTCGTAAGAACGGGTCCGGTTGGCATAAAAGGTTCCGTCGATCCCATTTTTTTCAAATGCCGCCATCCAGGCGTCATAATTGAAATGCTCTGTCCAGCCATCCAGCTTGCATCCATTTTTCCAGGCATCCTCCAGCACAGCGCATAGCCGCCGGTCTCCCCGGGCCAGCACCGCTTCCAAAAAGCTGGTTTGGGATTCATGGTAATGAATGCGAATTTTTTTGCTGCGGTTGTACCCTACCATATGGCGCTGCTTTTCCCGCAGCATTTCTTCCGTATCCTGCGGTTCGAACTCAAAGGGGGTAAAGGGCTTTGGAACAAAGCAGGCCAAACTGACCGTGACGTTGACACCTTTTCCTTTGGGCTTGTCCGGCAGGCTGTAAAACAGATCAACCACCTTCTGCGCCAGATCCACAACCCCCTCGATGTCCTCTCTGGTTTCAGTGGGCAATCCCATCATAAAATAAAGCTTTACCGCCGTATACCCGCCTTTGAAAGCTGTGCGGCAGGTAGCCAGTACCTCTTCTTCCGTGACATTTTTGTTGATCACGTCCCGCATACGCTGGGTCCCCGCCTCCGGTGCAAAGGTCAGGCCGCTTTTGCGCACCTTGGTGATTTTCTCCATCAGGCTGGGGGAAAAGTTATCAATCCGCAAAGATGGCAGAGAAAGATTGACCTTATCCTGTTCCGTCCAGGACAACATTTCCCCCAGAAGGCTCTCCAGACGGGAGTAATCGCTGGTGGACAGAGAAGACAGCGAAATTTCATCATAGCCAGTGGAAGCGCACAGATCGTACCCATTTTGATTGAGGGTTTTGTAATCCTTCTCCCGAAACGGCCGGTAAATAAAACCGGCCTGGCAAAACCGGCAGCCGCGGATGCAGCCGCGGAACAGCTCGATAACCGCCCGGTCATGAACCGTTTCCAAAAACGGCACCACAAAGTTATCCGGGAAAAAGACGCGGTCAATATCCTTTATCATTCGTTTGTGTACGATCGCCGGAGCGCCATCCCGAGGCGTCACCGCCCGGATGGTGCCATCTGCCTTGTAGGAAACTTCATACAGAGAAGGAACGTATACCCCTTCAATTGTGCAAGCCCGGCGCAGATATTCTTCACGGCTCCAGCCTTCTTTTTTCGCCTGCAAAAACAGGTGCGCCAGCTCCAGGTTGACCTCTTCCCCTTCACCCAGCACGAACAGGTCGATAAAATCGGCAAGCGGTTCCGGGTTGCAGGTACAGGGACCTCCGGCAATAACCATTGGCGCCAGGCTTGTCCGCTGTGCCGTGCGCAGAGGGATCCCTGCCAGATCCAGCATGTTGAGAACCGCCGTATAGGACATCTCGTACTGCAGTGTAAAGCCCACCATGTCAAAATCCCGGATCGGATCGCGGCTTTCCAGTCCAAAAAGAGGGATTCCTTCTTCTCGCATCATCGCTTCCATATCTGTGTCTGGTGCAAAAACCCGCTCGCACCACATATTTTCTTCCCGGTTATACAAGGAATACAGGATTTTCATCCCCAAGTGGGACATTCCCACTTCATACAGGTCGGGAAAACAAAAGGCGAAGCGAAAATCCACTTTGGAAAGGTCTTTTACAATACTGTTCAGCTCTCCTCCAGTGTAGCGGCCCGGCTTTTGTACTTTCATAAAAATTTTTTCCAATTGAGAATTCATGGCTTTCTCCCGTTCTATCACAATTTCGGCTGTTTCAAATTTTTATTATATCGAAAGCTGCCCCAGAATGCAATGTTTCCAGATCGTTTCTAAAAAATTCTTTTGGTTTCCTCCAGACGGCATCCGTGTACCCCGAGCAGTCATAACCAGCCTCCGGTATGCCGATTTTTTGCCGCGGCAATCCGGAATGGGAGAATACGGCCCAACCCGCCGCTCAAGCTTCCCATTTGGCGGAAAAAGCGGATTCGCCACGCAGCCCTCTCCGCAGACGCTTATCAATTTAGCGCTTCCTTTGTTAAATCTCACTGTTTCCAACAAAAAGCAGCCACAGAAGATAACCGGTGGTCACCAACAGCGAAGCATTATAACCACTCTTCCAAAATACTGCCGCTGCAAGCACTACCAATCCCGCCGCACAAAAAAAGGAAACAAGCCGCTGGAAACGGTCCGCCCTGCTGATTTCTATTTTATTCTGCAAAAAACAGCGGAGAATCTGCCCTCCATCCAGGACACCAATGGGAAGAAGATTAAAAATCCCCAGCAAAAGATGTACCCGCCGTATCGCCGGATAAGGAAAAAACAACGCTGCAACCAGCAGGTTGACGGCAGGGCCCGCGGCATAAATACAGATTTCTCTGCCGTAGGACAAGCGGGCGTCCGGGCGTTTTTCGATCCGGATCCCCATGCCGCCAAACACAATCTTCTGTGGATACCCTCCCAAAAACGCCATGACCAGCAGATGGCCAATCTCGTGGGAAAGAGCGGCCAGCACCATTTGTCCGCCGAGCCCCGTGCGGTCAAAAAGCAAAAATAAAATCAGCCCGCACAAAAATGGCACAGAAATCTGTACTTTTGTTTTCATACTAGTCTTGGGCAAGTTCATCCTCCTGCTGTACCGCCTGCCGGGTCCCAAATATCCAGGCTGGATCCACCCGCAAGCCGTTTATCCGGATTTCCCAATGCAGATGCGGGCCGGTAGACCATCCTGTGGATCCCACATAGCCGATTAATTCCCCTTGGCGCAGCACAGCTCCCTCCGGGACGGCGATAGAATCGCAGTGCGCATAAAAAGTCGCCAGCCCACTACTATGGCTGACGATCGCATAGTTCCCATAAATGTCCGACCAGCCAACTTCACTCACCGTTCCTGGCCACGCGGCGCCGATACGCGTCCCCTGGGCCGCTGCCAGATCCAGACCCGTATGAAAATCCAGCTCG
Organism: uncultured Oscillospiraceae bacterium; assembly: GCA_904397845.1. Lineage (GTDB taxonomy): Bacteria > Bacillota > Clostridia > Oscillospirales > Ruminococcaceae > UBA3818. Next base: position 16,083 of record CAJFOX010000030.1, read on the forward strand.
CCAGTAATCGGGTGAATCCGGTAACCAAAAATGCTGGTGACTGTCGCCCTCTTCAACGGCAACAGAGGTTTTGCGCTAACCGATACGGGGGAAAGCAAACATCCTTCCGGCGCCGGGTAATAGGCAGTGCCAGTTCCTGTAACGGCGCTGATGGCGTTGACCGGCAGGTATCCTCCCATACCTGCCAGGCTATCCGAAGCTGTTTGCTCCTCCTGGCTACTTTTTCCGTATTGTTCAATATATCGGTACAGCTCTTCCAGTTTTTCCTGCGATACATCCGCCTGCTGCGCTTTTTCCTCTTCCGGAGCCAAAGAGGCTGCGTCCGATGTGGTTGCAGGCGTCCGATTTTCCAGTCCGTCTTTTTTGAGGATTCCCGACAGCATATTCCCCACCTGTTGTGTCTGGTCTTCTGCATTTATCTGAACCAGCAGCTGCCGCTTCCCATCGGCAAACCACTGGGCATCCAGTAGCCATCCGCCCAGCAGGCATAGCAGCAAAACAGCACAAACGAAGATTTGATAAGGCAGAATGCTTCTGCTTTTTCTCAGCGTGTTTTCCCGCTGGTAGTAAGAACCCGTTCTGTAAAGCGAACCATTTCCGCGTCCGCTGTACTCTCGACGATCAGCCATATTTTCTGCCTCCGTTTTTATTTTCTGAGCCATCTTATGTAAAAAACGGACAAAATATGCAAAAAGAGAAAGCGCTCCCCAAAAGAACGCTTTCTCAAAATCCAATGGCTTATGGATATTTTCGATTGGTAAACCCTATAGCGGGCCGTTAATGCCAAATAGAACCGCTGTCGGTTACGGTAATGGTCCATTCACAGCTGGAACCATCTTCCGCAGTCAGGGTAATCGTTGCAACGCCAGGTTTCATCCCCACGACCACACCGTCATCTGTGACAGTTGCAACCTGTGTGTCGCTGCTTTGAAAGGAAACCTTCGGGTTTTCGCCGGCAGGGCGCACCTCATAAGCCAGCTTCTTGCTGTTCCCACGGGCGATGGAAATCTCATCCTCCACGGGGACGATTCCATCCAGTTCAGAAGAAGAACTGCTCGAAGATGAGCTGCTGCCGGAAGAGGAGCTGGATGCAGCAGAAACCGTCACCTTGCAGGTCGCAGATGCGCCATTACTGGCCGTTACTGTAATCGTCACCGTTCCGTTTCCTTTAGCGGTCACCATACCGTTGGAATCTACTGTCGCAATATCCCCATTATCTGTTTTCCAGCTGTAGGTAATCACGCCGCTACCACCGGTTGCCGAAGCAGTCAATTGATACTTATCCCCTTTTTGCAAAGCAATCTCACTTCGGTTCAAGGAAACGGTTGCTGCCGAACCTTTCACCGTAATCTTACAAGTAGCAGTCTTTCCACCGCTGGCCGTTTTCGCCGTAATGGTGGCAGTTCCTTCTTTTCTGCCGGTAACCGTGCCGTTGGCATCCACCGTTGCAATCGATTCATCGGAGCTGCTCCAGACGATCTCTTTATTTGTGGCGTTTTCCGGTTGGATGGAAGCGATCAGAGTCAACGTCTCGCCGGTTTTTATGGTAGCCGCAGTTTGATCCAGCGAAATACCGGTCACTGCCACTGCGGAACCGCCGCCTTCCATATCACCTACTGACTGGGTGCCAGTTGCCACGTTGCCCATCCCCATAGAGGAGAGGAAGGATTGAATCGCAGAAGCCACAGAGGATGCAATCGATTTCTGATAGCTGGCCGTGATCAGCTTATAATACTCCGATTGATTGGAAACAAATCCGGTTTCCAACAGAATGGCCGGGAATTCACTGTCACGCGTCATATAAAAGCGCCCGAATTTCGCGCCGCGGTTTCCTGTCTCCAACGCGCTGGCCGCCGCAGAGCTCGCTTTCGCAGCCAGATCGCTGGAAAATGCGTTAAAATAGTAAGCTTCTGAACCGCTGGCCGAAGAGCTGGTTGCCGAATTTGCGTGTACGCTGACCAAAAGGTGCGGATCCGCGCTTTTTCCGTTATTCAGACGGGTCAGCAGCTCCACTCTGCCATTGGTCGTGTCGTTCATATAAACATAGGCGCCCATGGATTCCAGTTCTGCTTTGAGATATTTGGAAATGGCCAGGTTCACCTCATACTCATTGTAATCCTCACGGAAACCAAGCGCACCTGGATCCGTATTGCAATGCCCGGGATCAATCACAATTCTGGCGCTGCTCATGGAAGCGGGCGGATTGTTACACTGGAACACCAAATACCCCGTATCCGATTCATAGTAAGCTTTATACCCCAAAAAACCGCTCTTGAGTTTCAAGCTCAACGTGCTGCCGCTCCAGGTTGCAGAGCTGAACAGCGGATTCTTGGAAAGACTCAAGTCATCCGGCACACTGTCCGTATAATGGAAATCAATTGTAATCGCATTGGAAGAATAATGGAAGGTATACGCCGCCTTCTGGGACATTTTCAGCTTGACATAGGTATGCCCGCTGTCGCTGACCACCTGCAACCCGGAAATTACATTGCTCTCCATGGATCCGCCCACAGTGGCGATATCTTTGGAATACACCCGCCGCCCGGAAGCCAGGTTGTAATATGAATAGGTAGTGCTGCCTTCTTTGTAGATCAGTTCGTCGCCGACAACAAAGTCCAGACTCCCCTTACAAAGCGGGAAATAGGAGGGCTGGGACAAATCGTCCAGCGTATTGTCCGGGAAGGTCTCCGCTTGGGAAGCCGTCACCTGAACCAGTACGCCATCGCTGATCTGCACTTTTTTGTTGATGGTTACATAAGCGCCCTGCAGCGAATCGGTTACGCCGCTCCAGGTCGCAGAGATATTAATGTTGCCCAGCTTCTGCGCCGAAGAGGTGCCGGCCGGGACGGTAAACTTGCCGCTGAACTTCACGAAGTTTGTATCCTTATCCGTAGAATCATCCTCCGCCGTATCGCGAACCAACTGGATAGACTGTCCACCTAATGTAGCAGTCACCTTTGCATCTTTGTATGCCATTGCGGACACAGTAACTTCTGTTCCGCCGTTCACCGTCAGGTTTCCCTGGGGCGAGATGCTCTCCAATACTTTGACCACACGGGTAATCGTATAAGTCACCGTTTGGTCTTTATGCTTGAAGGTAAAAGTATTCTGCCCTGGCTGCAGCTCCAACTCCATGCTGAAGTATCCATTTTCGTCCCGCTCCAGCTTTTCGCCGTTAAACAGCGCATCAAAGTACGGGTCGGAAGAGCCGCTAAACACCACAGTAGGCTCATAAGTCGTAAATGTGGTCTCCTGGGGCTTTGCCACTTCCAACTTAGTGGCAAAATATTCGACGTCCAGTTCCTCGTTAAAAAGCTTTTGCAGCGCAGTCGTACTCCCTTGCGGATCCGCTTTCAGCCGGCTTAACGAATCGAACATGCTGCCCTTGTATCCAGCGATCTCTCTGGCCTCCATCACCTGCTCGGTCAACTCGGTAGGGCTTGTCCAGCCCGTCTCGGTAGAAACCGACTTACTGGAAGCCTGTACCGCATACAGGGGAATGTTTTTCTGCTGCGCCAGCGCCGCCCACCATTTGACAACAGTAGTAAACGGAGTAGCGGAATTGCTTCTGGATCCAAACGCTTTTACAGCGATAAAATCGTAATAGCCCTGCTCCACAAATCCCTTTGTATCGGCATAACCGTCAGTCAGCGCCTGAAAGCCGGCTGATGTATCAGATCCAGCTTCATTGGTGTCTTTGTTCGCCCATACGGCGTCGGCCAGAAGGCCCACCTGGATGCTGCGGCGCCCCTGATGGAACGAATCTACTACCGCCTTCATCGCGGATTCGGTGGCGCTGTACATATAATTTTCAAATCCCATACCGCCGCCCGTACTCAGATACGAAGCATAAGCCGTACCATCACCGGAAGAGGTCAGGTAATAATTATCCAGCAAAACGCCGTCCAGCTCATATTTTTGAGCAAATGCTTTCGCGTTTTCCGTCACAGAACTTAAAACCGCCGCGTCCACCTTGTCAGCAGCCTCATTTTTGCCATCCTGCTGAACTTTCAGCACGTCAAAGGTCGAATAAACAAACAGACCGTTCTCCCGGCATTTGGCGATCATGTATTCCATTACGTCAAAATCTGTGGGAACACTGACTGCCGTACCGCTTTTGTACAAAACGTAATCTCCATATACCGAATCGATGATAACGGTATTCATCATTAAATTTTTGGCGTCGGCAACCGCACTGTCAATCGCAGCTTTCACCGTCGCCGCATCGTAACTGCCGTTCGTCAAAAAATCGGTGCCGGGAACCAGCCATACTCCACGCATTTCATCCGGATTATGGAATACCACCGGCGTATTGTCCGGCGCTTCGCTTTCCGGCTGCTGAGCTGGCGTTTCTCCCGGATCTTCGGCCAAATCCTCTGCCGGATCCTCCACAGCGCTGTGGCCCGTATCACCGGCTGGATCCTTTTCTGGCGCGTTTGCCACCACTGCCACCACCGTGACGGTAAGGGTAATCACTGCCAGCAGAATCCCAATGACAATCCCCAGTATTTTTTTGTTGTTCAGCAAATAAGCCATATATGTACCTCCCCCGCGGCTGGCCGCCGCTTCTCTCCTTTCCCTTGTTTTACAGAACGTCCGCCAGGTCTTTTTTCTCTTTTTCCACCTGGCTTTTTACCGACGAATCCGGCGCAAACAGGGACGCGTACCGGAACAGAGCAAATCCGCCATATTTTCCATATTCTCTGGCAGATTGCACTTGGCGGGCCAAAATGGACGAATCGTTGATCCATTCATTTTTGCCGCTTCCGGCCCAGGTATCCGTCAGTCCGATTTTATAGGGCGCCAAGCCAATATAAAGCGATATGCCGGAAACCTTAATTTTATTATTCCACAACGCCACCGTCTCCGTATAGGGAGAAGTGGAATTGTTAAATCCAAAATAGATCTGCGGACAGATGTAATCCACATATCCTTTATTGGAAAGCCATTTGTCCACATCAATGTACTGGCTGTTGTAATTGTTGAAATCATTGCCCTGAGGGCTTATTCCAAAGCGAATCGAAGCATCCGCCGCTTTGATGGCAGAATAGACGTCCCGGATCAGGATATTGACGTTTTCCCTCCGCCAGTCGCCCAACGATAAGGACCCGCCGCCGTTTTTGTATTCCTGATATGCAACACTGTCAAAGCTGTCGTCCGGTGACGGATAAAAATAGTCGTCAAAATGAATGCCGTCCAAACTGTAATTCTCTGCCAGCTCCCGCACGCCATCCACAATCAGTTCCCTGACCGCAGGCCGCGCCGGATTATAATAGATGCCGCCGCCATAGCGAATGACATAATCCTCTTCTTCCGCTTCCCATTGGGAAGCGATATTGGAGGAGGAAAGCGCGTTGCTGTTTCCCGCCGGGCGGATCCGGTAAGGATTTACCCATGCTTCGATCTCCAATCCCAGGCCATGCGCTTCCTCAATCATCACCTGAAGCGGGTCATAGCCGGGACTTTTCCCTTCGGTGCCGGTGCACAGGTAGGACCAGGGAAAATAATCAGAATCGTAAAGCGCGTCGCCAAAAGGGCGCACCTGTACAATCACCACATTGCAACCCAGGTTAGACACATTTTGAAAAGCCGTTTTGATATTTTGGCGAAAGGCCGACTGCCCCTGCCCTTTCAGCATTCCGGAAAGGTCCAGATAAGAAAACCACACGGCCCGGTATTCGCTACTGGCACTGTTTCCCGAACCGGAACCTGTGCTGCCAGCCTGTGAAGAACTGCTTGGAGAGCTGGAACTTTGCAGGCTGCCGGTGCTGGACTCAGCTTGGGTGACACTGCCCTGCTCCGCCATCGCCTGGCTCGCTAAAGACTGTTCCGCCGCCTGGGATGAAGCAGACGCCCCCGCAGAAATCTGAGATGAGGCATCTGTCCGGGAGGAGGAATCCATTGGAGAGGAAAGCACAATCGGATCAGACGAAAAGGGCGTTTCCCCACTGCCCTGAGAGCTTTCCGGCCTTGTCTGCTGAGAAAGCACCGTACCCTCCCCCAGCAGCATCTGAGGATCCGGAGCCGAATCGTCGGACTGCCCTGAACATCCGGGAAAAGACGTCAGCAGCAAGACAAAAATCAGCAACATACTGATGATTCGTTTCATTCTTTCCCTCCCAATTGCGGATATGACTGGATATCCACTTTCTATTTTATACTGTATGCAGAATAATAGCAAGAGATTACGCGCACTTTTTTTACAAATTATTGCATATTATGACAAATTTGTATAGTGGCAATCCATGGAAACCGCAAAGATCCACCCAGTTCTAAAAACCCTGCCCTTTCCAGAACGGTTACAGAAAAAAGGGCAACCTCCTCAGTCGCTGTGAGGAGGTTGCCTTTTGCCAAAAGCTGCTCTCAGCCTTTAACCGCATGGATACGGCCTTAATAAAGCCTGATCAGGAATTTCCATTACCTGAGAAACCCAGCTATTTAAAATACTCTGTTATGACAGTGCCGACCACCAACGGCCCAACCTCTAAACTGTCCAGCTCTACAAATTCCTGCCGCGTATGCCCTTTGTGTCCCACATATCCACCAAAGCATACTGCCGGAACCCCCAAAGATAAAGGAATGTTACAGTCGGTAGAGGCAGAACCGGTGGAGATTTCCCGAACTCCGGTATAGTAGGTCATTACTTTACTGCAACGCGTAACCAAATCCTCCTGTTTCGCGGGATCCACATTTCCGGTGCAAGGGCGCAGGCCCAGCAACTCCACATTGACAGTGACGCCCATAGCGCGGTAGCTTTCCACTACTTTTTGGAAAAATTGGTCCATGATTTCCAGGCTTTCTTTGCAATCGGAACGAAATTCATACAGCATAGAAGCCTGCTGCGCAATGGCGTTCACCGATGTGCCGCCTTCGATGGTTCCCACATTATAGGTTGTGCGCCCTCCTTGCGGCACTTTCATGTTATACAGCGTGTCGATCATGGACGCCAGCAGGTGGATGGCGTTTCGGTTACCGAAATGGCCGTAGGAGTGGCCGCCTTCCGTGAGTATTTCCACCCGATAGCGCATAGATCCCACCGCGCCGGTAACCATCGAGGTAAAAGTACCGTCCAGCGCCAGCACCTCTTTGATCCGTCCCGCGTAATCTTCCATAATCTGCCGGCAGCCTTTCAGGTTTCCAAGGCCTTCCTCGCCAGCGTCGACCACAAACATCACAGCGCCTTTTGGGATTAACCGGTTTTCCAGGATAAATTTCACGATCATCAGCATAATCGCCACATTGGCGGTATCATCACCGATACCGGGAGAAAAAATCTTTCCGTCTTCAATCCGCAAAGGCATTGGCTCCATATCCGGGAATACCGTATCCGAATGGGCCATCACCGCCACGATTTCGTCGGAACCCTCGCAGTTTATCGGATAGACGACATTAAGCGCCTTATCGATGGTCACATTTTTGGCGCCCTGCTTTTCCAGCCACTCTTTGCAGAAAGCAGCCCGTTTTTCCTCATGGTTGGAAGGGGCCGGAATCTGGCAAATGGTAATCATCAGATCCACCAGTTCCTGGCGATGTTCTTTTAAAAAACGCCTTAGCTTTTCCTCATAGCGGTACATAAATCGTTCTCCTTTCGGCTAATCCTCAATCGAGACCAAAATTGGTTTTCGCTGCTCATACAGCGCGATATGGCGGAATCCGGCTTCCAGCGCCATCTGCCGCGCCGTGTCAAAATCCGCTCCCACATCCTTGGATAAATGCGCATCGGACCCCACCGTCAGATAGCGTCCGCCGGCTTCTTTGAACATCTTTAAAATTTTCACCGATGGCAGCGCCTCCTTGGGGGACTGGCGGATCCCGGAGGTATTGATCTCCAGCGCCTTGCCCCGCTCGGCCAATCGGCGCAGAATCGGCATCAGCTGATCCTGATATTCCGCCAGATCCACTCGGATCCCGTGGTTAGCGGCGTAGCGCTTTACCAAATCTACGTGACCCAGCGAATCAAAATCGCAGGTATCCACCAGTTCCCACAGGTATTCCAGATTCTGCTGGATGATATGCTCTGTCTCCGCCTCGCTGGCAAAGGCCATTTTTCCCATATCTACATTATCCATTTTATGTACCGATCCAATGATAAAATCGAAGGGGAACAGGTCAATAATCGTTTTTTCCCACTCCCGGTCCAACTGCCCCTGCCCCATTTCTACGCCCGCTTTCAAGGTCAGTTTTCCAGCGAACTTTTCCCGGCAGACAGCCAGATTATCAAAATACTGCCGCATGCAGGAAAGCGGATAACGCTTAAAATGATTGCTGAACATTTCCATATGATCGGTAAAAGCAAGTTCGGTTAATCCCTTTTGGATTGCTGCAACGCAGCTTTCCTCCATCGGCGTTTTGCAATCCGGTGAAACATCGCTGTGCAAATGGTAATCAGCCGTGATTTTTTTCATATCGGTCATCCTTTCGGCATCTCTTGCTGCGGCGCCGCCGCAGTTTCTCCATTTATTGTAAACCCAGCCGCTCAAAAAGTCCAGATTGACAGTAGAAAAAGCGATTATTTTTCCAGGATCACATCATAAATCAGGGGAATGTCATCTGGCTTCTCCGCTGCGAACGCATAGCTTTCCAACAAAATCCGGCGTGCCTGTTCCAGGCGATCCGGATGGTTGGTGTAAAGCCGGGCCAACACTTCCCCTTTCCGGACGGCTTCGCCGGTTTTCCGGCACAGAACAATCCCCGCAGCAGGATCGATGGCGCTATCCTTCGTCTCACGGCCTGCCCCCAGCAGCATGGAAGCCCGGCCGCAAGCCTCTGCATCCATCTGCCGGATCCAGCCGTCCTGCGGGGCGGCCAGTTCATACACAGCCGCCTTTTCATACAGTGACTGCGGCCGCTCCAGGATCGTATGATCCCCTTTCTGCGCAATGCACATCTGCCGGAACTTTTCCAGAGCAGCCCCGCTGTCCAGCGCCTTTTTTGCCATCGTGCGGCAATCCTCCGGGCTTCCTTTCCGTGCCAGCGACAGCATCTGTGAAGCCAAAGCCAAACAGACTTCCCGCAAATCATCAGGGCCCTCTCCCTTTAAAACAGCGATGGCCTCTGCTACCTCCAGCCCATTGCCGATACAATGCCCCAGCGGAACGTCCATATTGGTGATCACCGCAGCCATGCGCCGCCCGCAGGCCCGGCCAATCGCAACCATCTCTCGGGCCAGGTGGGAAGCATCCTGCGCTGTTTTCATGAATGCGCCGCTGCCACATTTTACATCCAGCACGATGGCATCTGCGCCGGCAGCAATTTTCTTGCTCATAACCGATGCGGCAATGAGCGGGATGGAATCTACTGTAGCGGTGACATCCCGTAACGCGTAGAGCTTTTTGTCTGCCGGAGCCAGATTGCCCGACTGACCGACCACACAGACTCCGATTTTTTTTACCGTCTCCAAAAAAGCCTCCTGGTCCATCTCCGTGCAAAAGCCCGGGATCGCCTCTAGCTTATCCACCGTCCCGCCGGTATATCCCAATCCCCGGCCGCTCATTTTTGCTACCGGCACGCCACAGGCCGCCACCAGCGGCGCCAATATCAAGGTCGTTTTATCGCCGATGCCGCCGGTGCTGTGTTTATCCACCTTGATGCCAGGAATGGAAGAAAGATCCACCCGGTCGCCGGAACAGGCCATAGCGTCGGTCATCCAGGCGATTTCCTGATCTGTCATTCCCATAAAGCAAATTGCCATCAGCAAAGCCGCCGCCTGATAATCCGGGATTTCGCCGCTGGTAAAGCCTTTGATAAAATATCGGATCTCCTTTTCACTTAATGCGCCGCCTCGTTTTTTTCGCTCGATCAAGTCAATCATCCGCATACCGGCTTCTCCTTTCCCAGCTTATCGGGACCAAATCCCATGGGAAACAGCTGACCCAATGTGGTCGTTTGATAATCTTCTTTCGATTTTGCCAAAATCACCGGCATATCCTCTTTGCAAAACTCAAACAGCATCTGCCGGCAGACCCCGCAGGGCGAAGTATAATCCGCATCTGCGCCGGCGGAGGAAACCACCGCCAGCGCAGAAAACGCCCGCTCTCCCTCGCTGACCGCCTTGACCAAAGCAGTGCGTTCCGCGCAGATGGTGGGGGTATATGCGCAAGATTCCACATTGCAGCCGGTGTAAACAACACCATTTTCCCCTAAAAGCGCCGCTCCGACCCGAAATCCGGAATAAGGGGCGTATGCTCTCTCCATCCCTTCCAGCGCCTTTTCAATCAATCCGCTCCAATCCATAAGCTATCCTCCTATTTCACGATCTGACGCCAAAAGCTCATCCCAAAAAGCTGCCCTTTGTTTAGGCCAAACGCATCCAGCACCGTAGCACCCACGTCCCCAAAGCAGTTTCGAGTACCCAGATCCACATTGGGCAGGATCTGCCGGCCATAGGCTAAAAACGGCACCCTTTCCCGGGAATGGTCCGTGCTGGGAGTCGAAGGATCGCACCCGTGGTCGGCAGTGATCATCAGCACATCTTCTTCGCCCAGCTTTGGCAAAAAGCCGCTCAGCCACCGGTCGAATTCACTCAATGCCGCCGCGTATCCGTCTATGTCGTTTCGATGCCCATACAACATGTCAAAATCCACCAGATTCACAAAAGCAAGCCCATTAAAATCCCGTTCCAGCAACTGCTGGGTCTTCTCCATCCCGTCAGCATTGCCCCTGGTCGGCAGGCTTTCAGTAAGGCCCCGTCCCGCAAAGATATCTCCAATCTTCCCTATGCCAATAACATCCATCCCCGCCTGCTGCAAAACATCCAGCATCGTGAGCCCGGGAGGCGGCAAAGAAAAATCGTGGCGGTTCGCCGTTCTGGTAAAATGGGGCGCTTTGCCTACAAATGGCCGGGCAATGACCCGTCCCACCCCGTTTTTCCCGGTCAGGATCCTCCGCGCCGCCCGGCAGTATTCATACAGTTGTTCTGGCGGCACCAGTTCTTCATGCGCCGCAATCTGAAATACGCTGTCTGCAGAGGTGTAGACGATCAGTTTTCCAGTGCGCAGGTGTTCCTCGCCATAGTCGGCGATAACCTGCGTGCCGGAATAGGGTTTATTGCACAGCACACCCCGGCCCACCGCCTGCTGGAAAGCGTTGATTACTTCCGGAGGAAATCCATCGGGATAGACCGGCAGAGGCTTTGTGGAGTGGATGCCCGCAATCTCCCAATGGCCGATGGTCGTATCTTTTCCACGGGACGCTTCGGTCAGCCGGCCAAACGCGCCGGCAGCCGCTTCTCCTTTCGGTCCAGGTGTTCCCTCGATTGCAAAAAGGCCCAGCTTTTTTAGCTGCGGCGCCAAAAATCTCTGCGACTGCATCACCGCCCGCAGGGTATTGCTCCCCTCATCGCCGAAATCTGCCGCGTCCGGCGCGCCGCCGATGCCGAAACTGTCCAGTACAATCAAAAAAATTCGTTTCATTGCCCTTCTCCTTTCTTCCCGCTTATCCCTTACCGGATTTCTTGATCTTGAACAGGCAAAAAAGCAGATGCCCCAAGAAAAGCACGGCAAAGAGCGCCGCTTTTTCCAAACACCTGCTTTCTCATTCCAAACAAATCTACCCTTGATATATTTCCACCGTCATGGAGTTAATAATCACATTTTCCTTTGGCACGCCGTTTTCATCCACTTCCACCGCCGCGATGGCGTCCAATACTTCCAACCCCTCATATACCTGAGCGAACACGACCTGCTTAGTATCCAGCCAGGGGGCGCCGCCGACACCAGCATATTTCAGGATGACATTGCTGGGAAAACCAATATTTTTCATCTGCAACAGCATATCCGCGCTGACGCTGGAAGACTGCACAAAACAGAACCGGCTGCCATTATTATCCTCGGCGCCGTCGTTCACCATGGAAAGCGCCCCGTTAAAATGCCACAAATCCATGGAATACTCATCCTCAAACGGCTGAACACGGCCGTCCTCATCCTTAAAAACGCTCTCTCCACCAGTTCCATCCCCTTTGGGGTCGCCGGTATACAAACATTTATCCTTCTGGATCTTGTAAAATTTCAGCCCGTTATAATACCCTTCTTTCGCGTGGGTCACAAAATTCTCCACTGCTTTCGGGGCAATCTCCGGGAAAAGCATCACTTTCAGCGTTCCCATGCTGGTATTGATGACAACAATCTCGTCGCCTTCTTCCGGCAGTTCAAACTGCAAAAGGGCGGATGCGCCCGTTTCGCCGTCCTGGGCATCGGCAGAGGAGGATTCCGCCGCATCGCCACAGGCAGATAAAAACAGCATCGCCATCGCCAGCAGCAGGCCGGCCCATGTTCTCATATGTTTCAAATTCGTCACCTCTGGAATTTCTAAACGGAAATAAAAATCATAAAACTTTTCAACCGGTTTTATTATAGCGGAAAACCTCTTGCCGGGCAAGGTCTAAAAATATTTTCCTGCTCTTACCGGCCGGAACCATAGCGGATGACGTCTTCCGACAATTCATCAATAAAATCAAAGCAGCAGCCGGTGCCAATGGCAACGCATTCTTCCGCTGATTCCGCTACTTCTGCTTTGATATGCAGCTTTTCCTCGATCAGCTCATCCAAGCCGCGCAGCAGCGAACCGCCGCCGGTCATCACCGCGCCCGACGTGAAAATATCGCCAACCAGCTCCGGCGGTGTCCGCTCTAGAACCGACTGCATCGCACTGACAATCTGCTGGGCGATCTCCAAAAGGCACGGCCGCAGCTCCGCCGCGCTGATTGACCGTTTTTCAGGCAGGCCAGTGGTCAGGTTACGCCCTTTCACATCAAACACTTCATTTCCCGGTTCCCGCCCGACCGTGCCAATCTCCCGCTTCACCATCTCCGCCATTTTTTCGCCAATCAAAAGGCCATAGCGTTCCCGCAGATAGCGCACCACCGCCTGGTCAAATTTATCACCGCCCAACTTAATGGACTCTTTCTGCACAATTCCATTTAAGGACAGTACCGCAATATCCGCCGTACCGCCGCCGATGTCCAGCACCAGATGCCCCGACGGCTTGGAAATGTCGATTTTCGCACCAATGGCTGCCGCCACCGGCTCTTCAATAAGATAAACCTTGCGGGCGCCCGCCTTTACCGCCGCTTCCACCACTGCTCGGGATTCCACATCGGTAATGGCGGAAGGGACGCACAGCGCCACCCGTGGCTTTAACAGCGCGTTCTGGTAGACTTTTTTCAAAAAGTGCTGCAACATTTTCTCGCACAGCTCATTGTCAGAGATAACTCCCTGGTCCAGCGGCTTGACCGCGCGGATGCGGTCGGGCGTGCGGCCGATCATGGTGTATGCCTCCTGCCCCACGCACAGCACTTTGCCGGAACGGGTATCGTACGCTACCACCGACGGTTCTTTTAGTACAATCCCTTTCCCTTTTACATAAATGATAACGGTTGCCGTTCCCAAATCAATGCCGATGTCGGTAATCATTTCGCTCATTTTGCATCCCCCTGGTTTTTGGTTCTTCCTGCCGTTGTCATCAGACAAGCGGATAAAATCCGGTCCGCACCGGCGGCTTTCAGTGCAGCAGTACAGGCGTTCAGTGTCGAAAAAGTAGTGGCCACGTCATCCACCAACAAAATGCAAACTCCCTGCAGCTCGTTTTTCTTACAGGCTAAAAATGCTTCTTTTACATTTTCGCCCCGATCCTTTGCTTTTTGCAAATGCTGCGGCGGTGTTTTTTGAACTTTTCGCAGCAAATCCGTCCGGCACGCAATCCCCATTTTTTGTGACAGGGACCGGGCCAAATACAGCGTTTGGTCAAACCGGCCTTTTTCCCGTTCGTACATGGGAACCGGGACGATATAATCAAAAGGGATCCCGCTAAAAACGCCTCTCACTCGTTTTAGAAACCCGGGAGCCAGAATGTTATCATAACAAGCCTTGTCCCCCTGAAATTTAAATTTCTGCAAAAGTGCACGGCCGGTCTGCTCATAATAATAGGCACTGACATTCTGCTCAAACAAAAGATTTCTTCCGTAATCACACCGGCAGCGATCTGCATCCCTTCCGCAGAATCGGCAAGGATTTTCTCCCACCTTATGCAGACCGGCAGCACACGCTTCGCATAACAAGTCCGTACCAGAGAGCTTCCCACAGTTCTGGCACCGGGGCGGAAACACGAGGTTCATCAAAAAACCGCCCAGAGAAAAATGATTTTCTCTCACGCCGGATCATCCTTTCTTCACGCCTGGGCCTGCTCGGACAAAAAGCCGGCCAGATTGGTATACCGGAGCGTTTTCCGGTTGTTTTCCACCATAGCCGGTACCGCTCGCGGGTTTCCCATAATCAGCAAAAGCTGCTTGGCACGGGTCACCGCCGTATACAAAAGATTTCGGTAGTACAGTTTCCGGTTAGGAGAATCCAGCGAAAGAATCACGCAAGGAAACTCGCTGCCCTGGCTTTTGTGCACCGTTACCGCGTAGGCCAGCTCCAGCTCGGACATCATATCCACCGAATAGTCTGCCACCCGGTCGTCGTAGCGGATTTTGACCCGCCCAATGCTTTTATCGATGAAGATGATCTCTCCGATATCCCCGTTAAACACGCCTACGCCGTTTTCTTCATCGTCCTTTTTCCATATAATATCATAATTATTTTTAATTTGCATGACCTTATCCCCCAAACGGAACAGGTTGGCAAAAACTTTTACTTCCGGCTTGTCCGGCGAAGGAGGGTTCAGCCTCTCCTGTAACCGGCGGTTGAGTTCCATCGTCCCCAGCTGCCCCATCCGGCTGGGACAGAGCACCTGAATATCGGTCATGGGAGAAAATCCGTACTGCCGGGGCAGCCTGCGCTGCACCATATCCAAAAGCGTTTCCGTCACCGCCTGGTAACTGCCGCCCGCCAGATAAAAGAAATCTTTATCCCGGCAGGAAAGATCCGGCTGCTCCCCTCGCACAATGGCATGGGCGTTGGTAACGATCAGACTCTGCGCCGCCTGCCGGAAAATCTCCTGTAAATGCACGGTGGGGATGACGTCTGCCTCAATCAAATCCTTGAGCACGTTACCAGGCCCTACAGACGGCAACTGGTCGATATCCCCTACCATCACCAGGCGGCAGCCCAGCTTCATGGCCCGCAAAAGGCTCTGGAACAGCAATGTATCCACCATGGACATCTCATCCACTACGATTACATCAGCGGGCAGGGTGTTGCGTTCGTCGCGCTTAAACACGGTTCCGGCGCCGTCCCGGAAATCCACCTCCAGCAGCCGATGGATGGTTTTGGACTGACGGCCGGTCAATTCGCTCATCCGTTTGGCCGCCCGACCGGTGGGTGCTGCCAGCATGACCTTCTCTCCCCGCTGCTCAAACAGCTCAATAATGGCGTTGATAATGGTGGTCTTACCGGTGCCGGGGCCGCCGGTTAGGATAAACACCCCGTTATTGAGCGCCATGGTAATGGCCCTTCGCTGGCGGGATTCATACGTAATACCCAGCTGTTCCTGCAGCGCATCGATCTGCCGGTCATAAGACTGTCCCAAATCCGGGTAGGAGGAAAGGATCAGGGCCATCCGCCCGGCGATATAGGTTTCCGCCGCATACAGTTCCGGCAGGAATACGAAATCCCGTCCGCCGCAGGCGCAGACGATCAGCTCGTTTTCCTGCACCAGTGCCTCCAGCCCCAGTTCCAGCGCTGCCCGATCCGCTTCCAGCAGCGTTCCTGCCACCTGGATAAGCGTTTCAGCCGGCAGACAGGTATGACCATTGCCCAGGTTGTGGCTGAGTACAAACCGGAGCCCCGCCGCAATGCGGCGCGGATCATCCGGCGTGATTTCCATCGAGCGGGCGATCCCGTCGGCCTGGTCAAAATCCAGGCCGATGTCCGTCCGGCACAGCACATAAGGGTTTTCCCGGATCACGTCTATCGCCCCGGCCGCCCATTTTTTCCAGACCCGCACGCAGATGGAGGAATGGATCTGATATTTCGCCAGAAACAGCATTACTGTCCGGACACCGAAAATCCGCTTGAACTCCTGGGCAATCTCCTCGGCTTTGCGCTGGGATACCCCCTTGACCTGGCAAAGCTGACCGGGGTCTTTTTCCATCACATCCAGCGTATTTTCTCCGAACCGGTCTACAATGCGGCGCGCCAAAGCAGGCCCGATCCCCTTGATCGCGCCTGCGGCCAGATATTTGTAGATTGCCCCTGCCGAAGCAGGCAGCTGCCGTTCATAGACTGACACCCGAAACTGGCTGCCAAAGGTAGGATGGGCCACATAGTTCCCAGTGAGGACCAGCTCCTCTCCTTCAGCAACACCGGGCATTTCGCCCACAACGGTGACCAATTCGCCTGCGCTCGCCAGTTCCAGCACGGTAAATCCATTTTCTTCCTTTTGATAAACGATATGCTCCACCGTACCGGTTAGGCGATGGTATTCCTGTACTTCCATAAGTCCCTCAAAAATGGCGGGAAAACCGCCCGTATGCCTTTTTATCCAGTATACTACACTTTATTTACGGTTGTAAATCCCCGCCTCCGGTCAGACGCTGTTCCAGCTGCGCAAGGCTGCCGATCTCGATATTGCCGTATTCCCGGGCGAACCGGCGGCAGATTTGGGCCGTTTCGTCGCTCATGCCGCAGTCCAGGATGTACAAAAAACCGTATTTTCCCCCGGAACGGGTCTGCCAATATGCCCAGCGCAGCCGGCCCTCTACCGAATCGGCCTCCGCCCCCACTGGCAAAACCAGCGGTGCAAAATCTTCTTTTGCCGGCATTAGAAACAACCGGTACAACATCATGACCAGTGACCAGACTCCCATGGCAATCAAACAAATTTCCAAAAACAGCAAAATCCGCATTTTCCCACCTGCCCAATGTAAGATAATGCATCTTATGCTTTCCATGCAAAAAAAGTGAGGGCTTTTCCTGTGAAGAAAAAAGCCCTCGGCGTTGGAATCGTATCTAAGTTTACACGGTTGGCCGGGCCTTGTGCCCAGCAGGGATCGTCTCTCTTTTATCCGGCTGCGTAGCATTCGAAACATATTTCGCACGGATATAATATTTTTGGCGGGTGAGATAAACCAAAATCACCCCTGCCACCAAAACGTCAAACAGATTGCCTGTGACCCAGCTGTCAGTCGGAAGCATTTCCACCGGCCGGAAGAACATAAACACAATGTTGAACACGGTTAAAGCGATTTCCAGAACAAAGAACCGGGAAATCTGACGCAGCCGCGCTTTCTCCGTAAAGGTCATAGCGGCCACATACAATGCTCCTGCGATCAGCACCACACAGGTGATCAGCACAATGACCGGCAGGAACGATTCGTCACTGCGCAAGCTCAAGAAGAGACAAACACCCTTCATCACCGCCTGCAGCAGTAAATAAATCCCAATGATCTTTTTCATAAGCATCTCCTTATTCAGGATACAGCATTCCAACCACTTTTATTGTACCATGCTTTGTCAAGTCCCCCCTAAAAAGAGGGCGTTCAAGATCATTATTTTATCCGTTTTTCCCCATCCAAAAAAGCGAGATCACCAGCGTCCAGCACAGCCTTCTCCAACAGGTCCGGCCGTTTGTCCCGGGTGCGCAACAGCGACTGCTCCCGCCGCCAACGGCAGATGTTGGCGTGATGCCCGCTGAGCAGAACCGCCGGCACCTCTTTTCCGTGCCAGACCGCCGGCCGGGAATACTGCGGGTACTCCAAAAGGCCGTTGAAATGGCTTTCCTCCGTAAAGCAGCTTTCGTCTGCCAGCACTCCCTCACACAGCCGCCCCACGGTATCCACAAACACCAGCGCGGGCAGCTCCCCGCCGGTGAGTACATAATCGCCGATGGAAAGCTCCTCGTCCACGATCTCCTCCAGCACCCGCTCGTCCACTCCCTCGTAGTGGCCGCAAAGCAAAAACAGGTATTGCTGCCGGGAATATTCTACCGCCATCTGCTGGGTCAGAACCTTTCCCTGCGGCGACAGGTAGATCACATGGGGCTTTTGGGGCAACTGGGCACAAACTGCCTCATAGCAGCGGAAAATGGGATCCGCCTGCATGACCATTCCCATGCCGCCGCCGTATGGGGTATCATCCACCCGACGGTGCTTGTCCTGGGTGTAATCCCGGATATTATGGCAATAGACTTCCAGCAGCCCTGCTTCCCGGGCGCGGCCGATGATGCTTTCGCACAGCACTGCCTCGCACATTTCAGGGAACAGAGTGGCAATGTCAATCCGCATCGTCAAACAGTCCTTTCAGCGGCCGGATCCGCATGATGCCGCCGTCCAAATCAGTCTCAACCACCACGTCCCGGATGGCCGGGATCAGCTTTTCCGATTTGCCGGGCTTGGAGATATGATATACGTCGTTCGCCCCGGTTTGAGAAACATCGCTAAGCGTTCCGTATTCTTCCCCGGTATCTGCATCTACCACGGTGAGGCCAATTAAATCCTGGATAAAATACTCTCCCTCTTCCAGCGGCATATCCGCCCGGTCGGCGTATAAAATCTGATTGCGCAGCGCCCGGGCCGCCTCCACCGTGTCAATCCCCTGCAACTTTAACAGCACCATATTTTTGTGAACCCGCGCCTGCTGCACCGAAACCGGATCCTTGCCTTTATGAAAATAGAGAGTGGAAAAGCCGGTGAGAAAAGCCGGCGTATCGCACCAGGGATAGACTTTTACCTCGCCCATTACGCCATGGGTTGTTACGATTTTTCCGATCTCCAGAAACTTCTTTTTCATAGGATACTCTCCTTAAAGCGCGCCGAAACAAAACGAGACTGCAACAAAAGGATATCCGGATCACGCCCGCCTGCCCTTTTATTACAGTCCCTTTCGGCCTTTGTAAGCAAATACTAATCGATCTCTACCGCTATTTTGGTTCCCTGGCGGGTAGCGGCAGCTTTCATCACAGAGCGGATAGACTTGGCGATCCGGCCCTGTTTGCCGATGACTCTGCCCATATCGTCAGGTCCCACATGCAGATGGTATACGACCATACCCTCTTCATCGGGAGCGTCAGCGGTTACAGAAACTGCATCCTTGTCTTCCACAAGGCCTTTTGCAATTGTCACTAACAGTTCTTCCATAACGTATCCCCTTTCACCGATTAGAGCACGCCGGCGATTTTCAGCAGGGATTTCACGGTATCGGTAGGTTGCGCGCCGGTGGAAATCCATTTTTTCGCTTTTTCCTCATCGACCTTGATGACGGAAGGTTCCTTGGTCGGATCATAATAGCCGACTTCTTCAATAAACCTGCCGTCTCTGGGATATCTGGAATCAGCCACGACGATACGATAGAAAGGAGCTTTTTTCGCGCCCATTCTGCGAAGTCTTATTTTAACAGCCATGTCTGTCACCTCCATAAATTTGATTGTGTATACTGACCGGTCAGCCGGTTGATACCAAAATTACATAAAAGGGAAGCCGCCGGCGCCGGGCATTCCGCCCATACCTGGCATTCCGCCCATGCGGCGCAGCTTTTTGCTCATTTTTCCCGGATTGGAAAACTGCTTGAGCATTTTCTGCATCTGTTCGTACTGGCGCAGCACCCGGTTGACGTCCTCGACCCTGGTGCCGCTGCCGGCAGCGATGCGCCGCTTGCGGGACGGATTGATAAGCGACGGTTTTTCCCGCTCCTTTTGGGTCATGGAGGTGATGATTGCCTCCATCTTCCGCAGTTCCGCCTCGCCCTTCTCGGCGTCTTCATCCTTAAGCTGAACCTTTTGGCCCGGCAGCATGGACATGACCTGCTGCAGAGGCCCCATTTTCTTTAACTGATGCATTTGATCCAGAAGGTCATTGAGGTCGAATTTATTTTCTTTTAAGCGCTGTGCCGTTTTGGCCGCCTGCTTTTCATCAAACTGCTCCTGCGCCTTATCGATCAGGGTCAACACATCGCCCATGCCCAGAATGCGAGAGGCCATCCGATCCGGGAAAAACGGCTCCAGATCTTCCAGCTTTTCGCCCATGCCCACAAATTTGATGGGCTTGCCGGTCACCGCCCGGATAGACAGCGCCGCGCCGCCGCGGGTATCGCCGTCCAGTTTAGTCAAAATCGTGCCGTCAATCCCCAGCGTATCGTCAAAAGACTTGGCCACATTGACCGCATCCTGGCCGGTCATAGCGTCCAGTACCAGCAATATCTCGTCCGGTTTTACCTCCGCCTTGATCCGCTGCAGCTCTGCCATCAGTTCTTCATCGATGTGCAGTCGGCCCGCTGTATCCAAAATCACAATATCCCGGCCATAGTCCTTTGCATAGGCCACCGCTTTGCGGGCGATTTCCACCGGATCGGCCTGTCCCATCTCAAATACCGGCACATCCACCCTGCCGCCAACCACCTTTAGTTGTTCGATGGCCGCAGGCCGGTAGATATCACAGGCGACCAGCAGCGGCCGCTTTCCCTGTTTTTTAAAGTGGAGTGCCAGCTTGCCCGAATGGGTGGTTTTACCGGAACCCTGCAGGCCACACATCATGATGATGGTAGGGATCTTGGAGGAAATATTGATACGGGCCTGTTCAGAACCCATCAGCGAGGTCAGTTCCTCGTTGACGATCTTGATGACATGCTGAGCCGGGGTCAGGCTCTCCAGCACCTGGGAGCCGATGGCCTTTTCGGTAACGGCGGCGATGAAATCCTTTGCCACCTTATAGTTGACGTCCGCCTCCAGCAGGGCGAGACGAACTTCCCGCATGGCCTCTTTTACATCAGCCTCGGTCAATTTCCCTTTGGAGCGCAGCTTTTTAAAAGCCGCTGATAATTTGTCGGACAATCCTTCAAATGCCATTGGTCAACCTCTATTCATCCAGTTCTTTTGCCAGGCGGATAATCTCGTCCGCCTTTTCCTCGATTTTTTTGGAATATCCGTATTCGCTGTTGTAAAAATGGATATCCTGGGCGCACTGGACAATCCGTTCAATGCTGTCCTGCATTTTCCGAAAGCGTTTTGCCAGGCCCAGCCGCTCCTCCATTTCCAAAAGCACAGCCTCGCCGCGCTTAATGGAATCCCGCACGCCCTGGCGGGTGATCCCCTCAAATTCGCCAATTTCTGACAGGGACAGATCCTCATTGTAATAAAAACCGATGACCTCCCGCTGCTTTTCGGTAAGCATATCGCCATAGAAGTCAAGCAGCACTGAAATATCCAGATTTTTCATCTCAATCTCTCCCTTGCTTCTTTTCGGCGGAATTGTGTAAAGGATAACGCTTTACAACTTACATCGGCTATTATACAAAAAAAAGCCGGTGGAGTCAAGGATTTTTTCTTTACACAATCAGAAAAAATCCACGCTTTTTCCAGCTTCTTTTGTGAATTCCGGCAAAAAGAGCCTGCTCCGGCTTATATGGGCCAAAAAAGCAATGCTATCCGGTAAACGAAAAAAGCAGCGACATATGCTGCAGCCGTTTGACCCGCCATCGCCGCAAGCCCCGCGCGCCATCCGCCCAGCTCCCGCCGGATGGTGGCGAATGCCGCTACACAAGGCATATACAGCAATACGAATACCAGAAAGGACAAGGCCGATGCCGGAGTAAACGCCTGTTGCAACGCGGCAGTCAGCCCGGCCGCGTTGCCGTATGCATACAGCGCCGCCATCGAACTGACCACCGCTTCCTTGGCGACGATCCCCGCCAGCAGCGAAACCGCCGCCTGCCAGCTGCCAAAGCCCAGCGGCCGGAACAGTGGAGCCAGCCATTCGCCAATCGTGCCGAATATGCTGATGCTGGCCTGGTTGGTCCAATCCAGAGAAAAGGTCAAATGCTGCGTCAGCCAGATCAATGCGCTTAAAGATACGATGACCGTACCTGCTTTTGCCACAAAGCCCCTGCACTTGTCCCAGAGATGGCGCAGAGTTCCCCTAAGCGTTGGCAGGCGATAAGGCGGCAATTCCATCAAAAACGGGGCATCCTGGGATTTAGAGGCAGCGCCGCCAGTCAGGCGGATCCACAAAACGCCCAGCGCAACCCCAAATATGTACAGACCGAAAACCAAAAAGCCCCGGCTCTCTGGAAAAAAGGCAGACGCAAAAAGGATATAAACCGGCAGCTTCGCGCCGCAGGAGAAAAACGGCAGCATCCGCACTGCCAGCCGCCGTTCCCTCTCCCGTTCCAGCGTGCGGGCTGCCAAAGCGGCGGGAGTCGTACATCCAAACCCCATCACCAATGGGATAAACGCTTTCCCAGAAAGCCCCGCTTTCTTTAACAGCCGGTCCATAATAAATGCGCCTCGGGCCATGTACCCGCTGTCCTCCAACAGAGAGAGGAACAGAAATAAAAGTGCCATCTGGGGCAAAAAAGTCAGCATACCGCCAACGCCCGCCCAGATGCCGTCCACCACCATCTCCCTCGCCCACCAGGACGCGCCGGCCCGGTTCAACAGTGCCCCCAGCCAATCGGATACCGCCTGCACCCCTTGTTCCGCCGCTGCTTTCATCGCCATACCGGGGGGACCAAAAATGGCGGAGAACATGAAAAGCATAACCAGCAGGAAAATGGGGATCGCCAGATATTTATTGGTCAGGATATCGTCCAGCCGTTCAGTCATCCTGTCGGCGGAGGTCCCGCCACTATAGTAAGCACCATCCAACAGCAGCCGGATCATTTCATACCGCTCCCGTTGCGTCTGTCCGTCGTCCAGCGTAAAAAATGCGGATGAGCCGGCATTTGCCCGTTTGTCCACCTTCTCCATCGCCTTTAACAGTTTTCCAATGTTTTCCCCGCTGCGCGCCGATATGGGAACCACCGGCACGCCTAATCGCCGGGACAGCGTTTTGCAATCCACGCTTCCTCCGTTTTTGGCCAGCTGGTCGCACAAATTTATCGCCACCACCATCGGCAGATTTTTTTCCAGCAGCTGTAAAGTCAGATAGAGGTTGCGTTCCAAAGCAGTGGCGTCAACAATATTCAGTACCAGATCCGGCGGCGTATCCTCCAAAAAAGAGGCGGCCGCCTTTTCTTCCGGAGAATAGGACGCCAAGGAGTAAATCCCCGGCAGGTCTACTAGAGTCCACGGCCTGCCCTTTACCTGTCCTTCCTTCCGTTCTACCGTCACTCCAGGCCAGTTTCCTGTTACCTGCCGGGCACCGGTCAACCGGTTGAACAGGGTAGTCTTGCCGCAGTTGGGGTTCCCGGCCAGACCGATTGTGCGATTCGGCATATTTTGTCCTCCTTTCGCCGCCGCTTTCCGGCTTTGCCGTTTGGCAGCTTTGGGAAGGCGAAAATTCAGCGGTTCCCGCGGCGGTTTGTAAAGTCTCCCGTAACAGATATATGCACCGGGCGGACAAGGATATGCGCCGCATCTGTATTGCGGATTGCCAAAGCGCTGCCCCGTACCATGTAGACCGAGGGATCGCCCAAAGGCGCCTGGCGCTTACGGCAAATATGCACCCCCTCAGTGATTCCCATTTCCTTCATTCTGCGTCCGAACTGGCCGCCTTCTTCTATCTGTAGAACCACCGCTTCCTGTCTCAGCGGTAATTGATCCAAAGTCCATTCCATCCTCATCTCTCCTTTTTTTGATACTGATTCAGTATATACCTCACAGGCGGGAACGGTCCCATCCGGCCTATCGATCGATTTTATCTATGTCGGCATGCCAACAGCAGTATGCACAAAAGAAAGATTTTTATGCTCCATCTCCTTTCTTATCAGATCATATCAAAACGTATTGCCGTTCAGGCACCGCATCGTTCCCGATAAAAAACGGGTGCCTAAAGCACCCGTTTTTTTGTTTCTATTCTATCCAAACCAAATAAATCAAATCATGCGCTGTAAAGCCAAGGCTATTCCTTTTCCGCTTTGCCCAGAACCTGCTGCGCATACCGCACCGTCTCCATCGCGTTTTTTGCGTAATGATCCGCGCCAATCTGGTCCGCATATTCCTGCGTCAGCACCGCGCCGCCTACCACTACCCTACAGTCCGGCTTTTTCGCGCGCAAAAGCCGCGCCGTCTGTTCCATAGCCGGGACGGTCGTCGTCATCAAAGCGGAAAGGCCCACCAGACGGATATCGTTTTCCAAAGCAGTTTCCAGCACTTTTTCCGGCGGTACGTCCCGGCCCAGGTCGATCACCCGGTATCCATAGTTTTCCAGCAATACCTTCACGATATTCTTGCCGATATCGTGAATATCCCCCTTCACTGTGGCGAGGATCACGGCCGGGCCTTCGGACGACGCGGCGGGCATCGTCTTGCGCACTTCGTCAAAAGCCGCTTTTGCCGCCTCTGCGCTCATAAGCAGCTGGGGCAGAAAAATCGTTTTCTGTTCAAAGCCCTGGCCTACCGCGTCCAGCGCCGGGATGATCTGCTCATTGATAACCCGCAACCCATCCTCCGACTGCAGCGCTTCCCGCGCGCTGATGGCCGCCTGCTCCCGCAGGCCATGCACGATTGCGCCGGAAAGACCCTGCATCTGCTGAGAAGCGGTGTTTTGTTCCGGAGCAGCGGCACTCACCTGCACCGCTACGCTTTGAGCAAAACCGATATACTCCTGACAGTTGGGATCCTGTCCCGACAAGGCCATGTAGCACCGATACGCCTTTTGCATCTCTGCCGAAAAAGGGTTTAGGATCGCCGCATCCAGCCCACGGGCCAGCGCCAGCATAAAAAAGGATGCTGTGACAAACTCCCGGTTGGGCAGGCCGAAGGATACGTTGGAGACTCCCAAAGAACAATGAACCCCAAGCTCTTTTTTTAACAGGCTCACCGTGTCCAGCGTTACCTGCGCCGCCAGATTATCCGATGAAATCGTCATGGCCAGCGGATCAAAAATCAGATCCTCCGGGCCGATGCCATACTCCGCTGCCCGCCTCAAAATCCGCCGTGCGATTGCCAGCCTCCCCTGGGCTGTGTCCGGAATCCCGGATTCATCCAGCGTCAGACAGACCACCAGTCCACCGTATTTCTGCACCAGAGGAAAAATTGCCGCCATGCTTTCTTCTTTCCCGTTTACCGAGTTCAGCATTGGTTTTCCATTATAAATCCGCATGGCCCGCTCCATCGCCGCCGGGTCAGACGTATCCAGCTGCAGAGGCAGGTTGCTCACCGCCTGCAATTCGCGCACGCATTCAGCCAGCATTGCCGCCTCGTCAATCTCCGGCAACCCGACGTTGACGTCCAGCACCTGTACGCCGCGGTCCTGCTGGGCAATCCCTTCATGGAGGATATAGCCGATATCATGAGTGCGCAGTGCTTCCTTAAATCTTTTCTTTCCGGTGGGGTTGATTCTTTCTCCAATCAGGACCGGTGCGGCTCCAAATTCGACGGCTCCGGCATAAGAGCTGATGACCGATCTTCTTTTGGGAGTCAGCGGCAGAGGCTCAACCGAGCCGGCAGCGGCAACCATCTGCCGAATATATTCCGGCGTTGTGCCGCAACAGCCGCCAATGACCCGCGCCCCCTGCCTGGCAGCCTGCTTCATCACAGCGGCGAAATGAGCGGCATCCACATCATAAACAGTCCGGCCAGACCGGCTGTGCGGCATACCTGCGTTGGGCTTAACCAGCAGCGGCAGGCTGGTACAGGCAGCCAGGCGCGGTAGAAGTTTCAGCATCTGATCCGGCCCCAAAGAGCAGTTGATACCCATGACATCGACGCGGAGACCCTCAAGCAGCGCTGCCATCGCCTCCGGCGTGGCGCCGGTCATCAGCTTGGCGTTTTCATCGTAAACATTGCTGACAAAAATAGGCAAATCTGTATTTTCTTTCGCCGCCAGTACAGCTGCCTTGGTCTCATACGCATCGTTCATCGTTTCAATCAGGACAAAATCAGCGCCCTCCGCCGTACCGATACGGACAATTTCAGCAAACAATTCCACCGCCGCTTCGAACGGAAGGTCTCCCAACGGCTCCAACATTCTGCCCAACGGGCCGATGTCCAAGGCAACAAACCGGTTTTTCTGGCCGCCCCGTGCCGTGTCTCTCGCCTCTTTCGCACAGTGTACCGCCGCCCTGATCACCGCATGCAGGGAAGGCCTGCCGTCGCGGCCGTCGAACTTCAGGCCGTTGGCGCCAAAAGTGTTGGTAGCGACTGCATGGCTGCCCGCCTCAAAATAAGCCCGCTCCAGCTCTACGACCTTCTGGGGATGCTCCAGATTCCAAAGCTCCGGCAGTTCTCCGGATGCAAGGCCCATCGCCTGCAAAGAAGTGCCGGTCCCACCATCCAGGTAGAACAGGCCGTTTTTGACACATTCCATTACGTTCATGGCAGCATTTTCCTCCTATAGTCGAAATGCGCAATCCTCTTTCGAGCAGTCCGCACAGTTATGAACGCCCATAGCACATCCAGTTTGGCCCATCCCCACAATGGCGGACACTGATTTTTGAGGAACCATCAACAGTGCGCTGGACAGCGTAATCCCCGCTTTACGGCCGCTGTCCAACAGCGCCAGCAGTTCCTTCTGAAAGGACAGGGGCAAATCGCCGTAACCGGGGCTGAAACGGGGGCGAAGCCGCAACGCCGGATTGTTTTTGGCCCATTCCTCGCAAAGCTGATCGCAAAACGCTTCGATAGCGGCCGATCCCATAGCGTCCAGCACCAGCGCCTTGGCCGGCGATGTCACAGCCGCCCGGCGACGCTGCAAATCTGCCTGCGGCCCCAGTGTCGCCGCAAAAAGGATCGCCTCTGCGCATCCCGCCAAATGGCGGGATAAGCTGGCGCTGGATACCTGCGCCGCGACGAAATCTACGTCTTCTCCATTGATCCGCACCGCCACCCGGGTATAACATCCCCGGCAATGCACAGAATCCAGAAAATCCGGCAGGCACTCGTCCACCAGCGCGGCCACCGCCGGATCCTCTGCTGCGCGCCCCATCCCCAGATAGCGGAAGATGTTTTTACGGGGGAGCGGCGGCAATACGCCGGAAAAGGGAGCCACTGGGGCGGTCATTTCAAAATCTCCGATAAATTGCTTTGAATCTGCTCGGCTACCGACGCGTTGTTCATAGAATATACGTGGATCGCCGGCACGTCGTTGGCCAACAGGTCGATAATCTGCTCCGAAGCATAGATGATTCCCGCCTGCTTCATGGCGGCCGGAGTGCTGCCAAACCGGTCCAGCAGATAACGGAACCGCTGAGGAAGCGCCGTGCCCGAAAGTTCCACAATCCGCTTAATCTGCTTGACGTTGGTGACCGGCATAATCCCCGCCACAATCGGGACGGTGATGCCCGCTTCCCGGACCTTATACAGGAAATTGTAGTAAATATTGTTGTCGAAAAACATCTGGGTGGTCAAAAATTCACAACCGGCGTCTACTTTTTCGCGCAGGTGCGCAATGTCTTCCACCTGATTTTTGGATTCCGGATGGCTTTCCGGGTAGCATGCCCCGCCGATACAAAAACCGCCGTAGCTTTTCATCTCCCTGATCAGCTCGCTGGCGTAATGATAATACCAGCTGCCATCCGGGGGCCTGTCCGCCGCGACGTCCCCCCGCAGCGCCAGCACGTTTTCAATCCCGGCGGCACGCATGGCGTCCAGCTGTTTCTTTACTCCCTCATGCGAGGAATTGATGCAGCTTAAGTGTGCCAAAATGGGCACATGGTATTTTTCCTGCAAATGAGCGGAGATCGAAACCGTATAATCGCTGGTTCCTCCTCCGGCGCCATAGGTTACGCTGATAAAGTCAGGGCCAAGCGCCGCAATTTTTTCTGTCGCTTCCTGAATGCTTTGATAATTGGCGCTTGTTTTGGGCGGGAAAACCTCAAACGACAAACAAGGCTTTTCCCCTCGAATCAAATCAATTACCCGCATGATAAGTCCCCCTATTTTCCGTTAAAAATGATATTTTTTCACAGCTATGCTGCCAGACCGTCCGCCCGGCTGGATGAAATCGTCCCTTTGCCGGGACGGCAGGCGTTTTCCACTGAATCTAGAATAGGCGATGTTTTCTGTTCCGTCAATCGTTTTGTTCCATTTCTTTCCTGTTTTTTGTTTTCCTTTGAAACCCGGAAAGGGATATCAAACGGTATTCGCCGCCCTTATCGCACCGCTTCGAAATCCGGTTTCACATCATAGAGATTTTACCCGTGGGAAAATTTTCATCCCAGTGTTTCGGTAAAATTTTTCATACACGCCCGCCGCGGGATTTTTTACCCTGAGCGCCCGCTTTCGCTTCTCTTTTTTGGCGTGCCGCCTTACAGCTCATACACTTCCGGGCATAGCTGGCGGATTTTCTCCCGCAGCCCTAAGAAATCCGCCAGCGCCGCCGGTTTATTGCCGGGATTGCGCAAAAGCGCTGCCGGATGAAAGGTTCCCATCATATGAATTCCACCCTTTTCCACCCATTGTCCATGCTCCCTGGTGACCTTAAAGCCGGGGTCGATGATCCGTGTAGCGCTGATCCTGCCCAGGCATACGATAATCCTGGGCTCCAGGATCCGGGTCTGCTCCCGCAGATAACCTAAACAGGCCGCTACCTCCTCCGGCGCCGGATCCCGGTTTTCTGGCGGGCGGCATTTCACAATATTGGTGATATAGATATTCCGTTTTCGATCCAGATCTACCACTGCCAGCATCTTGTCCAGAAGCTGGCCGCTGCGCCCTACAAAAGGCTCCCCCTGTTCATCCTCGTTTTTTCCCGGCGCCTCTCCAACCAAGAGCACCCTGGTCCGTGGGTTACCAACTCCCCAAACTGCCTGTGTCCGGGTCCGGCAAAGGCCGCAGCGCTCGCATTTTTGCAGGCTCATTTTCATCTGTTCCCATAGCTGCTCCAAAAGCTCGCCCCCTTTTTGTTCCATTATAGGGGAACATCCGCAAAAAATCCAGCAAAAAAGGCCGGTTTTGACAAAACCGGCCTTTTCGTCGTTCACTGCCCGGGATTCAGGATCTTCCAGAACAGTTCGTCGATGGCATAAGCCCTGCTATTTGCTTCTGGGCTTTCACAATCAAATACAATGGATTGCTCCTCCCCTGTCATTGTGACGGTCAGCCAAGCGCCATTGAAAAAGAATTGTACTGTCACACCGTCGTCCCGGACAAGCTGGGCGCCGCAGGCGCCTCCGGTCGGCGGGTTCGGCTGGTCATTCGGATCATAGGGCCACGGCTCGCCCTGTAAAGCCTGAATAATCTCCAAAGCTTCTTCCACCTGGCTTTGATCCATCTCGACCTGCTGAGTCTGGTCGCTGGGCGAGCTGGTCAAAACCAGCGATTGCAGGTTATCCATTGTAAAGCCTTGGAGTACCTGCTCCACCTTTTCCCAATCACCCTCTTCTGCATAACGCTGTCCGAAAACGCCTTCCATCTCGAAATCCAGATAAGCCTCTGCATAAAAGTCTGGCGGCGTTTCCTGCTCCGGCGCCGTCCGAACGCCAGTGACTGGATCCACTTCATACCGGGTCCAGGTCGGGTTGGAATATTGCCATGGCTCCGGGTAGCCTTCTGGATAAGCGGCGTCACCCAGCCGGCAGATCAACCGGCCGTTGAGCATAATATCCTTCATTTCTTCAATGGTATAAACCGTCCCGTCCAAGAGGGTAAATTGATAAACCCGTTTGGAGCCGGCTGCCGGGTCGGGATCTTCCACGCCGGTCACCGGCACCATGGAAAAGCTCCTGCAAAGATCCTGCGCCGCCTCGCCGGACAAGGACGCTGCTTCTACCTGCGTACCGGAATACCTCTCTACTACCACCGTACCCACCTGCTGATCAGAAAAGGGGAGGTATTCGTACAGCAGGGGCGTATCTTCAGAGGAAGTGCCATTGGATTCAAAGCGAACGGCGCTGACTGCCCATCCCGCACTTTCTCCGTTTCCCGGGTCTGCGAAATAGTCTAATGCGCAGATCATATCATAACTTCCCGCCGAAAGGCGCACCATTCGGCCAAACATTTCGTTGCCTTCTTCTACCGTAAAATCCTCAATCGAAGTCAGCTGCGGATACCGCGCGTCCGCTGGAAAGTCCTCAAAGCGTGGCTCCAGCGCATTGTTTTCCACTGTTCCGGCTTGATACTGCCGGATGATTTGCTGCAACGCCGCCAGGATTTGTTCTTTTTCTTCTGTATCCTGCGGCTCCTTTGTCAAGGGAACCCAGGCGATTGTATTTTGGATGCTCTGCCACAATTCAGAATGATGCTCCTGCACCAATGCGTATTCGTCGGGATATTCTTCTGCAAAATCCTCCAGAGGATTATACGGAACAATCCGTCCACCGATCAGATATCCGTCCTGCCGCAGTAGCTCAACGGGCAGCGGCATGCCGTCGGCCTCCATCTGCGCCAGGGCCTTTTCCGTCATCAGGCAAAGGGTATACAGCTGTTCCTCAGCCGGAACATCCTTGAGCCAAAGCTGGACGGTGGTAACCTCCTCTGATGTTTCGACAAGCGCTTCCAGCCTGCCGTCAAAAACCGCAGGAATCTCAAAGGTCACTCTCCCCATTTCCCCCAAATCCACCTCCATGGATGGAGCAGACTGGTCCTGTCCATCCGGCAGGCTGGACGGTGACGAGGCCGTGCAGGCGGCAAAAATCCCAACGGCACCTGCCAACAGTACCACCAGGCATAAAGCCAAAACGCCCTTTCGTTTGTTGCGGCGGTCGAATAAGTTGCGCAGCCTTTCCTTTACGGATCTTCCGCTGCCGGAAAAATAGGTGGAAAACGCCGGCGCGCTGTGCCTTTTCCGCACCACCTCCAAAATGGTGCTACCATAATACCCGCGGCTTTCTCTGTCCATCCCCCGGATCACCTCATCATCGCAGGCAATTTCCACATCCCGCCCTGCCTGATGGGACATCCACCACACCAGCGGGTTAAACCAATGCAGCGCGTTTGCCAGCAAAAGCAGCATCTTATACCAAATGTCTCCCCGCCGCACATGCACCATCTCATGCTTGAGAATAAAATACAGAGCCCTCGTTTCATACGTTTCACTTACCAGCAGAAGCCGAGGGGAAAAAAGCCCCATCACCATCGGCCCCGGAGCCTTCGGACAGATCAAAACCGGCATCGGCTTTCTCAAACCCGTTTCTCTTTGGAGCTGTTCGGCCAGCTCCAGAACCCGGCTATCCTTTGCCGGTCGGCTCCACCGGCGCACCTGCCGGGCAAAATACAGATAAGAGGCCGCCTGCCACAGTAAAAACAAGACCGCGCCGGCCAGCCAAATCATTGCCGCCAATTGCATGATCGTCACCGGCGTAGACGCCGCAGCTTGAGAAATCTGCACCGGCTCTCCCCCAGCGGCAGGCGGTACCGCCGAAATCTGTGCGGCGGTATCGGCCGCCGGCACGGAAAGCACTGTCCGGTTCGGGATCTGCACCTGCACCGGCGCCTTGGGCAGTGAAATATTGAGCGGAATCAAAAGCCGCGCCGCCAAAGCAAACCATACCCAATATCGCCATTTCGCCGCGTACCGGCGGCGCAGAAGCGGTGTCAGCGCAAGCAGTAAAAGAATTAGGATTGAAACCGACGCCGTGATCTCCACAATGTTGGCAAACAGCATTTCCAGCATTTTATTCCCTCCCCTTTAACTCCTCTAACAACGCCTCCAGCTCTTTCAGCTGCGCTTCATCCATTTTTTTATCCTGATACAGGGCTGCCACAAACCGCTTGACCGAGCTGCCGTACAGCCGATCCAGAACCGACCGGCTTTCAAATGCCAGATACTCTTCCTGCGTCACTGCCGGGCGGTAAAAATTCATTCTTCCTCTTTTTTCACAGGTGAGAAACCCCTTCTCTAACAGTCTGGAAAGATAAGTATTCATGGTATTGATATTCCAGTGCTTATCTTTCAGCTTCTGGTCAAAGTAAGAGCGGGGCACCTCCCCTTCAGCTTCCCACAAGACGAGCATAACCTCCAATTCCGTATCAGGCAGCCGCCGCATTTTTCCCATTTTTCTTCCCCTTTCCACATGCAGATTATTTACGACATTTGAAGTATATCTATATACTACACTTGACGTAAATATTTGTCAACCCCTTGATATGCATTTCGGCACTGCTTTATGGTAGATTCTCTTATTTTTTCACGAAAAAAAGAGGCGGAAGTCTCAAAATTCCCGCCTCTTTTCTTTTTCTCGGGCAAAATCGGTTAATGGTCCTCCGGTTTTACCCGCCAAATTTCATTTGCGTATTCCAGAATGGTTCGGTCGCTGGAAAAAACGCCCGCGCCAGCCGTGTTCAGCAGGCATTTTCGGGTGAACGCTACCCGTTGGGCATAATCTCGATTGGCCTGGCGCTTGGCGTCACAGTAAGGCAAAAAATCCAACAGCAAATAGTACTGATCCGGCCTATGCCAGCTGGCGCCGATGGTTAAAGAATCATACAGCTCTCGGAACATTCCGGTGCCGCCGTCAGAAAAAGTGCCGTCGATCAACGTCTCCACCACCCGGCGGATCCGGGCGTTTTCCTGCAGAATCCGGGCCGGATCATATCCATCCAGCGCCGTCAGCTGTTCCACCGTTGCACCGAAGATATAGTTGTTTTCCCGTCCCGCCTGTTCCACGATCTCGATGTTGGCGCCATCCAACGTTCCCAGCGTTACCGCGCCGTTTAGCATAAATTTCATATTGCTGGTGCCTGAGGCTTCCGTTCCGGCGGTGGAAATCTGCTCGGATACATCCGCTGCGGGAATCAGCTTTTCCGCATAGGAAACATTATAATTTTGTACAAACAGCACCTGCAGCCGGTCTTTGGTGTCCGGGTCGCTGTTGATTTGCTTTGCAATCTCATTGATATACTTAATGATCCCTTTGGCCCGGTAATAACCAGGGGCCGCTTTGGCGCCAAAGAGAAAAACAGTCGGATGCCAGCCGTCCAAGCCGCCATCCTTCAGCGCAAAATAGGTATCCAAAATGGAAAAGGCGTTTAAAAGCTGTCGCTTGTATTCATGCAGGCGCTTGATCTGTACGTCGAACAAAAAGTCCGGCCGCAGGTGCACTCCCTCTTTTTTCTCGATATAATCGCACAGCTGCCGTTTCTTTTCCTGTTTGATTGCGGCAAACCGCTCCAACACGCCGATATCATCCGCATACTGCTCCAGTTTTTTGAGCCTGGTAAGATCAGTCTGCCAGCCGTCTCCGCAAAGTTCAGTGACCAGCGCGGACAGCTCTGGATTGCACAAAGCCAGCCAACGGCGCTGGGTAATGCCGTTCGTCTTATTTTGAAAACGCTCCGGGTACAGCCGGTACCACTCTTTGAGCGCGTCGTTTTTGAGAATTTCCGTGTGGATTCTGGCTACGCCGTTCACCGTATGCCCGGCAAAAATCGCCATACGCGCCATATGGATGGTCTGCCCGTCAATAATGCGGTAGGCATTTCTCTGCTGTGGCAAAACTCCCTTTGCCTCCAACTGGCGCATCAGGGCATTATGCAGCATCACCACATAAGGATACACCTGGGGAATCACGGAGCAGAACAGGGGAATGCTCCACTTTTCCAGCGCCTCCGCCATGATGGTATGATTGGTATAGGAAAAAGTCGTTTGCACTACTGAGAATGCCTGGTCAAAGGAAAGCAGATGCTCTTCCATCAAAAGGCGCAGCAGCTCTGGAATCGCCACAGTGGGATGGGTGTCGTTCAGCTGTATGGCATAGCGCTCTCCAAAACCGGAAAAATCCTCTCCATATTCGCTGATATACCGGGCCACCAGCGTTTGCATGGTGGCGCTGGTAAAAAAGTACTGCTGTTTTAACCGCAGCCGCTTCCCTTCATCGGTATCGTCATTGGGATATAACACGGCGGAAATATCTTCCGCCCGATTTTTCTGCCGCACCGCTTCGTCATACTTCTGGCGGTTAAACAGATCGAAATCAAAGGCTTCCAGCGCCTCGGCCTGCCACAGCCTCAGGGTATTGACCGTTCCTTTCCCATAGCCGATGACCGGCATATCGTAAGGCACCGCCTTTACGGTCTGGTCTGCAAAGCGGATCAAAACGGTTTCCTCTTCCCGGCGCACACTCCATGGATCGCCGAACTGCAGCCAATCGTCCGCCTCTTCTCTTTGGAATCCGTCCTCGAACCGCTGGCGGAACAGGCCATACCGGTAGCGGATGCCAAAGCCATCCAGCGGGATGCGCAGGGTTGCGGCGGAATCCAGAAAGCAGGCGGCCAGCCGCCCCAGCCCGCCGTTTCCCAAGGCGTCGTCCTCAATTTGCTCGAAAACCGCCGGGTCAATGCCATGATTTTGTAAAAAAGCCTTGCAGCGGTCTAAAAGGCCTAGATTCAGCAGATTGCTGTAAATGAGCCGCCCAAGCAAAAACTCAGCCGAAAGATAGCAGGCCCGCTTGGAAGCCTTTTTTTCTTTCCAGCGGGGGGCTGCCTGCGACATTGCAGCTTTGGAAGCCGCATGATAAAGCTGCCTGACACTGGCTTTCTCCAGCGGGACACTGTCCTCCAAATCTAAAAGCGTCAGCATCTTATTTTCAAAATCCTGCAACAGGGTTCCTCCTCTCTATCTACCGTAAAGCTCGGTTAAATCCCTGATTTTTACGGCCAAATCCCCGTTTAGCTGCCCTTTGACCAACCGCCAGCACCAATTTCCGCCCAAAGTAGAGGGCGTGTTGATGCGCGCCTGGTTATCCAGCCCCAAAAAATCCTGCATCTGGAATACCGCCGTGTCCGCACAGCTGGCATAGCCTGACCGGATCAGCGCCCAGGGGATCTGCACATTCTGTGGCACGTTCAGGTACCGGCGGGCAAACCGCAGCATCTGGCGGTTCTGCCCCGGGCCAAAAAATCCGGCCAGCGTTTCATTGTCGTGGGTGCCGCCGTATATCACCATATTCTTTTCAAAATGGCAGGGCAAATTTTCGTTAGAGCTGTCACTGTCAAAGGCGAATTCCATCAGC
Source organism: uncultured Oscillospiraceae bacterium (assembly GCA_904397845.1). GTDB lineage: Bacteria > Bacillota > Clostridia > Oscillospirales > Ruminococcaceae > UBA3818. Next base: position 50,780 of record CAJFOX010000030.1, read on the forward strand.
TTCATCCCCGGATAGCCGCTTTTTTTCAAAAGGCGGCGCACCGCCGGGGTCACGACGCCCAGATCCTCGGCGATGATCTTTTTCCCCTTTAAAACCGGAGTAATCGCGTCCAAAAGCTTTTCACCGGGGCCGGGCATCCACTGGCCGTTCATGGCCGTATTTTCCCCTGCCGGAATCGCATAATAGTTGACTACGCCAATGAAATGGTCGATGCGGATCAGATCGTACAGCGCTGCGGAAGACGACATTCTTGCTTTCCACCAGGCAAAACCGTCCCGCTCCATGGCCTGCCAGTCGTACAGCGGGTTCCCCCAAAGCTGCCCGGTGGCAGAGAACATATCTGGCGGCACGCCTGCCACAGCGGTCGGCCGCCGGCTTTCATCCAGCTGGAAAAGATCCCCTTCTACCCAGACGTCAGCGCTGTCCATCGCCACATAAATAGGAATATCGCCAATGATCGAAATCCCGTTTTGGTTGGCATAGGTCTTGAGTTTTTCCCACTGGGAAAAAAACAGATACTGGACGTACTGCCAAAAGGATATTTCCTGCTGAAGACGTTCCCGGTATTCGGCCAAGGCCGCGGGACGGCGCAGGCGTACTTCTTCCGGCCACGCCTGCCATTGGCGCCCGTCAAAGCAGCCTTTGAGCGCCATAAACAAAGCATAGTCGCCCAACCAGCCCTTATTTTTTTCACAAAAGGAGAGAAAAGCCGTGTCCTGCTCCCATCCGCTGCGAAGCCATGCTTTTTTTAAAATGGAAAAACGGTTGGCGTACAGCTTTGCATAGTCTACCCAATCGGGGCGCAGGCCCCAGTCTGGCTCCTCAGCTTCCCCTGGCAGCAGCAGTCCCTGCTGTGTCAGCGCCTGAAGATCGATATAATACGGGTTCCCCGCAAAAGCGGAAAAACTTTGATAAGGGCTGTCTCCATAGCCGGTAGGTCCCAGCGGAAGGACCTGCCAATAACGCTGGCCCGCTGCGGCCAGAAAATCCACAAAACAATAGGCTTCCCGCCCGAAAGTGCCGATCCCGTAATCCGACGGAAGGCAGGATACGGGCAACAGCACACCGGCCCCGCGGCCCAAGGGTTTTTGTTTTTTCACAATCCAAACACCGTTCCTTTTTTATTTCAAGGCTTTATCAGGCTTTCTTCGTAGCATTTTCTTCCATTATCATACTCCCTAGGCGCTTTGCCGTCAAACCAATCCATTCCGGCATCGATGCACGTCAACCCCCGGATCATCCCTTGACCGCGCCAGCCATCACGCCCCGGATAATATATTTCTGACAGGCGAGATAAAAAATAACGATGGGGATAATCGCCAGCACCAACGTGGCCATCAGCGCGCCCATGTCCCGGGATCCGTAGCCGCCCTGCAGATACTGTACTGCGATGGGAATGGTGCGGTAGCGGCTGCCGATTACCAGATAGGGCAGCAGATAATCATTCCAGATCCACATGGCGTTGAGGATTGCCACCGTGACAGCGGTAGGCTTTAGAATGGGAAACACAACGAAAAAGAAAGTCTGCCAAGGGCGGCAGCCGTCAATCATGGCCGCCTCCTCCACATCCAATGGGATGGACTTGATAAACCCGCTGTATAAAAAAACCGATAATCCGGATCCAAAGCCCAGATACAACAGGATAATTCCTACCGGATTATCCAAACGCAAAAGGTTTGCCATCTTCGACATGGTGAACATGACCATTTGAAACGGAACGATCATACTGAAAACAAACAGGTAATAAAGCCCGTTTGCCGCTCGTGTCCCAGCCCGCACCAGATACCAGGCGGTCATGGCAGTAAACAGCACGATGGCCGCCACCGAAAAAAGGGTGATAAATGCCGAATAGCCGAAAGCAGAGAAAAAGTCCACCTTTTCAATCCCGTTCCAGTAATTTCGAAGGCCCACAAACGTTTCGGAGTTGGGCAGCGCAAACGGCGCGTCGGAAATATAAAACTGGCCTTTCAACGAATTCATTAGAACCAGAAAGACCGGAATCAGAAAAAAGACGGCCAGGACTGTCAAAAAAGCAGTCAGCAAAATACCGCGCCAGCCTTTGGATTCGTTTTTCACTGCTCCACCTCCCTGCTTCGGGTCGCCCTGAGCTGAAGGAATGCAATCACCGCCACCATCAGGAAAAACAGAACCGCTTTGGCCTGTCCGACCCCTTCGTCCCCGATCCGCCCGTAAAAGGTGTTATAGATATCCAACGCCAGCATCGCCGTCTTTTTCATGGGCGCGCCGGCGGTCAGGGCAAAGTTCTGGTCGAACAGTTTAAAAGAATTGGTCAGCGTCAGAAAGGTACAGATGGTGATGGACGGCATTACCATCGGGATCGTTACGCGCCGAAGCTTCTGCCAGGGGGAGGCGCCGTCTATTTCGGCCGCTTCCAATACGTCTCCCGGCAGGTTCTGCAGGCCCGCAATATAAATAATCATCATGTAACCGATCATCTGCCAATTCATTAACACCACCAGGCCCCAAAAGCCATACTTGGGGTCATAGGTGATATCTACTCCAGCACTGAGCAGCAGCCCATTGATGATCAGCTGCCAGATATAGCCCAGCACAATGCCGCCGATGAGGTTCGGCATGAAAAACACCGTCCGAAACAGGTTTGTTCCCCGGATCCCTCTAGTTAAAAGAAGAGCCAGCCCAAATGCCAGCAAATTGACCGAAAGCACTGATACTACAGTGAACGCCACTGTGATCCACAGAGCATGAAGAAAGTCGTTATTATCGGTAAACACCCGGATATAGTTTTCCCATCCCACCCACTGGGTGTTGGTAACGGTGGTGAATTTGGTAAAGGATAAATAAAGGCCAAACAAAAACGGGATCAGAAAAGCGATAACAAACGCCGCCAGCGTTGGCAGCACAAAAACCGCAAAATATTTTCGTAAGCTCTTTTGCATAGGCACGCTCCTGACAAATTGGAATCATATGGACCGCCCTTCTTTTTACAAGGGCGAAAAAGCAGCGGAACTGTTTTCCACGAGAATTCTGTTTACCTGCTGCTTTCCTCTGTCCCGGCGAACGTTTCCACCGGGCCGGATCATACAGAATCATCGGTTGGCGCTTTGGGTTTTCCAATCGTTCACAGTCCGGGTTACGACCTCATCCCAGCTCATATTGCCTTGGGCATACTGCAACAGCGCGCCGCCAAAATTATCTTTAAACGTCTGACTGGGAAACAAGGTAAAATTCCATCCGATATTCTGCACGCCTTCTTTATTCATCCAGGCGGCCACTTCGCCGGCCAGCGGATCGTCCGGGTGCTCATCCGCAGAAAAAGTGTCGAATGGGGCGATAAAACCCAGATCCTCTGTCACAAATTTCTTACCGGTCTCCGAAGAAAAAAGCCAATAGATAAAATCGGCCGCCAGTTTCTGATCGGCCTCGCTGGCTTTCGCGTTGATGCAGAAAAAGTTTTCCGTGCCAATGCACAGTCCCTGGGTCTCCTCGCCCTCCATTCCGGTATAAATGGGCAGAAAATGAACATCTTCTTCTTTTACCGTGTTACCCTCTATTCCCTTAATGTCATTCCAGGCCCAGTTGCCGTTTTGAACCATGGCGCATTTTCCCAAGGCAAATTCCGCCATGGAATCCATCACCTGCTTTGTTCCGAGCAGCTTGGAGTCAACTGTCGAATTCTGGAGGTAGAGATCAAAAATATTTTTAAAGTTTTCGTGATAGGAAAAGGAGATTTCCCGGGTGGCGTCGCTGGTCAGATCGATCCCGCCCCGAATCCACTCATAGGAAATGGGAATATTGGCCAGGTGGGTCTGCCAACGCCAGTCCTCGCCCGGTTTTAAAGAGGTGCAGGCAAATACTCCGTCGATCCCCAGCAAATCCTTTTTGGCGGTCATATCTTCCACCACTTCACGCAGCTTGGAAAAGCTGTTGATCTGTTCGACAGAGGACGCCTTGGCGCCGTCGGTGGCAAAATATTTTTGCAGGATGGCGTCGTTGTAGATGATACCATACCCCTCCACCACATAAGGGATACCGTAGACTTTTCCGTCGCTGGTTACCGCTAAACTTTTATCCTTCAGATGCTGATACAGCTGTGTACCGCTTAAATCAGCACAGTAATCCTTCCAGTTAAGATATCCCAAAGGCCCGTTAATCTGGAACAGGGTCGGCGCGTCGGACTTGGCCATCTCCGATTTCAGTGTCTGCTCATAGGTTCCAGAGGCCGCTGTGACCACCCGCAGCCGGACGCCGGTTTCTTTTTGGTAAGCCTCGGCGATCTCCTGATAGACCTCCGCTACCTCAGGTTTAAAGTTCAAATAATAAACGGTTCCGTTCTTCTGATCCGCTACTGCGCCGCCGGATGAATCGGTATTTCCTTTGCAGCCGGCCAAAGCCAAAGCAAGGCAAAAAATCAGCGTAAGCGCTGTAAACCTTTTCATAAACATTCCTCCTTCTGATTGCAATCCTACGCGGCGAACAAGTCACCGCAGGCTTTGTCCGGCCATTCGGCACAAGGCCACTTAAAACATCCGTTTTTCTTTCGTCTTCCGGGCCAAGCGAACCGATTTCTCTGCCGGGCACAGCGATGATTTCAAAAAATAGTATGTGTGTTCCGCCGCCGTTTATCCTCAAAAGAGGCGGCCCTTTTACAAAATTCGTTTTGTCCCGCGGAAAATTTTGCTATAATATGGCTAAAATAAAAACTGTATTTTTTTGCGTTGGCACTGCTCAATACAAAAAACGAAGGAGGATCGTCATGTCCGTAAAACCTATTACCAATTCTCTTCCAATATCTTATGAAGGCGAAGGGCTCCCACTGCTAAAACAAATTGCGCAAGATACCCACATCGCCGCCCAGGCTGCACAAAGGCAGCTGCTTTTTTCCAAAATCCGCCTGGGGCTCACCGCTTTTTTAACCGCACTGATGCTCTTCGCCTTTCTTTTATGGGGGCCAAAGCTGCATCGCACACTGCAGAACGCTGATCGCGCGTTCGACGGTCTGGAGGCAGTTTCCTCACAGCTGGCCCAGGCGGATATTCCCTCTCTGCTCGCCAGTATGGATCAGCTGGCCACCGAAGGAAGAAGCAGCCTGAAAGCCATTCAAAAAACAGCGGAAGTTTTGGAAAACATCGATATGGACCAGCTTAATCAAGCGATTGCCGACCTGCAAAAGGCAGTGTCTCCTCTCGCCAAACTGTTCGGCTAGCCACCCACCGGCCGGCATATGGTCGGCTGCACAAAAGCGTGCCTTGTCATATGTTGCGGAGCCGACAAAAGAGCCGTCATTTTTCACCAATTTTCTTCTGCTTCTTTAGATGGTTTTCACAATATTTTGTCTCATTTGATACAGTTATACTGATTATCATTTTCGGACGATTTCCACTTATTTCGACATTTTTCCCTTCCAAAACGGGTGAAAAATGTCGAAATATGTCGGATCATATCGAAAAAAACAGGTAAATCCTCTGCGGGCGAACCACAATCGAACAGCCGGGAATCAGGATTTTCTCTTTTTTCTCCGCTTGATTTTTCTTTTCGTTCCATATAAGATAGAATACGGCAAAAAAAGAAGAAGGAAGCGGGATTGGCATTCATACTATTTACATTTTTGGAGGTAGTGTAATGCCGCAAGCTAGAAAAATTATCATTTCGGACAACGATCAATCATTTTTGGCATCTTGCCAAAACGCGTTTGAACTGCTGGGAATGCAGGTCATTCCGGTTCCCAAGCATGGGCGCCTGTTGTGGGACGCCATCGAAAAGGAGCGCCCCGACCTAGTTGTCTGTAACATTTTTATGGCCTATTGCGATGCAATCCACATCATGGAGCATTTGTCCCAAAGCGCGGTACCCGTTCCAGTTTTTGTCGCTCTATGTGCGTCGGATAACGAGTGCCTATTCGGCCGGTTTTTATCAGCAGGCGGAGCGGATGTATTTGTCAAGCCCTTCGACGCTACTATTTTGGCGGAACGTGTTTTTCATCGTCTGGAATGCTCCGATCGAAAAAGCAATGTGCGCCGGGTTGATTTTCTGTGTCCCACCTCCTCGTCTACAGCCGATGCAGCCGAGCTTTTGAAGACAATCGGCGTGCCCGCTCATTTGACCGGCTACCATTATATCAAGATCGGACTGGCCTTGCTGCTGGAAAATCCGGCGCGGTTTTCTTACGGTACCAAGGGGCTGTATCAGGCTATCGCCCAGCAGGCGCACAGCAGCTATCACCGTGTGGAAAGAAATATCCGCACGGCGGTGGAAGCGGCGTTTGACAGGGGCGATCTTGAGCTTTTTGAAAAATTTTTCGGATCTTCGATCAGCCGGAAAACCGGAAAGCCCAATAACGCACAGTTTATCGCTACTTTATACGAGCATCTGTCGTCACGGAAAAAAGCCTCGAATGGATAACCGAAAACTCCGGATGGGTGGCTCTGGTATGGAAAAGGCGATTCATAAACTTTTCATAAAACAAATAAAATTCGTTCTATTTTTTATCATGAACTGGCCATATCCAACTGGTATACTTTTTATTGTTCCAAGGGAGAAGATGGTTGGCAGCACAACCGGTTCCCTTGCAGAAATTTTCATTGACCTCCTCTTTAAAAAACGCGGCAGGCGCCGCGTTTTTTATTTTGCGTAAAAAATGTCCGTTTTTCCGGCAAAAAAGCAGGGTCCCGTTTTTTCGATCCCCTGCTTTTCTTTTTTAAAGCGCCCCTCAGACGCCCAAATCTTATTTTTCTGCAAATCCCGCCTTGAAACATGCTTGAATGATATCTTCAGAGCAACGGAAACTGAAATATTTTTTTAATCCTTCCTCCAGCTTTATAAACAGCGGTGTATTCTGGAACTTTTCTCTCCTCTAAAAAAATCCCCCCGGCTTTGATAATCGCTTTCTCCGAAGGGACGTTGCCTTTTTCACAGGTAATAAAAACATAAGGCATCTTGTGTTTTTTCGCTTGCAGAAGAACCAATTTTACCGCTTTCGCAGAGTAATAATTTCCCCGGAATTTTTCATAAACCGTAAACCCCACATTTCCGCGGTAATACATGTTTTCATCGTCCTTTACTCTGAGTGTGCATCCGCCCACTTCTGCGCCGTCAAGATTCCTCTTTATTGCAAAAAGATAAGAGGGGACATCATTTTGTTCCGTAACAGGGAACGTTTGAACAATTTTTAAGGAAATCTCTTCTCCGACCAAATCGGCATCATCATAAAACATTGTACAATCCCTTTCTTCTTATATCGTCCCCCGCAACATGAAAGCCGCTGCTGCACCTCCATTTTTCCACGCAAAAGGTGCCCAACTGTACATTCCTTTTGGAGCAGATCCCAGCATAAAACGGGCCTCCGAAACGGCACTTGTTTGCCAAGCAGAGTGTTCATGATAGAGGAAACAGCTAAAATGCTTAAACGTCAATACCTATTACATAAATGGGAACCTGGATCGCACTTTTGAAATAGGGCAGATATTTTTCAACCTTTTCAAAGTTAAGCGACCCGTCCCAATTATGCCCATATTGATTGGTCAAAAATTTCTGCATGGCTTTTGTGGTGGTGATGTAAACGCCAAAATCAATAAAGTCCAAATTGGAGTATGAGGCCATCTGAAACTTCAGTAAGTCAGTTCCCAAAAAGGATGCATGTCCAAATTGAACCTCAACGGCTATACGGCTTTTTTGAAAGTCAAATTTACTATATGCCTTCATATCGGGAGATACGCGTGGCTGTCCCTCCCAACCTTTTTCTAAAAATAAATCATTTAGGATTTTGTTGAACTCTTTACGATTCAATTTGGAAAAATCAACACATGCAGCATATAAAATTTGCTCAATTTCGGATTTTGGGGCGAGACGGCTATTAAAAAGTTCTTCTGAGAAGCGGAAAGAATATTTTTTAAGACGCACAGCCATATGATCCCATCTCCACTCTAATAACAGTATAATAAAAAAGTATTCCATAATATGACAAAAAATCCAGAGAGATCAATAAAAATAAAAAACGAAACGGGCAAGTCCAACAGAAATTGCCCGTTTCGTATGAATGTTCATAACGACACTTTGCCAAATAAAAAGCCCGAGTATCCGTACGGATACTCGGACTGGTCTGAGTGACGGGACTTGAACCCACGGCCTCTACCACCCCAAGGTAGCGCGCTACCAACTGCGCCACACCCAGCCATTTTGCGAAGATTATGATACCACACCTTTTTGTAAAAAGCAAGTGCCTTTTTCCCATTTTTCTTTCTGCAACCGGACCGATTTGTTTCCAAACTTTTGATAAACTATGAAAGTGCGTGGCAAATCAGAGAATTTAAGAGAATTTTTGAGATAAACCCGGTCTAAATTAGAATTTTCTCACATTTTTTCAGAAAAATCACTGTTTTTTCGAGAAAAATACGCAAAAATAATTGACAAATTTTTGCATTATGTTATAGTTGTAGTCGCTGTGTATTGTCGTTTTACCGGCAATACCTTTGCATCTGTGCACGCCGGATTTCCGGCAAAAATCCAATAGCCTTTTGCCCGCATGAAAATGCGCCGGATACGGGCGCACCTTTCAAGCGCGGCACAAAGACGAAGCATCCAGTTTCGGTACCGCCTAAAACGAGCGGGATTCCCGTTACGATTAGAACAAGCCTTTTGCGGGGAGCGGTACAAAAAGCTGGATGGGGTCGACAAGGTTTTATACTGCGGCGGCGGTTTCCCCGCCGGCTGATTGCCCGCACCGCAGTCGGGCGGGAAGCGCAAACGGCACAGCGAAGCGCTTCCAGGAATTTTACTTGTGAGACTTAAAATCCGCAAAGGGGGATGCAAAATGAGCAACACAATCATCAGCCTCAAGGACATCGTGGTGGAATTCGACGGACAACGGGTTTTGGAAGGATTAAACCTGGATATCCACGACAAGGAATTCGTCACCTTTCTCGGTCCTTCCGGCTGCGGAAAAACAACGACGCTGCGTATTATCGGCGGCTTTGTGGATCCGAAAGAGGGAGACGTTTTCTTCGAAGGGAAACGCATCAATGACCTGCCGCCGCACAAACGCCATGTGAACACGGTATTTCAGCGTTATGCGCTGTTCCCGCATTTGGACGTGTTCGAAAATATCGCGTTCGGCCTGCGCATTCAAAAAGTACCGGAAAAGCAGGTCAAAGAACGGGTGTCGGAAATGCTGGCGCTGGTCAACCTGAAAGGCTATGAAAAGCGCAATGTAAACCTGCTTTCCGGCGGCCAGCAGCAGCGTGTGGCCATCGCCCGTGCGCTGGTCAACCATCCGCGGGTGCTCCTGCTCGACGAGCCGCTGGGCGCACTGGACTTAAAGCTGCGCAAAGAGATGCAGATCGAACTCAAACGGATGCAGAAAAGCACCGGGATTACGTTTATCTATGTGACACACGATCAGGAAGAGGCGCTGACCATGAGCGACACCGTCGTCGTCATGAACGACGGCGACATCCAGCAGATTGGCACGCCGGAAGATATTTATAACGAACCAAAGAACGCCTTTGTGGCGGATTTCATTGGCGAAAGCAACATCATCGACGGTATCATGCTGCGCGACTGCTTTGTGGAATTTGCCGGCGCCCAGTTTGACTGTGTGGACAAGGGCTTTGCCCCCAACGAACCGGTAGATGTGGTTGTACGCCCCGAGGACGTAAAAGTAGTAGGCGAGGGCCAGGGCCAGCTGTCCGGCATGGTGGAGAGCGTGACCTTCAAAGGCGTGCATTTTGAGATGTCGGTCACGGTATACGGCCAGGAATGGCTGATCCATTCGACCCAGAGCCAGGAGGTCGGCTCGGTGATCGAAATCCGGCTGGATCCGGAAGACATCCATATTATGAAGAAAATGGAGGAATAGCCATGAAAACGAAATATTCCTCTCTGTTTTCCCTGCCTTATCTCATCTGGTCGCTGATTTTTATTATCGTGCCCATGGGCCTTGTGGTCGTGTTCGCCTTTACCACCGAAAGCGGGCAATTTACCCTGGACTATGTGTCCCAGGTGGGCGAATACACCAGCGTGCTGGTCCGGTCGGTATGGCTGGCGGCCATTGCCACCGTCATCTGCCTTTTGATCGGTTATCCGCTGGCGTTCATTATGTCGCGGATGCCCGGATTCCAGCAGCGGACCATGCTGATGCTGATTATGCTGCCCATGTGGATGAATTTTCTGCTGCGTACATATGCCTGGATGACCATTCTGGAAAAAAATGGGTTGCTTAATAAGTTGTTGGGCCTGGTCGGCCTGGGGCCGTTTGATATGATCAACACCCAGGGTGCGGTGGTTCTGGGCATGGTATATAATTACCTGCCCTTTATGATCCTGCCCCTCTACTCCATCATGACCAAGATCGACAACCGCACCATCGAAGCGGCGCAGGACCTTGGCGCCAACACCAAAAATGTTTTTACCCGCATTGTCATTCCCATGAGTATGCCCGGCATCAGCACCGGCATTACCATGGTATTCGTCCCGTCTGTCTCCACTTTTATCATTTCCCGGATGCTGGGCGGCGGCGGAAATCTTTTGATCGGCGATTTGATTGATCTGCAATTTTTGGGAAATGCATACAATCCCCATCTCGGCTCCGCCATTTCGCTGGTGCTGATGGTGCTCATTCTGCTTTGTATGAGCGTGCTCAACCAGTTTAACGGTGATGAGGACCGGGAAGGCATGCTTTTGTAAGCTTTTGCAGATCCCTCTAACATAAGATCAAAAGGAGTGTGACATGATTGAAATGGCTTTCCAAGGCCTATATCTGGGTCATTATGGTATTTCTGTACGCCCCCATCGGCGTTTTGATATTCTTTTCCTTTAATCAGTCCAAAAGCCGCTCCAATTTCACCGGCTTTACGCTGGACTGGTATGTCAAGCTGTTCCACAACGATCTGATTATCCAGTCTTTGATCAATACCCTGATCGTTGCGCTGGTTTCCTCTGTTATCGCGACGGCCATCGGCACTGTTGCCGCAGTGGGGATCAACAGCATGAAAAGATGGAAAAAATCCTTTATCATGAACATCACCTACCTGCCGATTGTCAATCCTGAAATCGTAATCGGCGTGTCCTTTATGCTGCTGTTCGTGATGGCGCAGGGGCTTTTAAGCAATATTGGCATGGGTTTTGAGTTTGGCTATATGACATTGATTCTGGCCCATGTGACCTTCAACCTGCCTTATGTCATTTTAAATGTAATGCCAAAATTGCGGCAGATGGATAAATATATTTATGAGGCGGCACTGGATCTGGGCTGCCCGCCCGTCAAAGCGTTTTTCAAGGTAGTGATGCCGGAGATTATGCCTGGTATCCTTTCCGGCTTCTTAATGGCCTTTACCTACTCGCTGGATGATTTTGTCATCAGCTATTTTGTCAGCGGCGCCACTTCCCAGACGCTTCCCATTACCATCTACTCCATGACTCGCCGGAAAGTCAGCCCGGAAATCAATGCGATTTCCGCTATCATTTTCGTGGTAGTTCTGGTGATTCTTCTGCTGGTCAACTTCCATGGAGCCCGCCGGGAAAAGCAGTCCCACAGAGAGGGGGTACGGGTATGAAACATTTTTTGTGCCTGATCCTCTGTTTAGTCCTGTTGTGCGCCTGCTGTGTAACCGCCTTTGCAGAATCAGAGGTGGAGGTCGTTGATGAGGATTACTACACCAAGTTCCAAGGGCAGGATATTTCCATCTCCGTCTATAACTGGGGGGAATATATTTCCGATGGTTCGGACGGCCTGCTGGACGTGAACGCCGCCTTCGAGGAGCTGACCGGCATCCGGGTGTTGTATACGACCTTTGCCACCAACGAGGAGCTGTATGCAAAATTAAAAAGCGGCGGCACCAGCTACGATATCATCATTCCTTCCGACTATATGGTTGCCCGTATGATCGCGGAGGACATGGTCCAGCCGCTGAATTTTGAAAATATCCCCAACGTCCGTTTTTTGGACGAACAATACCTCTATACGGATTTTGACCCGGAAGGCGCTTACTCTGTTCCTTATACCTGGGGTACTGTCGGCATCATTTACAATACTCAATATGTAGATGAGGAAGATACCCACAGTTGGGATATTTTATGGGATGAGCGGTATATGGGGGAAATTTTGATGTTTTCCAATTCCCGGGACAGCTTCTCCATTGCTCTCAAACGGCTGGGATATTCCATGAATTCCACCAGCGAAGAGGAACTGCGGGATGCCTGTGAAAGCCTGAAGGATCAGAAAATGCTGGTACAGGCCTATGTCATGGATGAGATTTTTGACAAAATGGAGGGCGAAGAAGCGATGATCGCCCCCTACTATGCCGGCGACGCCATCACCATGGCTGACGAAAACCCCAATCTGGCCTTCTCCATCCCGGACGAAGGGACCAACCGTTTTATTGACAGTATCTGCATCCCCTCCAACGCCAAACAAAAAGAGGCGGCGGAAATGTATATTAACTTTCTCTGCGAGCCGGAGGTCGCTGCGCAGAATATCGAATTTATCGGCTATTCTACACCGAACCTGGCCGCTTATGAATTGCTGGATGAGGATATGCAGCAGAATGAAATTGCATATCCCAGCCAGGAGGTGTTGAGCAATACCGAGGCTTTTGTATTTCTGCCTGCTGAGACCAGTACCCTGATGGATAAGCTGTGGACCGAGGTCCTTTCCAATGATGAAAACTACAGCAAATGGACCATCCCGGCCTTTCTTCTGGTCGGTATCCTTTTTTCCATCGGCATTAATGTGCGGCGGATGCTGTTGAAAAAGAAAGAGAATATGATGTAACGACCATTGTTTTCAAAACGCCCTGCTTTGCAGGGCGTTTTGGTTTTCTTAAAAAATACGCGTATTTCGGGTTTCTCAACAATTAGAAATCCATCAAAATAATATTGACTTCCTCCTCTCTTTCTGTTATATTATATTTAGACGATCATCTAAATATAATATAAGAATGGAGGTGGCTCTGTGGGGATTCAAAAAACATTCAAGGCTCTATCGGACGGCACCCGGCGCGAAATACTGGAGCTTTTAAAAAAAGGAGCTGTTTCCGCAGGAGATATTTCGGCGCACTTCCATATGACCCCTGCAACGATTTCCCATCATCTGTCTGTTTTGAAGGACGCGGGGCTGGTCAGCGATGAAAAGCGGGGTAAATTCATCTATTACGAGCTGAATATGTCGGTGATCGACGAGATCATTCGATGGATGGCAGCTTTTCAAGGAGGGAATCAAGATGAAAAAGAATCTCAGTAAAAGGATCATCTGGATTTTAGCAGTGCTGTCGCCGGTTTTGGGCGCGGCGGCCTATCCGTTTCTGCCGGAACAGGTGCCAATGCACTGGGGGTTGGATGGCACGGTTTCTTATGAAGGAAAGGGCACCTTTATTTTTATGGCGCTCCTGCCTCTTTTACTGGCGGCCCTGCTTATTTATCTGCCTAAAATGGACCCCAGAAAGAAAAATTACACTAAATTTTCAAAATATTACGACTATTTCTGCATGTTTATGATGGTATTTCTTTTGCTTGTCAACCTAATCGTCGTCTCAGAAAGCTTTTTCCCCGGACGGATTTCTGTTGGCATTGTCATTCAGCTGCTGGTTGGCGTTTTATTCCTTTTCCTGGGCAATATGATGCCCAAATTCAAAAGCAATTTTTTTGTCGGCGTCAAAAACCCCTGGACTCTTTCCAATACTGATGTATGGAATCGCACCCATCGCCTGTCCGGTATTTTGATGTTCGTGATGGGCCTTGTCATAATCCTGACCTGCTTTTGGCTTCCGCCCTCACTTTCGTTCTGGCTGTTGATGGGGATGATTCTGCTGGTGGTTCTGATTCCCACCATTATGTCCTATGTCTGGTACCAAAAGCTTCCCGAGGATCAACGCGGCGGAAAGGAAAGTGCCAAATAAAGAAGAATGGCTGAGTCCATCTGATTTTTACCTTATTGCGGCTTATAAGGCGGCGCTCGGCTGAAATTCTTCCCCCACCACTTTTTTGGCAAACAGGACGGAAGTTTTTTTCGAAAGTCAACAGCGGCATCCTTTAAAAAAAGGATGCCGCTGTCATTTTATTTGCCCTATTTTGTCAGGAAAGTGTATTCTACTTTTGTTCGTATACTTCCTTTGCCATCCGGAATGCAGCCCATGCTTTCGGCCAGCCTGCATAAAAAGCGGCATGAGTCAAAATTTCCGCCATCTCTTCCGCCGTCACGCCATGGTTTTTCGCGTTCTGGATATGAAACTGCAAAGAAGAATCCAGCACGCCGCTGGCCATTAGCGAAACAACAGTTACAATACTGCGATCCCGAGCGCAGAGCTGCTTTTCCCTGGCCCAGACCTCTCCAAACAAAACGTCGTCATTCAGTTGGGCAAACTTAGGGGCAAACGCTCCCAACTGATCCCTTCCAGCCGTAACCTTTTCCATTTGTAAATCCTCCTTTTTAAAGTGATGCAAAACATTGTTTTTATCATATCACCTGAACTACACTCTAAGTCAATATCCAATCGAAAAGGAGATGAAATATCCTTCCTATTATGGCTGCGGACACAAAACGCTCTTGTCTTTCAGGCCCTGTTCCCTCTTTTTGAACCGCGTTTACTTTTTCACGAAGATATGATATTCTAATAAATACTTTTTTACAACGCGCCGGCGTTGAAAGGACCGATCCAAGTCATTTTCGGCTTGCGGTACCGATCCTTTTCCCTGCCTTTTGGCAGGACAGACTGCTAAAACCAGGAGGAAAGGGCATGTATTTTTGTTGTGATCCAGCTGCCATCGAACATCTGAAGGAAGATCCTAAAATGGGCGCTGTCATTGACCAGATCGGTCCCATCCAACGTGCGGTAGATCCCGATCTGTTTTCATCGGTGGTTCATCACATCATCGGTCAGCAGATTTCAACCAAAGCACAGGCTACCATCTGGCAAAGAATGCGGGACGCTTTTGGCAGTGTGAATCCCGATTCCGTTTTATCCGCTGGTACGGATCGCCTGCAGGCTTTTGGAATCTCCTTCCGCAAGGCGCAGTACATCATGGATTTTGCGGGCAAAATCCGCAGCGGGGCCTTTGATTTGGAGAGTATCTGGGAGAAAACAGATGCGGAGGCCATCGCACAGCTTACTTCCTTGAAGGGAGTCGGCGTATGGACCGCAGAGATGATCCTGCTGTTTTGCATGCAGCGTCCTAATATATTCAGCTTCGACGATCTGGCCATTCAAAGAGGGCTTCGCATGGTGTACCACCATCGAAAAGTTAACCGCGCCCTTTTTGAAAAATACCGCCGGCGTTTCAGTCCCTACTGCAGCGTTGCCAGTTTATATCTTTGGGCGGTTGCCGGCGGCGCCATCAAAGGGATGAAAGATTACGCCCCGATGAAAAGTGGCAAAAAAATGCCCGAAAAAAAGAAAAAAACAACGGTCGTTCCTCAGCAAAAGGGCCGTCAGTGATCACTTCATCCCAAAAACGATAGAAAGAAAAGAGATCGCAACCTTTTTTCATCTTTCTTTGAGGATAGACGCCTTTTCCCGGGAAAAAATAGCAGCATAATCCGCCGGAAAAGGAGAGATCAAGATGGAATCCATATGGTTTAGATCCTGCCCGATCGAACACAAGGAAGCGCTGGCGCAAAATATCAAGGCCGATATCGCAGTGATTGGAGCCGGGATGACTGGGATTTTAACCGCATATAAGCTTCAAAAAACCGGGAAATCCGTAGTCGTGCTGGAAGCAAACCGCATTGCCAATGGGCAAACTGGAAAAACGACCGCCAAAATCACCTCGCAGCACGGCCTTCTCTACTACCGTATGATCCTGGATCTGGGAGAAGAAAAAGCCCGGCAGTACGCGCAGGCTAATGAAAAGGCCATCGAAGCGTACCGCAGTCTCATCCAAGAAGAAAAAATCGACTGTGATTTTGAAACGGTCGATGCTTATGTATATTCTCAAAACGCCGAAATACTGGAAAAAGAGGCCCTTTCCGCCCAAAAACTGGGGATTTCTGCTTCATTTGTCCCAACTCCCCGCTTTCCCGTTGCCACAGCCGGCGCCGTCAAATTTCAAAACCAGGCGCAGTTCCATCCGCTCAAACTGATCGCGCCTCTTGCTCAAAAACTGACGATATACGAAAACACCGTTGTCCAATCCGTTGACGGCCATCGGATTGAAACCAATCGAGGAACTGTTTGGGGGCAAAAAATTATTTTCGCCTGCCACTATCCGTTCATCAACTTTCCAGGAATGTATTTTTCTAAAATGCATCAGGAACGGTCCTATATCCTGGCTCTGGAAAACGCAAACCCAATAGATGGCATGTGGATTGGAGCGGACGCGCATTCTTATTCTCTGCGCCGCTGGCGAGATACGCTCCTATTCGGCGGCGAAAGCCACCGGACGGGAAAAAACCGGCAGGGCGGGCGCTACCATGCGTTGCGCCAAAAGGCTCAAGAGCTGTTTCCGGGCAGCCGGGTGACAGCGGCCTGGTCCGCTCAGGACTGTATGACGCCGGACCATATTCCCTATATCGGCTCCTATTCTTCAAGCCGGCCGGACTGGCTGATCGCCACTGGCTTTCAAAAGTGGGGGATGACTACCGCGATGGCTGCCGCACAAATCCTGTGTGACCGGCTTTGCTCTAAGGAAAATCCCTATGCGGATCTCTTTCGCCCGGATCGCTTCTCCGCTAAAAGCATCCCCGGTATGGCCGAAGAGGGAAAGCAGGCGTTTCAGGGGCTGGGAAAGCGCTTTTTCCAAATTCCGGAAAATACTGTTGAAACCATTCCGGCAGGGCATGGCGGAATCGTTTGGCAAAATGGTAAAAAAACTGGAGTACTGAAAGACAAAAGTGGAAAAACGTTCTCCGTCTCGCCCCGGTGCCCGCATATGGGCTGCCAGCTGGAATGGAATCCCGATGAGCAGAGTTGGGATTGCCCCTGCCACGGCTCCCGGTTTGACCTCCAGGGAAATCTGCTGGAGGGTCCTGCGCAGACCGGACTTCCCCACTCATAAAGGAACTTCTACCGCATTCAAAGCCGTTTCCTATGGGACGGCTTTTTTAATAGCCCCTGCTTTCTTCCTTTGGCAAAGCGCATTTTCCATCCCTTCAAAAACGATTGCGGAGTGTGACGAAAAATACCAAGAGTGGATTTTTTTGCATTTGTATGGTAAACTTTTTCTAAGAAAAGCAGGCAAAGCAAAACTGAAAGGGGGATTGCAGCATGTATCTTGCGGCTATTTTATCTACTATCGCCGCTTGGTTTATGGGACTTTTCCTGGACGTGAACCTCCAACTGGGAGATCCATTGGGATTTACAAGCTTTCGGATTCTTTTTCCTATTTTGACAATGGGGATCTTTATTCTCAAAGCAGTAAACCGAAAGAATTCTGAATAAGAACAATCGAGGCGGCAAAACAGCAGCGGAATCCAACGCTCTGCATCGCCAGCAAAAAGGCGCCCTCCGGTAAAAAATCCTCCGAGCTGCGGACTTTACGTGATTCTGCTTATTCCTATCCTGGAAAACGAGGAAAGATTCCAGAAAAGAGGGAAAAGATGACCTTAAAAAATGATCCGTTTACCATAGAACCGGAACCCATGCGGAATCCCTTTGTGGGGATTCCCACCTTTCTTATGGCGCCTATCTGCTTCGACCTGGATCAGCTGGACGCAGATATTGCCGTTATCGGCATGCCATATGATTTAGGCACCTCAGTAAATACCGGCGCCCGGTTTGGCCCCCGGGGCGTGCGGGAAGCCTCCAGCTACAACTGCTATGCTCACGAGGGGTGGTATGATCCCATCCGCAAAGAAACTTTTTTGGGTGAGCCGTGGAAAATCGTCGACTGCGGTAACGTAGACGTTCTTCACACGGAACAAAAACGAAGCTTTCAAAACTGTGAAGCGGCCGTTCGGAAAATTCTTTCCAAAAAGGCCATTCCTTTTGTCATCGGCGGTGATCACGCTATTACAACACCGATTCTGCGGGCTTTTGACTGTTTTCACAATCTGTGCGTGATCCATTTCGACGCGCATCTGGATTTCAGCAAAAACCCCCATGGCATTGCCGAAGGACCGGGCAGCCCCATGCGCCGCGCCTCAGAAATGGCCCATATCGGCAAAATCATGCAAATCGGCATTCGGGGGATTGGCAGCTCGCAACTTTCTGATTTTCAGGATGCCGAGGCCTATGGCAACATCATTATCACCTCTCGGGAGGTGCGGCAAAAAGGAGTGGAATGGGTGGCCGGCCGCATTCCACAGGCAGAGTATTACTATATTTCCTTTGATATCGACAGGCTGGATCCTTCCATCGCCATCGGAACCGGTTCCCCTGTGCCCTTCGGCCTGCTTTATGAAGAGGCTTCGGCCATCATCGAAGCGATAGCGCAGAGAGGCTGTATCGTCGGAATGGATATGGTGGAGATCTCGCCGCCCTGTGACCATCAGAATATGACCAGCATGTACGGCGCTCAGCTGATGCTGGATACCATGAGTTTTCTCACCAAGGCCCGGGAAAAAGCAGTCCGGTGATTCTATCATTTGATTCGCCGAACCGGCATACTTTTCGAATGCCCTTTCTCATCATTCCAAATAAAAAAGCCCTCCGCATAGCCGGAGGGCTTTTTGGTTAAAGCACTTTGCTTAAAAAATTCTTGGTCCGCTCCTCTTTGGGATGGTTAAAAATCTCATCCGGCGTACCCTGCTCAATGATATAGCCTTCGTCCATAAAAAGCACCCGATCTGCCACTTCTCTGGCAAAGCCCATCTCATGGGTGACGATCACCAGAGTCATCCCGCCATGAGTAAGACCCTTCATGACGTCCAGCACCTCCCCGACCATCTCCGGGTCCAGGGCCGAGGTGGGTTCGTCAAACAGGATAATTTTCGGATTCATGGCCAGCGCCCGGGCAATGGCCACACGCTGCTTCTGCCCGCCGGAAAGAGAGGATGGATAAACGTCTGCCTTATCTCCAAGTCCTACCCTGCCCAAAAGCTCCAGCGCCTTTTTTTCCGCTTCTTTCCGGTCGATGCGCCGCACCTTTCTGGGTCCGATCGTCACATTGTCCAGCACCGACATGTGGGGGAACAGATTGAAGCTCTGAAACACCATCCCCATCTCGGTGCGAACTTCATTTTCATTTTCCTTCGACAGATGCACCCCATCAATCAGAATCTCTCCGTCAGTAATTTCTTCCAGCCGGTTCAGACACCGTAAAAAGGTACTTTTCCCCGAGCCCGAAGGGCCGATGATGCAGACGACTTCATTTTCTTCAATGGCCGCATCGATTCCTTTCAGCACCTGCAGTGAGCCAAAATTTTTCTTTAATCCTTTTACTTCGATAATGCTGCTCATAATATCACCCTTTTCCCGTCTCTAATGCTCAAGAAAGGTCATTGCTCTTTAATTTGCGCTGTCATTCGCCATTGTTTTTTCAAGGCGCTTGACCAGTTTGGATGTGGGGATGGTCAGCAGCATATAGACAAGCGCTACGCCAATATACGCTTCAAAAGTATTGAAAGTCGCCGCATTCCATAAAGCGCCCTTGCGCAGGATCTCCACAACCCCCACATAGGAAAGCACAGACGTCTCTTTAATCAGGCTTACAAACTCATTGCCAAAAGCGGGCAGGACAATTTTCAGCGCCTGGGGAATGACAATCAGCTTCATGGCCTGGCCCTTGGTCATGCCGATAGAACGCGCGGCTTCCATCTGTCCTTTGTCCACCGCCTGGATGCCGCTGCGGATTACCTCGGCCACATAAGCAGCGCTGTTGAGCCCGCACACAATGACAGCAGGGATAATCAAATACGGCCAGCGAAACGAAATGCCGCTGGACTGCAGCAGCTGCGGCAGTCCATAGGCCATAATCAAGGCCTGTACAATCAATGGTGTGCCGCGGATAATTTCAATATATAAGCTTGCAAGCGCAGTTAAGACCTTGATCCTGGACATCTTCATCAGCGCCAGGACAAGGCCCAGAACCACTCCGGTGACCATGGCAATCAATGTGACTCCCACGGTCACGGGAACGCCTTGCAAAGCTACTAAAAAGCCTTTTATATATAGCATTTAGTAAGCTCCTATTCTTGCTGTGTTGTTCTTTGCCGGATTAGGACATCTCCCATTTTTCGACCAATTCATCATAAACGCCGTTTTCTTTTACATTGGCAAGGCCGGCATTGATCTTCTCCAGCAGTTCCGTATTGCCTTTTTGCACAGCAAAACCCAGTTCTTCATAATTTTCTTTGTCGCCAATTACTTTCAGCTGATCCGGGTTCGCACTCATATAAGCGCTTACGATATCGAATCCGGCCATAACCGCGTCCACATCGCCATTAATCAGCTGAAGCACACAGGTATCAAACCCATCCAGGATCACGACTTCTCCCAAAGTGCCTTCTTCCACCATCGCCTGCAGGTCATCCGCATAGTTGGTAGCAATCTGGGTTGCTACGGTCATATCGGTGGTCAGAGAGTCCATCGTGGTGATCTCCGTGTTATCGGCTTTGACCAACAAAGCCGCACCGCCAACCCAGTAAGTATCAGAAAAATCCACTTTGGCAATACGCTCCGGATCACCGCTCCACATACCGGCGGCGATGATGTCGCCGTTTCCAGTTTCAATGGCGGGGATCAGCGACTCAAACGCCATATCGACAAATTCTACCTGAAAACCCTGATCCTCACCGATAGCGGTAATCAGATCCATATCAAAGCCAATAAGTTCCCCGGTATTCTCATCTATCGTGTCAAAGGGCGGGAAGGTGGCGTTGGTTAACACTGTATAGACCGGTACTTCTCCGCTCTCCTCCGACGAGGCGTTCTCTTCCTCTCCACTGGCAGGCTCGCTTCCGCCGGCCGCGCTGCTGGGGGTGCTGTTGGTTGTACCGCTGCAGGCGGCCAAGGTGAATACCATCACCGCCGCAAGCAGCAAACTCCATATCTTTTTCATCATTCTTGTCATTCCCTTTCTATCATATCGTTTTTTAATCAGCCATCATTTTAACCAATGTGGCCATATAAACCATAATGCAGTTAAGATAGTTTTCGATCGAAACTTTTTCATCGGCGCAGGCAATTTCATCAGTGCCGGGGCCAAACCAGGGATAGTCGCCGCCAATAGCCTTTTTGATATAAGCTACATCGCATCCGCCTACTTTGGTGAAATGCTTGGGCGTCCTGCCGCAAACTGCTTCGCAGCTGGCGTCGATGGCTTTTACGATCTCGCTGTTTTCATCGTTGACAAACACAGGAGTATCCGGCTCGTAATGGTTGTGGAACTCGTATTCGAAAGTGGGGTCCGTCTTTTTGACTTCCTCCAGCGCAGCGATGATCTCCGCATCCACCGATTCCGGCGTTTCGTTCGGCATATATCGGCGGTCAATGCAGATTTCGGCCCGTCTGGGATAGTTGTTCACCGCAATGCCCGCGTTTATTTTAGTCACAGCCATATGGGACTGGCCATATTCGGTCACCGGTTTTTTGGCAATGACCTCGTCAGCCAGCTTATTCAGTGCAGCTACTGCTTTCATCGCCTTTTTGATGGCATCCTCGCCGCCGTACTTGTTGTCCTTATCGCCAGACTTGATGGGCTTTGCTGCATGGCCTCCGTCGCCGTATACAATCACCTGGCAGGGATATACGCCGCCGTGTCCAATCATCAGATCGGTGGTGTGGTGATCCTTACTGCTGGGTTCCATGCTGATGCCGAAATCGGCCTTAATCAGGTTATCCTTCAGCAAAGAAAGAATGCCATATTCTCCGCCGCTTTCCTCGTCGGACACAAAATTAAGCACAATGCTGCCCTTGGGGTCAAACCCCATCTCCTTGAGGAACTTTACCGCCATCAGAGCCGCACAGTCGCCTCCCTTCATATCGCTGGCGCCCCGGCCATAAACAAAGCCGTCTTTGATTTCGCCAGACCATGCATTGTAATTGGGATCGTCTGTCTCGGTAGCCGGAAACACGTCCATATGTCCGTTGAACAGAAAGGTTTTCCCCTCCCGGTTCCCTTTCCACTCAGCGATAAAATTGGGACGATCTTTCTGGTACTCATAGGTATCCACCTTAATATCCAGTTTATC
Source organism: uncultured Oscillospiraceae bacterium (assembly GCA_904397845.1). GTDB lineage: Bacteria > Bacillota > Clostridia > Oscillospirales > Ruminococcaceae > UBA3818. Next base: position 72,816 of record CAJFOX010000030.1, read on the forward strand.
CAGCCACTTTTTCATGGTTAAAGCCATAGGCAACTCGCTGCCTGTAGGACTGGGGGACTGGAGCGCCTCTATTAGACATTGAAGCGCTTCTTCTTTGCTATCGGCCACTTTCTTCTTGATCTGCTCAACTGTAATCATTTCTTCTCCTCTTTCGACCATTAATCATACGAATATTGCACAGTTTATGTTCGAATGAATGTATATTAACGTATTAAAATACATTTGTCAAGGGAAATTTTAATATTTATTAGAATTTTATGCATTTTTATTGCATTTTGTTAAGCTTTAATGCCAACAGCAACGTATTTTTCTGCAATTTCTGTCATGGCTGGGATTTCTCATAAAAAATAGGAGTGTTTCCGGCAGTGTGGGGAAAAGACTTTTTTTCTTTGGCAGGCGGCGGCATTTTGGGATTGACCGGAGAATCCATTAAAGCACTTTCTCCAGAATCTGCGCGAAGTTGGCAAGTCCTTCCCGGTCTTCCTCATCGAATCGGGCAAAACTGGGGCTGTCGATATCCATCACGCCGACAACCTTCCCGCCGGCGTGAAGCGGCAGGACAATTTCCGAATTGGAAGCACAGTCGCAGGCGATGTGCCCGGGGAAAGCATGGACGTTTTCCACCAGTAGGATTTCGTCTTTTTCCACTGCGGCGCCGCAAACGCCCTTTCCCACCTGGATTTCAATGCAGGCAGGACGCCCCTGAAACGGGCCCAACACCAGCCGGCCTTCTTCCATCAGGTAAAAACCGGCCCAATTGATGTCGTCCAATGCTTCCATCAGTAAGGCGGAAGCATTCGCCAGGTTGGCAATTCGATGGGGCACCCCCTGGATCAGGCCGGACAATTGGGACACCAGCAGCGGATACAGCTGCTTTTTATCTGCCGGGTAATTTGTCATTTGTGTCTGCATCCTTTGTTCCTCCTTCGGGCAAAACGGCTTCCTGTCTGTTTTCTCACAGGCCGCCCGCTTTCTGTTACACCATAAAAAAGGCCCGGTCTAAACCAGGCCCACACTGCATAAGGCTTATTTGCTGTTTTTGTTTTCCAGCGCCTGCATTTCATAACACAGCGTCATCAAACTATCGCCCAGATGGACATTTTCCACCGCCACATCAGGATAATACACGCCAATATCATAATGGCTGAAATTCCAAAACCCTTTGATTCCCAGATCGACCAGGCGCCGGACCAGATCCCGGGATGCCATTTTGGGTACGCACAAAATAGCAACCGACGGTTTTTCCTTTTGACAAAACTCCTCCAGCGCATCCGTGTGCCGAATTGGAATTCCCTCCAGCACTTCACCAGTAAATCTTTCATCCCGGTCGAAAATTCCCACAATCGAAAAGCCTTTTTCAGCAAACTCCATATGGGTTAAAATCGCACGGCCAAGATTTCCCGCCCCGACCAGGATCGTCTTTTTGGGCAGGCCCAAGCCCAATATTTTACCAATTTCTTCCCATAGAGCCTCCACATTATAGCCATATCCCTGCTGGCCAAATCCTCCAAAACAGTTGAGATCCTGGCGAATCTGAGATGCGGTCAACCCCATTTTGGATGAAAGCTCCCCAGATGAAATCCGGTGCACCCCATTTTCCGCAAGCATTCCCAAAAAGCGGTAGTAACGCGGCAGCCGCCGGATTACCGATGCGGAAACCTGCTTTTCGCTCATACCCTTTTTTCCTCCTCGTCGACTGCGTCGCTCATTGATTCTTTTTTAGGATACCACCATTGACAATCTCTTGTCAATGGTGGACAGGGATCCTCCCGTCAAAAACGGCGGTGAATTTTTCGCTTGTTGCCCTTTTCATCTACCACATAGGTATTTTCCAACGTGCCCACCAAGCTTTTTCGGATTGCGTCCAGATATTCCCTCCTTAGAGCCGTTTGTTCTTTTTTCTCTTCCTCGTCCAAACCAATCGTCCGCTCCTTTCGGGACAGATGGCTAATACGTTCCAGCTTTTCTTTTTCCATGTCGTCTCTCCTCTCATCGACCGGCTTTAAAATATGAAATGCGGTCAATCAGGCGGGCGCCGTAACTCTCCAACAGCCGGACGCCCTCCTGGCGCAGGCTGTCGTCCTCCAGCGCGCCGGGGAAGTGGGCGTCCACTCCGATAATAACGTCGCATCCCTCTGCCGCCGCGATTTGCCAAAACAGATGGTGCGGGTAATGTTCTTCCCCAGTCCGTTTGTTCTCCAGCGCCCCGCACAGATTATACTCCAGCGCAAAACCCATCTGTTTTGCGGCGCGGCACAACTGGATACTGGCCTTTTCACAGTACCGGTCAAAGGAAGGGTATCCGCGCATAAATAAATCCGGATGAGCCAGGTAGGCGTACAGGCCGGTAGCCATGCCTTCCAGAGCACTGTCCACATAGCGTTTCAGCGTCTGCTCATCCACCACCTCGCGGCCAAAATAAAAGCGCCGTTCCTCGCTGTATTCAAAATGGTTCCCCAAAATAATATAATCCAGCTTCTCTTTTTGGATCACCCGGCGCAGCCAATCCATATACGGCGGGAAATATTCACATTCCAGCCCGATGCGGATATCAATCTGATCCTGGTATTTTCGGCGCAGGGACCGAATGCTCCGCAGGTAGTCCTGAAACTGTTCCTGTGGATTCATCCGCATATGGGAACGGTAGGAGCTGGCAAACCGCCACGGACTATGGTCGGCAAAGCCCAAAACCTGATAGCCGCCTCGAATAGCGCTTTGCACATATTCCTCATCCCGCCCCGATGCGTGGCCACAACGGGCAGTATGGGTATGGAAGTTGGTCTTCATCATAAATCCTCCACTCAACGGACAATCGTCTGGCGCAGAACAACCATGTCAACGCACTGCTCTTCGCCCTCCCAAATCGGCTCCGGATAATAATCCGTAAAAAAGCCGGGAATGGTATGGTCGTACACAAAACCACATTTCTCATAAAAGATCAGGTTTCCCGAAGACGTCTGGGCCGTGCCAACCAGAAGTTCGGCGCCTTCCGGCAGGCGGTCTTTGACCTGCTGAACCAGCGCCCGGCCCACTCCCTTTCCCTGCCAGGCCTCATCCACTGCAAGGTTTTTGATTTCCCACGCGCCGTTTTCCACCGGGCAATAGGCGACCAGGCCGACAGTCTTACCCTTCTCCTCTGCCGTGAGGACGATACTCTTGGACAGGTATCGGTCGATCATCGGCTCGTAAGGATCTGCCAGCAGCAACAGATCCAGATGCCGTTTCGGCTCCTGACAAACGATAAATTCCATGGTCTCCTCCTCTTTTTACCACTTTGGATTCCTTGTCATTGTACCACAAAAACACATAGAAAAAAAGCGATAGGACATGCTATTTTACTAATTCACTTTAAAGCGCAAAAATATTTCTTTACTTTTGCACTTTCCTGTGGTATACTGGCAATACATTCAGAAAGGAGAAATGTTATGGACCGTTTCACTATGGCAGCGGCATATTATTATGGCTTTGCTTATGTTTATGGCAAGGCTTATTTTGCTGTCGCTGCAAAACGGAAACTGCCGTAACGTCTTTCTTTCAAAAGACGCAGGATACGGTCCCGCAGCATGACAGCTGCGGGACCTTTTTTCTTGTCGAAAATTTGATGAAATGAGGAATCAATTATGGTAATTGTACTGAAACAGAATCCTGACGGCAGTAAGGTGGAACAACTGATGAAACGCCTGCGCGGCATGGGGTTGGATATCCATCAAAGCCAGGGGAAAAACTCGACCATCCTGGGCCTGGTGGGAGATACATCCGCTGTGGATATCGACGCTTTGAGCGCGCTGGATATCGTGGAAACGGTCAAACGTATTCAGGAGCCGTACAAAAGCGCCAATCGGAAATTCCATCCGAATGACAGCGTGATCGAAGTGAGCGGCGCCAAAATCGGCGGCGGGAATTTTGCGGTTATCGCAGGGCCCTGTTCAGTGGAATCCCGCGAACAGCTGTGCACAGTAGCGGCCGATGTAAAAGAAGCCGGCGCTACTATGCTGCGTGGCGGTGCGTTTAAGCCCCGCACCTCGCCCTACGCCTTCCAGGGCCTACGGGGCGATGGCATAAAACTTTTACTGGAAGCAAAAAAAGAAACCGGCCTTCCCATTGTCACTGAAATTATGGATCTGTCCCAGCTGTATCTGTTCGAGGAAGTGGACGTCATCCAAGTCGGGGCGCGGAATATGCAGAATTTTGAGATGCTCAAAGAGCTGGGCCGCCTGCATAAGCCGATCCTGCTGAAACGGGGGCTTTCCAGCACTTTGCAGGAGCTTTTGATGAGCGCTGAATACATTATGGCCGGCGGGAATCAGCAGGTGATCCTCTGCGAGCGGGGCATCCGCACTTTTGAGACGGCCACCCGCAATACGCTGGATCTTTCCGCCATTCCGGCGCTGCGGGCCATGACCCATTTGCCGATCGTCGTAGATCCCAGCCACGCCACCGGCCATGCCGCCATGGTAAAACCTATGGCTGTCGCGGCGGCGGCTGCCGGCGCTGACGGATTGATGATCGAAGTACACAACGACCCGGCCAATGCGCTGTGCGACGGACAGCAGTCTCAGACTCCCGCACAGTTTGCCGACACCATGCAGGCAGTCCAGGCGGTTCTCCCCTTTGCCTGCCGCTAAAAAAGAAAGGAGCAAAAAGCCATGCAGATCGGGATTGTGGGGCTTGGCCTCATTGGAGGTTCCCTGGCAAAAGCCGCCAAGGAACGGACAACGCATACGGTTCTGGGATTTGACCGGGATAAAGCGGTTTTGCAGGCCGCTTTGCAAAGCGGCGCGATTGACGGCGTGCTGGAACCGGACCGGCTGAAGGACTGCCGGATCGTGCTGGTGGCGCTGTATCCACAGGCTGCGATAGATTATATCCTTGCCCATCGCGCCGATTTCGGCAGCCACACGATTGTGACCGACTGCTGTGGGGTAAAGGAGGTCGTGTGCGTCCCTTGTGAAGCCGCGGCGAAGGAAGCAGGCTTTATCTTTCTCGGCGGGCACCCTATGGCGGGGATTGAGCGGTCCGGCTTTGCCTTTTCCAAAGGGGATCTTTTTCACGGTGCGTCAATGGTGCTGACGCCGCCGGCCGGAACTGATCCGGCCGCGGTGGAAGAGGTCAGCGCTTTGTGCATGCAGCTGGGATTTGGCGGTATTCGCCTTTCTACCCCCAAAGAGCATGACCGCATGATTGCTTTGACTTCTCAGCTGGCCCACGTGTTGTCCAGCGCTTATGTCAAAAGCCCGGCAGCATTGTCCCATGCCGGCTTTTCCGCTGGCAGCTTTAAGGATATGACCCGGGTGGCACGCCTCAACGAGGACATGTGGACTGAGCTGTTCTTCGACAACAAGCCTGCCCTGCTGGAAGAAATCGAAGGGCTCATTGACCGGCTGGAGGCGTACGCCCAGGCGCTTTGCCAGGATGATCGGAAAGCTATGCGCGATTTATTAAGGGAAGGCCGGGAAAGAAAAGAAATCGTAGGGTAGCCCCCTGCCTTTCCCTTGACAATACGGATGGAATAGACTAAAATAAGGAGGCGGTTTTCCATCTATGCCGCTGTGGCGGAATTGGCAGACGCAAGGGACTTAAAATCCCTCGGTTGAATAAACCGTACCGGTTCGATCCCGGTCAGCGGCACCACGTCGGAGCAAAGTCCGCTTTGCTCCGGCTTCTTTTTTGCCTTTGGCGAAAAAGAAGCCATCCGCCCGCTCCC
>CAJFOX010000031.1 GCA_904397845.1 uncultured Oscillospiraceae bacterium
GATGCTCAGCGGCTTGATTTTGTATTGCATTTTTTCGCCTCCCTAAAAATCTGAAATTTCTACTTGACTTTTATTAGCAGGTCTTTTTCCAAAAAAGCAGAGGTTCCCACCATTTATGCCTTGCTGTGGAGATAAACACCTGCTGTTTTGTTCTCATACAGGTCAGCCAGCCCGTACGCTCGGTAAAAAAACTTCCATCCGTCAGAGGTCTGGTTGTCCTGCGGCGCAATGATTTTGTTCACCGTATGTTTTGGATACTGCAGCAGTGCAGGTTTGTGGATGATCATAAAGTTGATCTCCTTGGCCGACGCGCCCTTTACAAAACCACCATCGGTTTGTCCTTCCGTAGATCCATCATTTAAAACAATGCTCGTATAAAAGCGGGATTTTGGCACCTTTACGACCTTTTGAAAGCTTTCCAGCACAGCCTTGGATTTGGTGGTATCCACATTTAAAATCAGGTTATACAACGCCGAACTAATGAACAGATACCGCTGATCTTCCGGCACTTCAGCGTCATCCATGACATTCTGCCCTTCAATCAATGCCGTCAGCGCGCCGTCTCCGCTGGACAGATCCGCCGCTTTTTTCCCGATTCCGCTGTGAGATGCATACGCTGCAAAGCGGAATGCGTCCATTTCCGGCGCAACCTTCGTGCGGACAAATTCGCCCGCCAGGCGCCCGAATGCAACGCCCGCCGTTTCCTCGTCATCCATGGCGTCGACAGTAAAAACGCGTCCTCTGTCATAGTTAAAATGCACCGTCTCGTTGGTCAATGTCACGTCGCCCGCCACATAGCCCCCGCTGCGGGAATAATCCGCCAGTCCGTCCATATTGATTTTGGGAATGATCATCTCTCCCGCGTTAGCTCCCATCTGCACCAGAGAACCATCTCCGTCCAGCACCGCAGTAACCGACGCGTGTTGATATACCTCGTCCAGTTTATCCGTATATTTTTTGAATCTTGCCAATGTGTTTGCCATTACAAATCATCCTTTCCTGCTGCAAAAGCCGGCAGACCCATGATTCTTCGCACCTGTCCGTCATCCTCTTCGCCGCCCGTCCGGCTTCCAGGACGGATGACACGGGGCGGCGCCTGATCCGGGCCGAACAGATATCCGCATTCGCACCGGATATTTTCCAGCTGCTCTTTCAGACCGTTTAGCGTCCCATCCTCTCTCAAGGAAAGTTCCTGCTCCTGCAATAATGCCCGCACCGCCTTTTCGCTACGGGCTCCTGCCTGATGCAAAGAACGTCGCAGCTCGTCCTCGAAATCACGCTTCTCCCACCTTTGCTTCCAACTTTTTTCTGTTTCTTCGGCTTTTTCCCGCCATTGCCGCGCCTGCTGGCGCAGCTGTTGCACCTCTTCAGACGACGCTGCTGTCTTCTCCAACTGCGCCGCCCTCTGCTTAAGCGCATCGTACCCGGCAAATTTCGCCTTCACTGCCTCGATGTCCCGGCCATTCTCCCGCATTACCATGCCGATCTGCCGTTCGTCAAGGCCCCATTCTTTTAACTGTTCCGTTTTCATGTTTTCTCCTTTCCGGCTAGGCTTTTTAGGTGGTCGCCGTCACCCGCCGTCCCGCAGCTCATAAGCCTCTGCGAATGGGCTTCTATGTTATACCGGCAGCCTGTCAGACAAACTGTCAGTTCCCACCGTATCCGATGTACCGCACACCGCCTTTGCCTGTTCTTTTGTTTCCCCTAAAAAGCGCACTCGAAATTCCCAGGGCTGCCGCACTCCAGCAGCAATTTCCTGTAAAAACTGCGTTTTTTCCGCCGTCGTATCGATTAAGATGCTGTCGTCCCATTGGTAATCAGATCGATATCCGCCGGCCGGAACGCCGGGCAGGAAATCCGCCCAGTAGTTCATCACATCCAAAAGCTCCTCCAGAGCGTTTTCCACGGAATTTTGGACTTCCTTCACAGTGGAAAACAGGCGCTGCTTTGCGCTGACGATTTCGGTGGCGGTCATCTCCCGCTGTCCCGGATCGCTGACGATCCCATAAGACAAACCACAGGAAAATTCAATCCGCCGCAAAAGATCGTTCAGTCCCGCCCGCAGGCTTTCATCCCGAAAATCCGGATTATAAACATGATAAAAATCCGCCCCGGTATTTAAGCTGCGGAACAGCCGTCTGGTGGTCTGAGGCATCCTCCCTCCGGTTAAATAGGTGGAATCGGCATCTACCGCCAACTCTCCTCCCTCATATTCCCACAATAATCGGCTATACTGCCTGTCCGCCTCCTCTAAAAGATCCATCGATCGGGCGGCGATGGACACACCCAGCGCGGATTCCGGTTCCACTGTATTGCCAAACGGCATTTTCAGGTAAACAAACAGAGGAAAAGTACGACCCTGCAGGATTACCTGCCGTTCCAATCCGCCCCATTCGCGCAGTGTGTCCAGCGGAATCTCATGTGCCAGTAAAGCTGATCCGGCGCTAACAAATGCCCGGTTGCTCACCAACACGCCCTTATCGGTCATGTGGTGTTCTTCCATCCTGGTAAAGCATTTTTCCCCTTTTCGCACCTGTTCTAAAAATACAGCGCCGATAATTTTGCCGTCCGGCCCCGTTTCTAACGGAAAAAAAGCGTCGGCTTGCACCATTTCTACCAGAATTTTTCCATCTGCCAAATAAGGCTTGAAAACCAGCCCGCCCTTTCCGACAGCATATTCCAGACATTGCCTCAGTCGTTGCTTCACCGGCTCTATTTGCCTGCTCAAAAAAGCCGCCCGATCGGAACCCTCTACCTTCCAGTCAAATTCCAGCGTGGCCAACCTCGCTACTTCGCTGGAAATTGCCGGTAAAAGATTCATACCCTTCACCCGTCCTTCTTCCAGCCAGGGCGCGTCGTTCTCATAGACCCGCCGCCATAAATCGATCGCCTCCCTCATCCGCTGCGAGCAGGCAATTCTTTCTCCCAGCATTTGTCCTGTTTCTGGCGGCATATTGGCTCCCGCCGCGTTTTTGACCCGTTCCAACCATTCTCCCCACATTGTAACTTTACTGGTTCCCCCTTCTTCCCCAGATCGGCTCGGTAGCATAGCGCACCGCATCGATATGGTGGTTATTTTTGTCCGGATACCCGGGCAGGATTTTTCCGTCCCTGCCTCTATCGTACCGGTATTCTAAAAATTCCTTCAGCGTATCCGGGCATCGGGCAGGATCAATGACAATTTTCCGCAGCCCCTGCATCCAATGAAAAGAGTATCCCAGGCTGCCCGGCCCTTTTACCGCACCACGGCAGAAAAGCCCCCACTCCCGATAGTCCTCCACGCTTTTTGGTTCCGCCGAATCAGCGGTGATCTGTTCTCTGGGTCCTACCCCCAGTTCCTTGATTTTCTGTGCTGTTTGGCGGTTGACCGCCTTGTAGCAGGTCAGTTCGCAAAAGACATAAAGCGTCCTGCGCGCCGAGTCATAGTAAACACGGTTAAACGCCCACGGATCGGGATAGAATCCCCAGTCCACTCCGGCCAATATCCGGTCAAATCGCCGGATTTTCCCATCGTCGATAGGCTCCGCGGCGATGTTGTCGAATATATTGTCCCCCAGCCCTGCCGGGATTCCCAGATATTCCTGTCGGTATGCCCGAGGATTCTCCCTTTCCAAAAAACGAGCGTCGTCCAAAAATTTTTCGCCCAGCCAGCCGGCCGGCATCTGCGTGTAATCGGAATGATGAACCTGCCGCCCCCTCCGGGACGACCTTGCCCACCGGTTGACCCAATGCTGTTCTAAAGGGGGCGGGTTAAAAGTTTTAAAGCAATAGAAAGGACCCGCTCCCCGCAGAACCGACTGTTCCACACTGCGCACCTGCTCCTCTTCGAATTGATCCAGCTCTTCGAACCACAGCACTCCTGGATATCCAAACGGAACTTTCAGTGACTTTAGCTTTCCTGCGTCGTCCATGCCAAAAAATAAGATTTTCTGACCGGTGGGCTCATATACCGCCTCGGTCGGAGACAGGGTAAACCGGCACATCTGGTCGATGCCCAGCGCCCCGGCCGCCCACTGCAGCTGAGGGAACACCGAAGAGCGCAGCGTATTTCCCACCCGCCTCAGTACAACTGCGTGCATTTTGGGATGCCGCAGCAGCGTCAGCCACAGTTCGACCGACACAAAGCTGGATTTACCGGAACCGCGGCCCCCCTTCAGCACATATTCGCCGTCCTGCTCCAATATCGTCCGGTGCAGTCCGGTGAAAGCGGGAGCAATCAGACTACGTAGCGAAACGCCGGTTTCTGTCTGTTCTTCCTGTCGGCCAGCATCTTCCCGCTCTCTTTTCTGGCTTTCATCGCACATCATCAATGATAACCACCGGCGCCGTTTTGGATGGATTGGCCAGCTGCTTTCGGCCCCTTCCTTCCGCCGGCCCTCCCTCTTCTAGGATGCCGCGCAGCTCCCGGATGGCCGCCATATCTCCGCTCAACGCCTTTTGATATAAGTTCCATGCGACCAGCTGCAGATGATCCTGGTACTGAGCGGGCAACCCCGCGTTTTTCAAAATCTCCTTCTGTTGCTGATCGGCCACTGGCAATTCCAGCAAAATCCGCAGCCGTTGCTTAAACTGGCAGGCTTTTTCCGCTTTTATGGTGCTGCTCCGGCCGGATTTCACTTTTGGAGGCTTTTCCGGCTGTTTTTCAAAATCCAAATGACATATCCCCTTCCTGTCGAAGCATTTCTTCTGCTGCCCGTTCCGCGACACTTTTCGGTCCTCTTCTTCGTTTGGGGAGAAAGTGGGTGCAGCATTCTGGTTCGCAGTTGCGCAACTGTCCTTCTTCAATTGCAAAATGACAGGCCGGAAAGTCTGGGAACCCGAACAGCTCTCTGCGGTAGTAGCAGTTTTTACATCGTTTCATAGACATTTCTCCTTTCCTGCTGCGTACAAAAGCTCGCTTTTTGAAAGAAATAGGTGTAAAATAAAAATGTTATCTTAAATTGGATGTAGAGGGATTTCTATGGATACTCTTTTTTCGCTTCGCCCTTTCGACTTTTTTTCCAATCGAAACACCTATACTGGCAGCGCCGGACGGCTTCGGTATCTGATCAGTCCTGGGGAAGAAACGCTGGATGTTCAGGTCTGGAATCAGGACGTATGCTTTGAATTGGCCCAGATACTGGAATCCGCCTCCTTTCCCCTTTCGCCGGAAGGCCTGGCGGAAACCCGCGTCTGGCTGGCTGAGCAATATCGCCGCTTTGGGACATAGTCGGTTTTCCCTGCTTCCATCTCCTTTCAGTCGGATAATATCCGTTCGATTCATCTAGAAAAGAACATATGTTTCTTTCTGAGTACTATTATATTCCACATTTTTAGAAAAATCAATAGTTTTTTCAATTTTTTCGAAATTAATCTTTACATTTATTTTTCTTTCTGCTATTCTGTTTTTGAGGTGATTTCATGTCATTCTTTGGTGCGAATCTGAAAAAGGCCCGAAAACGATGCGGTTTAACCCAGCGCCAGCTGGCAAATCTTGTCGGTGCAAAGCACAACTCGGTTAGCAACTGGGAAACCGGTCAAAACGAACCGGATACGGAAACGATCCGAAAGCTTTGCGACACGTTGTCCATTACAGCAAACGACCTGTTCGGTGCAGATCCTACTGTCACCCCTCCTGCCATTAGCCGGGATGAACTGAAGATCGCCTTATTCGAAGGCGACGACAAAATTACTGAAAACATGCTGCAGGAGGTTTTGGATTTTGCGCAGTTCGTCAAAGAGAAATACCGGAAGAAAAACGAATCTTAAAATGCAAGCCGAATCGGAAGGAATTTTCGGTGGCTTTTTGTTGCAGCTAACAGGAAAATAGCCAGCAGAAAATGGCAAAACAGATCAACCGTGTTGGAAATGCTGCTTGAAGCCGATGGTACAAAAGAAATATTTCCGCCGCTCGCCTGCATCAGCTGTCGTCTCTCTTGTTTTTTCAAAACCCAACAAATCATCTGCCAAGTGGTGGTGCGGCGGGCAATGGATTTCATTTGGAACCCCAAGCCCGGTCCCGGCATTTTGCTTGTCCGAAGAGGAGGGCTTCCCAGCAGTATGGGAATGCTTCTTTCTCCGCACACAAAGGTGCGCCGCCGGGATTTTGACTATTGATATTTGAACGAGTTGGGAGAAAACAGCTCTGGTAAAGCGATAAGAAAGGAATTCTGTATGAAAGCTATCACGCAAATATTAAGCGAATTTGTTTCTCAGGCATTTGAAATTGCCGGCTACGATCCCAGCCTTGGAGTGGTCACTGCATCCGACCGGCTGGATCTTTGCCAATTCCAATGCAACGGCGCTTTTTCCGCTGCCAAGCAATATCATAAAGCGCCTTTTATCGTTGCCGAACAGGTGGCAGAAGTCCTGAAAAGCGATGGGATCTTCTCCAAAGTGGAGGTGGCCAAACCTGGTTTTTTAAACCTGACGTTGAAGGACAGCTATCTGTTGGAACATGCCAATGCTATCGCCGCCGATCCTAACCTCGGCATCCCGATGGCGGACAAGCCCTCCACTATCGTGCTGGACTACGGCGGACCCAATGTGGCAAAGCCGCTGCATATTGGTCATCTGCGCTCCGCCATTATCGGCGAGTCTATCAAACGGATTGCCCGGGCCGCAGGGCATAAAGTGATCGGTGACATTCACTTGGGGGATTGGGGGCTTCAAATCGGCCTTGTCATCACGGAATTACAGGTGCGCTACCCAGAATGGCGCTGTTTTGCGGCAGACTTTGACCCTGCTGCAGATGAGATCGCGCCTTTAAACACCGCCCTGCTCAGCGAGGTGTACCCCTTTGCCAGCAAAAAGAGCAAAACCGATGAAGAATACGCCAAGAAAGCCCACCAGGCCACCTATGAGCTGCAAAACGGCCGTCCTGGCTATATCGCTTTGTGGAAGGAGATTCTTCGCGTCTCTATCGAGGATATGAAAGGAAACTATGAAAAGCTGGGCGTGACCTTTGACCTTTGGTACGGAGAGAGCACCGCAGACCGGTATGTTCCCCGGCTGATGAATATACTGGCCGAGAAAAACCTTCTGACGGAAAGCGACGGCGCCCTGATTGTGGAAGTGGCTGATCCGGAGGACAAGGCCCCCATGCCGCCGGTCATTGTCCGTAAATCCGACCATTCCAGCAACTATGCGACCACCGATCTTGCCACCATTATCCAGCGGGAAGAGGACTTCCACCCGGATAAGATCTGGTATGTGGTAGATAACCGCCAGGAGCTTCACTTTACCCAAGTGTTCCGCTGTGCCAAAAAAGCGGGCCTGGTTCCGCCGCGGACGGAATTGGAATTTCTGGGCTTCGGTACCATGAATGGAGCTGACGGCAAACCGTATAAAACCCGGGATGGCGGCATTATGAAGCTGGAGGATATGATTGCCACCGTCACTGCCGGTGCCCAGGAAAAGCTGGAGGCCTCCAACTTTGTGGATAAGGCGGATTATCAGGACATTGCTCGAAAGGTTGGAGTCGCCGCTATCAAATTTGGAGATCTCATCAACCAGCGATCCAAAGATTACGTGTTTGATTTAAGTAAATTTTTCTCTTTTGAAGGGAAAACCGGCACATACCTGCTGTATACCATCACTCGTATCAATTCCATTTTAAAGAAAGCAGGCGTGCCCGTGAACCAGCCGCTTCCTCTCACTGGCGTTTATACCGATTCCGAACGGGAACTGCTGCTGAAAATTCTTATGGGCGGCGACGTATTTCAACGGGCTCTGGCGGAAAAAGCGCCCAATTACCTGTGCGAAAACGCTTATCAGCTGGCCAATTCCTTTTCGAAATTTTACCATGACAACCATATCATCGACGAGCCGGACAAGGGTAAAAAACAAAGCTGGCTGGCCCTGATCTCGCTTGTGCGTCAGGTTCTTTGTAAACATCTGGATCTGCTTGGCATCGAAGCGGTGGAGCACATGTAAATATCATTTTCTTCCAAAGGCTGTCTCCATGCGGGATAGCCTTTTTCCATTTCCGGCCGATTTCCATGAAAGGTTTCCGGATCGCTGCATAAAGTTTTATGCAAATCGCCGCTTTTCCCCTCTCTCTTGCGATGTTATAATGACAGATGGCGCCGCCATTTTCGGCATCAGGCGCCAAATGATCTTTGAGGAAGCGTATGTATGGAAAGAAAAACGAATATGGAAAAGCTGTGCGCTGCAGGGCGCTATGTTGCGGCTTTTGTCCGCTGGGGGCTTCTGGCTGCCCTGACTGGGCTGGCAGGCGGAGGCGTTGGCACCCTATTCCACAAAGCGGTGGAATATGCCACCGGCGTCCGAATCGCCCACAGCTGGATTTTATACCTGCTGCCCATAGGCGGTCTGGTCATTGTCGGACTGTATCATCTTTGTAAAACACCGGAAAATTTCGGCACAAACCAGATTCTGGATGCCATCCGAAGCGAGGAACGAATCCCACTTGCCCTGGCCCCGCTCATTTTTATCAGCACCGTCATCACCCATCTCTGCGGCGGTTCCGCCGGGCGGGAGGGCGCAGCCCTGCAGCTGGGAGGCACCATCGGCTCTCAGATCGGCGGCCTGTTTCACTTGGATGAAAAGGATCAGCATATCCTCATCATGTGCGGCATGAGCGCTGTTTTTGCCGCATTGTTCGGCACTCCTCTGACCGCTACCTTTTTCGCCATGGAAGTCATCAGCATCGGCGTAATTTATTATGCCGGCCTGGTTCCCTGCATCATTTCTTCCCTGACTGCCTATGGCGTGTCCGTATTCTTTGGCGCGGAACCGGTTCGTTTCTCCCTGTCCCATGTACCGGTTCCCACTGTCTGGAGTATTTTCCAGGTAATCGGCCTGTCCGCTCTGTGCGCTTTGCTTTCCATCGTATTTTGCCTGGCCATGCACAAAACCCATCACTATCTGCAAAAATGGCTCCCCAACAGCTATTTGCGGGCTTTTTGCGGTGGTATCGCAATCATTCTCTTGACCCTCCTGCTTGGTAATACGGCTTATAACGGTGCCGGAATGGATGTCATTACCGCGGCCATCGGCGGCAGCGCCCGGCCAGAAGCTTTTGCGTTGAAAATTCTTTTTACTGCCGTTACCATCGGAGCGGGATTCAAAGGCGGTGAAATTGTCCCTACCTTCTTTATCGGTTCCACTTTTGGCTGTGTCGCCGGATCTCTTTTGGGGCTTGACCCCGGCTTCGGCGCGGCAGTCGGGCTGATTGCTCTGTTCTGTGGAGTCGTCAACAGCCCCATCGCTTCAATAATATTGAGTATCGAGCTGTTCGGCGCCCAGGGGCTGGTGTTGTTCGCCATTTCCTGCGGTGTCAGTTTCATGCTTTCCGGCTATTATGGGCTTTACAGCAGCCAGAAAATTATGTATTCCAAGCTGCGCGCCGAGTATATCAATATTCACGCTAAATAAAAATCCTGCCCGGCTGATTTTGACAAACCAGGCTGGGAGATTCTTTTGTCGCAATCCCCAAGGGAATTCTCCTTGGGATATTTTTCTGTTCCAAAAAGATCTGCATTTTTCTAATTTAAAAAAAGCCCCCATTCGGCTTTGCTTTCCGAACGTCGGCCAATGAAATAGTCCATTTCAAACCATCCCATAAAAACAGCCAAGATCAATTCCCACAGGTAGATTAACAGAGAAAGCGGAACCGTGCCCGGATACAATTTGCTTAACGGCTCTGCCTTGAAACGGACAGGAAAGTATTGTATCATAGAAAAAATAAGTTTTGGTAAAGATAGCGCGTTTTAGTAAGCCATTTCAAAGTTAAGATTGGGGTGAACTTAGTGAATCTGAAAGCCAAAAAAATCATATCTTTATTTGCAAGTATCATATGTACTATTCCCATATACCTCATATTACACGAAGGCGGACATGCTCTGATCGCAATATTGTGCGGCGCTCGAATCACAGAATTTAGTATTTTAGGCGCATATATGCTTTATGAAGGCGGTATATTCACTTCAATTACCCTATCCCTTTTTCATGCTGCGGGAATGTTACTGCCTGTTTTTGCAGCAATCGTTTATATGTTAACGTATCAAGACAAGATAGCGTGTATCTTTTATAGGATTTTTTCTTTTATATTTTCGCTTATTACGGTGGCTCCTATCCTTGCATGGGTTATCGTACCTATCTTTTATCTGGCCGATAAAGCACCCCAAAGTGATGATGTGACGAAATTGATAGACAGCTCTGGATTAAGCCCCTGGGCTGTTTTATTGGGAGCCATCGTGCTTTTTTGTGGCTGCTTTTTTCTTGCCTGGAAGAAAAAAGTCATTCAAAACTATTGGGCGGCTGTTAAACTTGAGGGATCATAAACATATCTTTGCTGGACGAGAGGCTATCTCAATTAGGGATAGCCTCTTACTTTACGTCTCCTGATAGATAAATTGTCATTCGGTCAGGCTGACCAACTTCGTCGGGAACACAAAAGAAAACTGGGGTTAAAAAAGCAATCTTTTCCCATTTATTTTTTCCAAATTTCACAAATCTTATTGACCTTAGACTTACTCCATACTTTATACTGAAAATTAAGTTGGCGTCGCATCTTTGCCTTGCAGCCCGGTGCAAAGGCCCTTTGCCGATATTTTCAGAAAAACCGGCAAACATCTTCCATCGCCTGTTTTTCCAAATCCCAAAAAGGAGGGAATCGCTTGAAACCACAAAAGACCAATCGAAAAAGCATGATTATGCGTTTTCTGAAAGGTTCCTATCTATATTTCATCCTCGCAATCGCGACATCCATGCTGTACACCGTATTCAATTCCCTGACCCCGCAGGTAATCCGCGCCATGGTGGATTCCATCATCGGTACTGAACCATTCAACTTGCCGCAGCCAGTGCTTACGCTCATTGACCAGATCGGAGGCCGGGAATATATCCGCAACCACCTGTGGGTAGTGGTGCTGGCGATCCTGCTGATCGCCTTATGTGCCGGTATTTGTACCTTTTTCAGCCGTACTTTCACGGCCAAAGGCGCGGAAGGGTTCACCAAACGCATTCGGGAACAGCTTTTCTCTCACATTCAAAAGCTGCCATACAACTGGCATGTCAAAAATCAGACTGGTGACGTCATCCAGCGCTGCACCTCTGACGTGGAGGTTATGCGTAATTTCGTTTCCGGTCAGATGCTGGAAATCGTCCGCATCGTCTTTCTGATTGTTTTTGCCATGAGCCTGATGTTTTCCATGGACGCCAAACTCACCTGGGTGGCGCTGGCCTTTGTCCCTGTGGTTGTCACCTATTCTTTCATTTTTTATTCCAAAATCTCCGACCGGTTCCGCAAAGCGGATGAAGCGGAGGGGCAACTCTCTGCCACGGTGCAGGAAAACCTGACCGGCGTGCGGGTCGTCCGTGCCTTTGGCCGGGAAAAGTATGAAATAGACCGGTTCGACAAAAAGAACAACAAGTTTGCCGACATGTGGATCCGCCTAAGCTATGTCATGGGCATGTACTGGGGATTCGGCGACCTGTTTACCGGCCTTCAGATTATGACCATCCTGGTGCTGGGCACGATCGAAGCGGTAAACGGCAGCATCTCGGTGGGCACTTTTATGGCCTTTGTCTCCTATAACGCCACTCTGGTCTGGCCAATCCGCAGCCTTGGGCGGGTGCTGTCCGAAATGAGCAAGGCCGGCGTTTCCATCGACCGTATCAATTACATTCTGGAAGAAGAGGAGGAGCAGGACGATCCTGCCGGGCTGACCCCCGACCTCCATGGCGACATCGTGTTTGACCACGTCAATTTCGCCTACGAAGGGCTGATGCCGATTCTCAAAGACATCCATTTCACGATCAAAGCCGGCTCCACCTTTGCAATCCTGGGTGGCACCGGATCTGGAAAATCTACCCTGATGCACCTTTTGGACCGCCTGTACGAACTGCCTAAAGAGGGCGGCACCATTTCCATTGGCGGTACCGATATCCGCACCATCCGCCTGAGTTATCTGCGGGAAAATATCGGCATGGTTCTGCAGGAGCCGTTCCTGTTTTCCCGGACCATCCGGGAAAACATCAGCGCAGCCCGGCCCGGCGCGGACATGGAAGAAATCCGCCATGCTTCCCGTATTGCCAGCGTGGATGATGCCATCATGGGCTTTTCCGGCGGCTACGATACCATCGTGGGGGAACGCGGCGTAACTCTGTCTGGCGGGCAGAAGCAACGGGTAGCCATTGCCCGTATGCTGATGCAGCGGGCGCCCATTATGATTTTTGACGATTCCCTGTCAGCGGTAGACGCCGAAACCGACGCGAAAATCCGCAACGCGTTAGACCAAAACCTGGGCGGTTCCACCGTCATACTGATTTCTCACCGCATTACAACCCTGATGAAGGCCGACTGTATCCTGGTTCTTTCAAACGGCCAAATCGCCCAGATGGGCACTCATCAGGAACTGGTAAGCCAACCTGGCATTTACCGGGACATCTATAATATCCAGACAGCCCAGGAGGACCAGGCGCTGCTGGCTCAGGAGGTGTAGCCCATGGCTGTTTTCCAGGAACAGGAATACAATAAGCCATTTGATTTGAAGGTGTGGAAGAAAATGCTTCCTTTCCTTCGCCCTTATTATGTCAACCTTTTTATTGTCATTGTCCTCAATATCGTTATGGCCCTGATTGATATCTCCATGCCGCTGTTTCAGCGCTATACGATTGACCATTACATCGGCGGCGGCACGCTGGAAGGCATCGGCTGGTTTACGCTGCTCTACACAGCCGCCATTGTGTTTCAAACCATGGTGGTTATCATCTCTACCCGCCAGTCCATGTTTATTGAAATGAAAACCAACCGGGATATGAAACGAGCTTGCTTTGTTCATCTGCAAACGCTCTCTTTTTCCTTTTACAACGTCACCCCCATCGGTTACCTCATTGCCCGGGTCATGAGCGATACCGGCCGCATTTCCGGCATGCTTGCCTGGGGGCTGATGGATGTCATGTGGAGCCTTGTATACGTGCTTGGCGTTTTTATCGCCATGTTGATGCTCAACTGGAAACTGGCTCTGCTGGTTATGCTCATCGTTCCGCTCATCGCGATTTTAACCGCTTATTTTCAGAACAAAATCCTCCACTGGAACCGAAAAACCAGACGGATCAACTCCCAGATTACCGGTGCTTTCAATGAGGGAATTTCCGGCGCCCGCACCTCCAAAACACTGGTGATTGAAGAACATAATATCAATGATTTTAAATCTCTAACTGCCGATATGCGCCAGGCATCGATTAAAACCCAAGTGCTCAGTGCCATCTACATTCCCTCCATTATGTTTCTTAGCTCAGTGGCCACCGCCCTGGTCCTGACCAGGGGCGGCTATCTATCTATGCAGGGACTGATGGAAATTGGAACTCTGTCTGCTTTCACTTCCTACGCGGTGGGCATTTTTGAGCCCATCCAGCAGATTGCCCGTATTCTGGCGGACATTATCTCCGCCCAGGCCAACATCGAACGTGTCTGCGGCCTTTTGGAAGAGGTACCCGTTATTCAGGATACCCCCGATGTGGTAGAGAAGTACGGGGACAATTTTGTGGGGAAAACCGAAAATTGGGAGCCGATCCGCGGTGATATCGAATTCCGAGATGTGACATTCCGCTATCCGGACGGGAACGAAAACATTCTGGAGCACTTCAATCTGAAGATCCCCGCCGGCACCACGGTCGCTATTGTCGGCGAAACCGGTGCGGGAAAATCCACCCTGGTCAACCTGGCCTGCCGCTTTTTTGAGCCAACAGAAGGTACCATCCTCATCGACGGCCGGGACTACCGGGAACGCTCCCAGCTGTGGCTGCACAGCAATATCGGCTATGTGCTGCAAAATCCTCATCTATTCTCCGGCACCATCAAAGAAAATATCCGTTACGGGCGTTTGGATGCCACCGATGCGGAAATTGAAGCGGCTGCAAAGGCGGTTTCAGCGGATACGGTGGTCAAAAAGCTGGAAAACGGCTACGATTCCGATGTAGGTGAAGGCGGCGACCGCTTATCCACCGGAGAAAAACAGCTGATTTCTTTTGCCCGGGCAGTGCTGGCGGATCCTGCTATCTTCGTATTAGACGAGGCTACGTCTTCCATCGATACGCAAACTGAGCAGCTGATTCAAAACGCCATTGCCCGCCTGCTTCAGGGGCGCACCTCCTTTTTGATTGCCCATCGCCTTTCCACTATCCGCCATGCCGATGTGATTCTGGTGGTCAAAGACGGTAAAATTATTGAGAGAGGTTCTCATGAAGAGCTATTGCATAAAAAGGGCTATTATTTCTCGCTGTATACCAAACAATTTGAGAAAGAGGCTTCTGCGCAGATCCTTCATTCTAATTGATAATTGTCAATAAATCAAAAGGCCGCAGGCATTTTGCCTGCGGCCTTTTTTGTATAAAAGCAACAGAGAAATTATTTGCTCGGATTGTCAAAGCTCGGATTGATTGCGTAGAAATTTTTGCAGTCCATATCCTCTT
This sequence comes from uncultured Oscillospiraceae bacterium, assembly GCA_904397845.1. Classification (GTDB taxonomy): domain Bacteria; phylum Bacillota; class Clostridia; order Oscillospirales; family Ruminococcaceae; genus UBA3818. The sequence continues at coordinate 14,422 of CAJFOX010000031.1, forward strand.
GGATCATCCGCA
>CAJFOX010000032.1 GCA_904397845.1 uncultured Oscillospiraceae bacterium
GTAATGCACCGATCCACAACATCCCTTACAGTGTAGCACAGCCCTTGGAGAGGGGCTCTAAAAACTACTACTCTATAATACAAGGAGTACCCTTGTATGAAAAGAAATGCGCTTCAATTGCTAAGTATGGGTTTGGCCTTATTGATAGGAGTCCTGTTTACCCCTGTTGACGCATATGAGGGAGACAAGATGCTTTCAGATTTTCAAGTATTTCAAAGTGTTCAGGATCCAAGCTGAATCGGAGGAAAAAGCCTATGCTGACTGGAAAGCGCTGTGTTTGCCTTGGCCTTTGCGTTGCCTGTCTTTTCCTTGGCGGCTGCCGCGCAGCGGAGGAAGCTGTGTCAGATCCCGGAGCGCAGACGGACGGGCAGGCGCAGAGTGTGGAATCCTCGGAAGCGCTTGGGACGGATACGCCCGATTTTGCCGGGCATGGCATGACGATGAGCCGGGAGGAATACTTTAGCCGGGAACGGTATGTCGACTGGTGCCAGTCTTTGACCTGTGCAAGCGGATCCGGATATGGCAGGACGGTTTATTTCCCGACTGCGCAGCTGATTTTAACGCAGGCGGGCGGCGTAGAATACAAAAAGGCCGCCATATACGAGGTCCCCGCCGAAATTCAGGGAAATATTTCGGCTTTTCTGCCCGGCGAATATGTTTTTTATTATCAGGTGGGCAATGACCTTTACCAGGTGTTCTACCCGGAAAGCCCTGACTGCGAAACACAAAAGATTTTTTCTTCAGAAGAGCCTTTTTTCTCCTGGTTTCTGTCCAATTACCGCATGCTCATCGGCTATGAGTCTCAGGCGTTTCAGGAGGCGCTGGCACGTATCAATGCGACTGGTGTGGATGAGCCGATGCCGCAGCAGTACGATTGGTATGTGCTGGATATCCGCAGCGGTGCGTTGCAGCGGCTGTCCGACGGGAAAAATTATTCGGCTATGACTGAGGAAGAAAGAGAACAGTTTTTTCCGATAGAGGAAGAACGCAGATAAACGCCATTTTGCCGCAGATCTTGCGCGCTGGCGGCAAAACCGATCCGAGTACCTACGAGCGCAAATCGCAGAAATTTATATGAGAGCGGGTATTTTCTCAAAAGGAAAGAAAACCCGCCCCATATTACCGCAAAAAGCCCCTGGAAAGACAAGTTTCCACGCCAAAATCCACTGGGAAACACCCGGCAGGATGGATGACAGAATTGTGGGAGAATTTTCTTCAAAATCGCAAAATTTTGAAGAAAAAAAACTTGCTTTTGTCCAAGGGCTGTGTTATTATAATTGAGCGTGACTGCACAAGATATGCGATGAAGCAGGAGGTTGCCGCTACAGGCGGGGAATTTCTGCCGAGTATGTCCGATTTCAAACCGGGCGACAAGAAATACCGTTGACATGTTGGGTGCGCTTTATAACAAAGGCCCACTCTCCCTGTCGCTTTTTGACATTTACCCTGTCAAGTCCCGGACAAACGGCGCTTTTTGACAAGCGTTGATTTGGCCGGTTTTTAAATGTCAAAGCGCGAAACACACGGGGCAGTGTTCAACTAATGTCGTCGTCCCACTCGAAAAAAGTTATCTCAAGGAGGCGATGGTAGTGGCAGTCAAAGAAAAAATCAGAATCAGACTCAAAGGTTACGACCATCAGTTGGTGGATACCGCTGCGGAGAAGATCGTTGAAACCGTAAAGCGCACCGGCGCACGGGTTTCCGGCCCCATCCCGCTGCCCACCGAAAAAGAAGTTGTAACCATTCTGCGCGCGGTGCATAAGTACAAAGACAGCCGTGAGCAGTTTGAGATGAGAACCCACAAAAGACTCATTGACATTCTGCGGCCTTCCAACAAGACGGTTGAGGCGCTGCAGGGTCTTGAGCTCCCGGCTGGCGTAGAAATCGAAATTAAGCTTTAATTTCTCAGTTTCATGCGCTGCCAGGTCATGTTGGCGGGATGCCCCGTCAACCAATAACCAAAGGAGGAGAAAAGAATGCAAAAATGCATCGTAGGCAAAAAAATCGGCATGACCCAGATTTTTGACGAAGCGGGCAAATTTGTTCCCGTTACCGTCGTGGAAGCCGGCCCCTGCGTTGTCGTCCAGAAAAAAACTGTCGAGAACGACGGTTACGAGTCCATTCAGGTGGGCTTTGGCGACATTTCGCAGAAGAAAGTTTCCAAGCCCCTGCAGGGTCACTTTGCAAAAGCGGACGTCGCCTGCAAACGCGTGCTCAGAGAGTTCAGACTTGACGACTGCTCTGGTGTAAACGTTGGCGAAATCATCAAAGCGGACACCTTCGAGGTGGGAGACAGAGTAGACGCTTGCGGAACTTCCAAAGGTAAAGGTTACGCCGGTACCATCAAGCGGTTCAACTTTTCCAGACTGAAAGAAACGCACGGTTCCGGTCCTGTCGCCAGACACGCAGGATCCATGGGCGCGTGTTCCGACCCGTCCAGAGTCATGAAGGGCAAAAAGCTGCCTGGTCACATGGGTGTTGAGCGGGTTACCGTTCAGAACCTGACCGTGGTCAAGGTAGATGCAGAAAACAATCTGATTGCGCTGAAGGGCGCGATTCCCGGCCCCAAAGGCGGAATCGTTTATCTGACCGACAGCGTCAAAAAGGCATAAGGGAAGGAGGAAGCACGATGCCAAATGTAAATGTATATGATATGTCCGGCAAAGTGGTCGGCGATATCGCCCTTTCCGATGCCGTATTCGGAATCGAACCCAACAGCGTGGTAATGCATGCTGCGGTGGTCAATTATCTGGCCAACCAGCGTCAGGGCACCCAGTCCACTCTGACCAGAACCGAAGTCAGAGGCGGCGGCCGCAAACCCTGGAGACAGAAAGGCACCGGCCACGCGAGACAGGGATCCATCAGGGCTCCTCAGTGGAGACACGGCGGCGTTGCTTTGGGCCCGAAACCCCGTGACTACAGATATTCCTTAAACAAAAAAGTAAAGAAACTGGCTATGCTGTCCGCCCTGTCTTCCAAAGTGAAAGACGGCGATATGATCGTTCTGGACAACATCAGCGTGGAAGAGTACAAGACCAAGACGATTGTCAACATGCTCAAAGCGCTGGGCGCCGACAAAAAAGCCATGATCGTCATGCCTTCTGTGGATGATAAGCTGATCCAGAGCGCCAGCAACATCCCGGGTGTGCAGACTGCATTGGTCAATACCATCAATGTGTACGACATCTTGAACCATGATAAATTCATCATCGTCAAGAGCGCCGTGGAAAAACTTGAGGAGGTGTACGCATAATGAAAAAGGCACAGGACATTATCCTCCGCCCTGTTATTACCGAGGCCTCCATGTCCGGTATTGCGAACAAAAAGTATACCTTCAAGGTTGCGAATGACGCCAACAAGATCGAGATCGCCAAAGCGGTGGAAGAGCTGTTTGGCGTAAAGGTCAAAAAAGTAAACACCATGAATGTCCCGGGCCAGTTCCGGCGCCAGGGCATGCAAGGCGGCTATCAGCCGGATTGGAAAAAAGCTATCGTAACGCTGAAAGATGACTCCAAGGGAATCGAATTCTTTGAGAGCATGATGTAAGCTTCTGGGATAGCGAAAGATCATCCCGCAAAGCTCAGTGAACAAGGAGAGTGAAACCGAATGGCTATCAAAAGCTATAAACCGACAACAGCGGCTCGTCGCCAGATGACCGTTACCGATTACTCTCAGTTGTCTAAGGTTGCTCCGGAGAAGAGCCTTGTCGAGTCTCTGAAGACCCACTCCGGCCGCAACAGCTACGGTAGAATCACCGTTCGTCACCGCGGTGGCGGCAACAGAAGAAAATACCGTATCATCGACTTCAAGAGAGAAAAAGCTGGGGTTCCCGCCCAGGTCCTGACCTTGGAATATGACCCCAACCGTTCCGCTCATATCGCCCTGGTGCAGTATGAAGACGGTGAAAAACGCTATATCATCGCCCCCAATGGACTGAAAGTCGGCGACTCTGTCGTTTCTGGTCCCGAGGCGGATATCATCGCAGGCAACGCTTTGCCGCTGGCCAATATTCCGGTCGGTACCTTCATCCACAACGTGGAGCTGTACCCGGGAAAAGGCGCTCAGCTGGCCCGTGCCGCCGGCATCCAGGCCCAGCTGATGGCAAAAGAAGGCGCTTACGCACTGATTCGTCTGCCTTCTGGCGAGCTGCGCAACGTTCCGGCGAACTGCATGGCCACCATCGGCCAGGTAGGCAACATCGACCATGAAAACGTATCCTATGGTAAAGCTGGCCGGAAACGCCACATGGGTTGGCGGCCCACCGTCCGCGGTTCTGTTATGAACCCCAACGACCATCCGCACGGCGGTGGTGAGGGCAAGTCTCCCGTAGGCCGCCCGGGTCCTGTAACCCCGTGGGGCAAACCCGCGCTGGGCTACAAAACCAGAAAGCACCACAACCGTTCCGATAAGTTTATCGTGAAACGCCGCAACGCGAAGTAAAGGAGGCAAAAGTTATGAGCAGAAGTCTGAAAAAAGGACCTTACGTTTTGCCGGTGCTTCTCAAACGCGTTGAGGAAATGAACAAAACAGGCGAGAAAAAGGTTCTGAAAACCTGGAGCCGCGCATCCACTATCTTCCCGGATTTCGTGGGTCACACATTTGCCGTACATGACGGGCGCAAACACGTTCCGGTCTATGTAACGGAAGACATGGTCGGGCACAAACTCGGTGAGTTTGCCCCCACCAGAACGTATAAAGGCCACGCCGGTTCCAAGAAATCGAATAACGGAAAGTAGGCCGAAAGGAGGATTAACATGGAAGCAAGGGCTTATTTGAAATACGCCCGTATTGCACCGAGAAAAGTGCAGATTGTCCTGGATTTGATCCGCGGCAAAGACGCACAGATGGCCCGTGCAATACTCAAGCACACCCCGAAGGCTGCTTGCGAGCCGTTGGAGAAGCTCCTGAATTCGGCCGTCGCCAACGCCGAGAACAACTTCAACATGGATAAAAACAACCTGTACGTTGCAGAGTGTTACGTCTGCCCCGGCCCAACCCTCAAACGGATTAGACCCAGAGCGCAGGGCCGTGCATTCCGTGTGCTGAAAAGAACTTCTCACGTCACCATGGTCCTGAAGGAAAAGGAATAAGCTGAAAGAAGGAGGTAAACTATGGGACAGAAAGTAAATCCCCACGGCCTTCGCGTGGGCGTTATCAAAGATTGGGATTCCCGCTGGTTTGCTAAGGATGATGCTTTCGGCGATATCCTCGTCGAGGACTACAAACTTCGCAAATTTTTGAAGAAGACCCTGTATGGCGCCGGCGTTCCCCGCATCGAGATCGAGCGTGACGCAGCAAAAGTCAGAATTCACATTCACTGCGCACGCCCTGGCATGGTGATTGGCCGCGGTGGTGCGGATATCGAAAAACTGCGCCAGCAGTGTGAAAAAATGATCAACAAAGGCAAAGAGACCCCGGTTGCGGTTCTCATCAACATTGTTGAAGTCAAGCAAGCGGACAAAAACGCGCAGCTGGTTGCCGAGAGCATCGCAACCCAGCTTGAGCGCCGAGTGTCCTTCCGCCGTGCGATGAAGCAGGCCATCGGCCGTGCGATGAAGCTGGGCGCCAAGGGCATCAAGGTGAATGTTTCCGGCCGTTTGGGCGGAGCGGAGATCGCGCGTAGCGAACATTATCACGAGGGCACCATTCCGCTGCAGACCCTGCGCGCCGACATTGATTACGGCTTTGCAGAGGCGGATACCACCTACGGCAAGATCGGCGTAAAGGTATGGATTTATACCGGCGACGTTCTGGCCGATGGCAAAAAGCAGCCTCGTAAGGAAGGAGGCAAAAACTAATGCTTCTGCCGAAAAGAGTAAAATACCGCAGGGTTCACAGAGGACGCCTGACCGGTAAAGCAACAAGAGGCAACACCGTGACTTACGGCGATTATGGCCTCCAGGCACTGGAACCCGCTTGGATCTCTTCCCGCCAGATTGAGGCGGCCCGTATTGCCATGACCCGTTACATCAAACGTGGCGGTCAGGTATGGATTAAGATCTTCCCGGACAAACCGATTACTCAGAAACCGGCCGAAACCCGAATGGGTTCTGGTAAAGGTTCTCCCGAATACTGGGTTGCCGTTGTAAAACCTGGCAGAGTGATGTTTGAAATCGGCGGCGTTTCTGAGGAGCTGGCCCGCGAGGCATTCCGCCTGGCAAGCCACAAACTGCCGATCAAAACAAAGTTCGTTGCAAAAGAAAAGGAAGCAGAGGAGGGTGAAGAGTAATGAAGGCTTCGGAGATCCGTGAGTTGAGCAATGCCGAATTGAACGAAAAGCTGACCGCGCTCAAAGCCGAGCTTTTCAACCTGCGCTTCCAGCACGCCATCAACCAACTGGAAAATCCCATGCGGATGAAAGAGGTCAAAAAAGACATCGCGCGCATCAAAACGGTGCTGCGTCAGTTGGAAATGAAAAACGTGCAGTAAACGAAGGGAGGATTTAAGCTGTGGAAAGAAACCTCAGAAAAACGATGGTCGGCAAGGTTGTCAGCGACAAAATGGATAAAACCGTCGTCGTATCAATCCAGGACAATGTAAAACACCCCCTTTATAAAAAGATTATCAAAAGAACCGTAAAGTTCAAAGCTCATGACGAGAAGAACGAATGCGGAATTGGTGATAGAGTCATGATTATGGAAACCCGACCGATCTCCAAAGACAAAAATTGGCGTGTTGTCCAGATCATCGAAAAAGCGAAATAATCCTACACCAATGCCAATAATCGAAAGGAGGAACATTCTGTGATTCAGATGCAGACCTTGATGAAGGTAGCGGACAACACCGGCGCGAAAGAATTGATGTGTATCCGCGTGCTGGGCGGTTCCCGCAGAAGATACGCCAACATCGGCGATGTGGTAGTGGCTTCGGTTAAAAAAGCTGCCCCCGGTGGCGTAGTGAAAAAGGGCGACGTCGTGAAAGCAGTAATCGTTCGTTCTGCCAAAGGCATTCGCCGTGACGACGGTACTTATATCCGTTTTGACGAGAATGCGGCAGTTATTATTAGAGAAGATAAAAACCCAAGGGGTACGCGTATTTTTGGGCCGGTTGCGAGAGAGCTCCGTGAGAAAGACTATCTCAAAATTTTAAGCCTCGCCCCAGAGGTTCTGTAGTTGGAGGTGCGCTGTAAGTGAATAAGGTTCACGTCAAAAAAGGCGATACAGTCATCATCCTGTCCGGTAAGGACAAGAACAAAAAGGGCAAGGTGCTGGAAGTAAGCCCCGCCGAGCGCAAAGTCATTATCGAAGGCTGCAACATGGTCACCAAACATGTAAAGCCTCGCAGAATGGGTGAGCCCGGCGGCATTGTGAAGGCAGAAGCCCCGCTGTACGCCTGCAAAGTAATGTTGGTATGCCCCAAGTGCGGCAAAGGCACCCGCCTGGCCCACAAAATGGATGGCGATTCGAAAATGCGTGTATGCAAGCACTGCGGTGAAACTTTCTAAGAAGGAGGAAAAAACATGGCCAGAATGAGAGATTACTACGTAAAAGACGTAGCTCCGGCTCTGATGAAAAAATTCAGCTACAAAAGCGTCATGCAGATTCCGAAACTTGAGAAGATCGTTGTCAACGTAGGCTGCGGTGAAGCACGCGATAATCCCAAGATGATCGACGCTATTATTTCTGACCTGAGCAAAATCACCGGTCAGAAAGCTGTCCCCTGTAAAGCAAAAAAATCCGTTGCGAATTTTAAACTTCGTGAAGGCATGACTATCGGCGCAAAAGTAACCCTGCGCGGCGAGATTATGTATGAGTTTTTGGACAGACTCTTCAACATCGCGCTGCCCCGCGTTCGTGACTTCAGAGGAATCAACCCCAACGGCTTCGATGGTAGGGGGAATTACAATATGGGCCTGCGTGAGCAGCTGTTGTTCCCCGAAATTGACTATGATAAGATCGATAAAGTGCGCGGTATGGACATCTGCTTTGTCACAACCGCTAATACAGACGAAGAGGCTCGTGAGCTGCTGGCTCTGATGGGCGCTCCGTTTGCCAAGTAAGAAGGAGGTTTTGTAGGTGGCTAAAAAGTCCATGATCAACAAGCAGCAGCGGACACCCAAATTCTCCACTCGAGCATATAACAGATGCAAGATCTGTGGCAGACCCCACGCCTATCTTCGCAAATTCGGCATTTGCCGTATCTGTTTCAGAGAGCTGGCATACAAAGGCCAGATCCCAGGCGTCAAAAAGGCTAGCTGGTAAGCACGAGCAAAGGAGGTTGATTACATGCACATCACCGATGCAATCGCTGATATGCTGACTCGTATCAGGAATGCGAATTCCGCAAAGCATGATACCGTTGATGTGCCCGCTTCCAACATGAAAAAGGCAATTGCCCAGATTTTGTTGGATGAAGGCTTCATTAAATCGTTCCAGATTGAGGAAGACGGCAAGCAGGGTATCATTCACATCACTTTGAAATATGGTCCTAATAAATCTCAGGTTATCAGTGGGCTGCGCCGTGTTTCCAAGCCCGGCCTGCGCATTTACGCCGACACTGAGAATATGCCGAAAGTCATGAAGGGCCTGGGCATTGCGATCATGTCCACGTCGAAAGGCGTAATGACCGACAAACAGGCGCGCAAAGAGCATGTCGGCGGTGAAGTACTGGCCTATATTTGGTAAGCAAGGAGGTGCACTGAAATGTCTCGAATTGGTAGAAAACCCATCGCGGTTCCCGCCGGTATTGATGTAAAGATCGACGGCTCTACCGTGACGGTCAAAGGGCCGAAAGGAACTTTGACCCAAACCTTTAACAAGGATATGGCAATCACACTGGAAGGCGGCGTGATCGAAGTAAAACGCCCCACCGATGACAAGGCGCACAGAAGCTTGCACGGTTTGACCCGTACTTTGATTTCCAATATGGTTGAAGGTTGCGCCAAGGGCTTCAGCAAAGAGCTGGAGGTAAACGGCGTAGGTTACCGTGCTTCTAAGCAGGGTAAAAATCTGGTTATGGTGCTGGGATTCTCTCATCAGGTGATCGTCCCCGAAATCGACGGCATCACCATCGATGTGCCCGCCCCAAATAAAATTATCGTTAACGGACCTGACAAGCAGAAGGTCGGTCAGTTTGCAGCCGAAATCCGTGAAAAGCGCCCTCCGGAGCCTTATAAAGGCAAGGGCATCAAGTATGTGGACGAGGTTATCATCCGCAAAGAGGGTAAGGCTGGTAAAGGCAAGAAGTAGTTAAAGGAGTGAGTCACAAATGGTGAAAAAGCCGGATAAAAATACTGCCAGGCTGAAAAGACACGCCAGAGTCCGTAAAAAGATTAGCGGCACTGCGGCTCGTCCCCGCCTGAATGTTTTCCGCTCCGCAAAGCACATCTATGCCCAGCTGATCGACGATGTAGCCGGCGTAACGCTGGCCAGCGCATCTTCGATGGAAAAAGGGTTCGAAGGCTTTGGCGGAAACAAAGAAGCGGCGAAAAAGGTCGGCATGGCCATCGCACAGAAAGCACAGGAGAAAGGGATCTCCGAAATCGTCTTCGACAGAAGCGGCTATATTTATCATGGGCGCGTCAAAGAGCTGGCGGAGGGCGCCCGTGAAGGCGGCCTGAAATTCTAAAGGAGGAGGAGAATACATGGCTCGAATTGATGGTTCTACTTTGGACCTGCAAGAGAAGGTCGTTGCCATTAACCGCGTATCCAAAACGGTTAAAGGCGGCCGTATCTTCAAATTTGCCGCGCTGGTTGTCGTCGGCGACGGCAACGGCACCATCGGCTTTGGATTAGGTAAGTCCTCCGAGGTTCCGGACGCGATCCGCAAAGGGATTGAGGACGCCAAGAAAAATCTGATCCATGTTTCCTTAAAGGGAACAACCATCCCCCACGAAGTTATCGGCGCATTCGGCGCAGGCCGTGTGCTGATGAAACCGGCTCCCCGCGGTACCGGGGTTATCGCTGGCGGCCCTGTCCGTGCGGTAATGGAGGTTGCAGGCATCAGCGATATCCGTACGAAGTGCCTGCGCTCCAACAATCCCTGCAATGTTGTAAGCGCCACCATCGCTGGACTGGCGTCTTTGAAAAGCGTTGACGAGGTCGCTGCAATCCGCGGCAGATCCGTTGAGCAGATCTTGGGTTAAGGAGGCGGCATGGCTATGAAAATCAAATTGGTTAAAAGCCTCAACGGCAGAAAAAAAGACCAGATTGCCACTGCGTACTCTCTGGGACTCAAAAAAATCGGTAACGAGACAATACAGCCTGATAACGAGGCCACCCGTGGCAAGATTGCCAAGATTTCTCACCTCGTTGAGGTAACCGAAGCGTAAAACAAGGAGGTGCGAGTATCATGAAGTTGCACGAGCTTTCTCCGGCGCCTGGTTCGAATAAGGACGTCTTCCGTAAGGGCAGAGGTCACGGATCCGGCAATGGTAAAACGGCGGGCAAAGGCCACAAAGGACAGAACGCCCGTTCCGGCGGCGGTGTAAGACCCGGCTTTGAGGGCGGCCAGATGCCGCTGGCAAGACGAGTCCCCAAGAGAGGATTCCATAATATTTTTGCCACCAAGTATGCTACGATCAATGTTTCCGACCTGAATTGCTTTGAGGACGGCGCGGTTGTAGATACCAACGCAATTCTTGCCGCGGGTCTTCTGAAAAAAACACTTGACGGCGTAAAGATTCTTGGCAATGGCGAACTGACCAAGAAGCTGACCGTAAATGTTGCCGCTTTCTCCGCATCTGCCAAGCAGAAAATTGAGGAGGCAGGCGGGAAAGCCGAGGTGAAATAAGAATGTTCGACACCATTAGAAACGCGTGGAAAATCGCGGACCTGAGAAAGAAGATTCTTTTCACCGCTTTGATTCTGCTGATTTTTCGTATCGGCAGCGCCATTCCCGTTCCGTTTCTGGACGCGAGCGTTATGCAGGCCTGGATGTCCAATGCGGGCGACGGCAACCTGCTGGGCTATATCGACGTTTTGACCGGCGGCGCGTTTTCTAACGCCACAATTTTTGCCATGTCCATCAGCCCTTACATCACCGGCTCCATTGTGATCCAGCTTTTGACGGTTGCGATTCCGGCATTGGAGCGGATGAGCAAGGAAGGAGAGGACGGCAGAAAACGGCTGAACCGGATTACCCGGTATACTGGTATCGGTTTGGGATTTGTGCAGGCGCTGGCTTATTGGTTCCTGTTGAAAAACCAGGGAGCCTTAGTCTACACTACAGGATTCTCCGGGTTCTTCTCAGCTGTAGTCATTATCATGACGTTTACTGCAGGATCTGCGCTGATCGTTTTTTTGGGAGACCAAATTGACGCACGGGGCATTGGCAACGGCATTTCCATGATTCTGTTTGCCGGTATCCTGTCCCGCGGCGGCTCCGCAGCGCTGAGAATGTGGCAGTATTTCCAGATGGGCGCCCAGTCCACCAGATACTACTTTTATGTCCCGCTGGTTCTGATCCTGTTCTTGGTTATGATTGTCTTTATCGTGGTCATGACTTCGGCCGAAAGACGGATTCCGGTGCAGTACGCCAAACGGGTTGTTGGCCGGAAGATGTATGGCGGACAGTCCACTTTCATGCCGATCAAAGTTAATATGTCCGGCGTTCTGCCGATTATCTTTGCCAGTTCCATTCTGGCAATCCCTGGCACGATTAAGGCGTTTGTGCCGTTGAACACCGAAGGCCTGCTGTATAAGTTTTTGAGCATTTTCGATTATAATACCGGATGGTATGCCATGATCTACATTTTACTGATCATCATGTTCAACTATTTCTATGTGGCGATTCAGTATAACCCTGTGGAAATGGCCAATAATCTGCAAAAGAACAATGGCGCGATTCCGGGTATTCGCCCCGGCAGACCCACCAGTGAGTTTATTACTAAGGTGATCTCCAAGATTACTTTGGTTGGCGCACTGTTTTTGGGCCTGGTTGCTACCCTGCCGATTCTGCTCACCGCCATCACCGGCATGAACATTTCGCTGGGCGGTACTTCCATTCTGATTGTCGTCGGCGTTGCGCTGGATACGGTCCGTCAGTTGGAGTCCGAAATGATGATGCGCCATTATAAGGGCTTCTTGGAATAATGGAGGGATGAAGATGAATTTGATCCTGTTAGGAGCACCGGGCGCAGGAAAGGGCACGCAAGCCGAGGTGATTTGCGAAAAATTGAAGATTCCTGCCATCAGCACCGGCAACATTATCCGCGAGGCACTGAAAAACGGCACCGAACTGGGGCAGAAAGCCAAGTCTTACATGGATGCCGGCGCCCTTGTCCCAGATGAAGTCGTAATCGCCATTATCAAAGAAAGGCTGTCGCAGGAGGATTGCAAAAACGGTTTTATCCTGGATGGCTTTCCCAGAACGGTTCCGCAGGCGGAGGCGCTCGACGCTATGGGCGTTGTGATCCATAAGGTCTTGGACATTGAGGTGCCGGATGAGACCATTCAAAAGCGCCTGTCTGGACGGCGGGTTTGCGAAAGCTGCGGCGCCAGCTACCACGTTGATTTCAAACCTTCCTCCAAAGGGGAAATGTGCGATAAGTGCGGCGGCAAGTTGGTGATCCGTAAGGATGACCAACCGGAGACGGTGAAGGAACGCCTGAAAGTTTATCATGAGTCCACGGAGCCTTTGTGCGATTACTACAAAAAGGCCGGAAAACTTACGGTAATCGAAGGCCAGGAAGAAGTAGCCGACACCAGCGCGCTTGTTCTCAAAGCGCTGGAGGCGTAAGCATGATTCAGCTGAAGAACAAATCGGAGCTGGAGAGGATGAAAAAAGCCTGCCAGATTTCCGCACAGGCGCTTGTGGTGGCCGGAGAGCATATCCGGGCGGGAATGACCACCTTGGAGCTGGATCGGATCCTCCACCACTTTATTGTCAGCCAGGGAGCAAAACCGTCTTTTTTAGGTTACGGAGGCTTCCCCGGAACGGCCTGTATTTCGGTGAACGACGAGGTGATCCACGGGATTCCCTCTTCGGAGCGTGTCCTGCGGGAAGGGGACATCGTCAGCGTTGATGTGGGTGCCTGCATTGATGGGTTCCACGGCGACAATGCGTTTACCTTTCCGGTGGGCCAGATTCGTGAAGAGGCCCAAAAGCTTCTGGACGTAACGCAAAAAAGCCTGTATCTAGGCATTGAAGCGGCGCAGGCCGGCCATCGGGTCGGCGATATCGGCGCGGCGGTCCAAGCGTTGGTGGAGCAAAACGGTTTTGCTGTTGTCCGCCAGTATGTGGGACATGGCGTGGGCCATAACCTGCATGAAGATCCGGAGATCCCCAATTTCGGCCGGGCCGGGCATGGTGTTCGGCTGGTTCCCGGCATGACGATCGCCATCGAACCGATGGTAAACCAGTCTGGAGAAGGTGTGCGCGTTTTGGATAATAACTGGACCGTTGTTACCAGAAGCGGAAGCCTGTCGGCCCATTTTGAGCATACCATCGCGATCACTGAGCAAGGGCCGGTGATTTTGACGACGCCTTAAGGGGGCTGGACATGGAAATCGTAAAAGGCTGTGTCGTAAAATCAACCTCCGGGCGGGATGCCCAGCGCTTTTATCTGGTAATCAGGGTAGAAGGCGGCTTTGCCTGGATTGCGGATGGTAAGGTACGCCCGCTGGAAAGGCCGAAGCGGAAAAACTGCAGGCATCTGCGCGCGACCAATACGCGGGTGCGGGTGGAAGAGTTTACGACGAACAATCAATTGAAACGGCTGCTGCACTCCTTTAACTACCCTTTTGAAAAGGGAGAGGGGAACGCATAAGCCCTGCGCGAACCAAAGGGAGGTATTTACTTGTCTAAGGAAGACGTCATTGAGATTGAAGGTACGGTCCTCGAAGCTTTGCCCAACGCTCAATTTCAGGTAGAATTGCCGAATAAGCATGTCATTTTAGCACATATTTCCGGCAAATTAAGAATGAATTTCATCCGCATCCTGCCGGGTGATAAGGTCACGGTCGAGATGTCCCCATACGACCTGACCAAGGGACGCATTACATGGCGTTCGAAATAGGTTCCGTTTCGGAAAGGTACAAGGAGGTATTTGAAAATGAAAGTCAGACCTTCCGTTAAGCCCATTTGCGAAAAGTGCAAAATCATCAAGCGCAAAGGCCGCATTATGGTGATTTGCTCCAATCCCAAGCACAAGCAGCGCCAGGGATAATGGCGCGAGAGCTACGCCGCCTGCCGCTTATGCGGCCGCCAGGCGGATGTGGCAACCGATATAATGGAGGTGCAACAAAAGTATGGCTCGTATAGCTGGTGTTGACTTGCCCAGAGAGAAACGCATTGAGATCGGACTGACCTATATCTATGGTATCGGCCGCAAAACCGCTTCTGATATTCTGAAAGCGACCGGCGTAAATCCTGATATTAGAGTAAAAGATATGTCCGAAGACGATGTGTCTAAGCTGCGTGAGTACATTGACAAGCATTTGCAGGTAGAAGGCGACCTGCGCCGCTCTGTCGCTCTCGACATCAAAAGATTGACTGAAATTGGATGCTATCGTGGTCTGCGTCACAGAAGGGGCCTGCCTGTGAGAGGACAGCGCACCAAGACTAACGCACGTACCCGCAAAGGTCCGAAGAAGACAATCGCCAACAAGAAGAAGTAATCAGGGAGGGATAACTGAGATGGCAAAAGCCGTAACCAAAAAAGCCACTCGCAGACGCCGTGAGAAGAAGAATATCGAACGCGGCGCGGCTCATATCCAGTCCACTTTCAACAATACCATCGTGACCATTACCGATGTACAGGGTAATGCGCTCAGCTGGGCAAGTGCCGGCGGTCTGGGCTTCAGAGGCTCCAGAAAATCGACTCCGTTTGCCGCGCAGACAGCAGCGGAAACTGCCGCTAAAGCCGCGATGGAACATGGACTGAAAACCGTTGAAGTATACGTAAAGGGCCCCGGCTCCGGTCGTGAAGCTGCGATTCGTGCGCTGCAGGCTGCCGGCCTGGAAGTCAGCATGATCAAAGATGTGACCCCGATCCCTCACAACGGATGCCGCCCGCCTAAGAGAAGACGCGTCTAACCATCAAGGAGGTATAACCATATGGCAAGATATACTGGCGCTTCCTGCAGACTGTGCAGAAGAGAAGGCCAAAAGCTGTTCCTGAAGGGTGAGAGATGCTATTCTGACAAATGTGCAATCGTAACCCGCAAAGGCGCTGTTCCCGGCCAGCATGGCCAGGGCCGCAAGAAAGTTTCTGAATATGGCATCCAGCTGCGCGCAAAGCAGAAGGCCAAACGCTTCTACGGCGTATCTGAGAACCAGTTCTACCACTATTATGAAATGGCAGAGAGAAGACCCGGTATAACCGGTGAGAATCTGTTGCGTTTCTTAGAAAGCCGGCTGGATAATATTGTTTACAGAGCTGGCTTTGCAAATTCCAGAAAAGAAGCAAGACAGTTGGTCCTGCACCGTCACTTCACCGTAAACGGCAAAAGAGTAAACATCCCTTCGTATCTTTGCAAAGCGGGCGATGTGATTGCTGTTGCTGATGGCTTCAAAAACAGCGAAAAACTGAAATCGATCGTTGAGATCAACGGCGCGCGTCCGGTACCTATGTGGATCGATAAGAATAAAGACCAGATGGTAGCGTCTATTGTTCGCCTGCCCAACCGCGAGGATATTGACCTTGAGGTTGAGGAGCATCTGATCGTAGAGTTGTACTCCAAATAAAGCCGGTCTATGCTGCCAGAATTTTTTTTGGCAGCGGGGATCGTTTGGATTTGGAATTGCGTGTTTTAGATAATCGGCAAGGGAACGCGATCAACATGACAAACCTGGTGTTTGTCCTATAAGGAGGGTTTACTTTGATTGAAATTGAAAAGCCAAGAATTGAGACGGCTGAAATCAAGCCGGACGGCACATACGGCAAATTCGTCGTTGAACCTCTCGAGCGCGGCTTCGGTACCACGCTGGGCAACAGCCTGCGGCGTGTGCTTCTCTCCTCGCTCCCTGGCGTTGCTGTTACATCGATCAAGATCGATGGTGTCCAGCATGAATTCTCAACCGTCCCCGGTGTGAAGGAAGATGTGACCGAAATTGTCCTCAATATCAAGAATCTGACCGCGAAGCTTTTCTGCGACGGCCCCAAAACCGTTGTGATTGATGCGGCGGGCGAATGCGAAGTGACTGCTGATTCCATCACTACCGATTCTGAGGTTGAGATTTTAAACCCTGGCATGCATATTGCCACTTTGGGCGCGGGCGCCAAGCTGTATATGGAATTGACCCTGGATCGCGGCCGCGGTTATGTCCCTGCGGAGCGGAACAAGCAGATACAGTCGACAACCGGCCCATCTGTCCTGGGAGTGATCCCGGTAGACAGTATCTACACCCCTGTGCTGAAAGTAAACTACACCGTGGAAAATACCCGTGTCGAGCAGATTACCGACTATGATAAGCTGACGCTGGAAGTTTGGACGGACGGTACGATTTCTGCAAAGGAAGCCGTTTCTTTAGGCGCCAAGGTCCTCAACGAACATCTCAACTTGTTTGTTGATCTTTCCGATGAGGCCTACCACACTGAAATCATGGTGGAAAAGGACGATAACGGAAAAGAAAAGATCCTTGAGATGACCATTGAAGAACTTGACCTGTCTGTGCGCTCGTTTAACTGCCTCAAGCGTGCAGGCATTAACACGGTGGAAGATTTGATCAGCAAGTCCGAGGAAGAGATGATGAAAGTCCGCAACCTCGGAAAGAAGTCCTTGGAAGAGGTTATTTCCAAGCTCCAGTCACTGGGCTTCAACCTCACCCACGATGATGAATAATTCTTACTATTCCAGGTAAAGGAGTGAATTTCCATGCCAGGTGCAAGAAAGCTCGGCAGAACGACTGACCATAGAAAAGCGATGCTCAGAGCCATGGTTACTTATCTGCTGGAAAACGGCAAGATCGAGACTACTGTGACAAGAGCGAAAGAAGTTCGTTCCATGGCCGAGAAGATCATTACGATCGGCAAGAACGACAGTCTTCATGCAAAGCGCCAGGTATATTCTTTCATTACGAAGGAAACTGTGGCCAAGAAAGTGTTTGATGAGATTTCTCCCAAATATAAAGAGAGAAACGGCGGTTATACCCGCATGATCAAAGTGGGCCCCCGCCGCGGCGATGCTGCTGAAATGGCAATCATCGAGCTGGTATAAGAAATAAAAGCCAAAACGGATGCAGGCTCCTGCATCCGTTTTTCTATGCTGGCACCGTCCCCGTTCCGCTCGATTAAAAAAGCAAGCGCCTTCGGCATATGGATTAGAAAGGCTGCGAACCAGACCGTTTTGCCGCCCAGAGAAAATATCCATTGACATTTGGCAGGAAAAAGCATAAAGTGGATATGTTCGGTTTTTCATTCTGTAACTGCGGAGAGAGAAAAGATGAGTAAACGATATAAAGGGATTTTATGTATTTTGGCGGCAGCATTTTGCTTTGCGATTATGAACGCATGCGTCCGGGCGTCCGGCGAGCTGCCCGCTATGCAGAAGGCCTTTTTCCGAAATATCGTCGCGCTGGCCTGCGCTTATGTCATATTGAAGCGGTCTGGAACGCCAGTGCGTTGGAAAAAGGAGAATTTTTGGCTGCTGTTCCTCCGCGCCGCTGCCGGGACGGTCGGCGTAGTCTGCAATTTTTATGCCGTGGACCATCTGGTTCTTTCGGATGCGACAATGCTCAATAAAATGTCCCCTTTTTTTGCAATTTTGTTTTCCTTTCTGCTTTTAAAAGAGAATTTGAAGATATATCAAATTGTGGCGGTAATCGGTTCCTTTGTCGGGAGCCTGTTTATCATTAAGCCCACGTTTGCCAATATGGACCTGATACCGTCTCTTATCGGCCTGGTTGGTGGATTGGGGGCGGGGATTGCTTACACCATGGTCCGCAAGCTGGGTATGAAGGGAGAAAACGGGGAAAAAGGCCCGCTGATCGTGCTGTTTTTTTCGGCTTTTTCCTGCTTGGTAACATTACCGTATCTGCTGTTTTTCTATCAGCCGATGACTTGGCATCAGCTTCTTTTTCTGCTTTTGGCGGGGATCTCCGGAGCTGGCGGCCAGTTTGCCATTACCGCGGCATATACCTATGCGCCGGCCCGGGATATTTCGGTTTATGATTATACGCAAGTCATTTTCTCGGCGATTCTGGGCTTTTTCCTGTTTCATCAGCTGCCGGATCGTTATAGCGTCATCGGGTATGCTTTGATTTGCGGCATGGGTATTTATATGTTCCTGATGACCCGCCGAGCAGTGAAAAATGGACAGGAGGTTTAGCAACGCTTGTTGCACTGATCCGTTGGAAAAAGGGAACTGCTCCCAAAAGAGATTATTTTGTAAAGAAGAAAAAGAGCCTTTTTCTAAAAAGGCTCTTTTTCACTCTAAAAATGCCCCTTTCATTAGAGGGCCTATTTTAAAATTTCGATTCCCCCGATAAAAGGAAGCGGTTCTTCTGCCTCGCGGATCGCATGACTTAACCCGAGAAAAAACAAAATGACAATGAAAATATTTAAAAGTTGGAATGTCCACCCGATCAACGGGATGTAGCGGCCAATCCAGATGATGGCACTTACTACGACTTCGGAAAGGAAAAGTACCAGTCCCTGATTCGCGTGATATTTTGCGAAATGGGATTCGGGGGCCAGCAGTACGGCCAGCAGAAAAAGAGGACCAAAATAGGCCAGAATGGCAAGAGCTTTTTCCTTGGATGATATCATGACATTACACCTCACTTTCCTTTTTCATTATAGTCTGGTTTAGGAAATTTGGCAAGGAGTTGGAATTTGTAGCAAAAATGGAAAGCGATAGGGAAATAGAAAATTTTACAACTTGAAAAACGAAAACGTTTTTCTTTTATTTTTTATTCATAATACACAGTTAAGGGAAAAATCTTTATGAATTAGTGCTATGTTCAAAACGAAATCTCTGTGTTAAAATGACTAAAGTTGCAAAATGTCATAGGACATTATAAGTTTTCTATTGAAAGAAGGATTGGTTTGAGTACACAAAAAGTGAGTGTGGTAGACGAAAGCCGTAAGCCCAGCCTTACCATCGTTATGCTTGCCTGGCCAGTATTTATCGAACAGATTTTGGTATCCATGGTCAGCTATGTCGATACGGCGATGGTTGGGTATATGGGGGCAAACGCCACTGCCGCCGTTAGTATCAGCAACTCACCTAATATGCTGGTAAACGGCACGATTATGGCGATTGGCGTAGGCTTTACGGCAATGATCTCCCGGGCAATTGGCGCGGAAGATTTGCAACGGGCCAAAGACTTGATGCGCCAGGCGCTGCTGGTGGTCGTTGCGCTGGGACTGCCCTTAATGTGCGTTTTGTTGCTGCTGGCGGAAAAAATTCCGCTTTGGATGGGCGCGCAGGCGGAAATCCTGCCCGACGCCGCCGCGTATAACCGAATCATTGCGGCGTCGCTGGTTTTCCGTACGATGTCGATGATTATTACTTCTATCATGCGCGGATATGGGGACACCAAAACGCCTATGTTCGTCAACATCGGCGTGAATATCATAAACGTTATCGGCAATTTCCTGTTGATTTACCCGACAAGGACAATGTCACTGTTCGGGCTGGAATTTACCATGATTGGCGCCGGCTGGGGCGTAGCGGGCGCTGCGGTAGCTACCTCCGGTTCGGCGACCATTGGCGCGCTGATTATGCTGGCGGTAATCTTTTTGAAAAAAGGGCCGATGCAGTTGGGCGTCAAGGGGCGGTATCTGCCAGACTGGGCTATTTTAAAAACGGTATTTCGCATCAGCCTTCCCGCAGCCTTTGAAAGGATTGCCATGTCTTCCGCCGGCATCATTACCACCAGTACAATTGCAACGCTGGGTACAGTTGCGGTTGCGGCTAACTCCCTGTACCTGACGGCGGAATCCATATGCTTTATGCCCGGCTTTGCCTTTTCCACTGCGGCGACTACGCTGGTAGGCCAGTCGTTGGGAGCGAAACGGCCGGATCTGGCTGAAAGCTATGTAAAAAAGACGGCAAAAATTGCGAGCGTCGTGATGCTTTTGATGAGCGTACTGCTCTATATTTTTGCAGGGCCGATCCTGCGGATGTTTACCCCGGACCTGGCGGTTATTGCACTGGGAACCATTTGCCTGCAGTACGACGCATTTATTCAGGTCCCGCAGATGCTGGCGCAGGTGCTGGCCGGCGCATTGCGCGGTGCGGGTGACACCAAGTGGACGTTTATTATCATCACAGTATCCATGTGGGGTGTGCGGATTCTGGGAACCGTTATAGGAATCCGTGTGCTGGGCTTTGGACTGGAGGCGGCCTGCCTTGCTATGTGCGCCGACCAATGCGTCCGCTGTGTCCTGTTCTTCCTGCGGTATCGCACCGGCAGATGGAAAGAAGCCATTCGCGACTAGGAAGTCATATTGTTTGGTTATAAGAGGAAGAAGGGGTGCTTTTAGCACCCCTTTTGTTTTGGTGACAGCGGCAGAGTAACACGCATAATATGAAAAGAAGCCTTGCATCTTCATTCCAAAAGACGGGAGGAATCTTTTTGAGCACAGGAACATTACGTGTTGAAGTTTATATTGCGCGGGAAGCGCTGCCCTTGCCCGGTGCACTGGTAGAAATCTACAATGTAAACGAGTGGCAGTCAGGGAGCCCCCCCATCGCCCGGCTGATAGTCGATGAATCCGGGCAGACCGAAGCGGTGACGCTGAATGCGCCCGATGCCGAACTGTCGCAAAGCCCTTGCGAAGGGGTCATTCCCTACAGTACTTATGATGTCATCGTACAGATGAGCGGATACCAGTCCCAGTTGATTTTGGGCGTCCAGATCTTTGCCGGGGTGGAAGCGCTGCAACAGGTGGAAATGGTGCCGACCCAGGAAAGGCAGCCGCAGGTACTGGTTTCCCAGATCCCAGTGCACAACCTCGCTGGTCCGCCGCAACCGAATTTAACGGAGTATTCAACCGCGCGCATTCTCGCCCGGGTAGTCATTCCCCAGTATGTCACGGTTCATTTGGGAAGGCCCAACGCTTCGGCTGCCAACGTGACAGTAAGCTTTCGCAACTATATTAAAAATGTGGCGTCAAGCGAAATTTATCCCACCTGGCCGGAAAATGCCCTGCGGGCGAATATTTATTGTCAAATTTCGCTGACGCTCAACCGTATTTTCACCGAATGGTATCGAAGCCGGGGGTATGATTTTGATATCACCAGTTCTACTTCTTACGACCAGGCATTTATTAACAACCGGGATATTTTTACGAACATCAGCAAGATTGTAGATGAAATTTTTGATACTTATATTCAAAAAAGTAATTTTACAGAGCCTTTTTACGCAGAGTATTGCGATGGAAGGCAGGTAACCTGTCCGGGTTTAAAGCAGTGGGGCACTGTAACACTGGCAAACCAGGGCTATACGCCGCTGGGCATTTTACAATATTACTACGGTTATGACATTTCCCTGGTACAGGCGCCAGAGATTTCCGGCACGCCGCAGTCCTATCCGGGCACCCCGCTGCGGCTGGGTTCCTTCGGCAGTGCGGTGCGGGTAATGCAGCAGCAGCTCAACCGGATTCGGAAGAATTATCCGGCTATCCCGCAGCTGACGGTGGACGGACAGTTTGGCAGCGCCACGGAAAGTGCGGTCCGGGCTTTTCAACGGATTTTTAATTTGACGCAGGACGGTATTGTGGGCAAAGCCACCTGGTATAAAATTTCGTACATCTACGTAGCAGTGACTAAACTGGCGGAAATTTCTTCTGAGGGAAGTATGCTGACGCCGGTAGCCGGGGAATATCCGGGGTATCCCTTACGGATTGGCTCTACCGGCGAAGCAGTGGAACAGCTGCAGGTGTGGCTGCGGGCAGCCGGGCGCTTTTATGAAAGCATTCCGCTGATTTCCGCTGTGGATGGTATTTTCGGCACGGCCACCGAAAACGCGGTAAGGGCTTTCCAGAGAACCTTTAATTTAACGGAAGACGGCATTGTAGGGCCGGCGACCTGGCGGCAGCTGCAAAGCGTTTACAATAATCTGGAAGGGGATATCAACGCCGGGGCAAGCGGCCCGCCGGTTTATCCGGGAGAACTGCTGCGCGTAGGCTCTCTCGGAGAAAACGTGCGGATTATGCAGAATTATCTTAACGCCATTGGGCGGGTTTATACAAGCATACCGGCGCTGGTGGCTGACGGCATCTACGGAAATGCCACCGCCAATGCGGTGCGCACCTTCCAGCGGCTGTTTGGCCTGACTGTGGATGGCATTATTGGCCGTATTACCTGGAACCGAATTGTAACAGTCTATAACTCGCTGTAATTCAGGACGGACGAATGATTTTAACCTGCCAAGGCGTGATGCAAAAGAAGAGGCGGCAGGAGCCAACCGCCGATAAGGAAAGATTAAGAATCGGCGAACGTAACAGCTGGCAAACAGGCTACGACGAAAGCGGACGGGAAGCCATTCGGCTTCCCGTCCGCTTTCTTTCTATTTCGCAGAGTGATAGAATCGTGGTTAGCAAAGGATGGATTTACATAAAACAGGATCAATCGATCATTCCCGAAATGGTCAAGCGGCCTTCAAATTGCTGTTTATCAGTGTTCTAAAACCGCAAAACAACGGTTTTCCGAATTTAAAATGATTCGCTTACAAACGTAATGTTGACATCGCCGTTATTGCTAGACACATTGAGCGTTTTTTCTCCGCCGTCTTTGTTGTCCGGCAAATTGCTCTCACCTTTTTTGATTTCTGTTTGAATGGCAAAATCATCATAGCTTCCTACAACCGCTCCCGAAATATCTCCGTTTTTAACCGTTAAGTATATGGCACTTCCTACCTCTAAATTCCCAAATGTAATATTTCCCCTGTTAGAAGAGATATTTATACTTTTTGTAATAGCCAGAGCCGGAAGCGATATATCTTCATTTGTCGTGGACAGTGTGAGGGTGTCTAAAAGTGCGTCCGGTATCTGCAACAATATTTTCCGATTTTCGGCAGAGGGCTTTCCTCCAATATAATCTGTCCAATCCTTGTTGCTTGCGCTAGTCATCGTTAATACCTGTTCATCTGAAACCGTAATGTCATACGTTTCCTGGCTATTCTCAAAATAGGAAATGTGGATTTGATCGTCCTCTGATATTGACACTTCAATTTGTCTGTCGCGTACATCAAGGCAGACCTCTTTGATCTGTGTATCTGGCGTATAGCTTTTTTCCTTAAAAGGCTCGCTGTTGTTTGGGCAACCCGAAAAAAGGAAACAGCCCAATATAAGCCCCAATATAAGTGAAATGATTTTCTTCATAGCGATTCCTCCCTAATTTTACAGATTAGAATACCAATTTTAATTCATAGCAGCATTCATTATGATCCGTTTTTCCCGTGAACTGAAATCCCCAAGAAAGACATCGTCTTTTAGCAAATTTATTTGCGTTATTTATCATTAAGATGGGTAATGTTTTTTAGTACGGTTGCTTGCCCGTACTGTTTTGTTACTTGTTTGAGTTCTATCATGTAGCCATTCCTCCAAAACAGCATGGACGTGTTCTATTGATTTTTGCAATATCCTATACTAGAATGCATTGTAAACCTTTGTGTTACACAAAAGTCAATAGGAGAAAATAGAAATGAAGAAATATTTTTCAGTTGGAGAAGCTGCAAAGGCCGTCCATACAACGAGCGAGACACTGCGGCATTATGACCGCATTGGATTAGTGAAGCCGAGCAAAAAAGACGAATGGACGAATTACCGCTATTATACCGAGCAGGACATTGTTCGGCTGAATACGGTACGGGCTTTGCAGCTTATGGACCTGCCTTTGCAGGAGATAAAAAAGGTTTTAGAATATGACGATCTTGAAAAAATTGTGGACTTTCTAGCGCAAGCAGAAAAAAAGGCTGATGAAAAAATAACAGCGCTCCAGTACAGTAAATCAAAAATTCAGTTGGCAAAGGCGGGCTATGAAAGGAAACTACAAAAACAACAAAGGTTCAACAACGCTTTTCTCAAAGAATATCCAGAACGTGTTATTTTGCTTTCCGATACCCTGGAAGTGCCAACCCTTGATAATCTTTGGAATTATCTCGGCCATTTTTATGACAAAGTTACGCCTGCCTTAAAAGAACAATTTGATTTTGAGGATTTAGCTGGCATATATACCGAAAATGGAATAACGAGACTTTTTGCTGTTTGTGTCCGTTATGGGACGATAGACGGATTAAAGAGATTGCCAAAAGGAAAATACCTGTGCGCTAACTGCACGGAAGAAAAGAGAGAGCAAATGTTGCGCGAGCTAATCCATATAGCTCAAACGAAATATGGCGTAGAGCCGACATTTACAGTGCAACTCATTGTTGTATCAGGTATTTTGCAATGGAATTATCAAGTGCAGGTTTATGTGGATGGATAGTACATTAAGACAGAAATATGTTTCATTTGCTTGGGCCCTTTCCATTTTTATCCCCCCAAAAGCGCAACAGATACCGTCTTTCGGACGAGGATATTGAGCGAGAGGGAGGAGAGGACGTGGGATTTTCCCAACACCGGGATCTCCGAAAAGCCGTTTGCTTTTTAGGCGGAAGCAAGCCAAAAAGGCAAACGGGTACCCCTTTACGAGGTTTGCCCCGCCCTATTTTAAAGGGAGCGGGAACGGGCAATCCCTTGCATAAAACGATAAAATCAGAGGGATGGGTCTTTGAAAGGGAAGTTTCCTGCGGCGGTCCTGAACGGCACTACGACAAGATCATGCGCCTTATCAAAACGGAAAACCGCAAAGAAAAAGCAGGACAGCATGGTAATTGCCATGCTGTCCTGCAAGACGTAGTGACATCGGAATGCGAGGATCACTGCTCTTCGTCTTATAAAAAGGCTCGCCCGTCAGGGGAGCAGATGCAGCCGCTGTGCCAGGCGAACCACCCGCCCGCCAAAGGGAAGGTCGTATAACTCCTGCCGGGAGAAACAGCGGAACCATAACAGGCAGAAGCAATAGACCAGAACCGCAACCAAAATGGCGGCGGCAGTGCTGAGGGAATGGCGTTCGGTTAGGGAAAAGAGAGCGGTATAAGTGCCTCGGGCGAACAGCCCCATAATTGCCGAGGAAATCAACGGGATAAAAAAGGTCTTCCCGACTTCCTGCCGGTAGGATAAGGCGATCCCCACCGATCGCCAATTCAGCACGCAGATTACCAATGGGAAGGTTACGTTGCCAATGATCAGCCCATAGATACCGAGATCGGTGAACCGGAGCAGCAGATATAAAAGAACTACATGCAGCCCCATCGAGATAGCGCTGTGGATGACCGGCGTACGCATTTGGTTTATGCTTTGCAGTACGGCACTGGTAATGGTAGAAAGGGCGAAAAAAACCACGGCAGAGGATCCATAGACCAGCAGGTTGGAGGAGAGATCACGATAGGCGGTCAGCGAAGGGAACAGCAGCGTTAAAATCGGACGTGCCAGGACCGCAAGCCCAACAGCGGCTGGAATTGCCACCGCTATGTTGAATTTAATGACGCCCCGGATTTTCCTCCGGATTTCCCGCCGGTTGCCGGAAGCGGTAGAGGCAGCGATACTGGGAATGGTGGAAGAGGCCATGGCAGTAGCCACAGCCACCGGAGCATTGATCAAAATGTTATACTGAGAATTAAAAACACCCTGTAAGGAACTGATGGTAGCGTTATCGATTCCCTTGGCGTCCATGAGGTTGCCGAACATCAGATCATCCAGCGTAAAACCAATTTGATAGACGGTCTGACTGAGAATAACCGGTATGACCGTGATCATAAGCGATTTCAGGATTTCCTGCGGGGATTCCGTGATGCCGTATGGATCGCTCCTGAGTTGACGGCGCAGATGAGGCCGGCAGAGGGAGAAAATAAAAATCAGGAAAACAAGGGCTGCCAACGCGCCGGCAAGCGTACCCATTATACCGCCCGCCGCGCCATAGGCGGCCTGCTGCTGAGACTCGGCAAAAACCTTCATCATCCAGGAGATAGCGGCAATGCTGACCAGCGCATTGACAATCTGTTCCAGCAGCTGGGAAACGGCGGTAGGAATCATCGTATTTTTTCCCTGAAAAAAGCCGCGGAGGATCCCCAGGCCCGACATAACCAGGACCGTGGGGGCGACAATGCGAAGAGGCTTTGCCAATCCATCCCGGGCGTAAAGTTCCTCTAAAAAGTCCGCGCCGAAAAAAAGAAACAGAGCTGCCGCTGCACCGACGGCTAAAGAAAAAATAAGCGCGACGCGGAAAAGACGGTAAGCATTCTGATGCTGCTTTTGAATAGAACGCTGGGCAATCAGTTTGGACACCGCCAGCGGCAGGCTGCTGGAGGACAGTGTCAAAGTGACGCTGTAAATACCGTAAGCAACCGAGTAGATGCCATTACCGACGTCTCCCAGCAGGTTGGACATGGGGATCCGGTAAAGAATGCCGATCAACCGTACCAGGATGCCGGCAACGGCAAGAATGCTTCCCTGCCGCAGCAGGTCGTTTTTTCGCTGTGTAGACATGTTTTGCTCTCCCAATTGAATCTGGATTCTGAATCCGCAAAAGAAACCCCAAGCCCAGCGGGCGGATGAATCACAAATGAATGATAGGTATGGTTATTATAGCATTTTTTGGTGCGCTCTGGAATCTTTTTTCAGAAAATTCGAGTTTTGGGAACAAAATCCTGCCGGGCCGATTGACAAGCGGCTTACACACGGTAGAATAAAGACAAAAGACCATTATCCGCCGGAGAAAACGGATGTTGAAAATAGTGGGATCCGGCGGAAAAGGATGCGGTATTATCTTGCAAAAACTTTTGGAAACAGGAAAACGGAGGAAATCACAATGGATTTTATTGATTTGAGAAGTGATACGGTTACCCGTCCTACAGAGGAAATGCGCACTGCCATGGCAGCCGCACCGGTGGGCGACGATGTATATGGGGACGACCCTACGGTACGGCAGCTGGAAGAATTGGCCGCCAGAACCCTGGGCAAGGAAGCGGCGATGTTCGTTCCCTCCGGCACCATGGGGAACCAGGTCTCCATCATGACTCATACCCGCCGGGGCGATGAGGTAATCTGCAGCGAAAACGCCCACATCGTTGTCCATGAAGTGGGGGCAACAGCAGTGCTCTCAGGCGTTTGCCTGCGGACGGTAAAGAGCGACGACGACCAGCTGACGGCCGAAGCAGTGGAGCGGGCGGTGAGGCCCGACGATATCCACATGCCCCGGACAGGTCTGGTGGAAATGGAAAACGCTCTTTCCAACGGCAGAGTTATGCCGTTGGAAAAGATGAAAGAGGTCTACGAAGCCGCGCACCGGCATGGATTGCCGGTTCATCTGGACGGAGCCAGAATTTTTAACGCAGCCGCCGCGCTGGGGGTTGAGGCAAGAGAAATTGCCCAATATGGAGACAGCGTAATGTTTTGCCTGTCCAAAGGATTATGCGCACCGGTAGGATCAGTGGTATGCGCCACGGAAGACTTTATCGCCAGGGCCAGGAAAAACCGGAAAATGGTAGGCGGCGGAATGCGTCAGTGCGGTATTTTGGCGGCAGCT
Organism: uncultured Oscillospiraceae bacterium; assembly: GCA_904397845.1. GTDB lineage: Bacteria > Bacillota > Clostridia > Oscillospirales > Ruminococcaceae > UBA3818. Next base: position 27,459 of record CAJFOX010000032.1, read on the forward strand.
GGAATGATCGCTATTGAAAAGATGTCCAAACGGGTGGGGGAGGACCACGAAAATGCCCGATACTTTGCCCAAAAGCTGGCGGCGCTGCCCGATGTGACAGTAGATATGGATGCAGTCCAGATCAGTATGGTCTTTTTTACCATTGATAGACCCGGGTTTGACCATCAGAACTTCCCAGCGGCCATGCGGGAAAAAGGGATTTTGATAAATGGCATCGAGGATGGAAAATACCGCTTTGTAACCCATTACTGGGTAGGGAAAAAAGAGATTGATCAGGTAGTGGATACGCTGGCGCAGCTGCTTGCATAAGGAGTGTTCGCCAGTCAGGGACAGAGTATACAAACCGGCTGTCCGGCCAGTTTGGAAAGTTGCTTTCTTCGACGATTTTTTGGGATGGGCTTTACTTTTTGATGATTTTCGTATACTATAAAAATAGAGTCTCTATTGGCTGGGGACCGCGTCCGTTTGGAAGAGGTCCGATCAAAAGGGCAAGGAGGATGCAAGCGATGGCGACAGGCGCGGCAGCACTGCTGGCAGGAAATAGACAGGAAAATTCTGGATGTGCTTTGGCGTTTTTCCGGATTTTCAGGGGTAAGTGTAGCCATCTGGGCCTTTGCGGCGGGAGCAGTGTATCCTCTCAAACAAAATAGGTGCAGCCTGTGGCCAGTCCACGGGCTGTTTTCTTTTTTCAGAAAGGATGGGTCAAATGAAAAAAGTTGCGGTCATCATGGGAAGTGACAGTGACTTCCCGGTGATGAAAAACGCGGTGAAATCACTCAAGGATATGGGAATTCCGGTGGAAGTACATGTGCTTTCCGCTCACCGGACACCGAAAGAAGCTGGGGAATTTGCGTCTGCTGCCCGGGAGAATGGCTTTGGCGTAATGATCGCCGCAGCTGGAAAAGCGGCTCATTTGGCTGGCGTTTTGGCCGGGCACACGACTCTGCCGGTGATCGGTGTGCCGATGAAGGCGTCGGTGTTGGATGGGATAGACGCGCTGCTGGCTACCGTTCAGATGCCAAAAGGAGTGCCGGTTGCTACGGTTGCCATTGACGGGGCGGACAATGCGGCGCTTTTGGCCGCGCAGATCCTGGCAGTTGCGGAACCGGCGCTGGCGGACAAGCTGGAGGCCCAGAAGCAGGAAATGGCACGGCAGGTGCTGGAAAAAGACAAAAAGCTGCAGGAGGAAGCGGCGGCGCTTTAAAAAGCAGATGATTGGACGATGAAAATGCCGAAAGGCAATGATTGCAATATGGAGGAGATTATTATGAAAAAGCTGGAACAGTTGTATGAAGGAAAGGCGAAAAAAGTATTCAAGACCGACGATCCCAACCTGTATATTGTGGACTATAAAGATGACGCCACCGCTTTTAACGGCCAGAAAAAGGGAACCATCGAAGGGAAGGGCATTATTAATAACCGGGTGTCCAACCATTTGATGAAAATGCTGGAGAAAAACGGGATTCCCACCCATCTGGTAGAGGAAATCTCTGACCGGGAAACCGTGGTAAAAAAAGTGACCATCATTCCGCTGGAGGTTATTATCCGCAACATCGCCGCCGGATCCCTGTCCAAACGGCTGGGCCTGGAGGAAGGGACCAAGCTGAAGCACACTGTGCTGGAATACTGCTATAAAGACGACGCGCTGGGCGATCCGTTGGTCAACGACTACCATATCTACGCGATGGGCATTGCGACCAAGGAAGAACTGGATCTGATTGCGGAATATTCCTTTAAAATCAATAAGCTGCTGAGCGATTACCTGAAGGATCTGAACATTGAACTGATCGACTATAAGATTGAATTCGGAAAAACCCCCGACGGCACCATCATCCTGGCGGATGAGATTTCTCCGGATACCTGCCGTTTCTGGGACAGCAATACCGGTGAAAAGCTGGATAAAGACCGTTTCCGCAGAGATCTGGGCAACGTGGAGGGCGCGTATCATGAAATCATGAAACGTCTGTTGGGGGAATAATCCAAACGGACACAAACTGGCAGGGCCGGGCAACGCCGGCCCTGCTCACAGTTCGGGAGAAAAGAAGTATGCAAAACGAAATTCACGAAGAATGCGGCGTTTTTGGCATCTATGACAAAGAAAGCAGGAGCGATGTGGCGGCAAACGCCTACTATGCGCTGTTCGCTTTGCAGCACCGGGGGCAGGAGAGCTGCGGCATTGCGGTCAACGACAGCGGGGTGATCAGTGTCCATAAGGATCTGGGCCTGGTGCGGGACGTGTTTACCAAGGAGCATTTGACACAGCTGGGGCGTGGGCAGATTGCAGTGGGGCATACCCGGTATTCCACCACTGGCGCGGTCAGCCGGGCAAACGCGCAGCCGCTGGTAGTGCGCCATGTAAAAGGGCAGATGGCGCTGGCCCACAACGGCAACCTGACAAACGCGGCGGAGCTGCGCCGCCAGTTGGAGCTGTCCGGCGCTATCTTCCACACCACGAATGATTCGGAGGTTATCTCCTATATTATTACCCGGGAAAGGCTGAGTACACCATCCATTGAAAAGGCGGTGGAGCAGGCGATGTTCCGGCTGGAGGGTGCGTACAGCCTGGTGATTATGTCCCCGCAAAAGCTGATTGCCGCCCGGGATGCCACCGGTTTTCGGCCACTGTGCATGGGCCGCCTGCCGGAGGGACAGATTGTTTTTGCTTCCGAAACCTGTGCGCTGGACAGCATTGGCGCGGTATTTGTCCGGGATGTGGAAGCGGGAGAAATTGTAGTAGTGGATGAAAATGGGGTACGCAGTATCCGCACCCACTGTAGGGGAAAGGCTCACACCTGCGTATTTGAATTTGTTTATTTCGCCCGGCCCGACTCGGTAATCGAGGGGAAATCCGTTCATGAGGCACGCTGTCAGGCGGGCCGTTTTCTGGCCAAAGAGCATCCGGTAGAAGCGGATGTCGTCATCGGCGTGCCGGATTCCGGCCTTGACGCAGCGCTGGGCTATGCGGAGGAGTCGGGAATCCCTTATGGTATGGGATTTGTAAAAAACCGCTATATCGCCCGGACGTTTATCCAGCCGGAGCAGGGTCAGCGGGAAAACTCGGTGCGCATCAAGCTCAATGCGCTGGCATCGGTGGTCAAAGGCAAACGGGTGGTTATGGTGGACGATTCCATTGTCCGCGGCACCACCAGCGCCCGGATCGTGACCCTTTTGCGGGACGCAGGCGCTACCGAGGTTCATGTGCGGGTATCCGCCCCCCCGTTTATCAGCCCCTGCTATTATGGTACTGACATCGACTCCAAGGAAAACCTGATTGCCTGCCAGATGAGCGAACAGGAGATTTGCCGGGTGATTGGTGCAGATTCGCTGGGATATCTGAGCGTAGAGGGGGTCCGGCATATTGCCGACGGCGCCCGCTGCGACTTCTGTTGCGGCTGTTTTACCGGGGAATACCCGGCGGCAACGCCGAAGGAAATGGACAAATCCAAATTTGAACAGAAGATCAAAAAAGCATGAAAAAAGCCGCTTCTGCGGCTTGGGCAGAAAGCGGAACGGCCTGCCGCGATGGCGGGATGATACGGTTTGCCGCTTTGCCTGTAACGGATTATAATACCGCCGCTTATTCTGCGGCGCAAACAGAATGGAGCGTATTGATTTTATGGAAAAGAGCTTTAGCGACAGCTATAAGGCCGCAGGCGTGGATGTAACCGCCGGATACAAGGCGGTGGAATTGATGAAAGCCCATGTGGCCCGCACGCAGACCGCAGGCAGCCTTTCCGGCATCGGCGGTTTTGGCGGGCTGTTTGAACTGGATCTGACCGGCATGGAAAAACCGGTGCTGGTTTCCGGTACCGACGGCGTGGGAACCAAGCTGAAACTGGCTTTTCTTTTGAACAAGCATGACACGGTAGGCATCGACTGCGTAGCCATGTGCGTCAATGATATCATCTGCGCCGGGGCCAAGCCGCTGGTCTTTTTGGACTATGTGGCGGTGGGGAAAAATTATCCGGAAAAAGTAGCGCAGATCGTTTCCGGCGTGGCAGAAGGCTGCGTACAGGCGGGCTGCGCTCTGGTAGGCGGCGAAACTGCTGAAATGCCCGGCTTTTATCCGGAAGACGAATATGACCTGGCGGGATTCTCGGTTGGCGCGGTGGACAAATCTAAAATTTTGGACATGAACACCATAGAAGAAGGAGACGTGATCATTGGATTGGCGTCTTCCGGCGTCCATTCCAACGGGTTCAGCCTGGTGCGCAAGGTGTTTGATGTAGAACACAGCGATCTGAGCGCTTATGCCGACCGGCTGGGAAAACCGCTGGGAGAAGAACTGTTGACCCCCACCCGGATTTATGTCAAACCGATCCTTAAGCTGCTGGAGCAAGTAAAGGTCAAATCCATCTCCCATATCACCGGCGGCGGATTTTATGAGAATATTCCGCGGGCAGTTCCCCAGGGCTTCCAGGCCGTGATTGACCGGGATGCGGTGGATGTGCTGCCGATCTTCCGGCTGATTCAGGAGGTTGGCAACATTCCGGAACGGGATATGTTCAACACCTTTAACATGGGGATTGGCATGTGCGTTGTCGTCGGGAAAGAGGACGCGGACAAAGCGGTGGAGATTCTCTGTGCCTGTGGGGAAAAAGCTAAGAGGATCGGCGAAATCCAAAAAGGCGAGCATACCGTCTCCTTTCGGTAAGGGGGTGAGGGTATGATCAAAATTGCGGTGCTGGTTTCCGGCGGCGGAACCAATCTGCAGGCGCTGATCGACGCGCAGAAGGCGGGGGCGTTTCCCAATGGGGAAATCGTACTGGTGATGGCATCCAACCAGAAAGCATATGCGCTGGAGCGGGCGAAAAACGCGGGGATCGAATCGGTGGTGGTGAGCCGGAAAAGCTTTGCCGATCCGGCAGATTATGACCGGGTTGTGGTGGAAACACTGCAAAGCCGCGGCATTGAACTGGTGGTACTGGCGGGATTTTTGAGCATCCTGGGCAAACCTGTGATCGACGCGTACCCGGGGAGAATCCTCAATATCCACCCGTCGTTGATTCCGTCTTTCTGCGGTGCCGGGTTCTATGGACTGCGGGTTCATCAGGCGGCGCTGGATTATGGGGTAAAAGTCACCGGCGCAACGGTCCATCTGGTCAACGAAATCCCCGACGGCGGACGGATTTTGCTGCAAAAGGCGGTGGATGTGTTGCCTGATGATACGCCGGAGACATTGCAGCGGCGTGTCATGGAGCAGGCAGAGTGGAAGCTGCTGCCGCAGGCGGTGGCTATGTTGTGCGAACAGCTGGAGCAGGAAAAAAAGAGCTGATCAATACAATTTGTGTTTTTAGCTGATATGATACATCTGGAAAGGGGCAAATGGGATGAAAGCGATGAATTTGTACGAATATCTTTCCGGCAACGAATATCCCGGACGGGGGATTGTGCTGGGTCGGTCCGCAGATGGGAACAACATGCTGATCGGATATTTTATCATGGGCCGGAGCGAAAACAGCCGCAACCGGGTTTTTGTCACTGAAGGGGACGGCATTCGCACCGAGGCGTTTGATCCGGCCAAGCTGTCCGACCCATCTTTGATTATTTACTCGCCGGTTCGAGTACTGGGCAAAAGCACCATTGTGACCAACGGCGACCAGACAGACACCATCTATGATTTTATGGCGAAGGGCATGAGTTTTGAGGATGCCCTTCGCACCCGGACCTTTGAACCGGACGGACCCAATTTTACCCCCCGTATTTCCGGTACCGTCCGCGGTGCGGGCTATCAGCTTTCCATCTTGAAAAGCGCCGGGGGGAATCCGGACGCAGTGCATCGCTTTTTCTTTGACTATACGGACGCTCTGCCCGGACAGGGCCATGTGATCCATACCTACCGGGAAAATGGCGACCCCATCCCTTCCTTTGAGGGAGAGCCGGTGCTGGTGGAAATGACCGATGAGTTTGAAGCATTTGGTGAAAAGCTGTGGTGTGCGCTCAATGCGGACAACAAGGTTTCGCTGTTTGTGCGATCGATTGATCTGTCCACTGGCAAAACCGAGACGAAAATTTATAACAAGAACAAATAAGGAGGCAGAATTATGGCGAAAGAACTGGAGTTAAAATACGGCTGTAATCCCAATCAAAAGCCTTCCCGTATTTTTATGGCTGATGGCAGTGAATTGCCGATCGAGGTGCTCAACGGAAAACCGGGATACATCAACTTTTTAGACGCCTTTAACAGCTGGCAGCTGGTGAAAGAATTGAAAGAAGCGACCGGTCTGCCGGCAGCGGCGTCGTTTAAACATGTCAGCCCTGCGGGCGCCGCGGTAGGTCTGCCTTTGACCGATGTGCTGCGGAAAATTTATTTCACCGGCGATCAGCCGTTGTCTGCGCTGGCCTGTGCATACGCCCGCGCCCGCGGCGCTGACCGTATGAGTTCCTACGGCGACTTTATTGCGCTGTCAGATGTCTGTGATGCCGATACCGCGAATCTGATCCACAAGGAAGTTTCAGATGGGATCATCGCTCCTGGCTATACTGACGAAGCGTTGCAGATTCTCAAATCCAAGCGTAAAGGCACCTATAACATCATCAAAATCGATCCGGAGTATGTGCCCGCTAAAATTGAGCACAAGCAGGTTTACGGCGTGACTTTTGAGCAGGGCCGCAACGATTTGAAGATCGACAGCGAAATGCTGAAACATATCGTAACAGAGAATAAGAATTTGCCGGAAGAGGCGAAAATCGATCTGGTAATTTCTTTGATTACCCTCAAATACACCCAATCCAACTCGGTTTGCTATGCCAAGGGCGGACAGGTCATTGGTGTAGGCGCGGGCCAGCAGTCCCGCATTCACTGTACCCGCCTGGCAGGCAATAAGGCGGATGTCTGGTATCTGCGCCAGCATAAAAAAGTATTGGAGCTGCCTTTTAAAGAAAAAATCCGCCGGGCTGACCGGGACAATACCATCGATGTATATATTTCGGATGATTATATGGATGTGCTGGCCGACGGCGTTTGGGAGCAGTTTTTTACCGAAAAACCCGAGCCGCTGACCCGCGAGGAAAAACGTGCCTGGCTGGACACCATGACCGGCGTATCTCTGGGTTCGGATGCATTCTTCCCCTTTGGCGACAATATTGAGCGGGCCCATAAGAGCGGTGTGGCATATATTGCGCAGCCTGGCGGATCCATCCGGGACGACAATGTGATCGATACCTGCAACAAGTATGGGATTGCCATGGCATTCACTGGCATTCGCCTGTTCCATCATTAATCATCAGGAGGGGAGCAGCATGAAAGTTTTAGTAGTCGGTTCCGGCGGCCGGGAACATGCGGTAATCCGAAAACTGGCGGAAAACCCGGAGATCGACCGCATTTTTTGCGCGCCAGGCAACGGCGGCATCAGCGTACAAGCCCAGTTGGTGGAAATAAAGGCTACCGACGTGGAGGGGATGGTCGCATTTGCGAAAAAAGAGGGGATTGACTTTGTTGTTGTCACCCCGGATGATCCGCTGGTGCTGGGAATGGCCGACGCGATGGAAGAGGCGGGGATCCCCGCTTTTGGACCCAGCAAAAAAGCGGCCCAGATCGAGGGCAGCAAGGTTTTCGCCAAAAATCTGATGAAGAAATACGGGATCCCCACCGCGAAATACGAAGTATTCGACGATCCGTCTCAAGTGATTGCGTATATTGAGCGGGAAAATCAGTTCCCGGCGGTCATCAAGGCCGATGGGCTGGCTCTGGGCAAAGGGGTGGTGATCGCCCGAAATTTGGCAGAGGCCAAAGAGGCGGTCCACTCTATCATGGAGGATAAAATCTTTGGCAAAAGCGGCAATCAGGTGGTGGTAGAGGAATTTTTGACCGGCAAAGAAGTTTCGGTTCTGGCCTTTACCGACTCCCACACAATTTCGCCCATGATATCCTCCATGGATCACAAACGGGTTTACGACAATGACGAAGGGCCGAATACCGGCGGCATGGGGACCATCGCTCCCAGCCCCTACTATACGCCGGAAGTAGCCAAGCGCTGTATGGAAGAGATTTTTCTTCCTACGATGGAAGCCATGAAAAAAGAGGGACGCCCTTTTAAAGGCTGTTTGTATTTTGGTTTGATTTTGACCGAACGGGGCCCGAAGGTGATCGAATACAACTGCCGATTCGGCGATCCCGAAACGCAGGTGGTGCTGCCGCTTTTAAAAACCGATCTGTTCACCATTATGCGTGCGGTGCGGGACGAGCGCCTGGGCGAAGTGGACATCCAGTGGTCGACCGGCGCAGCGGCCTGTGTGGTACTGGCCAGCGGCGGTTATCCTAAAAAATACGAGACCGGACTTCCCATTGAGGGGTTGGATGAAAACGGAGGACATCCCGGCGTGATCGTGTATCATGCAGGCACCAAAAAACAGGACGGCAGATTCCTGACTGCCGGCGGCCGGGTGCTGGGCGTGACCGGCCTGGGAGAAACTTTGCCGCAGGCGCTGGAAAAAGCCTATGGTGCGGTGAGGGAAATTACCTTTAAAAACGCTCATTATCGTACTGACATCGGCAAAAAATAGGAGAGAGAATATGGCAGTTTATCGTTGTTTTGTAGAAAAGAAGAAGCCCTTTGCCGTAGAGGCTGCAGGGGTTCTGAGCGATCTTCGCACCGCCTTGCGCACAGAGGATATTACCGGCGTTCGGGTGCTCAACCGCTACGACATTGAGAATATTGACGAATCGGATTACCATATGGCCCAGAAGACCATCCTGTCCGAGCCGCAGGTGGACGATATTTACGAGGAAACCGCCCCAGCGCCGGGGTCGGATGAATGGGTGCTGGCAGTGGAATACCTGCCCGGCCAGTTTGACCAGCGGGCCGATTCCTGTGCCCAGTGCATTCAGCTTTCCACCTGCAAGGAGCGCCCGGAGGTTAAGACTGCACGAGTATACTACATCAGGGGAAAGCTTTCCGACGAAGAAAAACTGAAAATCAAGGAAGCCCTGATTAACCCTGTGGAAGCCAGAGAAGCGGACATGGAAAAACCCGCTACCATCAAGCAAAATTATGCCAAGCCGGATCCGGTTGCAGTGCTGGATGGTTTTAATGATCTGGATAGAGAGGGCTTGGATGAATTTATCAAGCAATATGGCCTGGCAATGGATCTGGACGACATCGCTTTCTGCCAGCAGTATTTTAAAAATGAGGAGAAACGTTGCCCTACCATCACCGAAATCCGGATGATCGATACCTATTGGTCCGACCATTGCCGGCACACGACCTTCGGCACAATCATCGAAGATGTGGACATTCAGCCGGATTATATCCGGGAAACCTATGAAAACTATCTGGAATTGCGCAAGACCCTGTATGCGGGGCGGAACGACAAACCAGTGACACTGATGGATCTTGCGACCATTGGCACCAAGGTGCTCAAGGCCGCTGGGAAAATGCATGATTTGGACGAGTCGGAAGAGATCAATGCCTGCTCGGTCAAGATCAAGGTGGACGTGGATGGCGAAGAGCAGGACTGGCTTTTGATGTTTAAAAACGAGACCCACAACCATCCTACTGAGATTGAGCCCTTCGGCGGTGCAGCTACCTGCTTGGGCGGCGCGATCCGCGATCCGCTGTCGGGCCGCAGTTATGTGTATCAGGCTATGCGCGTGACCGGCGCGGCGGACCCACTGCTGCCGGTGGATCAGACCATGAAAGGCAAACTGCCCCAGCGAAAAATCGTTACCACTGCGGCGGCAGGGTACAGCTCCTACGGCAACCAGATTGGTTTGGCGACTGGCCATGTAACGGAGATTTACCATCCGGGCTATGTGGCCAAACGCATGGAGATCGGCGCGGTGCTGGGCGCGGCTCCCCGGGAAAACGTAATCCGCCAACGGCCTGAGCCTTCTGATGTGGTGATTCTGCTGGGCGGACGTACTGGCCGTGACGGGTGTGGCGGCGCGACTGGATCCTCCAAGTCCCATACCTTGGAATCGCTGGAAACCTGCGGTGCAGAGGTACAGAAGGGTAACGCGCCGGAGGAGCGTAAGCTCCAGCGGCTGTTCCGCAATGCAAAGGCAACCCGGCTGATTAAACGCTGCAACGATTTCGGCGCGGGCGGGGTATCGGTGGCCATTGGCGAATTGGCTGATGGACTGCATATCAATTTGAGCAAGGTACCAAAAAAATACGAAGGATTAGACGGTACGGAACTTGCCATCAGTGAATCCCAGGAACGCATGGCGGTTGTTGTGGCAAAAGAAGATGTGGAAAAGTTCCAAGCGCTGGCTTCTACTGAAAACCTGGAATCCACTGTGGTAGCCGAGGTCACCGCAGAACCCCGTTTGGTAATGGAACTGGATGGCCGGATAATCGTAAACCTCTCCAGAACATTTTTAAATTCCAACGGGGCGAAAAAATTTACCTCTGTATCCGTGCCGGAGCCAGTGCAAGAAGTGGAAACGCTGGAATATCTGGATTTTGGCACCCGTATGGAAAGATTGGCGGGAGATCTCAACATCTGCTCCCAAAAGGGGCTGGTCGAACGGTTTGATTCTACCATTGGCGCAGGCACAGTACTGATGCCGTTCGGCGGCAAATGGCAGCTGACTCCGTCTCAGGCGATGGCGGCCAAGATTCCGGTGCTGGATGGAGAAACTACGACCTGTTCTCTGATGGGATGGGGGTTTGACCCATATTTGTCCAGCCGCAGTCCGTATCATGGGGCCATGATGGCGGTGATCGAGTCGGTGGCTAAAATCGTAGCAGCCGGCGGCAGCGCCAAAAACTGCTGGCTGACATTCCAGGAATACTTTGAGAGGACTAAGAACGATCCTAAGCGTTGGGGCAAGCCTTTTGCGGCGCTGTTGGGTGCCTTGAAGGCTCAGCTGGAGCTGGAGATTGGCTCTATCGGCGGTAAAGATTCCATGTCCGGTACTTTTGAGGATATTGATGTACCTCCAACCCTGGTTTCGTTTGCGGTATCCACTGCAAAGGCAGACCGCGTTGTTTCTACTGAATTTAAAGGCGAAGATCATCCGGTTTACCTGATGAAGCCTTTTTACTATCCCAATGGGCTGCCGGACTTCAGCAGCGTAAAAGCCGTATTTGAGCAGGTGGAGAACCTGATTTCCCAAGGACGGGTGCTATCTTGCTGGACGCTGGGTGCCGGCGGTGCGGCGGAAGGCATTATGAAAATGATGCTGGGAAACCAAATCGGCTTCGCACTGGATAAGACATTCAATGAAAACGAACTGTTTGCCCAGTGCTACGGCGCATTTTTGTGCGAGCTGGATAAGCCCCTGGAAATGCCCGGTTCTGCTATCCTGCTGGGCCATACCACCAAAGGATATTCCCTTAAAACCGGGTCGGCGACCATTCAGATGGACAAGCTGCAGAAGATCTATGAGGATAAGCTGCAGCCGGTCTTCCCATATCTGAGTCAAGAGGAAGAAAAGCCGGTCCAGACCTTTTCTTACGCCTGCGCGAATCCGGCCAAGGCGGCATTCAAAACGGCTAAGCCGCATGTGCTGATTCCGGTGTTCCCGGGCACCAACTGCGAATACGATACGGCTCGGGCTTTTGACCGAGCCGGTGCGGAGGCAGAGATCTTTGTTATTCGCAATCTGACGCCGCAGGATATCGAGGAATCGGTGCAGGCATTTCAGAAAGCGATTGCCAAAAGCCAGATTATTGCCATTCCAGGAGGTTTCTCCGGCGGCGATGAGCCGGAAGGTTCCGGCAAATTTATCACTGCTTTTTTCCGCAATCCACAGATTAAAGAGCGGGTACACGAGCTGCTTCAAAACCGCGACGGTTTGATGTGCGGCATCTGCAATGGCTTCCAGGCGCTGATTAAGCTGGGGCTGGTTCCTTTTGGCGAGATTATCGATACCGACAGCAGCTGCCCGACGTTGACCTTCAACACCATTGGACGCCATCAGTCGATGCTGGTGCGCACCCGGGTAGCCTCCAACAAGTCCCCATGGATGATGCACAGTTGCGTAGGGGATATTCATACAGTAGCCATTTCCCATGGGGAGGGCCGATTTGTTGCTGACGAAGCACTGGTGCAGAAGTTGGCCCAAAATGGGCAGATCGCCACTCAGTATGTAGATCTGGAGGGCAATCCTACAGCCAATATTCGTTTTAATCCCAACAATTCGGTTCAGGCCGTCGAAGGAATCACCTCGCCGGATGGGCGGGTGTTCGGCAAAATGGGACATTCGGAGCGCTATGGAGAAAACTTATACAAAAATGTTCCGGACAAAATGCCGCAGAACCTCATTTTCCAAGGCGCGGTAGATTACTACAAATAGTCAGGGTGCCGAGAGCGTGATCAGCTCTCGGCACCTTTGTTTCGGAAAGAAAAGGAGGAATACAAAAATGGATGAAAAGACGATTCTAAAAGGAATTTTGGATAGTTATCCCTATCCGATTGTATTTGTGGACAATGATTACATAATCCGTTATCTGAACCGGTATGCAAAATACCATTACTATCAAGAGAGAGGATACCGGGATTTGATTGGAAAAAGCTTATTTGACTGCCACGACCGGGAAGCCTCCAAGGAAAGAATCAAGGCTGCCTATGAAAAGATGTAAAGCGATGGAAAAGAGGTCTTTATTGGCGTGAATACCCGAAATCTGCGTTATTATATGCAGGGCGTCCGGGACGAAGAAGGGAACCTGATCGGCTTTTTTGAACGGTTTGAATTAAACCAGCAAAAATAAATTTCTAAAAAGAGAGAAGGGATTCACCTTCTCTCTTTTTAGGTAGGAAAAGCGGGATACAAAAAGATATGCGGATTCCAACTTTTCAGGAAAAGTTCTATACCCGTGCCAGCATCCGCCCTCCGTACCGAACGGCAAAGATTTCACCGGCCGAATCAGAGAATACAGTCAGATCCGACCAGGTCATTTTGGAGCGAAGAAACAGGATGCCGGGCTCAGAGAAACGGTAAGAATGAGGAATGCCAGAGGAAAGAACCTCCATTTCCCCGCCGTTCATCGTCATTTCGATTTCGCTTCCCTCTGCACAGACGTAGCGCCCACAGGCCTTTTGCTGGAGAGACCAAGGCCAGGGGGAACAGGCTTTGGGAGAGGAGGGAGAGGGATTTTGCCCAAGGCACCAAAGCATGGCCGCCTCAGCTACAGAAGTAGCAGGAACACCGCTGGTATTGCATAGTACCACCACACCAGATCCAGCATCGGGGCAGAAGCTGATGGCAGAAGAAACGCCGGTCAGGCTGCCGCCGTGTCCATAAACCGGATGCCCTGCCAACTCACTTACCGAAAGGCCATATCCATAGCCGATCCCAGGACGGTAAGAGGCATAAGGGGCTGTCATACGGCGAAAAGAGTCAGGGGAAAGCAAAGGATCTCCATGGCGCAGGAAAAGCAAAAGATAGCGCTCCATATCCCGGATGGTGGATTTCATAGCGCCGCCGCCCATCATGACGAAGGCGTTATCGTGATAATCCCGGGTAATCAACAGCCTGCCATCCCTCTTTTCGTACAGCACCGCCGCATTGGAATCGCCGGAAGGCGGCAGAAAACCACATCCACTGCGACTCATGCCCAGCGGCTGTAAAACATGCTTTTTCATATAATTGGCATAGGTATCTTCCCCACCTTGCGTGCGGATGATATCGGACAAAAGCCCAAACCCATCGTTGGAATAGCTAAAGTATTCACCAGGCATACCGAGGGGCATTGTTTGTGCGTCTAAACCCGCGCACACCTTTTGTACCGCAGCTTGGGAAAAAGGAATGCTGTAGGCCAGATCCATGCCGCTTCCCCACAATCCCATTTTGCGGGCCAGCGGTTCGACAGTTTTGCGCTTCACCGGCCAAAAACTGCCGGTATGGTTCATCAGATGGCGAACCAGCACAGGTTTTTCACGGTGTGAATTATGAAAAGATGGAATATATTGGCTGACCGGTGCGTCCAGGTCGATTTTTCCCTGCTGGGCCAGATGGAGGATTGCCAGACAGGTGAAGGATTTGGTAACGGATGCCAGCCCAAAGATGGTATCCTGGTTGATAGGAAGCTTCTGTTCCCTGTCGCGGAACCCGTAAAACAGTTCCTGCACCGGCTGCCCCTGATCTACGATGGCGACAGCCATGCCACAGGCATCGTAGGCACGCATAACCTTTTCGACATATGCTTCAAATAGAGAGAGCCCTGTAAAAGAAAGCGGCATTTCTTTCCTCCTTTTTGATAAAAAGACAGGGCCGGAAGAGCATTTCTTCCGGCCGGATTATAAATATAAGGTTAATCAGCAGCCAGATTACGAACCCAGCGGCCTCTTTTCAAGAACCAGAATGCGATGAACATTTTCACCAGATCCAACAGTTCAACGGTAACATACAGTGGGACAACCTCGATAGAGGTAAAGATGGATAAGAGGGTGGAAACCGTCACCGGCCCGATCCAAAGAAAACCGGAATCGACCAGCATGGTAGAGAAAGTATCGCCGCCGGACCGCAGCACATAAAAGGTGCAAACATTCACAACATAAATTGGCATCAGGCAGCTCTTAATGCGGATAAGAATCTCCAGCGCACGAATTGCCTCGTCGCTGAGAGAATAAAGATTGTGAATATAGGGTGCGACACAGAACAAAACCGCTCCCAACACAGCCGATACCATAACGCCGAAAACAATGATTTTTTTTGCGTCCGACTTAGCCTCTTCCAGCTTGCCGGCGCCCAGCTTTCCGCCGATAAAGATTGCAACAGCGGAAGACAGTCCCCCGAAAACGATAAACGCCAGGTTCATGACCGTATCCACCACCGAGATGGCCGCTACCAGCAGCTCGTCGGCCCGCATGTAGGATTTGAAAACCAGGGAGGTGCCGATGGAGAAAAACAGCTCGTTGGCAGTGAGAGGAACCGCCTTGGCAAGCATACTTTTCATCAGGCTCCAGTCCAGGAAAATCAGGCCCTTGAGATCTAGCTTGTAAAAGTGCCGCTGCCGGATCAGAAGCGCCAGATAGATGGCCATTTCCAACAATCGGGCGATCATGGTCGCCAGTGCGGCGCCTTTGACTCCCATAGCGGGCGATCCCAATTTGCCATAAATCAGAATATAATTTAAAATGGTATTGGTGAGCACGGCTATAATGCCGACCTTCAGCTGAATTTTGTTTAGCCCGATGGCGCGCATGGCCATCATACAGGTAAAGGAAATACCATAGGGAATGTAGGTGTATTTGGCAAAAACGATATAGTCCAGGCCTAAGTCAACAATCTCCGGCGTGCGGGAAAACGGATAAATCGTCCATTCAGGGACGAAAAACAGCACGCCGGTGAAAAGGAGCATGACGACAAAGCCGATGGAGAGGTTGATATTGAGGATTTTTTGGCACCGGTCGTTTTTACCGGCGCCGTAATTTTGGGCGATATAAATACCGGCTGCGCCGCACAGCCCAAACATGATGGAAGAGGCGATCATGTAAAACCGATTGGCAACCGTAACCGCAGTCAATGCGGTTTGACTAACGCCGCCGACCATAACATTATCGATCAGGTTGACAAAGGAAGTGACAAACTGCTGCGCCATAATAGGCAGGGCGATCCCCGTTACTTCTTTGTAAAAAGACCTGTCGCCAAAAAAGCTTTTGATGTTCAGCTTCGACATAACAGTTCCTCCCCCTGTGGTAAAATCAACCTGATCGGCCCAAAAGCATACCGCATCCCAATGAAGGCAGCATGAGTAAGCATTCAAGTTGTATTAATATGTATTAGGTAGTTCGATCAGTATAGCAAAAAAAGGTATCGTCTGTCAATGGGATAACAACAAAATTTTTGCCGAAAATAGGTCGGTTGCATGACAAGGAGTTTTGAGATACGATAAAAAAGGAGGGATAGTATGGGGAAAAAAGCAGTGGTCTTGGGGGGAGGAGGCTCCCGCGGTTCCTATCAGGTCGGTGTTTGGAAAGCGCTGCTGGAACTGGGGTTTGATTATGAAATCGTTACCGGCACCTCAGTAGGAGCGCTGAACGGTGCTCTGATGGTGCAAAAGGATTACGAACTGGCTGCACGGATGTGGCAAAAGCTCAGGACCCGCGATGTGATGGATATTGCGGTTACGGATAAGGTGGAGAACCGGAAAGATTTCACTGGCAAAATAGGCGCTTTTATTACGGAAATGGTAAAAAAAGGCGGGGCAGATCCAAGGCCATTAGAACAGATGCTTCGAGCCTATATTGACGAAGAAAAGCTGCGTAACTCAGAGGTGGAGTTTGGTTTTGTAACGGTGGAATATCCTCGGTTGGAGCCGAAAGTCCTCACAAAAGAAACGGTTCCCGACGGGGAAATGGTGGATTATCTGATGGCCAGCGCCGCCTGTTTTCCTGCCATGAAGGCCCGTGTCATCGACGGCAAAGCCTATATTGATGGAGGATATTCGGATAACGTGCCGGTAAGGATGGCTGTAGAAATGGGCGCCGACGACATTGTGGCAGTAGATTTGGAAGCCATCGGCGTGGTGCGGAAGATGGATTTTCCCAAGGCAAGGCTAAGATATCTGAAGAGCCGGTGGGATTTGGGGATTTTTTTGCTGTTTGACAGCGATGTGACCGCCAGGAACATCCAGCTGGGATATCTGGAAACCCTGAAAGCCTTTGGAAAGCGGGAAGGCTGCCTGTATACCTTTTTGCCTGGGGAAACAACTTTGCTGCATCGGCGGGTGGAAAAACAATCGGATCTTCTGCTGGCCAAAAGTGGATTGTACCTGATTCCGGGAAATGTCTATCCGGCGCAGGCCAGGGCACAGCGAAAGCTGCGGCAGCTTTTGGATCGACCGGAGGGGCGCATTGCCGGAAACGCTATTGTACTGGCCTGCTGTGAGGCGGCAGCCCGTTTTTTAAACGTGACGCCGCTGAAGGAATATACAGCCCGGTCAATGGAAGCGGCGCTGGCCGAGAACTATAAGAAGCTGGAGCAGGAGGCGGGAAAGATCCCGGACATTCTGGCGGCCCGGTCGGCCAAAGAACTGACGCGGCATCTGATGGGATTGGAGAAGCGGCTGGTGGTTTTATATTGCTGCCATTGCCTGAATGAAATGATGGAAGAACGCTTTTCTCCGGCGGCGGTCCGAGCACTCTGCTCGGCGGTGACAGAAGAATTTTTGGCGGCCATGTATCTTTGTAGCCTGCTTCCGCGAAAAACAGAACATAAAAATGCATAGAAATTCTTGACAGCTGCATAAGATAGGTGTAAGATAGCTCCATAAACTTTTGGAAAGGACGTACGCAGATGAAATTTCGCATTGCTGCTATTTCATCATCTTGTTGTTCAGACACTTCTTTGGTGCCTGCGCTTGGCGTACGCTTTTTTCGGAACGATTGATTGCTAAGGGTTTGTTGAACAGCAAGAAACGGAAACCTGGACAATCTGCATCTGTCGTGAAAGCCGAAGAGCATGCGCTCTTCGGCTTTTTGTTTGCAATTTTAATTTTGGAGGTAATCAAAAAATGGAACGCGCTTACAATTTTTCCGCAGGCCCTTCGATGACGCCGGTTGAAATTTTACAACAGGCAAAAGAAAATCTGGTCTCTTATCCCGGCGCCGGGTGCAGTGTGATGGAGATGAGCCATCGATCCGTTTCATTTGAAAAAATTATTGCCGATGCAGAGGAGTCCCTGCGCAGGCTGATGCATATTTCAGAGGATTATGCGGTTCTGTTTTTGCAGGGCGGTGCTTCCATGCAGTTTTCCGCTGTTCCCATGAATCTGTCGCGGCGAGGACAGACCACCAACTATGCCGTTACCGGCCAGTTCGCGGGCAAGGCGCTGGCAGAAGGCGAACGCTGGGGAAAAGCAGTTGCGGTTACTTCCTCGAAAGCAGACTCCTTTTCGCACATCCCCAAAATCACGCCGGAGCTGCTGAGCCCGGATGCGGCTTATTTACATATTACCGGCAACAACACCATTTTCGGCACCTGCTATCATACGCTGCCGCGGACCGGCAGCATTCCGTTAGTGGCTGACTGGTCCAGCGCGATTCTGGGCTGTGAGATCGATGTGGCGGCTCACGCGCTGATCTATGCAGGAGCCCAGAAAAACATGGGCCCTGCCGGGCTGACAGTCGTTATTATCCGCCGGGACCTGCTGGAACGGGAGGTAGACCCTATTGTGCCGACAATGCTGCGCTATCGGGTGATGGCGGAAAACGGCTCTATGTATAACACGCCTCCCTGCTTTGCCATTTATATGGCGGGGCTGATGCTCCAATGGGTGGAAGACAATGGCGGCGTGGCGGCCATGGAGCGCCGAAACCGGGAAAAGGAGGCTCTTTTATACGATTTTATCGATCAATCTGAAATGTTTCATAATCCGGTAGCCAAGGAGGATCGATCCATTATGAACGTGATCTTTACGCTGCCAACCCAGGAAGATACCAAAGCCTTTTTGCGGATGGCCGAAGGGCGGGGGATGATCAACTTAAAAGGGCACCGCAGCGTAGGCGGGTGCCGGGCTTCTATTTACAATGGCATGCCCAAAGAGGGCGTAGAAGCGCTGGTAGCCTGCATGAAGGACTATGAAGAAGGTTTACGCAGATGAGAGGAGGGCTTTTCCATGCTGACTGTAAAAAAATTCAATCAAATTTCCGATATCATTTACACACAAATGCCGCAGGATCACTACCGTTTTATCGAAGAGGGGGAGGATTATGATGTGGCGCTGGTCCGTTCCGCCCAGTTGGGAGAGATGCCGTTTCCCAAACAACTGCTGGCGATTGCCCGTGCCGGCGCAGGAGTCGACAACATTCCGGTAGACCGGTGCAGTGAAGAGGGGATTGTGGTGTTCAACACCCCCGGCGCCAACGCCAACGCGGTCAAGGAACTGGTGTTGTGTGGTATGATACTGGCCTGCCGCCGGATTGTTCCGGGAATTCAATGGATCCGGCGGCAGCACGAGGAAGGAATTGCCGGTGTGGATAAGAGAATGGAAAAAGCAAAGAAAGATTTTGCCGGCGGAGAAATTGCCGGCAAAACGCTGGGCGTAATTGGACTGGGAGCGATCGGCGTAATGGTAGCCAATGCGGCGGTGGCAATGGACATGGACGTAATCGGCTACGATCCGTTTTTATCGGTGGATGCGGCGCTGCGGCTGTCCCGTAGCGTAAAGCTTGCCAAAACGCAGGAAGAACTGTTGGGCAGGAGCGATTTTTTGACACTGCACCTGCCTCAGACCGCCAAGACCGAAGGCATGATAAACCGGAATGTACTTGCTGCCGTAAAACCCGGCACGATATTATTAAACTTCGCCCGGGGCGGGCTGATCGACGACGATGCAGTGATAGAAGCCCTGGAATCCGGGCAGCTTGGCCGGTATGTGACTGATTTCCCCAACGACCGGATCATCGCCAACTCAAAGGTAATTGCCATGCCGCATCTGGGGGCTTCTACGCTGGAAGCAGAGGAAAACTGTGCCCGAATGGCCGTCGCCCAGTTGAAGGAATACCTGATCAGTGGAACCATCAAAAACAGTGTGAATTTTCCAGACTGCGAATATCCCCTGGGGGAGGGTTGGCGTATTGCCATTATCAATCGTAATGTCACCAATATGGTGGGGCAAATTACGGCGGTTCTGGCCAAAAACGGGCTCAACATCGAGCATATGCTGAATCACAGCCGGGGCGCATGGGCCTATACGATGATCGACCTGATAAAAAAGCCTTCGCAAACCTGCTTGGACGCGCTGGCAGGTATTGACGGCGTGGTACGGATTCGGCTGATCGGAGAAGAACGATGAAGACTGCAAAGGAAAAATTGGCCGACGTTGGAGCGGCGGTTCCGCGCCTGCTGTTTCCAAAAGAGGGGATCAATCTGCAAAAGTTTGCGGTAATTGCCTGCGACCAATACAGTGCCCAAGAAGAATACTGGGATGCGGTGCGGGATTTCATAGGCTCCGCACCGTCGTCTCTGCAGCTGATGATGCCGGAAGCCTGGCTGGGCAAAGAGCCATCCCATGAGAACGCGGTACCGGAGCATATGAGACGGTATTTGGCGGACGGGACGCTCCGTGAAATCGGCAGAGGGATGATGTTTTTGCACCGGGGCACAACCACCGGCGTCCGCCGGGGGTTGTTGCTGTCGCTGGATTTGGAGCGGTATGACTTTGCGCCCGATTCCTCCTCGCTGATCCGGGCGACCGAAAAAACCATTCAGGAGCGGCTGCCCGCCCGGGTGGCAATCCGTTCGAAAGCGCCATTGGAGATGCCTCATATCATGGTGCTGCTGGACGATCGGGAAAACCGCCTGATGGGCGCGCTGGATCAAATAGCGGCCGGTAGAGCGCCGTTTTACGATTTTTCCCTGATGATGGACAGCGGTAGCTTGAAGGGATGGTTTTTGCAGGAGGAAAGTATTTTTGACGCGGTGGCCGGCATACTTGCCCAATTAAAGGCCCAGTCCAGGGCCGGGATGCTGTATGCCATGGGGGACGGCAACCATTCCTTTGCTGCGGCAAAGGAATATTGGGATACACGGAAAGCCGGCTTAACTGCAGCTCAGAGGGAATCGCATCCCGCCCGGTTTGGGTTGGTGGAGCTGGTTAACCTGTACGACCCGGCGCTGGTTTTTGAACCGATTCACCGGCTGCTGATCGGGGTGGACCCCCATGCGGTGCAGCGTGATCTTGGGTTTGATGCGAAAAACCCGCCGCCATTGCAGAAGCTGCAGCCACAGTTGGATGGATGGCTGGACCAGCACCCGCAGGCACAGCTGGAATATATCCACGGGGCGGAAGACTGCCGTCGCCTGGGCCGGGCGCCGGATCGGCTGGCAATCGTTTGGAGTAAGTTTGACAAAGAGAGCCTTTTTTCCGACATCGCCCGCCATGGCGTACTCTGCCGGAAAAGCTTTTCTATGGGCAGCGCACCGGATAAGCGGTTTTACCTTGAATGCCGAAAAATTCAATAAGAAAGAGCCGGATAACGCGTTATCCGGCTCTTTCTTCAGCCAAAATAGGGGCGCAAGGCATTCATGGATTTTTCCATGGCCGGACTGGGATCGTTATAATATTCGGCAGAGGTCAGCTCTAATGTCATATAGCGATCATAACCCGCCTGCTCAATCTCGAGGATGTATTGATCCAGCGGAAAGATGCCGTCTCCCCAGGCAAGATGGCCGGCGGGCCGGCCATCGATCAGATGGATATGCCACAAATCATCCCCCAATTCCCGGGCATATTGGGCAATGGATTCTCCGGCGTAGTACATGGGACTGGTGTCCAGCATGCCCTTCAGAGAAGGAGATCCCACTTCCCGAAGCGCTTTCTTCAGGCTGGGCAGATCGGTGACCAGGTTGGTCTCATCCGTGCGGATCGGTTCCAGCACCAGCACGATCCCCTCCTTTTCCGCCTTGCGGGAAAGCTGGCCCAGGCTGTCGATCATCCTGGCCCAGGCGTGTTCCTTCGGCTCGTCGAAGTATCCGTAGCCTGAGGTCAAAAGCATCTGGCCGCTACCCAGGTAGGAGCAGATCTCAATCTGGCGAATCAGACTCTGGATGGAACGCCGGCGAGCTGTTTCGCTGTGATAAGAAATATTGACGGGATAGCTGCACTGGTCAGGCGTATAGCAGATGACCTTCAGATGGTGATCCGCAATTTTCTGCCGGATGGAAGCCATGTCGCCGGCAGACAGATCCGGCACATAGAAATGGGGCGCGTTAGGCAGCACTTCGATGGACTCATATCCCAACCGCTCCATTGCGTTGAGAAAATAATCAAAGGAATAAAATTTGTAGACTAGGTTCATACCGGCGATCTGCCATTTTCGTATTTTCACAGGGATCCCTCCTTTATAAAGTCACAAAAGACCGTGCATCAGCTCTTTGGTGGCCTCATACAGCCGCTGAAATACCGGTTTTCCTTTTTGATAAACAGCGTGGTTTTCCGGAATGGGTCGGATCGTCCGGGAGATTCGAATTTTTTCACCAAGAGCTTCGAGACTGTCATAACAACCGCAGGCCAAGGCGCAGAGGATGGCGTCGCCATAACAGGCGCCAACCGTTACTTCCGGGACGAAAATCTCCCGGTTCAGCATATCGGCGATGATCTGCAGCCACAATGGATTTTTGGCCCCGCCGCCCACGGCCATTATTTTATGCACTGGCAGGCGGTTTTCCGCCAGCAGGTCAAAATGCTGGGCGATAGAGTAGCCGATGCCCTCCAGTGCCGACCGGTATAAATGCGCCCGGGTATGGTGGGGCTGCAGGCCGAAGATCATGCCTTTGGCCTGCGGATCATGAATAGGGGTGCGTTCCCCGGCAAAATAGGGAAGGGTAAAAAGCCCGCCGCTGCCAGCGGGAACGGAGGCCGCGATTTGAGCCATGGCGGCATAGGCATTTTCGCCCCCGGCCTCCTCCTTCGCCAACAGTACCGGGAACAGTTGATCACGGTACCATTTGGTCAAAGTGCCGCCGTTGTTGGTGCCTGCGGCAAGACAATAGGTACCGGGAATCAGGTAAGGACCCGGCTGAATGCAACCGCCCGATGGGGAATGGCCCGCGTTATAAATGAAAAAGCAGGTAGAACCCAGCTGGATCATGACGGCCCCGGGGGAGAAAACGCCGCAGGAAACGGATTCCGCTCCGGAATCCCCAGTGCCGGTGAGAACTTTGGTACCGGGCAGAAGGCCGGTTCGGGCGGCTGCTTCGGGCGTTACCGTCCCTATCACATCTGTGGCCAGGGTGACTTCCGCCAGCTGCTCTGGCCGGCAGAACAAGCTGCACTGTGTTTCGTTGATGCCGGTTTCATCATACAATGGCGCGAAGGAGCCGATTAGATATTTGTCGATACAGTAGCGCCCGGTCATTTTTGCTGTTAAAAAAGAAGAGGCGGTGAGGAACTTATGAGTTTTGAAGTAGACGTCCGGCAGGTGGTTTTTGATCCAGAGGATCTTGGGGGAGATGCTGGAGGATACCAACGGGCGGGAGAACACCTGTGCAAAACGGTCGCCGTAATAGGATTTGATCTGCTCAATTTCATCTTGAGCGCGGGAATCAATGCCGTACAGGATAGCCTTGCAGAGAGGGCGGCAGTGTTCGTCTACCGGAACACAATCGCAGCCCAGGGCGGACAGGCCCACGCACTCGATCTGTGCCGGATCCAGGCGGGATCGTTCCAGCAGCAGGCGAGAGATCTTACAAACATCGCCCCACCAAACTGCTTCTGCATCATGCTCGTACCAGCCGGGGCGCGGATTTTCCAGTCCATGCTTTTGCGAAGCCTGGCAGAGGATGCGGCAGTCCTTGTCGATTAGAACGCCTTTGCTTTCATAGGTGCCTACGTCGATACCCATAAAATACCGTTCTTCTTTGCCCATACTATCAATCCTTTCGAAGGGCTTTTGCTTTTTGCATAAAGCGGGCTACCCGTTCTTCATCAATGCGCCCGGTGAACACGCCATCCTTTTTAAAGGCAGAACCTACAAAAGCCCCATCGGCTACGGAGAGGATTGCTTCACAGTTTTTTTCATTGCAGCCGGTTCCGCAGAAAACAGGGGTATTTCCCGCAACCTGTTTGACCTCAACGATTTGAGAGACATCAGGCTGGCTGCCTGGTCCGGGGCCGGATACGACCAGGCATTCCGCGCGGCAGCCGCTGAGAAGGGACTTGGCTTTCTGGGCCAGTGGGCGGCTATCCATCGGCGTAGTACCCTCGCCGTTGATAAAATAGCATAATTTCAGATCGTCCATATCCAATTCCCGGCGCAGACGCAAGGTTCGGGCGATATTGCGCTGTTGCAGGCCGGTGTCACCGGCCCAGGCGCCGGTAAACAGGCAGCGGGTGAAAGAAGCGCCGGTAGCGGCGCATATTTCCACGCAGCCCTCGCCGTCAGCGATGGTTTCCACCCCATAGGGGACGGTGAACAGATAGCGGATTTCACCGAATATGCGGCACATGGCACCGAATACTGGTTTGGGGGTATCGGTGAAAAAAGGGCCGCTGAATTCATTGGTCATCAGCACGCCGTCTACTCCGCCTTTCTGCAACGCTTCCAGATCGCGTTTTGCATTTTCCACAACCCTCTCCATGGAACCTTCGTAAAAAGGGTCGCCAGGCAGTGGATCCAGGTGTAAAAGCCCGATAATCGGCTTGGAAGTTTGAAACAATTCGGTTGACCAACTCATAAGACAGTCTCCTTCTATAAAATTTGTAGGGTAGCTGGCCCTTACACAAAAAAGTATATCACTGGAAAAAGGTTATCACAACGAAAAGAATCCATTTTTTTGTAGAAAAGCTTTTATTATTTTGCACGATGTACACAATTTTTAGGAAAATATCATTAAAATTTTGCCTATTAACAAATATATCGATCCAAAAGTGACCGTACGAAGGATACGTTTCTATGGTATAATGAAAAAACAACGAAAAGGGAGGCTTTTTGATGGAATACACGCTGGAAAAGGGAAGTTGGGAAAATATAAGTGATGCGGTGCAGGTAGAAGAGGAAACGCTGCCCAACAGCTGTTATCTAAGGGATAACAGCGCCTATTTTTTAAATGATACAGTAGGGGATCTAACCATGGTCCGGGCCGGGGATGAACCGGTGGGGATTGGAAAGTTGTCGGTATTGCCGGATGGGTCCGGCTGGCTGGAGACTCTCCGGGTACGTCCCGCATGGCAGGGACGTGGCGTTGGGAAAGCCATTTACGCCCGCTGGCTGGAAGAGGCACAATCGCTAGAGTGCCCGGCGATCCGGATGTTTACCGGCACCGGAAATGTCCGCAGCCGGGGGCTGGCAGAACGGTTTGGGCTGTCTTTGGCGGGGACCTACATCGGCGCCACAGCAAATCTTTTGACCCAGGAATATTGCGTCCCGCAGGGGTTTGAGCCGGTTCGGGATTTTCGTTTCGCCCGGGTGCTGCTGGAAAGCGGACGATGGGAAATGGAAGATTTTGTAGTGATGAACAATACCTTTTTCCGCTGTGGCGAGGATACCTGGCGTTACCTGTGGGAGCAGGGAATGGTCTTTGCAGACGAGCAATACAATTTTGTGGTTATTGGGGCCCGGATGCTGCGGCAAAGGGGATTACATGTGGCTATGTACGGCGGCGATGGCGTCCGTTGCCTGAAGTTTGCCAAAGCGTACACCCAGCAGCAGGGGCTGCCGGCGGTGACGGTATCCTATCCTCCCCAAAATAGCAGGATCCGCGCGGAACTGGAGAGAGAAGGCTTTGTGCATGATGCTTCCTGCCGGATCGTAATGGAACGGATTTTGGAAAGGAAGGGCTGAAGAATCAACATGAAAGAAAATCGTTATGATGATGAGGAATTTTTTCAAAAATACAGCCAGATGAGCCGTTCCCAAAAAGGCTTATCTGGCGCGGGAGAATGGAGCACCTTAAAAAAACTGCTGCCGGATTTTGCGGGAAAACGGGTATTGGATTTGGGATGCGGATACGGCTGGCACTGCATTTACGCTGCGGAGCAGGGGGCCGCTTCCGTGATTGGAGTAGATCTTTCCGATCGGATGCTGTCGGTGGCGAGGGAAAAAACGAAGTGTCCGCAAGTACGGTATCAGCGGTGCGCCATCGAGGACATCGCTTTTTTGCCGGAAAGCTTTGATGTTGTGCTGAGCTCGTTGGCGTTGCATTATGTGGAATCTTTTGAGCAGGTAGCACAAAAGGTTGCTGGCTATCTGGTGCGCGGCGGAGATTTTGTTTTTTCAGTGGAGCATCCGGTGTTCACCGCCTATGGCTCTCAAGACTGGTTTTATTCTGACAGTGGGGAAATCCTTCATTTTCCGGTGGATCGCTATTATTATGAAGGGCCGCGTCAGGCAGTCTTTCTCGGAGAAAAGGTGACCAAGTACCACAAAACGCTGACAACCTATTTGGATGGGCTGCTGCAGGCCGGATTTTCGATTGAACGGGTAGTGGAACCGCAGCCGCCGGAAGAAATGCGGGATCAGCCGGGGATGAAAGACGAAATGAGACGGCCGATGATGCTGATAATTGCGGCCAGGAAGAAATAAAAAAGGAACGGTGCTTTGCCGTTCCTTTTTTATCCTGGGGACCCGATGTGAGTTAGCAGCCCGGCTTTTTCACTTCAAAGAAGGATTGCTTGTACTTGCAAACGGGGCAGACCATTGGCGCAGTTTCTCCCTCGTAGATATAGCCGCAGTTACGGCAGATCCAGGAAACCTTGTCGCTTTTGCGAAATACGCTTCCATCCTGGATGTTTTGTTCCAGCATGCGGTAGCGCTCCTCATGGTCTTTTTCGATGGAGGCGATCATCTCCATTTTTTTGGCGATTTCCGTAAAGCCTTCTTCTTTGGCGACTTTGGCAAAAGAAGGGTACATGTCGCTCCATTCATAATGCTCCCCGCTGGCGGCCAGTTTCAGGTTTTCTTTGGTGTCAGCCATTTGTCCACCATGGAGGTATTCGTACCATTGCTGGGCATGGGCTTTCTCGTTGCGGGCAGTGGTTTCAAAAATCTGTGCCATTTCTTCGTATCCATCCTGCCGAGCCTTTTCGGCGTACAGCTGATACTTTACGGAAGCCTGGCTTTCTCCAGCCAGTGCGGCGATCAGGTTTGCTTCGGTTTTGCTTCCTTCTAATTTCATGGGAATCTCTCCTTTCGGTTTGCCCCTAGTTTAGGATGAATGGGAAAAGAATATACAGCGCCGTATTGCATTTGGATAGGAAAAAGCGTATAATCAGGATAAACATTCTATAACGTTATAAAAGGAGGAATCGTATGAGCGCATCGAAAGGAATTCGGGGAGATATGACGGTCGGCAGCCCAATGCGGCTGATTTTGGCCTTTTCCATCCCATTGCTGTTGGGCAATGTACTGCAGCAGATGTACAACATGGTGGACAGCATTGTAGTTGGCAACTATGTGGGAACGACGGCATTGGCGGCGGTTGGAACGGGCGCTCCGATTATCTATATGATGGTGGCGTTGTTTATGGGAATAGGAAACGGCGCCGCAGTAATTATTTCCCAGTATTTTGGAGCCGGAAACTTAAAAAAGGTTTCGGAAACGGTGGATACGATTTATACGACAGCGATGATCGGTGCGCTGCCGGTAACGCTGCTGGGAATTATTTTTTCCGGGCCGTTGCTTCGGTTGATCAATACGCCGGATAATGCTTTTTCCGATGCCCGGCTGTATATGGTCATTATCTTTATCGGGACTATTTTTTCTTTGGGGTACAACCTGAACAGCGCCATTATGCAGTCACTGGGCGACAGCAGGACGCCGTTGCTCTTGCTGGCGATTGCCTGTGTGCTGAACGTAGTGCTGGACCTTTGGTTTGTCATCTCGTTCCGCTGGGGAGTTGCGGGTGTTGCCATTGCAACCATTTTGGCACAGGCGATCTCCTGGATCTCGGGTATTTTTTTGATTAACCGGAAGTACCCGTACATCCATATCAACCTGCTGAAATTCTTTTTCGACAGGGAGCTGTTTCGAAAGATCATCAAACTCGGCCTGCCCAACGGTCTGCAGCAGATGCTTTTTTCCGTGGGTACATTGGCGCTGCAAAGCCTAGTCAATGGGTATGGGTCCGATTTTATGGCCGGTTTTAGCGGCGCCAATAAAATTGATATGTTCGCCTTTTTCCCGGCACAGAGCTTTGGTATGGCGCTGACGACCTATGTGGGGCAGAACATTGGCGCGGGAAAAATGCACCGGGTGAAAGAAGGATTGCGCGCGACAATGGTAATGAGCGTTTTGTGCGGCATTGGTGCGATGGCGCTGGTGCTGGTTTACGGACCGAATATGATGCGCCTGTTCAGCCAGGAAGCCGCCGTAATAGAAGCGGGAATGGATTATCTGCGCCCGGTTATGTATTGTTATTTACTGTTTGCGGTGATGAATACCGTCCTGTCCGTGCTGCGCGGTGCGGGAGACATGGTGTTCCCCATGATTACCAGCCTTTTGTCCTTGTGGATTATCCGGCTGCCGATGGCTTACCTGCTGGCGTATTTCTTTGGAAAAGAGTATCTCTTTTTCAGCTTTGGCGCCGGTTGGCTGATCGGTATGGTCATGGCGATCAGTTATTATTTTTCTGGCCGGTGGAAAAAGAAAGCGGTGGTTTCCCAGCAGGTGGAAGAAGAGTTGCAGGAAAAATATGAATAATTTGTTAAAATTTTATCTCCGTGCATGAATTTGCCTGAAAACGGTTACTTATAAGTCAGACTCTAAAAAATAAAGGAGATAAAAAATGAAAAAAGTATTTGCATTTGTCCTTGCAGCACTAATGACTACCGCCTTGGCGGGCTGTGGGAATTCTAATTCTTCTTCCCAGGCGAGTTCTTCTCTGGCTTCAGAGGAGTCTGTTATGAGTTCCGCCGTGGAATCTTCCCAGGCGCAATCTGGTACCGCCGGCACCGGCATGAAAGATGGCAAAACAATGGATGACTTTATGGCGGCAATGAATGAGCTGTACAGCGAATTGACGCTGACGCCAATCGATGATGACATGCTGAAAGACCTCTATATGGTCGATCCGGAAAATGTGGAGGACTATGTAGGCGAAATGTCGATGCTCAACGTGCAGGCATTTGATATCCTGGTAGTAAAAGCCAAGGAAGGCAAAGTGGAGGAAGTCAAAGCCTCTCTGGAAGAAAGAAAACAAAACCGGATATCAGAGTTTGAATTCTATCCGGTCAATAACAATGATGTAAACACCAAAAATGCATTGGTCCTGACCTCCGGTGATTATGCGATCCTGGTGATCTGCGATAATTACGAAGAAGCGCAAAAAATTCTGGACGAGCATTTTACCTTCTAAAAAACGGGGCGGTTTCGCCCCGTTTTTTGTTGTACGGAGTCGGCCGCTGTTGCAGTCTTTTTGGGCATGGAGGCTCCCTTGTCAGGCGAAAAGAATGATTTGCGTGAAGCCAAGAGAAAAAGCTTTCTGTGATTGCAAAACTGCTGGAGAAGATAGTGGTGCCAGTGGGTGAAAAGCGCCTTCTTTGCGGCCTCATACGCAGACGGGAGACAGCAAACGCCCAATCAAGCGATCATCTTTTTAAAAGAAAAACGCTGTATACCGGGAATCGGCATACAGCGTTTTGCAAGTTCTGTTGTCACTGAAATGAAAAATAAGGCTTATTCTGCTTTTTCCAAGGTCAGAGCCATGTATTC
Organism: uncultured Oscillospiraceae bacterium; assembly: GCA_904397845.1. Taxonomy (GTDB): domain Bacteria; phylum Bacillota; class Clostridia; order Oscillospirales; family Ruminococcaceae; genus UBA3818. The sequence continues at coordinate 56,502 of CAJFOX010000032.1, forward strand.
TGCAACTTCTTCTACGGAAGGCTCTACTTCTTCTCCCACATTGGTAGCGGTGATAACGACAATATAATCGTCAATCAGCGGATAAAACTGCGTCTGGGAAAATTTCATCCCACTGAGATAAGTGTCATAAGAGACAACACATACGCTGCCAATAGGCGCCTCCAGCTCCTCTACGTTCAGGTTTTCCACTTTTTCAAACCCATTGGAAATCAGCTGGTCCTCTAAATCAGATTCCAAAGCGGCTTTCATATCCTTCATGCTGGCCGCTTTCTGGCCAGAGACATTCTGTACCAGGATGTTTACATTAGAGGTGCCGGCGGAAACATCCGCATCAGCCGGGATGTAAATAACGCTGCCCTGGCCAGTTACATCTTCCGTAGTGGTCCAATCGGCGGGAACCTCATAGGAAAAGCCACTGGCAGTACCGGAAGCGGTTTCCCACTCCGGGGCAGAAACGGTGACGGGGGTTTTGCTGCAGCCACTTAACAGTGCCACCAGCAACAAGCTTATTGCAAGAAACACGGAAATTTGTTTTTTCATAATACCTTTCCTTCCTTTCACACCCCAAAAAGCGGGGCATTACAAAAATACCAGCGATAAACAGTATACCACCAAACGATTTACCGTCAAGGGCGATTTTTGCAAAAAAATGTAAAGACGCTTTTAGGTTACAGGATTTGCTTTGGCAGCATCCTCATTTTCGTCCGTAGCGCCGTCCTCTGTTTCAGGTTCATTGGCGTTCTCTTCGCCGCTTTCCTCCGGCTGATCCTCTTCCACGCCGTCAAGCTGCTCGTCTGCCGGTTCGATTTCTCCGCCGTCCAAGCCGGCGTCATCCATCGGCAATACGCCATTCGGGTCAACCATACCATCCATCCCGGAAGGAAGGAGGTCCTCGCCGCCGTTTTTGGGTTTCGGCTGATACAGGATAGCGAATACGATCAGGGCAATGGCAATCAAAACGCCCGCTAGAATAATAATCGATTGCTTCGGGGTAAAGATATGGGGCTTATCCGGATTGGGGTATTTGATTCCCGCGACGATCCGCCCGATAAGAAGTCCAACGACTAGGCTGCCCAGCAGGCCGCCACCAATCCAGGCCCAGTTGATCCAGTTCATATGTAATACTCCTTCATCAAGATTTTTCAACACCCATACAGCAAACCCCGCATATGCGGGGTTTGTTACATCTTTATGCACAAATGAAAACAAAAATCCGCCCTATTCAAAATCAGCAAAAACATACCCTTTTTCCTGCATCCCGTCGATAAAATCTCCCAGGACCTGCGCATTGGTGGAGGAAACGGCATGGAGCAGATAAATAGCGCCAGGGTGCGCCTTGTTTAACATGGAATTCAAAGCATCCGACGGGTTTGGCTGATTGTCAGTGTACCAATCCTGATAGGCAAAGCTCCAGAACAAGGATTTATAACCACAGCTTTGCACCAAAGCCAGGGTTTGTTCAGAAAAATTTCCTTCAGGAAAGCGGAAAACAGACATTTTATATTGGTAAGTATCCAACATGTACTGATGCAGGCTCATCAAATCCTCTTTTGCCTCTTCCAGAGAAAGGGAGGGGTAGGTAATATGCTTATTGCTGTGATTGCCGACAGTATGCCCTTCGTCAATCATGCGCTGTACCAGATCCGGCTGCGCTTTGACATAGGGTAATGTGACAAAAAATACCGCATGTACGCCTTTTTCCTTCAAGGTGTCCAAAATATCGGCGGTATAGCCGTTCTCATATCCTTCGTCAAAGGTAAGATAAATTTTTTCCGACGACGGCGCAATAAAATAGGCGTCATATTTCCCATATTTTTCCTGATAAGCAACGGCTCCTTGCGAACGGTTCTCGCTGTCCACCGGTCCGCCGGGTCCCCAGCCCAGCGCTTCGCCGTTCAAAGCACCGATTTCGGCGAAATCGGTGCTCATAGTCGGGGAAACAGATTCTTCCATGCTTTCCAGGGCGCTTTCCAAACGGCTTTCCAAGTCGCTGAGGACGCTGCTGCCTTCGCTCATCGAAGAGGATGCAGCGGAGGAAGAGGAACTGGTCTTGGACGAAGAGGAAGAAGAGCTGCTGGAACGGCTGGAAGAAGAGTCTCCGCCGGAGGTGCAGCCGCTCAAAGCCAGAAGCATAGCTACGGCGCAGGCCAGAGCGAGTGTTTTCTTCACTTTCATGATAGGACCTCCATGAATGGTTATTGTGAAATCGAAAATTGATTTCGCCACTAGTATGCGCAGAATTTTTCAAAGTATGGCAGGAAAAATTTTCGATTTTCAGTGCAAAAGACAGAGAAAAGTGGTGAAAAATTTTCATTGCAATCAGTATATCTCTTTTTGTCGCAAAAAGGAAGAAGATTGCGAAAAAAGGACGGTTTGGAAAACAAAGGGAAATTTTTCCAGTTTTCAGGAAATGGGCCTTCCAAGCCGCCTTTGGATATCCGATGCTTCCTATCAAAGCTTTTTGCCGGCGCGCTCTATCCAGGGCAGTTTTATTTTTGCAGTGAAATCATTGCAAAGGAACCCCTGGATCTGCACTTTTCTTCCTTGTCAGATGTTGTTGCGCCGGCCAGGATGCTTTATTGGGCTACTTTACGAGGAATGCCGCTTACGGAAAAGCAATTCATGCGCGCCGGCTGCCCAATGAGGATCCGGTCATCAAAGCATCCTACCATAATGGCCTTATCAAAATCCTGTGATTTTGAAAACAGCTTTGTTTGATTGTTTCCATAAAGTGCGCGCCATCCAGTAAGGTCGTCTTTTTATTTGTGCAGAAACTGTTAATCGCACAAAATTTGATTTGGATTCTAGAAAAAAACAGTCAAATGTTATATTGACAAAATTTTCTACATGCGCTAAAATCTGTTCGTTTCCTAACAATTGTTGCAAGGAGAGAAGGCTTGCAGGCGTAAAGGGGGAAGAATTTCAATGGAAAAAGACTGTGGAATGTGGATTAATGTCCTGTCGCGAAAGCTGAAAAAGCGAATGAACGCCAATATGCAAAGTTTAGGCATTACTGGGGTGCAAAGCCGCGTAATGCATTACATCCTTGTGAAATGCGTTGACGGGCCGGTGTTCCAGCGTGATGTGGAAAGCGCTTTCGGATTGAGCCGTTCCACAGCCACCGGCATTCTGCAGTTGATGGAGAAAAACGGTTTGATCCTGAGAGAGAGGGAGGCCAGCGATGCGCGCTTGAAGGTCCTGACTCCCACAGCCAAGGCGGCGCATTTGGACGCGCAGGTTGACGAGTACCTTCATCAGACGGAGCAGTGTCTTACGAACGGTCTGTCAAGCGTGCAGCTGGCGCTGTTTTTGGAAACCGCCGCACATATGTCCGCGAATCTGGATAGATAGCCGGCGCCTAGGCCCTTATGTTTTACAAGCAAGCTTATGCGTGCGCATGATGTGGCTGCGCATAAGCGCACGGGGCTAAATCATGTTTTGGAGGAGGAATGTCACATATGGTAAAAACCCTTGCTCGCAGTATCCGCGAGTACAAAAAGTCGGCCATTCTAACGCCGCTTCTGGTCACGGTTGAAGTGATTTTGGAATGTATCATCCCGTTTATTATCGCCAATTTGGTCAACCAGATGCAGGCTGGCTGCGGGATGGACGTTATTGTCAACTATGGGATTCAACTGGTGGTCATGGCCGTTCTATCGCTTATTTTCGGCGTTGCGGCCGGCAATACCTGCGCCACCGCTTCTACAGGCTTTGCGCGTAACCTGCGCAAAGACATGTTCTACCACATCCAGGATTATTCCTTTGAGAACATCGACAAATTTTCGGTGTCCAGCCTGGTGACTCGTATGACCACAGACGTCGTAAATGTGCAGATGTCCTTTATGATGATCATCCGCGTGGCCATCCGCGGCCCATTGATGCTGATCTTTTCGTTCGTCATGGGCTTTGTCATGGGTGGGCGCCTGGCTATGATTTTTCTTGTCACTATCCCGCTGCTGAGCATTGGACTGGTGTTGGTCATCCGTGCGGCTACCCCGATTTTTCGCCGGGTATTCCGCAAATACGACGCGCTAAACGATTCCGTGCAGGAGAACGTGCAGGCGATGCGTGTAGTGAAGAGCTATGTGCGCGAAGAGTACGAGAAAAAGAAATTTGCCGCTGCGGCCGATGATGTTTGCAGGGATTTCACCCGCGCTGAGCGCATCATGGCGCTCAACAACCCCATGATGCAGTTTTGCGTATACGCGGGTATGGCGTTTGTGTTGTCTTTTGGCTCATATGCAGTCATCACCAGCCAGGGGATGGAAATCGCTGTGGGCCAGATGACTTCTATTCTTACTTACAGTTTCCAGATCCTCATGAGCCTGATGACGCTGTCTATGGTGTTCGTGATGATCACGATGTCGATGGAATCCGCGGAGCGTATTGTGGAAGTTCTGACGGAGAAGAGCGACCTGACCAGCCCTGAGAATGCTCTCACCGAAGTGAAGGACGGATCCATTGATTTCGAGAATGTCAGCTTTAAGTATTCCAAGAGAGCCGAGCGTATGGCGCTGGCCGACGTGGATCTGCACATCAAGTCGGGCGAACTCATCGGCGTTTTGGGAGGGACGGGTTCGTCCAAGTCCACGCTGGTACAGTTGATCCCTCGCTTGTATGATGTCACCGAGGGTTGTGTCAAAGTGGGCGGCGTAGATGTGCGCAAATACGATCTGGAGGCTTTGCGCAACAACGTGGCTGTAGTGCTGCAAAAGAACGTGCTGTTTAGCGGCACCATCAAAGACAACCTTCGCTGGGGCAGCCCCAACGCTACCGACGAAGAGATGCTGGAAGCCTGCAAGCTGGCGCAGGCGGACGAGTTTATCCAGCAATTCCCCGACAAATATGATACGTGGATCGAGCAGGGCGGCGCCAATGTCTCTGGCGGCCAGAAGCAGCGTCTTTGCATTGCGCGTGCACTGCTGAAAAAGCCTAAGGTGCTGATCCTGGACGATTCCACCAGTGCTGTGGATACGCGTACGGATGCGCTGATCCGCCAGGGCTTTCGTGAATTTATCCCTGAGACTACGAAGATCATCATCGCTCAGCGCGTTGCCTCCGTACAGGATGCCGACCGCATTATCGTAATGGATGGCGGGCGCATCAGCGCTGTTGGCAACCACGACGAGCTGATGAAGACCAGCGAGATCTACCGCGAGGTATATACTTCTCAGACCAAGGCAGGTGATCAAGATGGAGAAAAATAAAACCAATCCCCCCGCTACTACGGCTCGAGGTCAGCGCGCGCCAAAAGGCGTTCTGCGCCGGCTGCTGCGCATGCTGTTTGAGTTTTACCCAGTGCTGCTGCCTATCACGATGGTATGCATCCTCATCAATGCTATCGTCAGTTCCGCTCCAGCTGTGTTCATGCAGAATGTTATTGCCGTTGTCGATGAAACTTACAAAAGCGGCGACTGGGCATCCGTTTCCGGCCGCATTCTCACTTATGTGGCCATCCTGGTCGTCATGTACGTCATCAGCCTGATTGCCGGCGCATTCTATACTCAGATGATGGCCATCATCACCCAGGGCTCATTGAAAAAGCTGCGTGAAAAAATGTTCAGCCACATGCAGGACTTGCCTATTAAGTACTTCGACACCAATGGCCATGGTGATATTATGAGCTATTATACCAACGACGTGGATACGCTGCGCCAGCTCATCAGCCAGAGCCTGCCACAGATGACCATTTCAGGCATAACGCTGCTCGTCGTGTTCGGGATTATGATGTACTACAGCGCCATCCTTGCCCTGTTGGTTGTTGCGGGAGTTGTCTGCATGACGTTTGCAGCACGGGCCATTACGAACCGTTCCTCCAAATATTTTCTGCGCCAGCAGGTCACGCTGGCTAAGGCTGAGGCGTTCATGGAGGAAATGATGTCCGGCCAGAAAGTTATAAAAGTATTTTGCCATGAGGAAAATGCAAAGGCGGATTTCGACAAAGTAAACGGCGAGATCTTCTTCAATGCCCGCAACGGCAACCGTTTCGCCAATATTTTGATGCCCCTGCTGGGTAACATCGGCAACGTAATGTATGTACTGGTGGCCCTGGTGGGCGGCGCACTGTTACTGACTGATGTACCGAACATCAGTATCTCCGGAATGGCGTTCAGCATCAGTATCGTCGTCCCATTCCTGAATATGACCAAACAGTTTGCAGGCGCGATCGGCCAGGTGTCGAACCAAGTGAATATGGTCATTATGGGCCTTGCGGGTGCACACCGTATTTTTGCTTTGCTGGATGAACAGCCTGAGGCTGACGAGGGCTATGTCACATTGGTAAATGCCAAGGAAAATGCCGACGGCAGCATGAGCGAGTGTGAGGAACGCACCAACGTCTGGGCGTGGAAACACCGGCACCACGATGGTACCACGACCTATACCCGACTGCAGGGCGACGTGCGCTTTTACGATGTCAATTTTGGATACACGCCGGAAAAGACTGTGCTGCACAATATTTCCCTGTATGCAAAACCTGGCCAGAAGGTGGCTTTCGTTGGATCTACCGGCGCGGGCAAAACTACAATTACAAACCTCATTAACCGCTTTTACGACATTAACGACGGCAAGATCCGTTATGACGGGATTAATATCAATAAGATAAAAAAGGCAGACTTGCGCCACAGCTTAGGCATCGTACTGCAGGATACGAATCTCTTCACCGGCACGGTGATGGAGAATATTCGATATGGCAACTTGGATGCACATGACGAAGAGTGCATTGCGGCGGCGCGGCTTGCCGGTGCGGATGACTTTATCCGCCGCTTGCCCGATGGCTACAACACCATGCTGCAGGGCAACGGTGCGAATCTCAGCCAGGGCCAGCGCCAGCTGCTTGCCATTGCGCGTGCGGCTGTGGCTGATCCGCCGGTATTGATTATGGACGAGGCGACCAGTTCGATTGATACGCGTACGGAGGCCATTGTGCAGCGAGGGATGGATGCGCTGATGAGCGGACGCACGGTGTTTGTTATCGCGCACCGTCTTTCCACTGTGCGGAACGCCGATGCGATTATGGTGTTGGATCACGGCCGCATTATTGAGCGCGGCACCCACGCGGATCTTATCAAGCTGAAAGGCACTTACTATCAATTGTACACAGGCGCGCTGGAACTGGATTAAACTGCTCCTGTGTGCCCAAGATGAAAGACCCCGGACCCTGATCTTTCCCGTATAGAAAGAACCAGAGCCCGGGGCTCTATTTTTTATATTTCTGTTGAAGAAGGCAGCCGTCACGCTCTAGAGAAACCTGTTTTTTCTTGGAAAGGGCAGGTGGTTTAGAGACTTGTCATGCCAAACCGACTTCGCGAACGGCATCTATTGGGCCTCTGCTTTGGTAGGTTCCAAGAAATTTGATCCGTTACGGCTAAATTCAAATCATTCTTCCTGTAAATTCTCAAAAAAATAGATTGTGAAGTCTTCATTCGCGCCATATAAAAACAAATCCGGATACTGCCGCTGTATATCCGCCCTCTCATAATCATTGGTCTGGGTCAGTAAATTGTGAGCTTGTTCGCAGCGGTCAATCCAAAGAGATTGATATTCAGAATCGTCAACAGTACGATTTTCAAGGTCGGCAACTGTTCGAAGATGGAAACGCCGGCACCAAACGATGTCATTTTTATAAAGCAGCTGTCCTTCGTCACATGTTACGATGTCATCCGTGTCATAAACAATCGGCACCTTTGTTTTATGCTGGTAGGCTATAAAAGCCCGGCTGTGGCCGTCTGTCAAAGTTAGTCTGCCATCTCCGAAATCATGGACGGGAAGAGGCTGACACAAATTCATGTTGTTTGGGTCAAACCATTTTTCGACATTTCTAAGCTTGGATTGATTTAAGTACAACTGGCTTATCCCCAAGTCAGTCGGCGCAACCCATTGGACTCCTTGAAATAAAATGCCCATTGCTAATCCTTTCAATAAAATTGCTTATTATAGCGCATTGGCAATATGGCCAAGCTAATATAAACAGTTTCGTTTATATTTTATTAAAAATAAAAGAAGTCTATTTCTGTAAAGGAATAGACTTCTTTCGACAATGTCTTTGGTGACCGAAATTACTGGCACCCAGTAACCATGCGGTTTCCGGTGTGTTTCAAAAAATTTTTTTGAAAATCTGATACCCTTTTTCGAACCACCGA
>CAJFOX010000033.1 GCA_904397845.1 uncultured Oscillospiraceae bacterium
CGTGAATGTCAGCGGTACCCATGGTTCCGGAGAGCTTGGAGGTGTCCTCGGAGCGGACGCCAACGCGGCTCCAGGAAGCGATATCATCTTTATTCAGCAGTGCGCTGGAGGAGATATCGTAGGCTTCGTCTTCGTACCTGGTCGCTGCGGTAGCCTGAGAGGCCAGCTCATTGGTGGTGCCTTGCTCTACGTAGTGAACAATAACGCTGTGTTGTGCCTTGCGAATATTTTCGACTTGGATGGTCAGGCCGTTTATGGTAACGCCTTCAGGAGCGTCGCCGACAAACTCCAATCCGGTACAATCCTTTTTCAGTGTTACAATAAAGTCCTCTATACCGTTGTAGGTTGTCGGAACCGTTTTTTCCGTTACAGCGTAGTTTACGCCATAGGTAAACGTCATGGCTTCCGTGCTATTCTTTCCGGATCCCTGATTGGCGGCTTTTTCCTGTCCGCCGACAGTGAACACAGCGCCTTCCAGCGCGTTGCCGTTCCCGTCTACCTTCACAATTCGGACGGAATCGACGGATTTTGGCCCATAGACATACTCAACAGTCTGCTCGCCTTTTTTCACGTCCAGCTGATATTTTCCTTCTTTGAGATAAGCTTTGTCAAAATCAGATTTGCTCATTTCAGTGCCGTTGACTACGACTTTTTTCAGCTCATAGCCATCCGGTGCTTCCACAGGCGCTTCTACCGTATAGGGAGTTTGGGGAAATTCTGCCGTACCGGCAAGAGTATTTCCGACCGTCTGTGTTGTGCCGGTTACGCCCGCAGGAAGGCCGGTAGAGGTGACCTTCAGCGTGCCGATTTCAACCACGGCAGTAGGAATCGGGAAGGACAGTTTTTGTTCTTTTCCATCTTTGTTTTGATAGGTTAAAACGGCAGAGTTGTTCAGTGGGACGTCAATGCTGGTGCTGTCAGCGTTTGTCACAACAGCAGGGTCCAGCTTGACCTTGTAGGTCATCGCTGCGCTGCCCGATACATAGGAACCGGTATTCCAGCGGATGGTTTCACCGTTGACGCCGACCGAAGGCTGTACCGGGTTGGAAAGCGAACCGGTGGGGTTCAAGGAAGTGGGGCTATATGAGATATTTTCTTCTGAGGTAATCAGGTCGACCTTGTCGCCCATAACATCGACAACGGTACCGTTGTTGATAACCCACAAAATGGAGTCCAGAATGCCGCTGAAAATGCCGCCCAGGTCGGCGCCGACAGCATAATAGTATTTGTCGCTGCTGGAGGCAATGTCTTCCAGGCATTCCACATTCGTGGTGAACCCAACCGTATACAGCTCAAAGTTGGTCGTGTGGCTGTTTTTGATGGTAGTTGCGCGCTTCACCGCCTCGTCTGCTGCTTTTCCTCCATCATCGCTGGAGTAAGATCCATCTTCCTTATATACATTGGGCTGGCCGTCAGACAGCAGGATCATAAACTTCTGGTTGCCGGAGCCGCTGTCGCCGGAAGGATACAGGGTCTTGTTGCCCTGAATCAGTCCCGCCTCAATATTGGTGCCGCCGGAGGTTCCATCATAATACCCGTGGTCAATGTCATTGTCGTCCAGCCCGCGCATCTTACCGGCGTTGATCGCGTTTTTGATGGCGGTAACATTCGATTGGATTACCTCGCCGTCTTCGTTGAGGATCGGGGTCAGCGCCAGCTTTTGCTTGCTAAGACCGCCGAACTGCACAACGCCGACCCTAGCGTTAATGCCTTTGGCGACCAGGGAATCGATCAACGCTGCCTGCGCCTTTTGGGCGATCTCCAGGCGGGATCCCATATCCATCTCGTTTACATCCTGCGTGCAGGAATCTGGCTTTTCTTCGCCTTCATAATAATGCCAGCAGTCGGTACACCACCAGCCGTCAACAATCCGCCGAGTGGTGATGTTCCTGGAACCGCAGTCGTTACACTGATAGTAGCGGTTGAAAGGGCTCCCTTTCCTTTCAATGTCTTCGCTGCCGCAGACAGCGCAGATGCGTTTTTCCTCTTCATCTGCTCGGAAAGATGTGCTGCCGCAAATGCCGCTGCCGTAAACATGTTTGTCCATGCTGCTGGAGTAGTCGGTGACCAGTACGATGTCGATCTGCGGTTTTACCGTAGTCGAGCCGCCGCCGGAAATCCGCAGGGTCACTTCCCACTCGTCGATGGCCGTCTGCACGGCGGTTTTCGACAGGGTAACGTTGTCTTCCCGGTTAACGACAGGCTCCGGCTCCAGATTTGCCGCCGCTTCCGCCGTAGTCAGGACGCCGCCGGGAATCAAAGTAATCACCAGCAGAACGGCTAGCAGACAGGAAGCAAGCCTTTTTAGATGTGCCATAATGTTCCTCCCTTTCTCCTAAAGGCATCAAAATTTCATCAGTTATTCCAGATTTTAGATGATTCCCAACCCACAGCATCGCTGCTGCCGGACTCTGCCAGAGCTTTGTCCATCAGCTTAACCATTTCCAATACGCTGCGGAATTGCTGAACTTTTTTGTTTTCCATCCAGGCGAGGGTTCCCTGCCATGTAGCGTTCTGCCGAAATTGCACCTGAATGGTAAACGTAGCTTTTCCTCCTTTTCCGGGGCGGAACGTTTCCTCCGCCATAAACCGGGTTACCTCCTCCTTTGTCCTCCTTTCACCGGATTCCCCCGCTTTCCAAACACGATATTTCTGATAAGCCTGTGGACACTGCATCCTGTCAAAAAAGCCGTCCATCACACGGATGAAAGAAAAATACCCGAAAAAAGCAGTTCGGTTGGGCATGTAAGGATTGTATAAAAAACCGGATGGCTCGCCGTTTTGGACACTGTCCACACAAATCAGCGTTTTGGTAATGCTGCCCGACCGCTGAACGGGATCTGATACGTTCAAATAACTGCCCCTTTCTTACTGGTATGGTGCCAGTATAAACAGCAGTGGTCATAAAACAGTCACAAATAAAAGAGAGCCTGCCAAAAAGCGGGCTTTTCCCCAAAAAATTCTTATATCCCTTTGCGACTCAAAGAAAAAAGGCCCTGAACCGGGGAGGTTCAGGGCCTGATTGTTCTTACCTATCTGAGCGTGGAAATCCGGATAGGTGAAAAGCAGATGCGAAAAATTTTACCTGGTTATACGTACTGGTTAAAAAGGGTCTAAAATGCAGATGGGATCCATGGGAAGCAGTTTGGGATGGATCTGTACCGCCATCCGTGGATTTTCCCGCTTAAAGCGGCCGAGGATCCGGTCCTGCACCATCAGACCGTTTTCAAAGGAGAGGGAAGAGAGCATTACCACAAACTGGGTTGCGCTAAACCGAGACACCACATCATTGCGGCGCAGGCTGTGAAGCAGGCAGTCATGCAGCCGGTCCATACTATTGTTTAAAAGATTGACGGCAGGAATCTGGCCCTCCATGTCGGAAACGGTCAAAAGCAGCAAAAAAACCGATTGGCCGGTTCGCACGGCGGCCCGCGCCTGAAGCCGGTAAATGTGTTTGAACACCTCATACTCGCAGAAGAAAGCGCCATGAGCCAGCGACGCTTCCCGCAGGTCCTCTTTGATGATTTCCAGGTCGGTTTCCACATGCTGCATATTTTTGATGATTTCCCGATACAGATTGCGCAGCCGTTCTGAGGGCTTAACCCCCAGTTCCCGGTAAAACAGATCGGTCACATGTTCATAATGGGATATGGCGCGCTGCTGGTTTCCCATGGCGATCTGCGCCAGAATCAGCGCTTCGTGGAAGGATTCCTCGAACTGATCGATCACAATCGCCTGCTGTGCGATATCGGAAATCTCCTGATAACGCCCGGCGTCGGTCAAAAGCCGGACAGTTTTTCCCACGCATCTGACGTAAAGACTGTGGTAATAGGTAGAAAGGGGGACGACCCACTCTTCAAAAGAGGATTTTGGCAGCAGATCCCCTTTATAATAGGAAAGCGCCAGCAGATAGAGTTTCAGCTGTTCGGCGGCCTGGCCGTCCTTTTCGTCCGCTTCACGGATCAGCCGCTCAAATTCCTCGGTATCCACCGTGGTGGGCAGAGCGTTATTCCAGGAATAGGTGCCGCGCCGGCAAAGGATCATATTTTTAGCAAAGGGGATCCCCTGGGAGGTCATAATGGTCCGAATACGGTAAACCAGATTTTTTAAAGCGCTTGAAGGATTTCCGATCTCATCGTCATGCCAAAGCGTGCGAACCAACTCGTCCGGAGAGATATCCCGATGGCGGAACGCAATGAGATATTCCAAAAGGTTCCACAGCTGCCGTGCACGGTTGAGGCTTTCGTCCACTTCGCAGCCCCCGGCTTGCAGCCGGAATCCGCCGAGCATGGAGACCCGCACAGGAAGATACGTTTCATTCCGGGGAGTGGCGGGCTTTTTTTTCAGCATTGCGGAATCCTCCCTTGCCTTTTAGTATATTCATTATAGCGGGGAACACAGTCGATTTCAAACAAAATGCGGATGAAATGTAAAAAATAAGGATCTTTTCATGCGCTCTCCTGACGCAAAGGGGGTGAGCTCCTTCCTTTTTGGGCCGCTTGCTTTTTTACACAGTTGTTGGAAAGTTTTACAGATCAGGCTGAAGAGGCGACAAGCCCGATTCAGGGCGGGTGAAAAGAAAACAAAAGGATCTTTTCTTTTGAAGAAAGATCCTTTATAATATTTTTAAATGGGTATTTTGCATTGAATATTTTGGGGAGGCCAAAAGCTTATGGAAATCAACCAACCGGAGGAAAAACGCAGACTAACCCGCCGTCAGACGGCTTCGCTGATTCTTGCGGGCGTTGGGTTGATTTTGCTGATCACAGGTCTTTTGATGATGCGCGGCCCCGCGGCGCCGCCGGAGGTGGGCGTGGAGCTGTCATCCCAGTCTGAGGCCAATACGGGGACATGGAGCCTCAGCCAGATCCATCAGGACTATCCGGTGGGGAAGCTGGTAGTGACCACTGACCGGCAATCTTATGAAAGCGGAGACCTCCGGCTGGTTATCCCGGCGCTGGATCAGGACCTACTGGTGCAGAATGGCGTGGATACTGACTCGCTTCGATCCGGTCCCGGGCTATATGAATACTCTCAACTGCCTGCACCGGATACCAATGCCAATGTAAGCATTGCTGGGCACCGGGACATTGAAGGCGCGGAGTTTTATTACATCGACCGGCTGGCAGATGGGGATCTGATGTACTTGGTTTATCAGGAAAAAGCTTATATCTACCGATATGAGTCTACCCAGATCATCGAGTCGGATGACTGGAATCCAATTGCCTGTAAGGAATATCCTTGTTTAACTTTGACATCCTGCGATCCGATCGGTACCTTTGTTAACCGCATCGTGGTAACCGGCCGGCTGATTGACGTCCGGGAGATGGACGGCCAAATGGAGTTTGAGGCAAATGATAATTCTTTCCTATCTCAGGCTGGCGAGGGCATTGTTTCATAGCCGTATGATGGAAAGAGAGGAAAAGGGCATCGGAGCGACCGGGGCGCCGCTGGTTTTGGGCTGTGGGCCGGGGCTGATTTCCTGTCGTACAGCTGTTGCGGCAGACAGTCCTGCCGCCGGAAGAAGCAATGACCTGCGTCGGTCTCCTGAGGTATGGCAAAGAAAATAGGAATATAAAAAGTGTGTCGGGCAGAATTTATCCGATAACTTGGCGATATCCGGCGTATGGCTGACCATACTAGGATTGGACCTTTGGATCAGAAAAGCAAAGGAGGAACATGATGGAACCAATTTATGATTTGATTATTCTCGGCGCAGGGCCGGCAGGCCTTGCGGCGGGTTTGTACGGTGCAAGGGCGGGGCTTTCTACGCTGATACTGGAGCGCGGAGCCGAAGGTGGCCAGGCAGCGCAGACTGACCGGGTGGAAAACTATCCTGGCGCCATGCTGGAAGAGGAGAGCGGATATAGCCTTACCGCCCGGATGGCGGCACAGGCGGAGTCCTTTGGCGCTCTGCGAAAAGCGGACGAGATCCGCTCACTGGAACTGGAAGGCGAAGTGAAAACCCTTACCGGCGCGTCCGGTGTCTATCAGGCCCGGACGGTGATCCTGGCCACTGGAGCTTCTCCCCGCAAGCTGGGCTGTCCCGGTGAGGATACTTTTACCGGGCAGGGGGTATCCTATTGCGCCACCTGCGACGGCGCGTTTTTCCGTGGCCTGGAGGTCTATGTGGTAGGTGGAGGAGATTCGGCGGTGGAAGAGGCCCTGTTTTTGACCCGCTTTGCCCGCAAGGTGACAATCATCCACCGGCGTGACCGGCTGCGTGCGGTAAAATCGCTGCAGGATAAGGCGTTTTCCAACGAGAAAATGTCCTTTCTCTGGGATTCGGAGATTGAATCGCTGGACGGCCAGGACGTATTGCAGACGATCCGCCTTCGCAATGTCAAAACCGGAGAAATCAGCGAAATTACGGCGGATCAGGACGACGGCATGATGGGACTGTTCGTCTTTGTGGGACTGGATCCCAATTCCGGGCTGCTGGAGGGAAAGCTCCCTCTGGAAAAGGGCTATATTAAAACTGACGAAAATATGCACACGGAGATTCCCGGGGTGTTTGCAGCAGGGGATATCCGGGTGAAAAGTCTGCGCCAGATCGTAACCGCCGCGGCGGACGGCGCGATTGCCGCCATGGAAGCGGAACGCTATTTGGCGGCGCGGGAATAACGATGGGGAAAAAGAAGGGCCTGTCCCAAACTCCGTTGTGGGTTTTAAGCGAAGAAGAAATGGAGGCGGCGGGCTGGCCGGATTTCGATGCGCCGAAAGAAACAGACGCGCCGCCGAAGGAAAGATATTCTGTTTTGGAAGACCGCCCCGGCTCTTTGACAAGCGTCTGGGATCCGATGCGGGATGACGCGTCCAAGCAGATTGAAGGGCATGCCCAAAAGTCCCGTAGCGGGCAAGCCGGGAAAAGGCGGATCTTGACTGGCCGGCTGTTCCGATTGTTGAAAAAGCGGCGCCCACCCCGGGCGTAGCCTTTGTAAAATGCACCCTTACAATGGCAGAAAGGGATTTCGGTGAGGGAAACCACCGGTAGCATGGGGTCCATACCGCGTGGGCGGCAGATTCGAATAGGCATCCGGTACAGCGGCGAAAATGCCCGCGGGCTGCGCAGCCGTTATCGCAGACAAATGGATTTTTTCTTTCCGCCATTGTTTTTCTGTGCAAATATACAGTTGATGGCCAAGTCGAATTGTGTTATAATAAATCGACAATAGGAACCGGAAGCGGAGGAGGCGAAGAAGATGCGCGCAGGATTAAAAAACGCAATCTGCTTCCCTTTTCTTTTCCGTGTTCGGTAACGGTATTTCTGTTGTTTCAGAGATGCCGTTTTTTGCTGTGTTTTCAAGAAAAACGCAGTAAAAGAGGTGTTCCACCCGGCGCCGCCGGGGGAGCCGCGCCTGTTGGTTGCGGCGATGAAAACAAATAGGAGGGAAATGAAATGAGCAAACAAACCACCGCCCCTTCCGAGCCCGTGCGCGATGCGCGAAAGCTGGGTGTGGGAAAAATGCTGATTTTGGGCATCCAGCACATGTTCGCCATGTTTGGCGCTACCGTTTTAGTGCCGATTGTCACCGGCCTGAGCGTACAGGTTACGCTGATCTGCGCCGGCCTCGGCACCTTGTTTTTCCATCTCTGCACCAAGTTTAAGGTGCCGGCTTTTCTTGGTTCGTCTTTTGCTTTTCTGGGCGGATTTGCCGCAGTAAAGATGTTGGATACCGGTATTTATGCGGGCCTGACCGATGCGGAAAAATTACCTTATGCCTGCGGTGGCATTGTAGTGGCAGGCCTTTTGTATCTGGTCTTGGCCGCGGTCATCAAAGTTGTTGGCGTTCAGCGGGTAATGCGATTTCTGCCGCCTGTAGTCACCGGCCCGATCATCATTTTGATCGGACTGATTCTGGCGCCCAGTGCTGTAACCAACGCCTCGGAAAACTGGTGGCTGGCGGCTCTTTCGGTGATCGTTGTCATTGCCTGCAATATGTGGGGAAAGGGCATGATCAAGATCATCCCAATCTTGATGGGTGTACTGGTTCCCTATGTGGTTGCTTTGTGTTGCGGCATGATCGATTTTTCCAGCGTGGCGCAGGCCGATATTGTGGGTCTGCCTCCGTTCCAGATGGCCAAATTTGATCTGTCTGCCATTTTGATTATGGCTCCTATCGCCATCGCCTCCATGATGGAGCATATCGGCGATATTTCGGCAATCAGCGCTACCTGCGGTGAAAATTATATCGAAAATCCCGGGCTGCACCGCAGCCTGATCGGCGATGGTTTGGCGACTTCTTTGGCTGCGCTGTTTGGCGGCCCGGCCAACACCACCTATGGGGAAAATACCGGCGTTCTGGTCCTGTCCCGGGTGTATGACCCCCGTGTAATACGCATTGCAGCTTATGGCGCGATTATTCTTTCCTTTAGCCCCGCTTTTGCAGAAATCATTCATTCTATCCCCACAGCGATCATCGGCGGCGTTTCCTTTGTGCTGTATGGCATGATCTCTGCAGTGGGTGTGCGCAACGTGGTGGAAAACAAAGTAGACTTCACCAATACCAGAAATCTGCTGATCGCGGCAGTCATTCTGGTCAGTGGACTGGGCTTTGACGGCGTCGGCGGATTAACCTTTACCTTTGGCGGCAGCAGCTTGACCCTGACCGGTCTGGCTATCGCTGCTATCCTGGGAATCCTGCTCAACGCGATCCTGCCGGGTAAGGACTATCAGTTTGGCAATGACCTGCAAGGCGATACGTCGGTTACCTTCCAGAGCAATATGAAAAAATAAGCGGATGGATCATTTGCCCGCCGTTTTGAAAAACAAGGCTCCCCGGAGCCTTGTTTTTTGCCATCATACGCAGTGCGTCTCTGCGAAAACCGTGGAGGATGCGCCAAAAGAAAAGGTTGACGATCTTTTCCCGGAAAATGGTGCTTTACTTTTACGGGCAGAGTGAGATATACTATAAAAAAGCCGCGCACAAATGGCCAATACGCCGCCGGGGATCTTTAAAAAACCGGGGGATTTTGGCATAAAGTGAAGACGGGAGCTGAAAAAGGAGGTTTTTCTTATGAGCAATCCGGTGCTGGAAAATTTGAAAACAAGGCGGGCAATCCGAAAATATCTCCCCCGGCAGGTAGAACAGGAAAAACTGGATTTGATTTTGGAGGCGGGCACTTATGCGCCTACCGGTATGGGGATGCAGTCCCCGGTAATCATCGCGGTGCAAAACCCCCAAGCAGTACAAAAGCTGGTGCAACTCAACGCTAAGGTGATGAACAGCGACTCAAATCCTTATTATGGCGCGCCGACTATTTTGCTGGTGCTTGCCTCGTCCGAGAGGGGGACTCGAGTGGAGGACGGTAGCTGTGTACTGGAGAATATGATGCTGGCCGCCCATTCCCTGGGGCTTGGGAGCTGCTGGATTCACCGTGAGCGGGAGATGTTTGAGTCATCTGAGGGAAAAGAATTGCTGCGTCAATGGGGAATTACGGAACCTCTGACCGGCATCGGCGCACTGGCATTGGGCTATCCGGACGGAGACGCCCCGCAGCCAAAGCCTCGAAAAGAAGGATATGTCGTCAAAGTGTTGTAATGGTTTTCGCTTGCATCACAGCACCCGGCAGGAGAAAAGGATGGAAAAGCCTTTCTGATGTTGGTGCTATTTGATATCAGAAATAAAAAACAGCAAAAGGCCGAAAAAGGAATTTTTCGGCCTTTTGCTGTCTGTAAAGGGTTGAGGTAGGATTTTGGAAAGGCTGACCTTGAAATTTCCGTCCTAAAATGCGTTGGATCAAAACCGTACCAAAACGCGGGATCAGAAAAAATAGGAATGTGCCGTAGAAGAGGATGGCCGGGATGCGGCAACGGGCGATCGGCATCGTGCTGCCAGGCAAACGCGAAAAAGCGCTGTGAGAAAAGGAGTCTTTCTATGATGCGACTCCCGATGCCGGAAGAGAATAGCATGGTCCAAATCATCAGGAAAGTGTTTTCCCCTATGCAAAAGCCTGTACCAGCTGGCGGCGGGCCGTTGCGTCCGGAATAAAATATCCGGCTTTGTTCCATGCGCCAGTCAGGGTATAGGCGTGCGCCGGATCGCCGCTGAGCTTGGATAAAAAGGTCAGAGCGGGCAGGCGGGATTCAAAATCTACATAGGAGAAATTGGTATCTACCAGATCCAGGAGGCCGCCAACCAGAGCTCCGGCATTTTGGTCCAGGACGGCAGAGAAACGGCTGTTAACATAACTGGCAATCAGCTTGGCGCCTTCCCGGCACTGCTCCAGCTCGCTTTCCCGATAGTTCGGATAACGCAGGATGTCCCAAAACTTCTGCCCGTCGATTAATTGACGGCCTGCAGAAAGGTTGATGAAGACACCATCTTTGTTATAAGAAAGGTTTTTGCTCAGCTCGTATTCTGCAACGCCGATGCGATTGACTGCGTCAATCAGCGCCTGACTGTCCCCATCGGCATATCGGTCCACCGGAATGGAAAACGAATCGCTCAGCGCTTTTGCTGCGGCGGGCGCGCCGCCTTTTTGATAAGCCTCAGACAAAGTGGCGTAGCCGGTTTGTTCATCCAGGGCCGTTTGAGGCGGAAACAGAATAACAGGAACGCGTCCCTCCAGCATATCCAGCCGGACCAGGGCGAAGAAAAGCGGGGCTTTTTCCTGCGGAGCGCGCCCGGTAAGCAGAATGGTGAGGTTGTCCTCCTCTTGGGGAAGGTAGAAGGCATCGGTGGAAATCTGGCTGGAAGGATTCTCCTCCTCTACCGGATTGAGGACAAATACCACGATCAGGCCCATCATGGCCAGAACAAAAAAAGACAGTGCGAAGGCCAGAACAAAAAAACGGGCCTTTTGTTTTTTGGAATTTTGTGCGGACATGCGGTTCCCTCCTTTGTTCATCCAACCCGACTAGCTTTCCTTGACCCAGCGGCAAAGGGATTCCCACCATTCTACCACCGCAAGGCGCACCCGGTAGCGGGGGAGCTCTTCCTGCTGGAGCAGGCTGTCGCTGATCTGGGCTTCTTCTTCGGTAAAGCCGGTCTGAGCCGCGCTGACGCACAAAGGCGGATAGAGCACGCACCACCAGTTTTTTCCCGCTGCTTCTCCCAATTCAATGCGAACCGCCGTATAGGTTCCGGCAGGCAAAAGGACGTTGTCGTACCGGCGGGTTTCAAAAAACATATCAGTGACTGACACTGTTACCGGCAGATCGTATCCATTGTGCATCGCAGTCTGCTCGGCGATGCGCTGGATATCCGAAAGCTGTTCCTGAGCTGCGCTGACCATCTTCTGGCGGGTGTCACAGCCGGAAAACAATTCCCCGGAGTGAGAGAGCACGGCGTCCCGGATTTTTAGCTTTAAAGCCTGATCAGCAGGCGAATCGGAATTGGCCAGAATATGCAGCCGCAGAGTGTTTTCCCGGATAAAGGAGCACTCTTCTCCAAAGGAACACACACAGGAACAGGCAATACTTATGATACAGGCGATGAGTACAAACCATTCTTTTTTTCGCATATGTAAAACCCCATCCTTACGATCAATTCTGAGCGTAGTATGGACGGGGTTTTAAGATCTTATACAATTTGGGGCAGATGGCTATCCTTCCCATAGAAGCTTGGCGCCGTAATCTACCGGCCGGACCAGAAAAAAAGAGCCGCCAAACCGGTATATCCGCCTGATACAGCGCAGCGCCTGCCTCTTATCGGCGAACAGCCCGAAAACAGCTGTTCCGCTGCCGGTCATCCGGCTGCCCAGCGCGCCGTTTTGGAGGATATCCTCCCGCAGTTTTTGTACCTGGGGCAGGGGCACGGCCTGCTCCAATACGTTTTCCAAAAGTTTCCCCAGGGCGGAAAGGTTCTGCTCCTGCAGTGCTTTCAACGCCCGGGATGTTTCGGGGTGTTGCACAGAATCTAACGCGTCATAGGCGGCAAAGCAGTTGGCGGTCTTCATTCCCTGGGGCGGTTTGGCGATCACGAGCCAGCACTGCTTCAGTGGCGGCAATGGGGTAATTTTTTCGCCGATGCCCTGAACCAGCGCCGCGCCGCCCCAGATGCAGAAGGGAACGTCGGCTCCCAGTGACAGGCCGATTTGACACAGCTCTTGCCGGGAAAAGGCGCCGCCGGCTATCCTGTTAAGCCCGGTCAGTACGCCGGCGGCGTCAGCGCTGCCGCCCGCCATGCCCGCTTCCATAGGAACCCTCTTTTCCACCCGGATTTCCAGCCCGACCGAATGGCCCCAGGCAGCGAAAAAAGCCTGAGCCGCCCGGTAAGCGAGATTCTTTTCGCCGGTTGGCACTGCTGGATTGGAACAGCTCAGGCAGATTCCTGGCCGGTCCCGCGTGGTGAGCCGGACGGTGTTTTCCAGGCTCACCGCGTGCATGAGCATCTCCATTTCATGATAGCCGTCTTCCCGACGGCCGAGGATATCCAGCGTCAGATTGATTTTTCCCGGTGCGGATACGACTGCAGTTGCCATGAAAAGCACCTCCCGATGGTAAGCCGCTAGAGTGGGGAAGCGGCTTTTTGTTCTTCTTCCAGCGCGTCCTGAATCAGACCCTCCAGATCGGACAGGGTTTTTAACGAACCGGTACGCCCTCTCAGCCGGGCGGCGCCGTGCACCCCCTTCAGATACCAGGCGGCATGCTTGCGCGCTTCTTTTAAAGCGACCTGCTCCCCTTTATATCCTGCGGCCAGCCGGGTCTGCTCCAACAAATAGCCTAGTCGCTGGGACAAAGGCGGGTCTGGCAGCAGAGTTCCGTCAGCTAAGTAGCGGGCGATTTGAGTAAACAGGTAAGGGTTTCCCAGGGCGCCCCGCCCAATCATGACCAGGTCGACGCCGGTTTGCTCATACATCTGCACGGCGGCTGCAACGGAGTCCACGTCGCCGTTGCCGATGACTGGGATAGACACCGCCTCTTTTACCTCCTTGATGATCTGCCAGTCGGCAAAGGGAGCGTACATCTGCTGGCGGGTGCGGCCGTGGACGGTTACCGCCGCTGCGCCGTTCTGCTCTGCTATTTTGGCAAACTCTACCGCGTTGACCGACCGGTCGTCCCACCCCTTGCGGAATTTGACCGTTACTGGCACTGGGACGGCCCGGGAAACTTCCCGGATGATCTGTCCGGCCAGTTCCGGGTTTTTCATCAGGGCGCTTCCACCGCCATTGCCTGCTATTTTAGGCGCCGGACAACCCATGTTGATGTCAATGATGTCCGGCTCATGGGCCATTGACATCTCGGCGGCGCGGGCCATGGTCAGTGGATCGTCGCCAAACAGCTGGATGCCGCCGGGATGTTCCGATGGGCCAAGCGTTAAAAGATCGGCAGTTTTTTTGTTTTGATAGATAAGCCCCTTGGAACTGGTCATTTCGCCTATGGTATAAGCGGCTCCAAGAGCGCGGCAGACCTCCCGGAAAGCACGGTCGGCCACACCGGCCAGCGGCGCCAGGGCCGCAGTCCTTTGGATGGAAACAGTTCCAATTTTTATTCTCATCTGGCAGTTTGCCCCTTTGTTTTGATTTTGGTTTTTTCGAAAGCGCTCTCCGAGGCGGGCACGAAGACGACCGACAATCCGCTTTCGCGATGCAAAAGCGTTTGCAGGCTGGAGTTCGGTTTTGCCCGGCCATTTTTTCCATCATATCAAAAAAGGGATCTTTCCGCAATGGGGGCAGTTTAAAAAGGGTAGCGCTGGTTCCAAGACCGTTACAACAGGGAGATTTTGTGGTATAATACATTCTATACGGTTTCCGGCCGGATAATGGGGAATGGGAAAAGCCCGTCCGTTATAGCTGTGGCAGTTTCACTTGCGGCTTTTTTCCTTTTCTGCTGTTGTTGCACCGGCGACAAGGTAAAGTGTGAAGAAAAAGCAGAACCGGGATCGGTCCGTTGGTTTGTTTTCCAACCGCAGTGATTTGCCTGCATTCTGTTTATTGGGGCTGGAGCAGAACACGGACTATAAAATGATAATTTGGAAAATGGAGGGGGAACCCAGTGAAACTTTTGACGATTGACGGTAATTCCGTGCTCAACCGTGCCTTCTATGGGATTAAGCTTTTGACCACCAAAGAAGGAGTTTACACGAATGGGATTTACGGCTTTTTAAGCATTTTGCTCAAGGTGCTGGAGGAGACAGCTCCGGACCGGGTAGCGGTAACCTTTGACAAAAAAGGCCCCACCTTTCGCCATAAACAATTTGACGGATACAAAGCCGGGCGCAAAGGAATGCCGCCAGAGCTGGCGGAACAGCTTCCGGTGCTCAAGCAATTGCTGGCGGATTTGGGTTATGCAGTGGTAGAGTGCGAAGGGTATGAGGCGGATGACATCCTGGGAACTCTCAGCCGCGCCTGTCAGCAGCAGGGCGGGCAGTGTGTGATCGCCACCGGAGACCGGGACGCATTACAACTGGTCACAGACCAGGTGCAGGTGCGTCTGGCTACTACCAAAATGGGTCGGCCGGAATCCACGCTGTACGATGTGGCGGCCATTGTAGAAAAATACACGGTTTTGCCCGAGCAGCTGATTGACGTAAAGGCGCTGATGGGGGACAGTTCGGACAATATTCCGGGGGTAGCGGGCATCGGAGAAAAAACGGCGGTGGCTCTGATTCACGATTTCCATGATCTGGATAATCTGTATGCCCATCTGGACGACTCAGCCATCCGCCCGGCGGTGCGCCAGAAGCTGGAAAAGGATCGAGAAGCCGCTTACATGAGCCGGGATCTGGCCCGTATCCGGCTGGACGCGCCAGTGCCAACGGATATGGACGCCTATTTGATGCGGCAGCCGGACGAGGAAAAAGCGGTGAAAACACTCAATCAGCTGGAAATGTTTTCGATGATTACCCGGCTGGGACTGCATCCGGACGAAAAAAAAATTCTGCCCGACCGGGAAGAGGATTGTCTGACGGTAGCGTCCGCGCCGGTGGAGGAGGTTCTCGCCGGAGAAGAACCGTTGTTTTTGTGCTGGGATGACAAATGGACTCGTTTTGCCCTGTCTGATGGAAAAAAGGCCGCCTGTTTTTCCGTAGAAGAGCGAGCGGTGCTGGAGCGGGTTTTGAAAAGCGGCGCTGCCAAAGCGGTGGCAGACTCCAAGCAGCTGTACCGGCAGGCGCTGGACTGGGAAATCGAGCCGGCCGGGATTGTGTTTGATGCAACGTTGGCGGGGTATCTGTTAAATCCAACGGCCAGCGGCTATGATCTGGAGCGGCTCAGCGCCGCATATGGGGCGTCCCGCGTATTGCTGCCCCAGGCCGAAGGATATGAAGTTCCCCTGGAACGGCTGATGAAGCTGATGGCGGTATACGGGCCGATGGAAAAAGAATTGGCCCAAAACCAGCAGGGGTATTTGCTGCAGGAAGTGGAGATCCCGCTGGCGAGGGTGCTGTCTCAGATGGAAAAAGAAGGATTCGGCATTGACCGGGAAGAGCTGGTGGCATTCGGAGAGGAGATGGCCCGGCGGATTGACCTGCTGGAATCGGAAATTTATCAGCTGGCAGGCGAAGAATTTAACATCGCTTCTCCCAAACAGCTGGGAAGCGTTTTATTTGACAAGCTGGGGTTACCGGCAGGGAAAAAGACCAAGACCGGTTATTCCACCAACGCGGATGTGTTGGATTACCTCAAGGATAAGCACCCCATTGTCCCGCTGATTTTGGATTACCGTACCGTGACCAAACTTAAATCCACTTATGTGGATGGATTTATGAAGCTGATTGGGGAGGATGGGCGCATCCATTCTTCCTTCAATCAAACGGAGACACGAACCGGCCGCATCAGCTCTACGGAGCCTAATATGCAGAACATCCCGGTGCGGACCGAGCTGGGCAGCAATCTGCGCAAGTTCTTCAAAGCGCGGCCGGGGTATCTTCTGGTAGACGCGGACTACTCCCAGATCGAGTTGCGGGTGCTGTCCCATGTGGCGGATGATAAGGCCATGCAGCAGGCGTTTCTGGATGGCACCGACATTCATACAGTCACCGCCTCCCAGGTGTTTGACCTGCCGCCGATGTTTGTCACACCGCTGATGCGTTCCCGGGCCAAGGCGGTGAATTTTGGCATTGTATACGGCATTGGCGCCTTTTCGCTGGCCCGGGACATCGGCGTTTCCGTAGCGGAAGCAGACCGGTATATTCAGGATTACCTGCGCACCTATTCGGGCGTGAAGCGGTATATGGATGACATTGTGGCCTTTGGCAAGGAGCATGGTTATGTAGAAACCATGTTTCACCGCAGGCGGTACCTGCCGGAGCTGGCGGCCTCCAACAAAAACCTGCAGGCGTTTGGAAAACGGGTGGCTATGAATACCCCGATTCAGGGCACGGCGGCGGACATCATCAAAATCGCCATGGTCAAGGCTGCCCGGCGGCTGGAAAAGGAGAAGCTGGACGCCCGCATTATTTTGCAGGTACACGACGAGCTGATCATCGAGGCGGCGGAAAAGGATGTGGAAGCGGCGAAAATTCTGCTTCGTCAGGAAATGGAAAACGCCGTACAGCTGAAAGTACCGCTGAGTGTGGACTGCGGTGTCGGCATCAGTTGGTACGACGCGAAATAGGGGGGCTTGCAATGGAGTACCGGCTGATTCCCATGGAGGAACGGCACCTGCTGACACTGGCGGCGCTGGAGCGCATCTGTTTTTCCGATCCCTGGAGCGAAAATGCCTTTCGGGCAGAGCTGGATAATCCCGGCGCGCGGTTTACGGTGGCGCAGGACGGCGCCGGGACCGTGCTGGGCTACCTGGGACTGCATTATGTGCTGGATGAGGGCTATATCGCCAACATTGCGGTGGACCCGCTGTTCCGGCGACAGGGGATTGGGTCGGCGCTGTTGGATGACGCGGCGGATTTTGCCCGTCAGGCCGGCCTTGCCTTTTTAACACTGGAGGTGCGCCGAAGCAACCTGGGCGCACAGGCGCTGTACCGCAGGCACGGGTTTTGCCCCGCGGGGGTGCGAAAAAACTATTACCGGGATCCTGTGGAGGATGCTATTTTAATGACACGGAAGCTGACAGAGGAGGAAAGCCAGAATGAAACTGCTCGCCATTGAATCGTCCTGTGACGAAACCGCCGCCGCTGTGGTGGAGAACGGCCGGCACGTACTGTCGTCAGTCATCAACTCCCAGATGGAGGAGCATCGGCAATATGGCGGCGTGGTGCCGGAGATTGCATCCCGCCGGCATACGGAGAATATCATCGCCGTAACCCAAAAAGCGCTGAACGACGCTTCGGTTTGCCTGGAGGAGATTGACGGTATTGCGGTCACCTATGCACCGGGGCTGATCGGAGCGCTTCTGGTGGGGGTCAATTTTGCCAAAGGCCTGGTGTTGGCCACTCAAAAGCCGTTGATTCCGGTTCACCACATTCGGGGGCACATTGCCGCCAACTACATCGCTCATCCGGAGCTGGAACCGCCGTTTCTTTGTCTGGTGGTATCCGGCGGGCACAGCCATCTGATCGAGGTGCTGGGCTATACAAAGTTTCGGATCATCGGGCGTACCCGGGACGATGCGGCAGGCGAGGCTTTTGACAAGGCGGCCCGGGCGATGGGATTTCCCTATCCCGGCGGCGTGTTTTTGGATCAAGCGGCCCGGCAGGGCGACCCGTCGGTCTACAAACTGCCCCGCCCGAAAGTGGAGGGCAGCCCTTATGATTTCAGCTTTTCGGGGTTAAAAACAGCAGTGGTGAATCTTTTGCACAACGCCTCGCAAAAAGGCGAGACGGTGGAGATAAATAATTTGGCCGCATCCTTCCAGCAGGCGGTGGTGGAGATCCTGTCCAGCCGCTTTCTGGCGGCGGCAGAGCAGTTCGGATACAAAAAGCTGGTCATCGCCGGCGGGGTGTCGGCCAATTCCGGGTTGCGGAAAAGAATGGAGGATGAATGCAAAAGGCGGGGTTATGCGCTGTATCAGCCGCCTTTGTCCCTATGTGGGGATAACGCGGCCATGATCGGCGCCCAGGGATACTATGAGTTCTTGGCCGGGCACACAGCAGGCTTGGATCTCAATGGTGTTGCCAGCCTGCCGATCGACGCGGAGTAAATATGGGCTCAAAACAAAAAAGCCGGGGCAACGCCCCGGCTTTTTGCCGTATCCCCAAAAGACCAAGATCAGCTAAGCTTCATGTAGCCGTCTTTCACCCAGCCGAGCCTGCGAAGGAACCAGTCGAACAGAAGAGTCAGTACGGCAGGCAGGACAAAGTGCATCAAAATCACCTGGAACCAGACTTCGGCGCCGCCACCCATGGCGGCGAACGCGCCAAACTGACCAACCAGCCCGCTGGTTCCCATACCGGCGCCGGAGGCGGTATTGGTCATCCGAAACAGGCAGGTGGAAACGGGACCCAGCACGGCCGAAGCCAAGGTAGGTGCAATCCAGATCTGCGGATGGCGCATGATATTGGAAAACTGCAGCATGGAGGTACCGATCCCCTGGCTGATCAGGCCGCCCCAGCTGTTTTCCCGAAAACTGGCAACGGCAAATCCCACCATCTGGCAGCAACAACCCACTGCTGCCGCACCGGCCGCCAACCCGTTGAGATCCAGCATGATGCACAGCGCCGCCGAGCTGATGGGGGCCGTAAGAACCATCCCGACGATGACCGAAACCAAAATGCCCATAGGAAAGGGTGTCAGCTGGGTGGCGGAATTGACGACGGCGCCCAGGCCATTCATCATTGCCTGGATGCCAGGCCCCACCAGCTGGGCGACGGCACATCCACTGACAATGGTGGTAATAGGGCTGACGATAATATCCACCTTCGTTTTGCCGGCAGCCAAACCGCCGATTTCCGCGCCGACTACAGCGCCGATATAAGCTCCTACGGGGCCTCCTGCTGCATAGCCGTATGCGCCGGAGACCGCGCAGGAGAAAAGCACCAGCGGTTTGGCCTTTAAGCCATGGGCAATGGCAACGCCGATAGCAGCCCCGACCACGGGGGAGGAAGCGCCGACCATATCCGCATAAGGTTGCAAAAATCCCAGAAAAGAAAATTTACTCAGTTGGGAAAGAATTAGACCGATGATCAGTGAAGAGAAAAGCCCCAGGGCCATGGCGCCCATAGCGTCTATAAAATAGCGCTGAAAAGCTTTTTTCAGGAATGCCAATGCTGTTTTGTTTGAGTTGTGTTCCTGTTCCAAAAAATACACCTCTTCTTCCTGTTTTTGGGGGATTACTTTTAGTTCCATTATATCAGTCAAAACCCTTCAAAACAACAAAAACGCCGATCTTTTTCGGATAGGAAAAAAGAATCGTCGTTTTTGTCAAAATCAATAAAAGAAAAAAGAATATTCCGGGGAATGACCCTTGGAATAGGGAAAGAATTTTTTCAAAAGCCAACGGAAGCAGGCCCCGGATGACAACTCACAGATCGAAAATCCCGCGCCGGCGGATATCAACGGCCTGCCGGGGACACATCTCATGACAACAGAAACAGTGGATGCAGTTCTGGTAGGCAATCACCGCCTTGCGGCCTTGGATCCGAATTGTATGGGCGGGGCAGCTTTCGGCACATTTGCCGCATCCAATGCAGTCTTTTTGCCGGATGACCGGACGCGGTTGAAGCCAGCGAGCGATCCGTTTGGCGGCCGGGCGCAGTGGGGCCGGAAACTGAGAAGAAAAATCTGCCTGCTTGGAACGGGGCGGCAAAAAGGGCCCCGCCTGGGTCAGGGCATCCTGATCGCCGAGCAGCTGGATTTCGTCAAGAGAAGCAGGGCAGAGGCCGCGTTCAGCCGCCTGCCGGACAGTGACGATGCTGGCCGGGTCGATGCCCAGCACGGCGGCGTTGACCAAGTCCAGCGCATAGCGGTCGGCGGAGCAGAGGGTCAGGCCCACATGCTTTTTCCTGCCTCCGGTGGGCCCATCCCCCTCCATAGCGTCCACCGCATCCACAAAGGAGATGACTGGAGGCAGGGCAGCGGATAAATCCAGGAGCATCCGGCAGAAATCTTCTTTTTGAGGATAACGCATGTGAAGCTCCGGTTTCATCAGTCCGGGGACGCATCCAAACAGGTTTTTGACCGCGCCGCTTAAAACGGTCATGCAGTGGGTTTTCAGTTTGCAGATATTAATGATGAGATCAGCATCGGCAATGGGATGGATCACGGTAAAATGCCGTGTGACCTGCCCATTCCCGTCAAGCTGCCGGCTGCTGGTGTCAAAATTCAGAACTGCGCCGGTGCGTTGGGCCACCTCGGTCATGCCGCAGGTTTGATACAGGCTTTGCAGCAGCGGTATCGCGTAAGGGCCGCCAGGGCTTTCGGCAATGGTAATATCCCGCACGCCCATCGCCTGCAGCCGCCGGATGACCGCCTCGACCAAGGCGGGATGGGTGGTGACGGCATCTCCGGGGTCCCGCTTCATGATGAGGTTGGGTTTAACGACGATTTTCTGACCCGCTCGAATGAACCGGGACAGTTCCAGCGCATCAAAATGAGAACGAACCGCTTCCTCCACAATGGCGGAATCATAGGTTTCGGTTTTGTATATACTGACTTGCGGCAAAAAATCAGGCTTCCTTTCCTGGGAAGATTTACGCACAAAAGGGTTGGCCGCCAACATGCGGTTAGAGGTTTCCGCGCTGATCCAGAAAGTCCTGGATACGCCGCAGCGCTTCAAGCAGATGATCTACAGAGTAGGAATAGGAGATGCGGACAAACCCCTCTCCGGATTCCCCAAACGCATCGCCGGGAACCACCGCAACCTTCTGATCATATAGCAGCTGCTCGCAGAACTGGGCGGAGGTAAGGCCGGTAGACTGGATACTGGGAAATACATAGAATGCGCCTTCTGGAGAAAAGCAGGAAAGCCCCATCTGATTCAGAGAGTCCACCAGCAGACGCCGGCGCATATCGTACTGCACCACCATGGCCTCGATTTCGTCGTCGCAGTGCCGAAGAGCCTCCACCGCCGCATACTGGCTGGTAGTAGGCGCGCACATGATGGCAAATTGGTGGATTTTGGTCATCTGCTTTAAAACCGGCGCCGGCCCGGCAGCATAACCCAGACGCCAGCCGGTCATGGCATAGGCTTTGGAGAAGCCGTTGACCACAATCGTCCGCTCCCTCATCCCGTCTATTTCGGCGATAGACACATGCCGTTCCCGGCCGTAGGTCATTTCCGCATAGATTTCGTCAGACAGCACTACGATGTCGGTGCCGCGCAGCACCTGGGCGATTTCCTCCAGATGCTCCCGGCGCATGACGGCGCCGGTGGGATTGTTGGGAAAAGGCAATACCAGCAGTTTGGTACGCGGCGTGATGGCGGCGCGAAGCTGCTCGGCGGTCAGGCGGAATCCATCTTCGGCGCGGGTGGGAATGGGGACAACCTTGGCATCAGCCAGGGCGCCCATGGGCGCATACGCCACAAAGCACGGTTCCGGCAGAAGAATTTCATCGCCGGGATTGATGACCGCACGGATACAGATGTCGATGGCCTCGGAGCCGCCGACAGTGACGAGAATTTCGTCTTTGGGATCGTATTCCAGTGAGAACCGCCTTTTGAGATAGTTGGCGATCTCCGTTCGAAGCGGCGCCAGACCCGCGTTGGCGGTATACCAGGTGCGCCCTTTTTCCAGCGATTCGGCGCCGGCATGGCGGATACTCCAAGGAGTCTTGAAATCCGGCTCCCCTACGCCCAGCGAGATGACGCCTTCCATTTCCGCTGCGATATCGAAAAATTTGCGGATCCCAGAGGGCTTGATGGCCACTGCCCGTTGAGACAGGATCTTGTCGTAGTCAATCACAGCAGGGTCATCCTCCTCTCGTCTTTGACCTCTTCTTCAAAAACCACGCCCCGCTCCTTATATTTTTTGAGGATAAAATGGGTCGCGGTAGAATTGACCGAATCGATGGGGGAGAGGCGATGAGCCACAAACATGGCGATATCCCTGAAGTTTTTGCCGGATACAGTGACAGCCAGGTCATAACCTCCGCTCATCAGGCTGACGGACTGGACCTCTTCCAGCTCCATGATGGTGCGGGCGATCTCCTCAAAGCCAAAGTCCTTTTTAGGGGTGACTTTGATCTCGATGCGGGCGAATACGGTAGGCGAATCGGTTTTATCCCAATCAATGACCGCCTGATAGCCGCGGATCACGCCGGATTTTTCATATGCTTCAATGGCTTTTGCTACCTCTTCTTCTTCCCGTCCAAGCATGACGGCCAGCTGCCTGTTGGTAAGGCGCGCATTGTTTTGCAATAAAGAAAGCAGTCGATCCATAAAGATTCCTCCTAATAAATTTGCAGCAGCCGGGGCTGCCTTTTCTTGTAAAAGGTAAAGTAGGAAAAACCGGCCTGGCGGGCCAGTTCCATAGCCTGCTGGATGCCTTCGCCCAAATCCTCGGCAGAGTGAGCGTCGGAGCCCAGGGTGACGTATTCGCCGCCCAGCTCATGGAATCTCCTGATGTATTTCAAGGTGGGGGAGGTTTCGCCAATAGAACTGCGCAGGCCGGCTGCATTGATCTCCAGTGCCTTGCCGTTTTCCGCCAGGGTGCGCAACGTCAGGTCAATCAGATCGTCCATGCGGGACAGATCCACCCCGAGACGGTGATTGCCGTTCATGTAGCGGATGGGGTAGGTAATATGGGCCATGGAGTCAAACAGGTTAAGCTTGGCGATTTCGTAAAGCTCCTGATAATATTCCTCCAGCAGGGCATAAGGGTCTTCGTCCTTAAAATCCATATCATAAAAATCTTCGTTGCCGCGGATACAGTGCAAAGAACCCAGAACGAAATCATAAGGCTCCATTTCCAGTACATGGTGGGTCAGATCCAGATCAAAATTCATCTGTCCCAGCTCGATGCCATAAGAAAGCATCAGGCTTTTGCCAAAGGCGGCCCGGGCTTTCAGCATTTCAAAATATCCCTGCCGGATGCGGGTTTCAATATCCCGGGTTACATACTCGTTGATCTCGCAGTGATCGGTGATGGCAAATCCAAGAATGCCCTTTTTTACGGCTGTTTCGCACAAAAAGGTGAGGGAATGCTCCGCATCCCAGGATGTGTCGCTGTGTGTGTGGCTGTCAAATATATTCAGATACATAAAAGTCCCCTTTCTTTGTGCGTGGTGAAAACAGTATAACATAGGAAGCGGCGGATTCACAATGGGAAAAGGCGTTTTTTCCTCTTTTTGCGGCCAAAGCGGCGGCTTGTACCCGAAAACCGATTGCAACCCCAAAGCAGGTATGCTATACTTAATTTATTTAGAGGCCTTACGGCCAATTCAGAGAAAGGGCAGGGATCCAATATGAACAAAAAACCGATCATCGGCATTACCGGTAATTTTATGGCGAAAGCGGGGCCCCGCGGCAGCTATGGCATTGGCGGAGATTATATAAAATCCATTCGGATGGCGGGCGGTTGCCCTGTTATTCTCTCAGTGACCAATGACCCGGAACTGATAACCCAGTACATAGATTCTATTGACGGCTTTCTCTGCCCCGGCGGCGGGGATATTGCGCCCCACCTGTACGGCGAAGATCCAGTGCGTGGTATGAGCTATTTCAACATGGATCAGGATGTGTTTGAAATCCAGATGATCAAGGGCTGCGTGGCGGCGAAAAAGCCGGTATTCGGTATCTGCCGGGGTATGCAGCTGGCCAATGTGGCTTTCGGCGGAAACATGATTCAGGATATTCCCTCTCAGACAAAAAGCGTCCAGGCCCATGTGGGCAGCATGGACGACCGGGACGAGCCGTTCCACTGGGTGGATTTGAAGGAAGGCAGCGTTATCCGGCAGCTGATGGGATCGGATAAAATTATGACCAACTCGTTCCATCACCAGGCGGTGAAAGACATCGCCAG
>CAJFOX010000034.1 GCA_904397845.1 uncultured Oscillospiraceae bacterium
ATGCACCCAGCCGGGAGCATAGCGCCGTTTGTTGTCAGCAGCCCGTTTCACGGTCTGCGTGTAGTTCCTTGTAAACTGACCTAAAGAAAAATCAAAAACACACGGTAAATAATTCTATTATAGTGTATCATAAGATAAGAGAAACCACAATCTGTTTGGAAGCGGGATTCGAAATGCTTCCGCTTTTCGTTGCGGTTTCGATGAAAAAAGAAAAAGATCCGTTTTTTGAAAGATTTCTTGCAAAATGCTCTGCAATCGGCTATATTAAAAACCAGGAAGAGGAAAGGACGATTGCATTGAAAAAAATTCTGCTGTTGGCGACCGGAGGTACCATCGCCTCCACGCCGGGGGAAGAGGGGTTAGAGCCGTCGCTGCAAAGCGATGGGCTGGCGCATATGATCGGGGGGATCACCGCAAATTATGAGGTGGATTTTAAAGATATCCTAAATCTGGACAGCTCTAATATTCAACCGGAAGAATGGCAGTTGATTGCTGGGCAAATCGGACAGATGCACAGCGGGTATGACGGCATTGTCGTTACTCATGGAACGGATACGATGGCTTATACGGCCTCGATTCTTTCTTTTATGCTGCACAATATCCCCATCCCGATTGTACTGACCGGTTCTCAGTTGCCGATCCTGCATCCGCTGACTGATGGAGTGGAGAATCTGCGCTGCGCCTTTGCCATGGCGGCCAGCGGTGCACCGGGAGTATTTGTAGCGTTCAACCGAAAGGTGATTCTCGGCACCAGAGCGGTAAAGGTAAGAACCACCGGTTTTGATGCATTTGAAAGCGTCAATGCGCCTTACGCGGCTATCGTGGATTCCACAGGGCTGCGCTTGAACAAAGAGGTCCTCCCGGTGTTGACCGGCCCGTTTCGGCCTGAGCAGGGATTATGCAGTAATGTGGTTTTAGTCAAGCTGACGCCTGGGCTCAACCCAGAAATCTTTGATATGTTGCTGCATATGAATTACAAAGGGATTGTAGTAGAGGCTTTTGGCGCAGGTGGACTGCATTTCATCCGGCGGGATTTGGTTTCCCAGCTTCAGAACCTGGTAGAACACGGAATTGCAGTGGTGGTATGCAGCCAATGCTTGTATGAACGCAGTGACTTTTCCCTTTATCAGACCGGGCGGCTGGCGCTGGAAAAAGGCGTTATTCAAGGCTATGATATGACCAGCGAAGCGGCGGTTACTAAGCTGATGTGGGCGCTGGGCAGAACCGGCGACCTGGAAGAGATCCGGACGATTTTTTCTCAAAATATTGCTGGAGAAATTGCGCTGCCATAATAGGTTTTTGCCGCTTTATGCAGATGGCAGGGCCTTTTTTCAAAGGAGCTGTTTTGAAAAAATCAGCAGTTTCCATTTGACCTAGGATGCCGTTTTTTAGAGGGACGGAGAAAATAAGGAATAGACAAAAAGGAAAGGGAGAATACCCTTTCCTTTTTAATCTTTTTCCCATATTTCTTCCGGGCTCGGCTTTTGGCCAAACGGAGGATGTGGGGATCCTGCTGCCATCGAATCATTCGTGATCGTGGGCAGCGGCGCATCTTTACATTCATTTTTGTGTTCAGGTCGTTTGTTCATATTGGCGCCTCCCAAATCAGCATGGGGCATACAGAGCATGCCCCTGCACTTAGTATGGGCGACCGGAAAATAAAAATGTATGCTAGGCGATATAAAAAAGTACCAGCAAATAGTGGAATAAACTGCCGCCGAGAACAAACAGATGAAACAGTTCATGGAATCCCAGCTTAGCAGAAATATTTGGTTTTTTTATCCCATAGATTACACCGCCGGCAGTATAGCAAATGCCTCCTAAAACGAGCAACCATAATGCGCCGGAGCTCATGCGGGAGAAGATGGATACATCCGCCAGAATGGCCCAGCCCATCAACAGGTACAGGGAAGTGGACAACCAACGAGGAGCATGGAACCAGAACAGCTTCATCAGGATGCCTGCGGCGGCGATGATCCACATGGCGGCAGTAAAGGCGGTCCCCTTGGGCGGATCCAAATAAGTCAGCAGAATTGGCGTATAAGTGCCGGCAATCAAAACGTAGATCATGGAATGATCCAGTTTTCGAAGATGGTGGATCACCTTCGGCGCCCGGTTGCTGAAATGATAGATTGCGCTGGCACTATACAAAGCGGTAATAGAACAGCCGAAAGCCAAAAGCGACAAAAGGGTACGTCCGCTGGCATCCCCGCCGGCCAAGGCTTTCAAAAACAATAATATTGCACCTGAGCCAAATAGGATTGCCCCTAAAAAATGGGTATAGCTGCTGATGGGTTCTCTTGCTTTTTTCATAAAATAAGGCATGATATCGCCTCCTTATAACACAATATAGTTTCAAAAACTACTTTATAAAATATAATAACATGATATCATAGTATTTGCAATATCAGATTGTTTTTTTGCATGCTGTAAGATATAATAAATACACAAGCCCCATAGAATGGAAATGGCGGCCGGTTTTGGATTTTTGAGGAAAAGCCGGCAGGCCAATGCCTGTTTGGCGAAAGGATACGTTTATCTGCCAAAAAAGCTGCAACGCAAACAGGTCTTTATTTGGCTGCCAGGAGGGGTATTTTGCCGGTTAACGGAAAGGAGTTTAAAAATGGAGGATTTGCTACAAATACTGCAAAAGCCCCTTCAGCAAAGGGAGGTTGAGGTAAGTGACTTGCCGGACCTGGATCTTTATATGGATCAGATTACAACTCTTTTTGCAGATAAGACACAGGAACCAGACGGCCTTTTGACCAAGACAATGATCAATAATTACAGCAAGGACGGGTTGATTAAACCGATTAAGGGAAAAAAATACTCCAAAGAGCATATTTTACAGATGCTTCTGATTTATAGGCTAAAGCAGACACTGTCTATTCAGCAGATCAAGGGTGTCATGCAAAATCTGAGTGCCCAGGTGGAGGATCAGCCGTCCGAACAGATATGGAAAGAGCTTTACGCTGGCTATCTGAACAGCCGGGAACACAATGGGGAAATCCTTTCCAGTATGCTGGAAGATCTTCTGAAGCGCACCCCGGTGGCTTCT
This sequence comes from uncultured Oscillospiraceae bacterium, assembly GCA_904397845.1. Classification (GTDB taxonomy): domain Bacteria; phylum Bacillota; class Clostridia; order Oscillospirales; family Ruminococcaceae; genus UBA3818. The sequence goes on from CAJFOX010000034.1 coordinate 3,059, forward strand.
CCGGCGGGCATGGCGCAGCTGCTTTTGCAGCTTTCCTGGATTTCCCATATGACCAAGCGGATGTGCGATGTATTGGTAGAGCAGGCATTTCCTCCGGCTGAAAAAGAAAAGAAGAAGGAAAAGTAGGTGTTTTTGCCGTTTTTTCTTTTATTTTTGTCCAGACCATGCTATAATAAACGCATACAGCGTGCGGGGAAAAATCTTCCCTGCGGATTGAAAATAAAGCGGCCGGCATCCATCTTTGTGCGGGCGTAGCAGCAAGGCGTGTTATGGGCTTTGGCCGAGCAGGAAAAGATACCGATGTGGCAGCGGCTTTTTATTTTACTGGGAACGATGATGACGTTAGCATGGCGGAAAAGATATCGCTGCCAGGCGAATTCAGATGGAGGTATGGTATGAGTAATCCGGTGATTTTCAAAACGTCGGCTTTTGGCGGCTTCCAAAAAGCGGCTGTTTTAAGCTATATCGACCAGATGAATGCCGATAGTCAAAAACTGAAAGAAGAGCTGGATGGAAAAATCGCGGCATTGGAGGCGCGGGTTTCGGAATTGAAGGGCCAGCTTCCCTCGGAAGAGGAGAAAGCCGCAGCGGTAGAACGCGAGGAGGCTCAGCAAAAAAAGTCCCGGGAAATGGAGGAACTGATCAACCAGCTGAATCAGGAGATGGCCCGGCAACAAAAACTGTTGTCAGATAAAGACGAAGAGATCAAACAGATGAATGAGCGAACGCGCAAGTTGCAGTTCCAGGCGGAAAGCCATTCTTTTAAAGCAAAAAAATATGACGAAATCGCCATGAAGATCGGCTCTTTGGTAATTGATGCGAAACAGCAGGCAGATCTCATTGTGGAGAAGGCAAAAGAAGAGGCGCGCGCCGTGACCCGGGAAAAAGAGGAGCGGCTGGAAAAAATGAACGCGGATTTTTTGCAGTTCAAACAAAATGTAGAGCAGATGCGCAGCGAACTGCGTGAAACCCTGGAGCTTTTGGACCGTAAATTGGAAAAGCTGGGAGCGGATCCAGCAAAAAGCGTATCAGAAGATACGGCTGGAGAAAAACGCACCTTTGCGCCGTTTCATCTGGATCAAAATTTTCGGTGAGGCTCCAAGAGGAAAATGTAAGACAGGAAGGGTGTTCATAATGGATACAATCAAATTGAATGTAAATCAACTGGACGAATGGGCTCCCAAGCTGCATGCCGGGCAGAGGGTGCTGCTGTCTGGTACGGTGTATACTTCCCGTGACGCGGCCCACAAACGGTATTTTAGTTTGCTGGATGAAGGAAAACCTCTCCCTTTTGACATTAAGGGAGCGGCGATTTACTATGCTGGCCCTACAGGGACGCCGCCGCATCTGGCGATTGGTGCGTGTGGGCCTACTACGGCAGGCCGGATGGATCCGTATGCCCCGCGTTTGCTGGACATGGGGTTAAAGTGCATGATTGGAAAAGGGCAGCGAAACAAGGATGTCTGTGAAGCGATTATCCGCAACCAGGCGGTTTATTTCTGTGCTTTGGGCGGCGCTGGCGCATTGGCTGCAAAATGTATAAAAAAATGTGAAGTCATTGCTTTTGAGGATTTGGGATGTGAGTCAGTCAAGCGCCTAGAATTCGAAGATTTTCCCCTGATTGTGGGAATCGACTGTAGCGGCGGAAACCTGTTTCAGGACAAAAAATAGGGCTGTTTCTCCCGAAAATTCGCAACAAAAAACTGTAGAAAGAAAAAGGAGTATGCCAAAGGCATACTCCTTTTCGTAAGCGAAGAAAACTTATTTGATAGAATTTTCGTACGCTTCGATCATCTTCTTGACCATTTGGCCACCGACAGAACCGGCCTCTCTGGAGGTCAGGTCGCCATTGTAGCCTTGCTTCAGGTTAACGCCAACCTCGTTGGCAGCTTCCATTTTGAATTTCTCCATAGCGGCTTTCGCCTCGGGAACAACGATTTTGTTGTTGCTGGTCATAGTGTGACACTCCTTTGGTTTTCTATTTCAAATTTTTGTTGCGTTTGTGCTATTATTATCGTCAGTGCTGCTAAAAAGATACCTGCCAATTTTTTAAAAAAGAATCTGTTTCAAAATGTCAATTTTGCCGCTGAGAATAAATATGGCCGCAGCGCATAGAATGGAAAAAGCGTCGTAGCGGCGGGAAAGAGAAAGAGGAATTTCTACTGGATCCAGCGTATTGCCGGAAAGATCGCTGATAGCGCGCTGTAAGCAAAGGACGGCACTATCCGATGTAATGCTGGACAAAGTCAGCGTATCTTTACTAGACATGCCCAGCGTTATAGCGCGGATGCCACAGCGGCGAATCCATTCGGCGGCGTTTAGATTGTCTGAAGAAAGCAGGCCAACGGCGTCTGCTGGGAGAAGGACACCGTTCGGCACTTCAAAGGGCTCCTTGCAAAGGATAATGGCATTCGGCGCAGTAATGCGGGAAAGATTTTCGATTTCCACCAGGGCAAAATCAGGATTTTCGCATTGCGAAAAAAATTGTTGTTCTCCAATCAGAGCGATGGTGCAGTTTTTTCGAAGGATATCCCGCAGGGAACTGATATTTTTTGGTTTTCCGGCACCCCCGAGAATAAAAACGGAAATCACAGGTGTGGCCCCTTTCAGCATGGAATTCTAAAAATATTTTCATAATGGTTAGGATATCCGTTTTTTTTCGGTTCAAACAAAGCTTTTTCTGATTTGTTCCCTTGACACTTGTAGAATGGTTTCCTATAATAGTAAACAGAACTCAGATTTTACAGAAAAAAGGGGAAAGACCATGTTTTTTAAAAAATTGGCCGCAATGTTCGCGGCTGTTTTTGGATTTGCGGCAAGCCTTGTGACAGTTTATGCGGGTGACAACAGCATTGCAGGTCCTGTTATGTGGCTTCTGATTGGCTCGGGCGTTTTGATCGTAGCTGTGGTTGTACTGAGCGTCTTGGGCAAGAAAAAGAAATAAGAAAAGTAAACAAAAGGAGCGATGTTCTCATCGCTCCTTTTTTCTTCTCCCGATAGGAGGGTAAAACACTTTTGGAAAGACGGTTATCGCTCGACGGAAACAGCAGTTAAAATTTCACTCTCGTCAGGGGCATATCGGATGGTAACCCGGTCACCCACATTGAGAATAACCGCTATTTCGCTAGCCTCTGCGGAAACGGCGTAATAAACCGGGCTGTTTTCCAACTGGATGTAAAACACTGTGTTGCCATTGATGACAGCGCTGCGGATATCGGCAATATTACCGGTGATTTCGTCGTCCGGCAGGGATTCTGACTCCTCGACGATATGATTTTGGGTCAACAACTTAGAGTAGTTGGACGAACATTCCGAAACGGATGAACCAGTCGCAACAATCTGGTACTGCTGGACATTGACCATGGCATACATTTTAACCAGACCCGCATTGTCCTTTAGCGCAATAAAATAGGTTGGCTCCGCATGAATATTGAGCAGCAGGGGGAAGGTTGCTTTATAATTCAGATGCTGTACTACGCCTTCTGCAGAATTCATAGCCGAATATTCCGTAGCGCCGGCACAAGGATAGTATTTGGTTTCTTTGGTGCGCTGATTGGTGAGGATAAAACCCACATTGGACTGGTCTTCCCCCACTGAAGTAATGCCAGTGTAGACATAAACGTCATCGTTCATAGCGATATAGTTATAGCCGCTGGTAGTAACGGTGACGCCTTTTTGCCCGAAAATGGAGTTGAGGAAACCATTTTGATATTGTCCGTGATAGTCGTACTGCTGCATAATCAATTCAGCGGAATACAGACGGTCAACCCAAGTGGGAACTTCCTCGTAATACTGGCTTTCACCGGTGATGGCGTTGACCAGCACAGCGCCATTGATATCAGTGCCGCCGAATAAACCGATGGTTTTTTCCAGCTTGGGACAAATCCAGTAAGGTTCGCCTTCTTCATTGATTTCGAATACAGGGGTATCAAACATGAAGGTAGGATATTGAAAACGCAGATGGCGCATTAGATACCGGCCGAAATGTTCCGAAGTGGAATAATGGATACCTTCGCCCTCTGGCAGGCGGACTACGTCCACATTCTGGGTCACCATATCGATTACCAGATAGGCGGGAATCCCGTTGCTGCGGTTGGTAAACCATTTGATCAAATCACCGTATTCCAGCAGGGTTACCCGAACCGGCCGGCCGTTGTAATTGATCTGATTGTATTGGTCAGACACTTCAAACTGGCTGACCATATCGGAAAGCTCCCCCAGTTTTCGGTCGCCAAGCTTGGAGGCGGAGTCTTTGTCCAGCATGGGGATCTGGTCGAAAGAAATTTCCTCGACATCGGCAGCAAAATCACCCTGTTCTACCGTCAGCAGCTTGGTGTAAGAACCGGAACGAAGGATGACGCTGGAAAACAGCGATCCCCCCAAATACAGGACGATTAGCGCAAGACACAGGAAAAAAGGGATCATGCAATGGCGTTTCATCATGGCGAAAAATTCGCGAAAACCGGTAACCTGTAATAGCTGACGTTCTTCGCTGGTCAACCCAATGCGGGAGGTGAAAACGGCGCAGACACAGTACACTGCGCACAGGATAAAGACAAAGGTATAAAATGCCGGCGAATGCAGATTGAGCGCAGGCAGCTCGAAATAAAAATAGACCAGCCCCACGACCAGAGTTATCGCCAGACAGATGAGTGTTTGCTTGACGCGGCTCATTTGTTTTTTTTCTTTCATTTTGTAGCTCCTTTCGGGATATATGCAAAATCATGCACGGTTATTTCAGCACAGCCAGTTCATGCGGCGTACGATCCAGACGGTTATGCACATTGGGAAAATCAGGATCAGAGACAATCCCCAGCAGAAGTGCCGGCTGAGAGTCCTGTAACGGAACAGAGACATTCCGACAAGGTAACCGGGGATACCACCCGGAAGCACCATGACAAAAAAGACTTTTGCGGAGGATTCGCCAGCCGTCTTTTCCAGCGTGTGATTGCCATTGCACATGAGCAGAAAACCTGCTCCATTCACAGCGCCAGATGAACGGAAAACCATTGCGAATAACTTTGAGTCCAGATCAACATAGCAGACTCCTGTGTGATGATTCTGTGTTTTTTCTGATATTATATCACAGTACGAAAAGGAAAATATGTCTTTTCAGTGAACATCTGCCCGAGGGAAACAAAGATTTCGTTAAGATTTTCACAACAAAAAATCGAAGAAATTCGGTGTAATTCTTTCTTTTGTTCTTTTTACTCTTGCAGGAAAAAATGTTCTTATGTATAATAAAAATAGAAATTTTGAGCCGGCGTTATGCGCCTTTCGAGAGGAGAAATCAAATATGAGCAATAAGGTATTGGTAGAAACGTCCGCCCGGCATGTCCATGTAACGCAACAGGATTTGGAAACATTGTTTGGTAAAGGAGCGGCGCTGACCCCCAAAAAGGATTTATCCCAGCCGGGGCAGTTCGCCTGCACGGAACGGGTTGATATTGTCGGCCCTAAAAAAACCATTTCCGGCGTAACGATCCTGGGTCCGGTTCGTTCCGCTACGCAGGTTGAAGTTTCTTTGACTGACGCTAGGACATTAGGCGTTTCCGCTCCGGTAAGAGAGTCCGGGGACATCGCAGGCAGCGCGCCGTGTAAGCTGGTAGGACCTTGCGGCGAAGTGGAGTTAAGCGAGGGCGTAATCGCTGCAAAGCGCCATATCCATGCCACTCCTGAAGATGCGCAGAGCTTGGGCGTTGCCGATAAAGAGATTGTAAAGGTCAAAATCGATACAAATGGGCGCTCTTTGATTTTTGACGACGTTGTGGTTCGTGTCAGCCCCAATTTTGCGCTGGCCATGCACATCGATACTGACGAATCGAATGCCGCCGGGTGTGCCGGCGAAGTTTACGGCGAAATTGTAAAATAATCCGCAGTCTATTAAGCCCCTCTGCTGCCAGGCAAAGGGGCTTTTTGTGTTTTGGATAGTTGTTATACTGCCTTTGTAGATTATCTGCACTTCTCTCTTTTGAAAAGAGTACAGCGGGTGCTTTCCTTAACTCAAATGCAAATGGCCAAGGCGATTGGACTAGACCAAACAACTTATTCTGGTCGGGAAAGAGGAGCTGTCATTCCGCGCCGTAAAGAACACGATAAAATCCTTGCCGCACAGAAAAAGCTGAAGGTAAATGTGAATACATATTTTTGCCAGCCAGCTTCTGTCTGATTGAAAATCGCACATTTGCGGCGTAGCGTTCTTTCCATATATAATGAAAACGTAAAGGAGGAACGCCCTATGAAAAAGCGGAATTTTAAATATATCTCGCCCCACTCGTACAACCTAAACAGCCTACAAAGAAGATATTTGGAGAGACAGATTCTCTCAAAAATCCCAGGCTTGCAGTTATGGCGAATAAAGTTGAAAACGTTTGGTGCGCTTCTTCTTTTTAGACAGCAAACAGAATCCAGCCGTAAGCAGTACATCCGGAGCGATGTGCTTTTTTTGCGACCACTTTCAAGAAGGTAACACGAAAAGCATTGAGAAAGCCCCTGTTCCTGCTCATGGCCATGCTTCTGTTCCTGTGCTTGGCGTGTTCGTAAGAATGGCGAGGGCATCATCCATTGGCTGGAACGGCGGGTCATTCCCAAAAACCGCGCCTTTGTGGGTAAAATTTTGAAACCCCTGGGCTTGAGCCGCAACGGTACCAAGGGAATCATCGACGTGTGCAAGGGGCTGCCTTTGAATGGCAGCTATTGGGTGGTGCCGGAAGGATTTGAGGGGAATTTCTCTCAATCCCCGGAACTGATCACAGGCGGTATCATCCCCAAGGCATGGCGCTACATGGAGCATGATGGGATTTATCTCTACAAGGGCGGCACTACCGGTGTGTCCAATACAGGCCGGAATCGTACAGTGAGTATTATGCCGAAACCATGCGTCCAAACGCTGTGTATTTTGACTGGGAGAACTGGAAAGGGATCACGGCGTCTAAATTGTGCTTTGCTTACTAGGATCGACCCGGCTTATATCCCCCATCGGGCCCATTGTCCGAACCGGGGAAAATTGCCGCCTGCCTTGCCTACTATGACAAGGGGAGACGGAATTTTCCGAGCAGCTCTGCCGTATGATCAGGTTCCGGTTCAAACGCCATCCCAGCCGCATATGGTGGCTGGGTAAATAAAGGAATTTAGGGTGTTTGGTTTATAAATCTTTTAAGATTGGTTTAACGGACTTTTATCTGTAAGCATTATCGTAAATACTGACATTGAATGGAGAGGAGCTGTTTTAATGGATTTATACAATAATAAGCCTCTGAATTTCGCCGGCCTCACTTCCGCACAGGTCAAGCGCAAAAAAGAAGAGGGAAAACAAAACGTTATCCCTGAGAAGGTCACAAAATCAACCGGGCAGATTTTGAAAGATAATATCTGCACCCTGTTTAATCTGTTTAATGCGTTGATTGCCATTGCGCTAGCCCTGGTTGGTGCATGGTCCAATATGCTGTTCATCCTCATCATCGCCTTAAATACTCTCATTGGGATCGTGCAGGAGCTCCATGCGAAAAAATTGGTAGACCGGCTTTCCCTTCTGTCGATGCCCACAGCAAAAGTGATTCGGGATGGACAAGCTTTAGAAGTGCCTGTACAGGAACTCGTGGAGGAAGACGTTGTGGAGTTGGAGGCCGGAAAACAGGTATGTGCTGATTCGGTGATTTTGGCTGGTGAAGTGGAAGTAAATGAATCCCTCCTGACAGGGGAGTCGGACCCAGTTCCCAAATCAGCTGGTGGTCATCTTTTATCCGGCAGTTTTATTGTCAGCGGAAAATGCCGAGCCCGTGTCGAACATGTAGGAGCAGAGAATTATGCAGCCAAAATTGCCAGCGAGGCCAAAAGACTGCGTGGCGTTCATTCAGAACTGCTCTCTTCCATGCAGAAAGTGACCCGTTTTACGGGGTTCTTCATTCCGCCCTTGGGAATCTTGCTCTTTCTGGAAGCCTTTTTCGTCCGGGGGGATACGGTCAATCACGCAGTTGTCACCACGGCTGCCGGATTACTTGGAATGTTGCCAAAAGGATTAGTGCTTCTCATTAGCGTCAGCCTGGCGGTAGGAATCATCACGCTTTCTAAAAAGCGGGTTCTTGTACAAGAACTCTTTGCCTTAGAAACGCTCGCCCATGTGGATACTCTCTGTCTGGACAAAACAGGAACTCTGACCCAGGGAAAAATGCAGGTAGAACAGGTAACCGTAACGGCGTTGGGCCGCAGGATGGAATTTGAAAAACTAATGGGGGCCTTTTTGCAATTCACCGATGATAATAACGCCACATTTCAAGCATTAAACGCCTATTTTGAAAAAAACACTGCGTTTGTTTCTGGACAGCGGATTCCCTTTTCTTCAGAGCGCAAGTGGAGCGCCGTAGAATTGAAAAATGTTGGTTATTTTGTAGCGGGCGCGCCTGAGCGTTTGGGAGCAGGGGGATGGGAGGAAAATCTGCAGGGAGAGGTCCAGGCGGGAAAGCGTGTACTGATGGCGGGCATTACACAGGACGCAGTTTTTCCGGAAGGTCCTTTGCCGCAAGTACAAGTCCTGGCAATTCTTGTGATCTCCGATCCAATCCGTCCCAACGCGGCTGAAACACTCTCCTATTTTCAGAAGGAAGGCGTGGCGCTAAAATTGATTTCTGGCGACAATCCCGTCACGGTGTCCGCACTGGCAAAGCAGGCTGGCTTCCCAACAGCTGAGAAGTACATCGACATGTGCCAGATAGACGACCCGGTTGAAATCGAAAAAGCGGCGCTGTCCTATTCTGTTTTTGGACGGGTATCGCCGTTGCAAAAGAAGCAAATCGTCCAGGCATTACAGAAAAACGGCCATTCCGTAGCCATGACCGGAGATGGCGTCAACGACCTTTTGGCCCTTCGAGAAGCAGATTGCAGCATTGCCGTGGCGGAAGGCAGCGACGCCGCCCGCCAGGTATCCCAAGTTGTTTTGTTGGATTCTGATTTTTCTTCTCTTCCGGCTGTTCTGAGCGAAGGACGCAGGGTGGTCAACAACATTACGCGGGTAGCAGGTGTATTCTTTGTAAAAACCATCTATTCTGTGCTGCTCTCCATCGTTTGCTTGATTTTGAACATTCCATTCCCCCTTGTTCCCATTCAAGTGACGCTGATTGACCTGGTGATCGAAGGATATCCTGCCTTTTTCATGTCCTTTGAACCAGATGACCGAAAGATTACAAGACGGTTTCTTCCCTCTGTAATGAGCCGGGCCTTCCCCAATGCGGCGGCGATTCTGCTCTGCTACCTAATACTGACGGTTCTGTCCCGGGCGATGCCGCTTCCCACTGAACAATCCAATATTCTATTTTATCTGTTGGTAGGAAGTGTGGGAATCCAAGCGGTTTTCAAAGCGAGCTGGCCCTTTAATAAACTGCGGCTTTTCCTATGTGGCACCATGACAGTGGTTTTTTTTACAGCGGTATTCCTGTTCCATTCCACGTTGCAGGTGGTCCTTCCCACGTCTCCCACTCTTCTGCTGCTTTTTAGTTTTATTTTATTAAGTTTCTTATTGGAGCGCGGGGTAACAGCTGTTTTACAGAGGGTAGGTAATTTTGACAAAACCACAGAACACAAAGTTGGATCTCACAGCAGGTAAGTTTTGATAAGTACGCTTCTTTTTTATGCACAATCTTTCATCCCAGGTGTTGCAGAGGAAATCACAGAATTTCTTCCGATTTCCTCTACGGGGGCATCTGATCATTTTTGAATGACGATGATGACGAGTAGTACCTCAATAAATTTGCACAGTTGCGTCCCAGTTTAATCTTATTTTATAATTGAGTGGTATCCTTAAAAAAGAAGGGACGCACAACATGACAGTTCAAAAACGACTGTTTCTATCGAATATTCTCATGCTGGTTATCCCGGCAGTGCTGGCGAAAATCGGGATTGAGCACATCAACTCCACTCTGGCCACTGCGATCCGCACGGTGGTGGTGCTGGCCTTCTCCTGGCTGATGGTGTTTGTGGTAGGCTCCCAAAACACCATTGGACAGATCACCGGCAGCACGCTGCTGTTTTTGATTTTGTCCGGCCTGTCCACCGGCCTTTCCTGGCTGTGTTACTACCGAGCACTGCAGGATGGCTTGGCTAGCGTGGTGGTCCCCATTGACAGGCTGAGCATTTTGGTGACTATTGTATTCTCCAGCCTGGTGCTGAAAGAAAAGCTCAGCCGGAAAGCTAAGGTGGGACTGGCCCTCATCTTGGCGGGTACAGGTGCAATGCTGTTATAAGATGGATTATAAGATGGAAAAAGGATGCCTTCCTGCGGGAGGGCGTCCTTTTTTACTTCATATTATTGATCTGTTCGGATGAGGTTGCTTACATCGAGGCGATTTTCCGAAAGGAGTTCATCTTGATATTGGGAATCAGCCCTTCGTTGCAGTAAAACTTTAAGGCCTGATACGTCAGGTCGGCCTCCTTTCGTATCTGCATCGTAATGTAAATTATGAACACCTCCAACTTCTTCACAAAAAATTCAAGAATTTTTTTGAAAAATCTCTTGACCGGTTGTAACAATCGGAAATTATAATCGGTAGTAACAAGCGATTGAATCCATTTGATTATAGCAGAAATTCGTTTGTGGTGCAGGATTGAGAGAAGGGAGACAAACTTATGGTTTTCTATTTTACGGGAACAGGCAACAGCCTGTATGTGGCCAAACAGTTGGAGGAAGCTCCCATCAGTATTCCGCAGGTTATGCGGCAGGAGAAACTGATGTTTTCAGCAGATTCCATCGGTGTGGTCGCTCCTGTTTACGGCCATGAAGTACCGCCTATGGTGAAAGAATTTTTGAAAAAGGCAACCTTTCAAACGGAATATTTCTATATGGTTCTGACTTATGGGAACCGGCATGGCGGGGCAGCCGAATTGGCCCATCAGCTTTGTCAGGAACGTGGCATTCAGATCGCCTATATCAATGTGGTGCTAATGGTGGATAATTGGCTGCCCAGCTTTGACATGGAGGAACAAAAGCGCCTGGATAAAGATGTGGAAGGCCAGCTAGCAAATATTGTGGCGGATGTAACATCTCGCCGGCACTGGATCTCCCCTGTGACCGACCAGGATCGGGCCTCCCATCAGGAGTTCCTGAACCGGATGAGCCAGATGCCGCCGGATGCTTGGCAGCACCTGCTAAGTGTGGTGGAAAGCTGTGTGGGCTGTGGGGTTTGCGAGAAAGTATGTCCCTCCGGCTCCATCCATGTGGTGAATGGCAAGGCGGTGCACACGCCAGGCAATTGCCAGACCTGCTTGGCTTGCGCCCATGCTTGCCCTCACAAGGCCATCCAGCTCACAACCCCGGAGAAAAATCCACAGGCCCGCTACCGCAATAAGCACATCGCTTTGCAGGAAATTATTCAGGCCAATGCTCAGACGATGTCTCATTCATAAAGGAGGATAAACTTCTCATGCAAGCAAAGCAAAATAGAAATATGGACAGCTTGTTTCAGGGCACATCCAGCTATTTAGATGCTACTGATCCGGAATGGGTAAATATTGTCATTGCGTTCTCACAAAAAGAAGTTCCCTCAGCCAGCAAGCTGACAGAGAGGGAGCGGTTGCTGTGCGTATTGTCATCACTTTTGGGGTGCCAGGGTATGAGTGAATACCAGCATATGCTCCATGCCGCATTAAACAGCGGCATGGAGCCGGTGGCCATCAAGGAGATGCTTTACCAGGCCACAGCTTATCTGGGAATCGGGCGTGTACATGATTTCCTTAAAACAACGAATCAGATCATGGAACAGCACGGGATATCCAGTAAAGTAAACACCAGGGCCAACTGCCCACCTACCATTCTCGAAGCAGAAAAAGCCCGGGGCTGCCTTCTCTGGTGTTATGGAGCAGCTTCACATTGATATAAATATCCCCCGGCCAAGCCGGGGGATATTTATTGGATGAACCTGCAGCACAAACTCGGAAATAGGCCGATGATGCAGAAGACAGTGCCGTCAGGAAAAGTCTGGCAGCTCTTGTGTTGCACTGCATGGAACCGACATATTAAAATCAGCTTCCGGTGCCGGAAGAAGTCTCCCCGCTTGCCTGGCGAAACAGGCGGATGCTCTTCTGGATACCGATCTGGTCAACCGTCCATCCCCAAACGGGATGACGGCGTTCGTTGTCGCGAATTTGTTGGTTGATAGCCCAGGCCAAATCGTCAGATGGTTCATGAAGATACAGATCTACCATGGCGGGCAGGGCGGAAACAGAAAGATCCTCCAAGTAGTAGTAATCCACTTCAGTTTCAGTGCGGCCTGCCAGATAAGCGTTGACGTTGTATCTGGCTACGAAACCATCCATCGGGAACAGGGAAAGAAGGCAAATCATGACGATAACAGCAATTCCAGTACATTTGGCCAGCGGAAAGCGGCGCCAAAGACACCGCACTGCCAGGAAAACAAAGCAGATTCCGGCGGTTGCCATGAACCATAGGGTCAATCCCCGTTTGATGCTCAGTCCGTAAACCTCCACATACAGCAGCATCCGTTTTACCGCAGAACAGAGGATGACGCCTCCGCCTGCACTTAACAGCAGTAGTTCCAGACGAACTACCATGTAAAGGCCGTGGCGATCCGTTTTGCAAAAGGCCATGGCGAAAAGGGCGACGAAGAAGATGAAAAACAAGGAGGCAGCCAGTTCAAAAAAGCCCTGGCGGGCATATTCAGCATAAGTGTATCCCCCGGGAAGGCTGCCCCTTTCTCCACCGAACAGATAGGCGAATTGAACAAAGGTAAAAGCCAGAACCGAAAGGTCGATCAGTCCTAAGAAAGGCACAGCGAACAGAGGATCCAGAAAGCGTTTACAGTTGACCGGATTGGGCTTTTTGGGAAGAGCGCCCCGGCAGTATAGCAGAGTAGCGGACAGAAAAATGCCGCCTAAAAAGCCGACGAGCAGATCCGAGAAAAGATGGGTCCAGTCAATGCGGAGCCATTGGACAAGGGCCTGCAATCCGGCGCGGAAAACGGCGTCGGCACTGGCAAACAGCCACAACAGCAGCGCAACTACCGGCAGCGCACACAAAATACCAAGAAAGATCTTCCAAAAATTCTTTGGCCGATTTCCTTCCTTGTCGCGTCCCCGCATGACCAGAAAAGGGAAATCCAGAAAGGACAGCGGCCCATCGACCAAATGCGCCCATAGGGTGCAGAAGGTTTCCCAAGAGAAAAAGGAGCGATACGGCATGCCGCCTAAAAGAGCCGTTTGTGCCGCCAGCAGGCAGAGGAAAAAGGGGACGGTGATAAAGTGAGTAGAAGGACTGACGGTCAGGCAAAAACCGGCAGTGAGCATGATAATGGGGATGGTTATCAGCAGTGCCCCAGGAGAAAATGGGCGTTCGGAATCGCGAAAATACCAAAAGCAGAACGCGCAATAAGAAACTGTCAGAATCAAAACAGAAAGACCGATATTTCCCCAGAGTACCAGCTCGGTAAAAAGGGCGCTGAACAAAACGGAAAACAGGACGGCCATCGAGCCTTTGGAAGTAAAGCTGCGCTTGGCAAGGTATTGGTAGTCTGCTCTCTGTTTACGGGGAAGCGGCTGGTAGTATCCGGGCGGAGGTATTCGGGTGTTTTGAGGCGCGGAAGGGGAGGCAAAGCCAGCGGTCCCGGCAGCGGCGGAGCTTTTTCTTCCCGCCGCTGGAACAGTTCCGGGAGTTGGGGCGTCCGGTTGGGAGGCCGGAGGAGCCGCCGGACTTTTTGATGCGGCGGCCGGGCCGGTTTGTCGATTGGCCGAGTCCGGATGCTCTCTTTTTTCCAAACTGGTCTTGCCGTCCTGGGCGAGCTGCTCATGCAGCGGTTCGGATGGGGGATGATACATAGGCGGCGTCTGGCCGGGCCGCCGCACCGGTGGGATATAAACCGGCGGTTTGGAAGAGGAAAGCGGTTTGTTTCCCGTGGGGTCTTGATTCATTGATTTCCCTCCTGACAATCGTTTTCTTCCGCATATTCCAGCAAATCTGCGGGCTGGCAATGTAGCGCACGGCACAATGCCTCCAGCGTGGAAAAACGGATGGCTTTTGCTTTATTGTTTTTTAAAATGGACAAATTGGCCAGAGTAATCCCTACTTTCTCAGCCAACTGGGTAGCGGAGATCTTCCGCTGCGCCATGACGACGTCCAGGTTTACAATAATCGGCACAGTGGCACCTCCTAAATGGTCAGGTCGTTTTCTTCCTTATAAATGGCGGCCTGTCTGACAAGCTCGGACAGCACCAGCGCCAGGGCGGATAAAAACAAAAATGCCAGCCCCAGCATCGGCGCCAATAGCGAGGGTACGATCCCGGCTAAAAACAGGATCCCTACGACCAGGCAGCAGATCGAGACGCTCCTTACCCGGCGGGCATTTTCCAGAGAAAAGGGATTGCCGCCGTTTACATTTACCAGAATTTTTCGTAGTTGCCAAATGACAGCTAGGCCCATAAAAGCGGAAGGGTACAATACCAGAAGAATGCGAATATAATCTGTTCCCAGGTCTTGCCAGAAAAGACTGCCGTAATAATCTAAAATCCATGGAAGAGCTGCTACAATCACGAGACCGGCAAACAGCAGAACCCAGCAGAGTTTTTCCAAGAGGGAGCCCAGACTGCCTTTGCCCGTAATGCTGATTTTCATATGAATTCTCCTTTGGCAACGTTTTATTTAGTATATCAATATACTTATTGTTTGTCAATAAATATTATCTGTAATTCAATTATTTTTTATTGTGATTCAGAAATTTTTCTAAAATTTACAGAATAGAAATGTTCTTTTTGTCAAGACTATGTTATAATTATTTCACATAATGCCAAACATTGGTACATAAAACGTCCGGTGCACAAAAACACCTGGCGTTGTTAGAAACTGCCTTGCGGCTGGCCCATCCCTGAAGATACGCTGAAAATATGGCTGCAGGTTTGGAACGATACTGGTCCGGTAATGAAAAAGCCGGAAAGATTGTGAGGGAAATGTATGAGTTGGCTGGACAAGTTAGAGCGAAAATTTGGGCGATGGGGCATTCCCAATCTGATGCTATACATTGTTATCACCATCGCAGCGGTCTTCATTGGAGATGTGATTTTTTCGGTGAGGGGAGTCAGTCTAAGCAGTTATTTGGCGTTATTTACGCAAGCGGCGGTCCATGGACAGTTCTGGCGTTTTATTACTTTTATTTTTGTACCTCCTACTACGTCGATTATCTCGCTGTTTTTCTTTTTGTATTTTTACTATTTTCTGGGTAGTACACTGGAAAATGTCTGGGGGACATTCCGTTTCAATCTATATTATCTGTTTGGATGGATTGGCGCGATCATTGCAGCGTTTTTTACAGGGTACGGTACCAGCACCTATTTAAACTTGTCGCTGTTTTTGGCGTTTGCGTTCCTGTTCCCAGATCACGAAATATTATTGTTCTTCTTCTTTCCGATCAAAATGAAGTATTTGGCTTATGTGGACTGGATTCTCTTTGGCATTCAGTTGATTTTTGGAGATTGGTCCACTAGAGCGGCGATTATCGCTTCTTTGATCAATTTTTTCCTGTTCTTCGGCGGTGATTTCATTCGTTTTTTGAAAAATGAAAAAAAATATGGCGCCCAGCGCCGCAATTTTCGCCGGGAAATGAAAAACAATCAAAATCGGTACTGGTAAACAATAAAAAGGGGCTCGGCTGTGCCGGGCCCCTTTTTATTGTTGTTTTTGTTATGAATGTGGGTTTGCTTTCGGTGTCAGAGCAGTCTGCATCAGGCGAAATGACGCCAATACCGTTAGAATGGCGCCCCAACAAGAATGAAAGAAATCCCCTTTGGGCGCGCACGCGCACCCAAAGGGGATGAAAATACAGAGACATCCTTTCTTCAGGAGGGAGGGCCTTTTGAGTAGCACCAGACAAATCGGGGTCATAAGATGAAGAAGGCCTCGATTACGATGCAAAGCACAAGCGCGGCCAGTTTTTTGGTGGCCGAAGAGGCCCGTGAATAGCCGGAAAGCGAAAGCTGCGCATTCAATAGCACCATGCCGCGCCATTTGGCGCGGCATGGAATTGCATCGGTTTATTCAGCGTAAATTTCTTCTTTGATACGGGCGAGTTCTGCCGGGATGTCAATAGACTGCGGGCATTTATCACAGCAAGCCCGGCAGTTGACACAGGCATCTGCCCTGGCGCCTGCGGGGATTTCCTCGTATTTTTTGCGAACCTGTGCCGTCGTATGGTGGCTGGCCCGGTAGTTATACGCGGCAAATACGGCGGGGATATCCACTCCGGCAGGGCAATCCATGCAATAGCGGCAGCCGGTGCAGGGCACAGTTGGAATAGCGTTAAGTTCCCGGATCGCGTCGTCAATCACCGCTGACTCTTTCTCGGACAAGGGGGGCAGGGTATTGAATAGGCTGACATTTTCTACGAATTGTTCCAAAGAAGAGGAACCGGTCAGCACCACTTTAACGTTAGGCTTGGATAAAAGCCACTGATAAGCCCAAGAGACCATGGAACGCTCCGGTGCAGCTTTTTGGAACACTTCCTGCGTGCTGGGCGTCAAAGTAGCCAGGTATCCGCCGCGGACCGGCTCCATGACAAAGCAGGGAATCCCTTTTTTCTCCAGCACTTCATAAAAGCCCTTGGCATTCTGCTTATCCCAGTCCAGGTAGTTTAATTGCAGCTGAACGAAATCCCATTCGGCGGCTTCCACCATTTCTTCCAGCAATGGCAGATTGCCGTGGAAAGAAAAGCCGATAGCCTTTGCGGAGCCTTCCTTCTTTTTCTGCTTCATAAACTCGACCAGCCCTAAGTCTTTTGCCATTTTCCAGTGCTCATCGTTCATGGAATGCATAAAATAAAAATCGAAATAGCTGGTCCGGCAGCGCTGCAACTGATCTTGGAAGATTTTTTCCATATCAGCCGGCTCTTTGCAATACCAGATGGGGAGCTTATTGGTCAAAAAATAGCTTTCCCGGGGGTATTTGGCAAGGGCTTTGCCAAGAAAATACTGCGATTCGCCATTGTGATACATATATGCGGTATCAAAATAGTTGACGCCGTTTTTCATTGCGTAATCCACGATTTTCTGCGCATGGGCATAATCGATGGTATCATTATCCGTTGGCAGACGCATACAGCCAAGGCCCAGCTGCGGAATACTGACGCCCAATTTTTCCAACAAATTGTGTTTCATGTGGTTCACCAGTCCTTTCCAGATCGATCCTTTTTCCTCCCATTGATTGAAACCATTATAACAGCAAACCGATTGATTTGCAAACCATGGGCAAATAGCTGTAAATAGGATAACACATGGAGTTGGCTCCAGGTCAAGTCTCTTTTGAAAATTACTTACTGCAAGAAAATCGGAAGGCTGCCAATTCGCTTGGGATATGACCAAATTGTAAAAATCGGCTCATTTTATTTGACGTTTTCCGACAGATGATTTAGAATATACCCGTATTATGCCTTGTATCAGCGAAATCGGGGCTGGAATGTGCCAGGCTTTTTTGACGTAAGGCTTTTTCCCTGTGCGATGAATCAGGCTTTCCAAGAAAAGCGAAGAAACCACTTGGCGAACGCCTTTTTCCTGATACTTGTAATACCAATTTGAAAAGCCTGAACGGCTGTTGCAAGGGGATCTTTATGCTGCAAATTTCACCTTCTATCTTATCCGCAGATTTTTCCAGGTTGGAGCGGGAAGTCGCCGATGTAGAGGCCGGCGGCGCGCATATGCTTCATATCGATGTAATGGACGGGCATTTTGTTCCGAATATCTCGTTTGGCGCCTGTGTTGTCTCGTCGCTGCGCCCGAAAACGCAGTTGTTTTTTGACGTTCATCTGATGATCAGTGATCCGTTGGCTTATGCTCCTTCTTTTGCCAAAGCGGGTGCGGATATGATTACTTTTCATTACGAGTCGGATGCGGACGCTCGGAAAACCATCGATGTGATCCGTGGATTGGGCCTCAAGGTGGGAATGGCTGTAAAACCGGGGACAGATGTATCTGTGCTGGAGCCATTTTTGCCCCAGCTGGATCTGGCGTTGGTAATGACGGTTGAGCCGGGGTTCGGAGGGCAGAAATTTATGCCGCAGATGATGCCCAAGGTGGAATATCTCCGCCGATGGGCGCAGAAAACCCATGATTCCCTTTGGATTCAAGTAGACGGCGGGATCGACGCTGTCACGGCCGGGACGGCGGCAGCGGCTGGAGCGGATGTGCTGGTGGCCGGATCAGCGGTGTTTGGCGCTGCGGACCGGCAGGATGCCATTGAAGCCATTTTGCGTAGCGCTTCATCTGTAGGAAGGACAGTCTGAGAATCGGAAGCAGAGACGTTGTTTTTTGACCGGTAGGAGCAAGAGGGAAAGTTTTTCCCAATAAAAGAGAAAGGGTGAAGTGGGTGGCAGGAAATTTTACCCGCGGAATCATTTTGGAACAACGCAAGGAACCGGCCCTGCGCCGGAAGCTGCGCACCTTTTTAAATTCAAACTATGCGGGGATGCTGTTCGAAAGCGATTTGCCTTATGACGGCGCAGCGCTTTCCGGCGAACAGATCATCGAAATTGCGCGCCTTGCCCGGATTGTCGACGAGCGGGACGGGCTGTTTTTGCATGAGAAATTGACAAAAGCACATCAGATGAAGGTGAAGGTCGCTGTGGGAGACGCCATCGATGATGAGCCTTATGTATCCAGCCAGCTCAATCCGCTGCTTTTTTTGGAAAAAGAGGCAGGAGAAGGTTTGCGGCTAGCGGCAAAGGCTGTGGGCAATCCCAAGATTTATTTTGCCATTTATAAAAATTTAAGCGACGTAGACCTGAAAATAAAGATCCCGAAAAATATTGACGGGGTGGAAATCCGCCGGATCCATGGACGCTATCCCGCTGAGTTTCGGACGATGGACGATTTTGACAGTGACGGACCGGCTGTGCTGATCGGCATTTGCAGCCTGATCCATCTGTATCGCGCGGTATATGAGCATCGTATCCAGTCCACCTGTTTCGTAACGGTGGCGGGAACCTGCGTGGCCAATCCGACCAATCTGGAAGTTTCTATCGGCATGACGCCGACTCAGTTGTTCGAACGATGCGGCCTGGCTGAAGAACCGGGCTATGTCGTCATTGGAGGAAGCATGACCGGTGAGGTCTGTGAAGATCCGGACAGTTATCCGATAGGGACGATGTCCCGGGCTGTTCTGGCTTTGCGGGATGAAGAAAAAAAGCGCAGGTACCAGTGTATTGGCTGCGGCCGCTGCGCTGAAGTCTGCCCGGAAAACCTGACTCCGTTTTACATCAACCGCTATATTGAGCTGGGTAAATATGAGGCGCTGGCCTTTTATGATATTCATCGTTGCATCGGCTGCGGGACCTGCTCTTATATCTGCCCTTCTAAAATCGATATTGCCGAAAATATTAAGCTGGCAAAAATGGAGATCAAGCGGCGGCGCCATGTGAAGGAGGATGATTGACCGTGCTGCAATATAAACCGATAGCGCCATACGTGCGAAACCGCGATACTGCTTTCGCTGTCATGATGGATGTGGTCATCGCCCTGCTGCCGTTGTATTTCATGGCATTTTACTTTTTTGGTTTAAGAGCCCTGCTGCTGGGACTGGCTTCTACGGCAGCGGCAGTGGTTAGCGATTTTGTCTGCATCCTGCTGGAAGGCAAAAGGCCTTATCTGCGGGATATTTCGTCAGTGGTTACCGGTATGATTCTGCCGCTGCTGATGTCTGCGGCAACGCCTTATTATGTGGTGGTATCCGCTTCGGTATTTGCCATTGTGTTTGTCAAACATGTATTCGGCGGAGTAGGGCAGAGTGCGTTTAATCCCGCGGCTGCAGGATTTGCCTTTGCGGCGGCCTGCTGGCCTACCCAGGTCTTTTCCTATCCTGTTCCTTTTGCTGAGCTGGAACCTTTTGGAAGCGTTTCGGCAACGCTTTCCAACGGCCCGGCCTGGAACCTTTTTCAGGGCGGGGTACCAACCAACGATATTTGGGATCTCCTGCTGGGCAGGTTTTTAGGGCCTATGGGACTTACCAATATTCTGGTGCTGGCGGCCTGCCTGTTTTATCTGCTGTTCCGCGGAGCAATCAGTTGGCAGGCTCCCGCGGCTTTTTTTGGAATTATGGTTCTGTCGATGCTTTTATTCCCCCGAATTCCGGAAAGCGGCCCCATGTCGCTGGTGTATGAAGCAACGACCGGAATGTGGGTATTTGGAGGGATTTTTATGCTCAACGAGCCGGGGACCCTTCCGAAACGCTCCAGTTCCCGCTTGGCCTATGGCGCGTTGGCGGCTGTTTTTACGATTTTGTTCCAGCAGTTTGGCCGGGTGGAGCAGACATTTGCTTTTGCACTGCTTTTGACGAATGTGTTCAGCTTTACGCTGGACCGGTACAGCGAACGGCTTCTGCGCCGGTTAAGGAGGGTTTACCTTGCAACGAGAACGAAACTTAGTGAAAAGAAAACTGCGCAAAGAGCTTGATCTGGTATTTGTCAAAAATCCGGTTTTGGTGGCTGGATTGGCCTTAGCTCCGGCTGTAGTCGGAAGCTTTACCGTAAAAAATGGCGTTGGCCTGTCTTTGGTGTTTGGGATGGTCACAATCCCGGTCCTGGTGTTGGCTTCCTTTCTCGGCATGTTGCCGGAGAAGGTTCCTCAGTATGTGCGCACCATCGCCTGCGCAGTGCTGGCGGCACTCATGTTGATCCCCGCACGTCTGTTAGCCGGAGGGATCGCACCAAACCTGTTTGACTCCCTGGGCCTGTATTTTTCTGCAGTAGCGGTGAACACGGTTTGGCTGGTTCGGGCACCCCTTTGCCAGGAAAAAAAGCCACAGTGGGCCTTTTGTGAAGGAATTTGCCATACCATTGGGTTTTCGATCTGTGTGTTGTCGGTTTCAGCGCTGCGGGAATTTTTGGCCTATGGCACCTTCTGGGGAAACCCAACTGCCCTGTCGGTGAGATTTCCGGCAGTGGCTTATGCATTCGCAGGGTTTATCACAGTCGGCGTGGCGGCGGCTGTTTTGCGCTGGTGCATTGACAGAGGACATGATGTCGCGGCCTTGGCCCGGCGGCAGAAAAAGAAATGGGGGACTCAGCGGTGAACACACTAATTGGCATTTTTTCGCTGCTTTTAACAACGCTTGTGCTGCAGAATGCGGTTTTTTCCAGAGCGCTGGATATTACTTCTTTGCTGATACTTCCCGCTGGCCGAAAAAGTCTTTGGCGGTTTGGGCTGATGTTAACCGGGGTCACAACAATTGCTTCTGTACTTGCAACGCTTGTTAACCCGGCGATAGGGCAGTGGGAGCATGCTAGATATCTGCGGCCGGTGGTATATGTGCTGCTTTTGGCGGTGCTATATGGATTTGCCTGTCTGTTGCTGAACTGGAAAAAGCGGGACTGGTTCCATGATCATAGCGCGATGTTGGCGATGGCTTTTTTCAACTGTGCCGCTTATGGCGCGATGGCACTAACCGTATATTCCGGTTTTAACTGGCTGGAAGCGGCTGCTTTTGGTTTGGGAATCGGCCTTTCCTTTCTTCTGGCTGTATTTTTGCTGGAGCAAGGAAGGCGCTGCATGAGCATCTGCAATATTCCCAAAGCGTTTCGGGGGTTGCCGGCAGAGTTGGTTTATGTAGGGCTGATTTCACTTTCTTTATATGGCCTGGTGGGACACCAGTTGGCCGCGTAGGACAAAATATGGAATAAATACGGCCGCTCAGGGGTAAGCTTTGTGTAGAAAGACATCAAAACCAAGAGGTGAGCGTTTTGGCAAAAGGACAGAAAAAAATAAAACGGTACCGGCGCATTTACGGCGGCCGGAGCGCCTTGTCAAAGTGGATGGGGATTGTGCTGACCGTTGTCGTTTTAGCTGGCGTTGCCTGTTTGGGATGGGTGCTGTATGAGCCGGTTTCCCAGTTTTTGTCCGGCACCATGAAAGTACCGGATGATATACCGTCGTCAGCGGCGTGGGAAAGCGCATCCCAACCGGAGGAATCGTTGCCGGAGCAACTGCAGACGGATCCGCAACAGCCGGAAAATTTAGACTTGTCGCAGGTAAAGGGGGCGTATCTTCCGCTCTCGGCGCTTCAGGATACCACCCAGCTGCGTCAGACGTTGACAAACCTGAAACAGCAGGGGATTAACTGCATTTTAATCGATGCCAAAAACGCACAGGGACAGGTGCTGTACCAATCCGCCAATCAGACAGTGGCGGAAGTTGCGGCCCAGGTTGCCGGTGCGGTGGACCTTGGGCAGATTACTGCTTTGGCAAAAGAAAACGGGATAACAGTGATTGCCCGCATTTATGCGTTTCGGGACCCGCTTAGTTCTCTGGTCCTTAAAAAAGCCGCAGTCAAGTATCAGGATACGGAAATGCTCTGGCTGGACGACTCGAAGGAGAACGGTGGGAAAAGCTGGTTGAACCCTTATTCTGAAGTAGCCCAGATGTACATTGCGGATCTGTCGTTGGAGTGTATTCGGGCTGGCTGCTCTGCGGTTATGCTGGACGGGGTGCAGTTCCCCACCGGGTATAGCCTGGAATTGGCCGGATATGGTACGCAGACGAAGACACATCAGCAGGTGCTGTCGGATTTTGTGCAGGACATGGAAGAACTACTGAAGGAAAATCATGGCGTTTTGATTTATGCGTCATCCACACAGGCAATGCTGGGGATGGAAGCTGATTCTTATGACACCGGCGGTTTATATTATCCCATCGAGAATTTCTGCCCGGATGTGCGGCCAGCATCTTTTGCAAATGGGATCCGGCCTGAATCATTGACAATAGATGATCCGGCAGGCCAGCCATACGATACAGTAAAAACTGTTTTAACGCAGTTAAAGAACTTAGGTGCGGACAAAAATTTTCTGCCAATGCTGCAGGCTGATACGGATCCGGCATCTGCTTTGGAGTATACAGCGCTGCAAATGGAAGAACAGATCCGTGCCCTGGAGGAATGCGGTATCACGGGATATATTTTATACAGTGAGCAAGGAAGTTATCCTTTCTCATAACCAGGTAAGGTAAAGTGAAAATGCAAAAAACAGCGGCGGTGTATGCCCAAAAGGTGTATCGTTTTGGATTTGCCTTTTTAAGAAGCGGCTTTGTTTAAAGAATATGGCTATTTATAAAATATCCGGGGTTACCGGGTAGCATTTTCGAGAGCGCAGCTATGGCTGTGTGCTTACAGGCAAAACAGAAGAACCGTAGTTTTTCTTTTTATCCTTTCTGTTTTTCCATGGGTTTTAGTATGTTAAACGGTTTTCTTGCTCAGGATTTTGAAAATGCCCGCCCGGATTGCCGTTATGGGTTTGGCCATCCCAGAACCCGCAATTTTAAAAGAGCAAGGGTCTCGATTGTGCACTGGCAGTAAAATACAGGCGAAAAAACGGTGGAAAAAGTTCCACCGTTTTTTCGCCTGTATTTTACCGGAAAATTATTCTTCCATCTGCCGGCCGAGAAAAGCAGCCGCAGCAGAAATCAACTTGATGTCCGCTTCCGTTGCAGACGTAGTGGAATCTTCCTTTAAAAACATCACGGCGCCGCAAACGTCCCCAGCAGATAAAATAGGGAAAGCAGTCAGCGCCAATCGGTCGGAGCCCTCCACCGGTTGCAGTTTGTTCCCATTAGGGGCAGTCAGGGTAAAACTCTGCCTGGCTTCCATCAGCTCCTCCAAGGAAGGAGATACACGCCGTTCTAATAATTCTTTTTTCGGAAGGCCGGAGACGGCAACAACATGATCACGGTCGCAGACAACCACAGGGTATCCGCCGGTTTTATGCAGGACTTCGGCATAAATACCGGCAAAACCGGAAAGTTCGCCGATAGGAGAATATTTTTTAAAGATAACCTCACCGTCGTTATCCGTATAAATTTCCAGCGGGTCACCTTCGCGGATCCGCATGGTCCGTCTAATTTCTTTTGGAATGACGACCCGTCCCAGATCGTCGATTCGTCTGACAATTCCAGTGGCTTTCATATTTAAGGTTCCTCCGTGCGTTTATTCTTTGTCTTGTTGGCAATGGTTATAGGATATCGTCCGGCCCTGAGATATGCCAAAACAGCGGATGCGGCGCAGGCCGTCGAGATCCTTCGTTTTGCCAGGACGATGGATGTCGGAATGATTTAGTCCTATTGTTTGCCAGAACGGGATGATTATTCACTTTTGTCAGCCTTTTTTCGCCGTACCCGACGGTATTTTTTGTGTTTTTTGGAAGATACCGGATTCTTTTTTAGTTTGGGTTTTTTCTTAGCTGTTATGCGCGGAAAAGAGAAAAAGAAGAGATTTACAAGCAAAAAAACAGAAAAAAGGTTCCCACTTCAGTGGGAACCTTTTCATTTGCTAAAGGGCGAAGTGCAGTCCGTTTAAAAAAGCCGGATTGCGCCGAACAGGCCATAGGAGCCGATCACCATAATAATTCCAGCGACGAGCACCCCAAAAAAAATCATGGGAAGAGCCTGGCGCATTTTCATATTCAAGAAGGTCGCAGCCAAAACACCGCTCCAAGCACCGGTTCCGGGCAACGGAATTGCCACGAATAAAAACAGCCCCCATTTGGCGTATCGATTGATTTGATCAGCCTTTTTGACCAGCTTTTCCTCATACCAGTGGGCCATTTTGGAAGAAAAGGGAATGGTTTTCAACCAATCGAGGATTTTGCGGCCAAATAGCAGTAAAAAAGGGATAGGAACCATATTGCCAATGACCGATACGACTAGTACAACGATCCAGTTCATGTCCAGAGCAGCTCCCAGAATGACCGCGCCGCGCAGCTCGATCAAAGGGATCATGGAAATAATAAACAGAGCGACTTCATTTCCTAAAAATGTAAGAGCATTAAAAATTGTTTCCAAATTCGGTTCTCCTTTACCAAAGCACTTAAGATGACATGAAAGCGGAAATTCCTTTACCATTGGCGCTTTTTCCGCTTTCTATACTATAGAAAACAAGAAAAGAAAGTAAGCTGTTTCAAAACAAAAGAAAAAAGAGCCTGCGCGGCAAAGGTACCGCAGACTCTTCTATCTTACCAAATACTCTCCGAAAAGGAAAGTCTATTTTTCTTTGCGCTCCATCAGCCGGCACAAGACGGCAGCAAAGGCGGCAGGATCTTCCGGCAGCATCCCTTCGCGGATGAGGGCCTGTCCATACAAAAGTTCAGCATAATCAGCCAAAGTTTCTTTGTCATCTGGATACAGCTTTTGCAGGATCGGGAAGATTTCATGGTCCGGATTTAACTCCAGTACCCGTTCCGCCTTGACTTTCTGCTCGCCGGGCATGGTTCCAAGCACCCGTTCCATCTCCAAGGATATCGGGCCTTTGGCGGTGAGGCAGCAGGCCGCGTTTTTGAGGCGCCCGGACAGGCGGACTTCTGTTATCCGGTCCCCCAGGGCTTCTTTGATTGCGCTGAACAAATCTTTATTTTCCTCCTGCTGCTTTTTTGTTTCCTCCTTTTCCTCTTCACTTTCCAAGCCAAGATCATCGGACGAAATAGAGCGGAATTCTTTTTCTTTGTAAACCGGCATCACCTTGGTGACAAATTCATCTACGTCCTCGGTAAAGTAGAGGATTTCATACCCTTTGTCCTTGACCAGCTCAGCCTGCGGCAGTTGATCGATACGCTCCAGCGAGTCGCCGCATGCGTAATAAATATAGTTCTGCCCTTCCGGCATCCGACCGATATATTCCTCCAGTGTCGAAAGTTTCTTCTCATAGGAAGAATAGAACAGCAAAAGGTCGCTCAACAGCTCGCTGTTAGCGCCGAAGGAGGAGTATAACCCGTACTTTAACTGCCGCCCAAAGCCCTTCCAGAACGTTTCATATTTTTCCCGTTCGTTTTTTAGCATGGACAGAAGCTCGGATTTAATCTTCTTTTCTAATCGGGATTCAATGAGTTTTAGCTGCCGGTCGTGCTGGAGCATCTCACGGGAGATATTTAAGGAAAGATCCTGCGAGTCCACCAGGCCGCGAACAAAGCTGAAGCAGTCGGGCAGCAGGTCGGCACACTTGTCCATAATAAGCACACCGTTGGCATACAGCTGCAGGCCTTTTTCAAAATCCCGGCTGTAATAGTCAAAGGAGGGCTTTTCGGGGATAAACAGCAGCGCGTTATAGGTGGAAGCGCCTTCGGTAGAACTGTGAATCACCCGCAGCGGGTCATTGTAGTCAAAGAATTTTTCCTTGTAGAACCGGCAGTAATCCTCATGGGACACTTCGCTTTTATTTTTTTTCCAAAGAGGCACCATACTATTAAGGGTTTCTACCTCAGTATAGGACTCATATTCGTCTGAATCCTCTTTTTTACGGCTTTTGATTTTTTCCATTTTAATGGGGTAACGAATATAGTCCGAATATTTTTTAACTAAGCTTTCAATCCGGTATGGATCGAGAAATTCGTCATAAGTTTCCTCCTCGGAGCTCTCTTTGATTTTCAGGATGATATCGGTGCCATGGCTCTGTTTCTCCGCAGGAGAAACAGTATAACCTTCCGATCCCTTCGACTGCCAGCACCAGGCTTCGTCGCTCTGGTAGCTGCGGCTGATGACTTTCACCTCGTCCGCCACCATAAATGCAGCGTAGAATCCGACGCCGAATTGACCGATGATATCGATGTCCTCCTTGGCTTCGTTTTCTTTTTTAAAAGCGAGAGAGCCGCTTTGGGCAATGGTGCCCAAATTATTTTCCAGCTCTTCGCGGGTCATGCCGCATCCATTATCCGATACGGTAAGGGTGCGGTTTTCTTTGTCGATAGTAAGGGTAATGGCGAAATCATCCCGGGAAAGGCCGGTGATATTTTCGCTTAAAGCCCGGTAGTACAGCTTATCGATCGCATCGCTGGCGTTGGAAATCAGTTCCCGCAGAAAAATTTCTTTGTGGGTATAGATCGAATGAATCATCAAATCCAGCAAACGCTTGGATTCTGCTTTAAATTGTTTGGTTGCCATGAGAAATCCACCTCGCTTGTGATTTTAGCAGTCTAGATATATGAGTGCTAAAAACAGCATAGTACATTTTTATGAGAAATGCAAGGGGGTGCGGAAAATAAAATTATGAACAGGAGGTAAATCTTTCTTGCATTTTCATTGCTGTTCATTACAAGTGGGAGGAGAAAGCGCCTGGCTGCCCAGGATTCAGATGACAATTCTGCATAAAAAGAACACAAAAAGGGAACCGCCTTTGGAGTCAGGTGGTTCCCTTTTGAAAAGCAATAAGAGGGTTAAGACCCGTACTGTTCCAGATATTCCTCCAGGCACAAACCCTGAGACATGATAATCTGTGCGTGATTGCTGCCTACATAACGGTAATGCCAGGGTTCATAGCTGATTTTGGTGATATCGACTTTGTCTTTGGGATAACGCAGGATAAAGCCGTATTCCGCACAATGCTCCTGTAGCCAGGCAAACTGTTCGGAATTTTCAAAACTCTCCTCCAGTGAGCAAAGATCTGCTGCATAGCCCAGGCAATGCTCTGAGGTGCCGGGAATCGCCACCCATTTTCCGGCCTCTAATTTTGCATCTGCTTCGCTATAGCCCAGATTTTGATATTCCTCCACTTTTTCATTGTAAAGCTCGGTTTGCCGCTCTAATGTGCGATAGGCGGAAATGATCCATAAGGAAACCCCGTCCTCCCATGCGGCGGCCTGCATGTCCTGCCAGGCTGCCGCTGCTTTGGCTTCCAACTTATAATTGTCGCCGACGCTGACTACCGAAGGGGAATAATCATCCGGCATCAGGTGATCCGAATTGACCAGAAGCGGCATGGCGGATTCGTAATAGGGATCTCCGGAATGGGTCGAAGCGGTAGAAGATGCCTCTGAGGAGGAACCCGGAATGGAAACGGATTCTTCCATGGAGGAATCGTTTTCGGAGGACATCGCTTCCGATAAGGAGCCGCCGAAAGAGCTGGTTTCATCTGCCGAAGAGCCTTGTGAAACAGAAGCAGCTTCAGAGGAACTTTCGGAGCGATCCTTATCATCGTTGCCTATGAGGCTTTTGATCCCCCAAACGACCAGCGCTATCAAGAGAATCGCCAGCACGACCAGACAGCAAAAGGCGATGATCCGGTTGCGCCGAACCTCGCGTCGAGTGTAACGTCTGACTTTTTTCTTTTTCATCTATTTTTCGCCTTCCCGCGGCGGAACGCCCGCCGCCTGTATTCAAAAGGTATTTTACGCCCTTCCGGGCGAAAAAACAAGAAAAATCCAATGGGTTTTTCTCAACCATATAACTCCGCCCCACCCTTTTTCTGTAACAAAAAAGGGGAATATTTTCTGCTGGCGGGAATGAGAAAGCCAATTGACGATTATGGAAGGAGCCTGCGCCGTTGCCGGCTCATTGACGGAATGAATGGGATTTGTTATGATAATTGTATTAGTTTACGCGGCGAAACTGCCGGCAGAAAGGAATGGGAAGAATGGATGCAATGGAACAAAGGATCCTTCAGGTGATCGATGCGCATGCAGAAGAGATCAAGGCGTTTGGCCGGGATATTTTTCATCATGCCGAGCTGGGATATAAGGAACACCGCACGGCAGGCAAATTTGCGGAAGCGCTGCGCCGGTTGGGAATACAGCCGCAGGAGGGGCTTGCTATCACCGGAGTGAAAGGTGAACTGCCGGGTACCCGGGATCAGAAAGTCCGGGTGGCGGTCATGGGAGAGCTGGACGCGCTGCCCATTTCCAATGCTTCCCATACCAACCCGGAAACAGGCGCCGCCCACTGTTGTGGACATCATGCGCAGTTAACCGGTGTACTGGGCGCTGCCATCGCCCTGTCTGATCCGGAAGTCAAAGCCAACCTGGACGGCGTACCTGTTTTTATGGCCGTCCCAGCGGAGGAATGCGTGGATCTGGAGTTTAAGGAGAGATTGGCGCAAGAAGGGAAAATCCGCTATTTCGGCGGAAAATGTGAGTTTATCCGCATTGGCGCGATGGACGATATCGACTTGGTAGTGGGGCACCATTCCAGTACCGGCGATTTTGAAGCGGGCTTGGGCAACAGTCCGTCCACCGGATTTGTGAGCAAAACGGTAAGGTACAAAGGGAAGGCTTCCCATGCGGCCGGAGCGCCCCAAAAAGGAGTGGACGCGCTGAATGCGGCGGCTTTGGGAATGCACGCGCTGGAGCTGCAGCGGGAAAGTTTCCGCGATGAGGATACGGTTCGGGTGCACGGCTTTATTTCCAAGGGCGGCGAGGCGGTCAATGTTATCGCTGACGATGTAGTGCTGCAATATCTGGTGAGGGCTGCCAATATCCCCGCGATCAAGGACGCTAACTATAAAGTGGACCGGGCGATGAAAGCCGGTGCAGTAGCCACCGGCGCGGGGGTGGAGATTTCCACTACGCCGGGATACCTGCCCACCGTTCCCTTATATGACACATCGCTTTTGGAAAGCGCTATCGACGACGTGCTGGCCGCCACCGGCGGGCGCCGAGATCCGGACGATCATGATATGACGGTCGGCGGCGGTTCCACTGATTACGGCGATATTTCCTACGTGATGCCGCTTTTGCAGTTTCATACCGGCGGGATGTGCGGCAGCGGCCACAATCCCAACTACGACGTGGCAAATGAGGATACCGCTTATCTTTTGACCGCGAAGCTGTTTGCGCTGATTACCTACCGCCTGTTGCGGGATGGTGCGAAAGAAGCTCAAAAACTGAAGGACGGTTTCCGCCCGCTGTTCAGTAAGAAGGAGTATTTGGCATATATGGAAAGCATGTTGGAAAAAAGCGAAATCCCGATGGAAGAGCCGCCCGCAATGCTGTGAGATGGAGAGAAAAGATATGGAAGAAAAGCGTTTTATTAGAATTTTTTCCCAAAACAGCTTCGGCACAGCTATGGAGGTTTGGATAGACCGGGAAACCGGCGTCAACTACCTGTACCGGCGGGATGGGTATTCCGGCGGAATGACGGTGCTGGTGGATCGGGATGGAAAGCCGCTGATCGGGGAAATAAACAAATGGGAATAGAAGAAGGGCGCATATACGACTGGAGGCCGTGACCGGGAAACGGGGAGCGGCATTCAAAAAATACCATATGACGGTGTTCTCCGTCAGGAGCGGTGAGAGTGAAATCCGACCATTTATCACAATGGCGTGCGGCCGGATTTGACTTCAATCTAAGAGCATCGAAAATCATGGTTTGCGTCTGGCGTTGGGCGGCGATTTTTCCGCGTTCCCAGCGGCGTTTCAAAAGGCAGAGCTTCCACAGTTGCTGTAGAAAAGAGGAGAATGGAGGATGGGGATTCTGTTCCGGCCGATGGATACGGCAGACATCGGCAGCCTTCGGGAGCTTTTGGAAGATGACGGAATGATTTATCATCCAGAGTATCTCAATCGTTTTTTTGCATCGCCCGGTGCCTGCGCCTTCGGCGCTTTCGAAGGAAAACGGCCGGTGGGGATGGCTTACTGCTTTCTGTTGCCTCGCCCGGATGGAAAAACGATGTTTTTTCTGTATTCGCTGGGCCTTTTGCCTGCTTGGCAGGATCGGGGAATCGGTACGAAGTTCATGGCATGGCTGTCTGATTACGCCAAAAATCTGGGATGCTCGGAGCTGTTTGTCATTACGGACAAAGGAAATCCGCGCGCGTGCCGGGTTTATGAAAAGGCCGGTGGAAAAAGCGAATATTCAGATGAGATTGTCTATGTGATTGATTATGAAAAAGAGAAGACGGGAAAAGATGAAATGTAAATAGCTTCGCCAGATCACGGCAGAGTGTTTTGCTGCGCCGGCTTTCTAAAAGATGCTTCCGCCTTGCGGATGCCGCCGGGCGTTTGTTTGTCAGGGAAACGATGAAAATTGCTGCTGTGAGGTTTGTTTGCAGACGGCGCGATAACAAGAATGGGAGAATTGCTGCCATACCGGTAAAGATAATCCTGGAAAAAAAGAAAAAACGGATGAAAAGAACAAAAAAGCGTTGTTTTTTCGCTAAAATCCCACAAAAGGGAGAAAAAGGGGTTGCATGGCGGCGCGGAAAGTGATACAATAACAATGGTATAAGGATGGATGATGAAAGAGTGGGATTTCCCGCTCTTTCGTTTGTATAGGGGTTTTTTCCATCCTTGTGGAGAAAAATAAGGAAAAGCCCATCCGGCAGGGCGCAAAAAAGGAACAGGCCGGAGAAAGGCAGAGGCGATTTATGGCATCCGGTAAAAAAAATACCGTCGGCATTGTTACCGATCTGGTACGGCCTATCACCGACGAGCTGGGTCTTGATTTATGGGACGTACGCTTTGAAAAGGAGGGATCCATCTGGTACCTCCGGGTCTTTTTGGATAAAGAAGAGGGCGTGAATATTGACGACTGCGAGAATGTCAGCCGGCGGCTGAGCCCCATTTTGGATGAGGTGGATCCAATCGCGCAAAGCTATACGCTGGAGGTGTCGTCCCCCGGGATCGGCCGTGATTTGCGCCGCCCGGAGCACTTCGACGCGTTTTTGGGCGCCGATATTCATGTCAGGCTGATCCGGCCGGTAAACGGGGAGAGGGATTTTATCGGTCAGCTGATCTCTTATGAGGATGGGAAAGTCACTCTGCGTTTGGACGACGATTTGGAAATGACCGCCGGGATGGACGAAACGGCATTTGTACGTTTATATGAAGAAATAGACATGGGAGGACTCAAGTGATGAACACCGAATTTTTTGAGGCGCTGGCCCTTTTGGAAAAAGAAAAGGGGATTCCCGCCGATTACCTGCTGGAGAAGATTAAGGCAGCGATCGCCATCGCGGTCAAGCGCGACTATGGCGGGAGCGAAAACGGCCAGGTAGAAATTGATCCGGAAAAGGGAAAATTCCAGGTGGCAATCCGCAAAACAGTAGTGGAGGCAGTGGAAAACCCCAATACCGAAATCCTGTTGAACGACGCATATCAGTATGATAAGAAAGCAGAAATCGGGTCTGTGGTGGATATTCCGCTGGAGACCAAGCAGTTTGGCCGTATTGCGGCTCAGGCAGCCAAGCATGTGATCCGCCAGGGCATCCGGGAGGCAGAGCGTGGCCAGATGATGCAGGAGTTTCAGAGCCGGGAACATGAGATCATCTCCGCTAAGGTCATCCGCACTGATCCGGTTCGAGGATCGGTAACGCTGGAAATCGGGAAAACGGAAGCAATGCTTACCCGGCAGGAGCAGGTTCCGGGCGAGGAACTGCACGAGGGCGATTATGTAAAGGTTTATGTGGTGGAGGTGGCGGCAACCGACCGCGGCCCGCGCGTTATGCTGTCCCGCACCCATCCGGGCCTGGTGAAGCGCCTGTTTGAGATGGAAGTGCCGGAGCTGTATGACGGCACGGTAGAACTCAAAGCCATCTCCCGCGAGGCAGGCTCCCGTACAAAGATTGCCGTTTATTCCAAGGATCCCAATGTAGATGCGGTAGGCGCCTGTATCGGCCCCAAAGGGGCCCGCGTGGCCAAAATCGTGGACGAACTGGGCGGAGAAAAAATCGATGTGGTCAAATATTCGGAAGATCCGGCCGAATTTATCGCGGCAGCCCTGTCTCCGTCCCAGGTGGTGTCGGTAGAAGTGGCTGAAGACGGCAGCAAGAGCTGCACGGTGAAGGTCCCGGACAATCAGTTATCCCTTGCCATCGGCAACAAGGGGCAGAATGCCCGTCTGGCAGCCAAGCTGACCGGCTGGAAGATTGATATTAAGCCGGAAAGCGGATTTTACGGGGAAGAATAAACCGTTTTGAAGGGAGGCGATGGGAAAATGCAAATGCGAAAGGTTCCAATGCGGATGTGCACCGGCTGTGGCCAGATGAAGCCAAAGCGGGAGCTGGTTCGGGTAGTGAAAAGCCAGGACGGGGAAATTGCTTTGGATTTGACCGGCAAAAAGGCCGGGCGAGGCGCTTATGTCTGCCGGGATATCGAGTGTCTGCAAAAGGCCAGAAAAGCCCGCCGGCTGGAAAAAGCATTTTCTTGCCGGATTCCCGACGAGGTTTACGACAGAATGGAGGAGGAATTGCAAAGCGGTGAATAAGCTGGCTTCCATGCTGTCTCTGACTCAAAAAGCCGGAAGGCTGCTTCTGGGATTTGATGTGGCCAAAGGGGCAGTGGAAAAGAAAAACGCCGGGCTGGTACTGCTTGCGAAAGATTTGTCTCCCAGGTCCCGGAAAGAAATTGCGCTGGTTTGCGAAAAGTCCGGCGCCCAAGTGAAAGAAATGCCGCTGACCATGGATGAGGTCTGGTTTGCGGTGGGCAAACGGGCAGGGGTTTTGGCGGTAGCCGACGAAGGCCTTGCCAAAAAGCTGGCGCAGCTGACCGACGACAAGAACAAGGAGGAATCTGCATTATGATGATAAAATACCGTGTGCACGAAGTGGCCAAGGATTTAAACGTTCCCAGTAAAGATATTATCACTCTGTTGGGGCAGCACTTTGATACACCCAAAAAACATATGACGGCGCTGACCGAAGAGGAACTCAATGTTGTTTTTGAATATTTCACGCAGAAAAATCAGGTGGAAAATTTTGACGCCTATTTTGCCTCTGGCAAAAAAGAGGAGCCGGCCGAAAAGTCGGATTTGAAAGAGGAAAAATCCCCTGCCCCGGTGGAGAAGAAAGAGCCGGCGCAGCCCCAGCGGGATAAGAAGCCTGCCGGGCAGAAACAAGGGCAGAGTGGACGCCATCCGCAGAATGGCCGTCCGACTCCGCAGCAAAACCGCCCGCGGACCAGCGCACCCACTACTACGATTTCCGAGTCCAGCTCCACAGGCACCCGCGGCCGCCATGTAGACATGCGCACATCCCAGGTTAACCTGGATAAATACAATGAGAAGTACGACAATATTGCCACCTCCAGCATGGGAAACCGGGACACCGGAGTGAAAAAACAGAAGTTAACCCAACGGTCTGCCCAGCGGGGCCGCCCGCAGTTCTCGCGTAAAGATAAGGAGGCGCAGAAGATGCGCCGCCTGGAAATGGAGCGGCAAAGACGCCAAAAGCTGGAGATTACCATTCCCGACGAGATCCAGGTGGGAGAACTGGCCGCACGGTTAAAAGTCACTGCGGCAGAGGTCATCAAACGGTTAATGTCGCTGGGCGTCATGGCTTCTGTTACTGAGGTTATCGACTATGATACGGCTGCTATGGTTGCCATGGAGATTGGCGCCAAAGTTGAGAAGGAGGTTATTCTTACCATCGAAGACCGCCTGATCGACGACAGTGAGGATAATGACGAAAACCTGCAGGAGAGAAGCCCGGTAGTAGTGGTCATGGGACATGTTGACCACGGAAAAACTTCTTTGCTGGATGTGATCCGCCATACCAACGTCACCTCAACGGAGGCAGGCGGCATCACTCAGCATATCGGCGCGTATCGAGTCATGGTCAATGGCCGCCCCATTACCTTCCTGGATACGCCGGGCCATGAAGCGTTTACTTCCATGCGCGCCCGCGGCGCACAGGTTACCGACATTGCGATCTTGGTAGTTGCAGCAGACGATGGCATCATGCCGCAGACCGTCGAGGCAATTAACCACGCCAAGGCTGCGGGCGTTTCCATCATTGTAGCGATCAATAAAATGGATAAGGATACTGCCAATCCGGATAAAGTAAAGCAAGAGCTGACTGAGCATGAACTGGTTCCCGAAGAATGGGGCGGAGATGTGATCTGTGTTCCGGTTTCTGCCGTGACCAAGCAGGGGATCGACACTCTGCTGGAAATGGTTCAGCTGGTGGCGGATATGAAGGAGCTTAAGGCCAATCCCGACCGTTTAGCGAAAGGAACCGTGATTGAGGCAAAGCTGGATAAAGGCCGTGGCCCGGTGGCTACGGTTCTGGTACAGAACGGCACATTGCATACCGGGGATGTAATCATTGCCGGCACCGCTTTGGGCCATGTTCGGGTCATGCGGGACGATCTTGGCCGTCAGGTAGAGCAAGCCGGCCCCTCGGTGCCAGTAGAGATTACCGGCCTGGCAGAAGTTCCCTCCGCTGGCGATACGTTCAACGCGGTAGAAGATGAGCGCCTGGCCCGCGAATTGGTGGAGCAGCGCCGTCATAAGCAGAAAGAAGAGGTCTTCAAATCCTATCAGAAGGTCACGCTGGATAATCTGTTCAGCCAGATTGCCGAGGGCGAAATGAAGGAACTGCCGATTATTGTCAAAGCGGATGTCATGGGTTCGGTAGAGGCAGTTCGCCAGTCGTTGGAGAAAATCTCCAACGACGAGGTCCGTGTCCGAGTGATACACGGCGCGGTAGGCGCGGTGAGCGAATCCGACGTGATGCTGGCGGAAGCGTCCAATGCAATCATTGTCGGCTTCAATGTGCGTCCGGACCCGGTGGCGAAAGAAAACGCGGAGCAAAGTGGCGTGGAAATCCGTCTGTATCGGATCATTTATGACGCTATCGAAGATGTGACCGCCGCCATGAAGGGCATGCTGGCGCCGAAATACAAGGATGTGGATTTGGGCCGGGCAGAAATCCGACAGGTGTATAAAATTACCGGCGTAGGGGTGGTTGCAGGTTGTTATGTGCTGGAAGGGAAAATCACCCGCAACGCCAATATCCGGGTGGTGCGCGATGGCATTATCATAGCGGATGACAAACTTTCCTCCCTCAAACGTTTTAAAGACGATGTACGCGAAGTGGCTGCCGGCTACGAATGCGGCATGACTATGGAAAAATTCAACGACATCAAAGAGGGGGATATCCTGGAGGCTTATGTAGTGGAAGAATACCGGGAGGATTAATCTTTTTGGTGTCCTTTCCCTGTCTGTATCAAGGGAACGGCGAAGGGTTACGCGGGACGTAACCCTTTTTGCGCAGATCCTGCACAAAAATTGCGGGCCGTTCATTTGGGAAAATAAAAACTAAGGAGGCGGCAAGGATGCCAAGCTTTCGTCTGGATCGAACCAGTGAAGATATAAAAAGGGAATTGACCGACATCATGCGCACGCTGAAAGACCCGAGAATCAATGGCCTTTTGAGTATTTTGAAGGTGGATTTGAGTAAGGATCTATCCCTTTGCCGGGTATACATCAGCTCTTTGGATGGTATCGATGCGGCTGTGTCTGCCGTCAAAGGGCTGAACAGTGCGGCCGGTTATGTGCGCCGGGAGCTGGGCCAGCGGATCAAGCTGCGCCGGTCTCCCCAGATTCAATTTATTGCAGATGATTCCATTGAGCACAGTGCCCATATCAATCAAATCATTCATGACCTGCATAAGGACTAGGGAAACCTTACTATGCAGCTTGGAAATAGGAAGGATGATAACATGACAGTACAACAGGCCTGTGAGTATCTCATGGGGCAGGATGAAATTTTGATCCTGTGCCATCAGAGCCCGGACGGAGACACGCTGGGATCCGGTTTTGGTCTGTATTATGCGCTGCGTGCCATGGGAAAACAGGCGAAAGTCGCCTGTTCCGACCCGATTCCGCACCAGTTTTCTTTTTTGCTGCCGGAGCAGCTGCCCGATTTCGCACCCCAATGCGTTGTGGCGGTGGACATTGCGGATACGCAGCTTTTGGGCAGCAAACTTTCCTGCTGGGCAGATCAGGTGGATTTGTGCATCGACCATCACCCTTCCAACCGTGGATACGCACAGCGCACGCTGCTGCGGGCCGAGGCGGCGGCTACGGCGGAAATCATGATCGAGGTGATTCATGGGATGGGCGTAAAGCCGGACAAGAAGATCGCAGATTGCATTTATACCGGCCTGTGCACGGATACCGGCTGCTTTCAATATTCCAATGTTACTTCCCATACCCTTCGTATAGCGGCGGATATGATCGATTTGGGAGCGGATGCTTACCGCATTAACCGCCGCATGTTCGGCGTCAAGTCCAAGGCGCGAATTGCTATGGAGCGGGAAGTCTTGGATTCCCTTGTCTATGCCATGGATGGCAGAATCGCTGTGATTGCCGTCACAGGAGAGATGCTGGCCCGCACCGGCGCGCAGGAATCGGAATTGGATGGGCTTTCTTCCATCCCCCGGGAGATCGAAGGGGTAAAAGTAGGAATAACACTGCGGGAAAAAGAGGGCGGATTTAAAGTTTCATTGCGCACTGTGGAAAAAATCGATGCGTCCCAAATCTGCGCTGTCTTTGGCGGCGGCGGACATGCCCGGGCGGCGGGCTGCTTTATCCCGGAACCGCTGGAGCAGTGCCGGGACAAAATCATTCAAGCGGCGCAGGCCGCCTGTAAGGAGGCGGGGCTTTGAGTGAAAAAACGGGTGCCAGCCAAGAAGAGCTGTCCGGTATTTTGCTGATTGACAAGCCGAAAGGCTTTACCTCTTTTGATGTTGTCGCCAAGGTGCGCGGCATTGCCAGAACCCGCAAAGTTGGCCATGGAGGAACGCTGGATCCGATGGCTACCGGCGTATTGCCGCTGTTTTTGGGTGCGGCGACCAAAGCCTGTGACATCCTGCCGGATCAAACCAAGGCGTATGAGGCATGGTTTCGGCTGGGACAGACAACCGATACTCAGGACTGTACCGGGAAGGTGCTAACCGAAAGCGAAGTTTCCTGTACGATAGCGCAGGTGGAAGAGGTACTGTCCCGATTTCAGGGGGATTTTTTGCAGACACCGCCCATGTATTCGGCAATCTGGGTGCAGGGCCGCAGGCTTTACGACTTGGCCAGAGAAGGGCTGGAAGTAGAGCGCAGCCCCCGGCCGGTGACCGTATATGAGATACGGTTGCTGCAGGCGCGGGAAGAGGAGAACCTTTACCAGATTTATGTGTCATGCTCTAAAGGCACCTATGTGAGGACAATCTGCCACGATGTGGGGCAGGCGTTAGGTTGCGGCGCGGTGCTGACCGGGTTGCGGCGGGTGATTTCCTCCGGCTACCGGGTAGAAGATGCTGTCACCATTGAGCAGGCCCAACAGATGGCGGATGAAGGAAAGCTGCGGCAAATGGTGATGCCGGTAGAAACGGCTTTTGCGCCGTATGAGCAGATTGTGCTGACAGCAAAACATGCCCGTCTGTTTCAAAATGGAGTTCGGCTGGCAGCTTCCAAGGCAGGGTGCGCAGGGCTGAAAGGGGACTTTTGCGTTTTTGGTCCGGACAGGCACTTTTTGGGCATTGGCTATGAAGAGCGGAGTGAACTGCGGATCCGGAAATTATTTGCACGCTGACAGGTCAGAGTTAGAGAGGAAAATAAATTGAGGGAAGAAAGAGCAGGACAGCTGCCCGATACAAAGCTTACCAGCAAACGGTTGATGGAACTGCATGTGCAGGCCATGTATACTTTTGATCCGTCACAACGGCTTTTGCAGGTCAACGAACCTTGGCCTAATCCGCCAAGGGCGCCCCGAATGTTTTTGACCCGCTCGATAGATGGCGATATTGCCTGCCGGTTCCGGAAAGATCTTCCGGACAACCTCGTTCAGAGGCTGGCGGAGCGGGTAGTTTTGGAACAGGCGCCGCTGCATTTAGCGGATGCTCCCCGGTACCGGAAAGATTATCTGCACCTTCTCGGAGCGGAACAGGAGGATTACGGCCCTTGCTACTGGATACCTGAAATCCCAACGATGCCGGGTAACGTGATGTTTTTAAACCGGGAAAATATCCAACCGCTTCTCCCGGATGCGTTTTCTTGGCTTGCACAGGAAATTTCTTACGTGCACCCTTGCGCGGCAGTGATTCAAGACGGACAGGTGGTATCGATTTGCCGCAGCGTTCGAGTCGGCAGCGAAGCGGTGGAAGCGGGTTTGGAAACGCTGCCGGCTTATCGGGGCAGGGGATATGCCGGTTTTGTTGTCGCGGCTTGGGCGAGTGCAGTGCGTAAAGAAGGGCGGGAACCGCTTTATAGCACCGCGTGGGATAACCTGACCTCTCAGCAGGTGGCCAAAAAGCTGGGGATGCGGTGGTACGGCGTGAATTTTACAGTGTGGTGAAAAAATGCATCCAGGAGGGTTGGAAAATGGAAAAACAGCGGACATCGGTAGCGCTGGGCTTTTTTGACGGCGTACATCTGGGGCACCGCCGTGTCATTGAAAAGGCGGTGGCATTGGCGCAGGGAAATCTTATCCCGGCGGTATTCACCTTTACCATGGACGGAAGCGCCCCTGCCAAAAAGCAGGGGGTTGGCGAAATTACAACGCTGGAGCAGAAAATCCGAATTTTGAAAGGAATGGGCATTCAGCAAATTTATGCACCGGATTTTTCCGATTTTCACAATATGTCCGGTGAAGCGTTTGTTTATCAGATTTTGAAAGAAAAGATGAATGCGGCGGTAGTCTGCTGTGGCCAGGATTTCCGCTTTGGAAAAGGGGCGTCCTGCGATGCGGCGGCCTTACATCGGTTTTGTCAGGCCGCTGGGCTGTCCTGCGTGGTTTTGGAAGAAGTAATGGAGGACGGCGAGGCGGTCAGTTCTACTCGGGTGCGTCGGGCAATCGCCGCCGGCGAGATGGAAAAAGCCCGGCTGCTGCTGGGGCGGAGGTATTGTTTGGATTTCCCCGTAGAGCATGGCAAGGCATTGGGCCGCAGGCTGCAGTTCCCAACCATCAATCAGCGGATTCCCCCGCAGATGGTGCTGCCGCGGTTGGGCGTGTACGCAACGATGGCCCGGGTGAATGGCAAAGTCTATGCGGGAGTGACCAATATTGGTGTGCGGCCTACTGTCGAAAAGGGAATGGCCCCGCGGGCAGAGACCTACCTGATTGGATTTTCCGGCGATTTGTATGGAAAAGAGGTGCCGGTGGCATTTTTGTCTTTCCTGCGGCCGGAGCAGAAATTTGATTCCGTAGAGGCTTTGCGGGCGCAGATCGCGGCCGATGCCCAAAAAGCCGATCAAATCGTAAAAAAGGCTTTACAAGAAGAAAAGCCCATGATATAATATTTAAGCTAATCGTGCCGTACCTTGGCTCAGGGGGAACGCCCGTTCCGGGAATTTTCACAGCCCTTTGCTAAGATACGAGCCAATCAAAAAAGGTGGAAAGAAAATGCTGTTGAAAGAAGAAAAAGCCGCAATCATTGCGGCGAACAAAACCCATGAAAACGATACCGGTTCTCCCGAGGTGCAAATTGCCGTTTTGACCAGACGGATTAACGATCTGACCGAGCATTTGAAGATTCATCAGAAGGATCATCATTCTCGTCGCGGCTTGTTAAAAATGGTCGGACACAGACGGAACCTGCTCAATTACCTGCAGAAAACCGATATTGAGCGTTATCGTGCGATTGTCGCAAAGCTGGGTTTGAGAAAGTAGTTTTTATGCCGGAGGGCGGACGGTTGTCGTCCGCCCTTCAAGTGCATATGATGAAAAAGCTTTGGGAGGCTAAGGAAAGGTCTTTAGCAGTGAATCGGGGGTTCGGCGTCGTCGAGCAACGGATTTATTGCTAAATCCGTCCAAAGCCTGCCGGCGAAAAATGGAGGCTATGAACATGTTCGAAAATTACCGCGTATTTAAAACTGAATTGGCCGGAAAACCCATTTCTTTTGAAGTGGGGAAAATGTGTGGCCTGTCCAATGGCTCCTGCCTGGTGCGTTATGGAGAAACCACTGTACTGTGTAACGTTACCGCATCCCAGAAGCCTCGCGACGGGATCGACTTTTTTCCTTTGTCCGTGGATTTTGAAGAAAAATTGTACTCTGTAGGCAAGATCCCCGGCTCTTTTTTGAAAAGGGAAGGTCGGCCTTCTGAAAAAGCGATTTTGGCATCCCGCATGGTGGACCGTCCCATCCGTCCGCTGTTTCCGAAAGATATGCGCAATGACGTATTGGTAGTCATGACCGTTATGTCGGTGGATCCTGACTGCCAGCCCGAGATAGCCGGCATGATCGGTACCTCTTTCGCCCTGTCTATCTCTGATATCCCGTGGAACGGCCCGGTGGCGGGCGTCAATGTCGGATTGGTGGACGGGGAGATTGTCATTTGCCCGGATGAGGCGCAGCGTGCTGTGTCCGACATGTTGGTTACTGTTGTGGGTTCTGCTGAGAAGATTGTTATGATCGAAGCGGGCGCTAACGAAGTAGACGATGATACCA
The DNA here is from genome assembly GCA_904397845.1 of uncultured Oscillospiraceae bacterium. Taxonomy (GTDB): domain Bacteria; phylum Bacillota; class Clostridia; order Oscillospirales; family Ruminococcaceae; genus UBA3818. Next base: position 43,937 of record CAJFOX010000034.1, read on the forward strand.
TGCTGGAAGCAATCATGAAAGCGCATGAAGAGTGCAAAAAGATGGTAGCTTTTATTTCCGGCGTGCAAAAGGAGATTGGCAAAGAGAAATTTACCTTTGAATCCAAAGAGATTGATCATGAATTGTTTGAGGCGATTAAGGAATATGCCATTGACCGTGTAAAGTACGCATTGGATACCGATGATAAGGTGGAACGGGAAGCCCGCTTGGCCCCTATCGTGGAGGATATTCATCAGAAATTCGAAGAAACCCATCCGGATCAGGCATCTCAGATCGATGAGTGTATTTATCAACTGCAAAAGTTCATTGTCCGCCGCTGGTTGCTGGATGAGGGCAAGAGGGTTGACGGCAGAAAGTTGGATGAGATGCGGCCACTGGCAGCAGAGGTCGGCGTGCTGCCCCGGGTCCATGGTTCCGGTATGTTTACCCGGGGTCAGACCCAGGTGCTGACGGTTGCAACGCTGGGTTCCATGCGGGAAGCACAGCTTTTGGATGGAATTGACAGCGAAGAGACCCGCCGCTATATGCATCAGTATAATTTCCCATCCTATTCCGTAGGCGAAACCCGTCCCAGCCGCGGCCCCGGCCGCCGTGAGATTGGCCATGGGGCTCTGGCCCAGAAAGCGCTGGAACCAGTTTTGCCGTCTGAAGAGGAATTCCCTTATGCCATGCGGTTGGTTTCCGAGGTATTGTCCTCCAATGGATCCACTTCGCAGGCGTCCATCTGCGGCTCTACTTTGGCGCTGATGGATGCGGGTGTCCCGATCAAAGCACCGGTTGCCGGTATTTCCTGCGGATTGATTACCGAAGGGGATCGTTGGATGACCATGGTGGATATTCAGGGCCTGGAGGATTTTTATGGCGATATGGATTTTAAAGTAGGAGGAACCCACAAAGGCATCACCGCAATCCAGATGGATCTGAAAATTGACGGCTTGACGCCGGAGATCATCAAAGAAGCCTTTGCCAAAACCCATAAAGCTCGCGACTATATCATTGACGAGATTATGCTTAAGGCTATTCCGGCGCCTCGTGAGGAGCTTAGCGAATATGCGCCGAAGATGACAATGCTGAAGATTGATGTGGAGAAAATCCGTGACGTGATCGGTCAGGGAGGCAAGGTTGTTCAGAAAATCTGTGCCGAATGCAACGTCAAGATTGATATCGAAGAGGATGGAAGGGTATTTATTTCCGCCATCAACAAAGACGATATCAAGCGTGCTGCGGATATCGTGGAGCTGATTGCAAAAGATCCGGAGATTGGGGCTATTTACAAAGGGCGCGTAACCCGCCTGATGAGTTTTGGTGCGTTTGTTGAGATCGCGCCTGGAAAAGAAGGGCTGGTTCACATTTCCAAGCTGGAAAACCACCGGGTAGAAAAAGTGGAAGATGTTGTTTCTGTCGGCGACGAGATTGTGGTGATGGTGACGGAGATCGACCAGCAGGGAAGAATCAACCTGTCCCGGAAAGATGCATTGGCCAAGCTGGAAGCGAAGAAGTCCGCTGATGCGTAGTATAATCAAAAAAAGCCGCCTATCGGGATGTTATTAATCGGGTAAAAATTAGAGTATCGGCGTCCCAGGGGCGCGGTGAGGCGGGCAGCTTTGGCTGCCCGCTTTTTGTTCCGCATTGTTAATCGGCGGAGAGCATCCAGAACTACTCGTTGGTCATCCGTTCCAGCACACTGTTCTCGTAGAGCCGCTTGAACAGTGCAGATCACTCTCCGCACCGCTTCTTCTCAGCGTCCGGCTCGTTCTGTAAGCGGGTGGTTTCCCGACAGTGCTGGGCGCTGTTTTGCGGTTGATGTATTCCGCAAACTGCTGCTCTCATCTTGATTGAGCCTGCCACATAAAATATTATATTTCTGGTTCTGGTCTGCTTTATATTGGACTGTCTCCTCTGTTTGAATAAGTCGATGCGGTAACTACAGGATACGATACCGGCGTATCAAAGTCTATGGGGACCTCACACCCCGGCAGGGCCTTTTTGTATCTGTCAGTCGATGTGGGAGAGCAGCTTACCGATGGGATGACAGTGGCCATGGAAAGACCGAGAAGATATGGAACACCTTCCTGCTACTATCGTCACAATGCAAGTGAAGGAAGCGGATTTCCTGGATTTGGCTGGCAGGGTGTGATCGGGCGGGAAATACAGAGCAGAAAAAATCCATTTACCTGATAACAGAAGGAACAACTCATCCGCATCCAGGCAAAAACAGAGGCCCCGGGCAAAAGCCCGGGGCCTCTGTGTCAATTTTGGATTATTGCACTGATCGCCGCTTCCAGTACCAGAACCCACAGCCAGCTGCCGCAGCCAGCACGACAGCGAGGCCCGCAATCAAGAATCCATTGATGCCGGATTCTTCCCCATCATTATCGATTACGGCTTCCTCTGATTCATTAATACTGGGAATGACTTGCTCAATCCCTTCCTCCGCAAGCTCCGGTGTTTCTATCAGGCCCTGGTTCGGGGCAGTCACCTCTGGCTGGCCTGCCGGAGTGGGGACGGTGCCCGCCACCGGAGCGGTCACCTCCAGGATGCTGCCTGTTTCCGGGTTCAGCTTCCCGGGATCGTAGGCGGGCGCTTCCGATGCTACTGTGAAGGCAATCTTCTCTAAGTAGGAGAGGGGATAATAGATCCGGCTGCTTTCACTGAGCGCTGCTTCGGACGGAATCACAATATCCTCCCCGCCATTCCAGGTGATGTGGAGGGTGACGCCGTCTGCATCGGCCAGGGCGCGCATCACAGAGGCCGGCATTCGGTCGTAGCTGCGGGCGTTGGCTTTGACGGTATCGCCGGGGTTGGCATCTTCAATGAGGTCTTTTACCTTCATCCAGAAGTCATACTCCCGGTCGCGGTAGCTACTGGAGCCGCTCCCGCTGGAGGACCCGCCAGAACCTCCGGTATGCCCGCCGCCTGCTGTTTGGGGAGTCGCTGTCACCGCCGCAGAAGGGATGCTGGTGCCTACGGCATTGATCGCCGTCAAGGTGAACGAATAATTGGTGCCGTTGGCAAGACCCGTGACCTGATAACTGGTCACAGTGGGATCGATCGTGATAGGCGAACCCGAAATAGGCGTGCCGTTCTGGGTGACGGACAGTTCATAATTTGTGATGGGGGATCCATTTTCATCTGGCTTTGCCCAGCTGATGGTCACCAATCCATCGCCTGGCTGGGCCGTGATGACCGGCTGTGCCGGGGCGATGGCGTTGAAGGTTACAGATTTTTGAACCGTTTGGGGCAGATAGTTGTAATCCCCTTCATAGACAATATAGAGGTTTTGTGCTTGCTCATGTTTGATTACCTCTTCCGTCACTGTATACTCGATGGAAATTTGGCCGTTATCACTTGCCTCTAATACATCGCTGCCTAGCAGGATGCCACCGCTTTGAGGATCACCTAAATAGGTAGAAACCCTGCCAGTGGGAATGCTTATGGAGGTGCTGGAATTGTCTTTCGCTACGATAATCTCCACTACCACGGTTTCGCCCAAGTCAAATTTGTCCTCTTGGGTGCCGTCAAGCTTGAGGTCTGCGGTAAGTGTTATCTCCTCCGCCGATTTGTAGAGCACCGCATACAGGCCACCCTGGTTTTCTGCCATGAAAGTCAGCGCATCTTTGCCCCTCTGATAATCCGGCACTTGGACATCCCCGCCAGATTTGGGAATGTGGAGCACCACAAAGTTGCCGCTATCAAAGGTCACAGAGGCGCTTTGAGAAGGCCGCCAGGTGATAGTCGCGCTCTGAGCGCCTGTCGCCAGGTCGCCGCCCACGGCGTTGAGAGGCCGCAGGGCGAAGCTCTCCATTCCTTCAGTCGGATAACCCAACTCGTTTGCTTTGGCGAACCAGGCATCCGTAATATCCTGATCCGTCATGCCGCCGTCGATATAACCGGCATTAGGATAGAAAGGTTTTATCCAGAGAACGCCATTTGATTCAGCCACTACATCCACCGTTTTTACGGTGAGGGTCAGCGTCATGCTGCCCGCCGTTACTATTAAGGTAGCAGTTTTTTCTTCTTCTACGGAAGCAGTGACGAAAGTCAGAGTTGTACCTGTAAATTCGGGAGCGCTTATCATGTTGTTGGTATCAGACGATTCAGTAACATCAGTCATTGCAGTGCCGCCCAGCCACCGACTCAGGTTATAGTTGCGCTTTCCTGTGACATTAGCCGGAACCAGAATGGTGCCAGTCATGGCGCTCGTCTGGGGAATGGAGATCTCCATATCATACTGATCGGAGTGGAAGTGAGGGCTTGGCAGGGCGTTCGAAGCCTCTACCCGCATTTTCAGGGTATAGGTCTGACCGGCGGTGAGGCCGTCAAAGGTGATAGTGCTGCCGTCGCCAGTGGCCGCAGGCTTTATCACGTTCCCGTTTTGTTCCAGCTGGTAGCTGACTCCCGCCGCCCCAGGGAAGGAGATGGAATTGGAAGTTTTAAACACATCTGAGGCATTCAAGGGAGTCATAGGCGGACGGCAGGGCACAGTAATTTCGGTGGTTCCTGCGCCACTCACATATTTAGCATAGAGCTTTTGCGGATCCTTGTCGCTATCAGAAATATATTTAGAAATATCCACGCTCAAGCCACTGACATATTTGTTAATGGAGTCTCCGGTACAGTTTGCATTGTCATAAATCTCCACACCGCTGGGAAAGATCATCCGCTCTGTGGCATAGTTAAAAGTAAACTCGCTTAGAAGCGGCGCATCCGACAGGGTGCTGAAATTGGCGGCGGAGCTGATATTGCCGACGCCATCCTTCTGGATAAAGGTGTAGGTCTGGCCTTCAGTCAAGCCGGTGAAGGTGCGATCAATCTGCCAAGTTTTCCCGAAGTCAATGCTGTACTGATAATCCGACCCAGCATCTTTAAGGATAATGCTGGTTTCCGTCCGGCTTTCCAGCTCCGGTGCGGAAATGACCGTTCCACTGGCATCTGTTACAGTGGCGGCATTGCTGGTGACGGAACCGGTATAGCTGCCTGTGCCCGTCACAATACAGTAGATCACCTTATTTTTATCGTCGGCTGTCAGGGTATACGTGTTGCGGGTAGCACTTGTGATTTTTGCTCCATCCCGGTACCACTGGTAGGTCACCTTGCCGCTGCCGCTTTGCGCCGAAGCAGGGGACAGGCCGCTTAGGTCGGCTTTCAGAGTGGTGTTGGTAGTAGCAGAACCGGTGATAGGCATGCTGCCGCTGTTATTCACCAGCTGCACCGTGCCGGAGAGCACCAGGGTAGGGGTAGTGAAGAAGGGTTGCCAGCCATTCCCGGCCACGGTAAATTCTGTAAAGCTGTTGGTTATATCGGTCAGCTGGGCGGTACCGAATTTCATCCCTACACTGGTCTGTTCATTCATTCCCGTACTCGCCACCGAAGCGTAGCCGTAGCCCAGCTCGCCCAGAGATTCGCTGCCGATGGTCACAGCGCCGGGGTTTTCCGCTGCATAAAGAACATAGGTGCTTCCGCTGGCCTGCCGCTTCACCATAGTGTTCTGTACCAGGTTGGTGTCATTGCAGGTGACGGTATTCCCATACACCGCCAGCACGCCGGATTTGGCGGTGATGGCGGGACGGCCTGTAATCGTGATGGTCACATTGTCGGTCAGCTGCGCAGCTTCCGCAATGGCTGATTCTATCTGCTTCGCTTCGTTATTTACGCGTGGCGCCATCATCCGGTTGGCCCGCAGAGAATTGAACGTTGCGTCCCCAGGGATACTTCCGCCATCTCCCCAGCCGCCGATTCCGCCGCCTCCGATTCCCAATTCGATTTTGCCGTCATCAGAAGTGATGAGCGTACCTACGCGGCCGCCGCCGATCGCTGCCGAATGGATGCTGGTGGCAGTGATATCGCTGTCGCCGGAAATGGCGATAGTAAGAGGAACGTTGCGATTCGGCTCACCGGTGTCCTTATTAACATACAACCAATTATAGGGCATTCCAATCGCCGCACCGTTTTGACTGGCGGCTTCTATTTTGCTGTCCACAATGATAATAGAAGCCGTCGTGATGGGATTATAAGTGGTGTCATTGCTACAAGTGCGCTGTGCAAGGCCGATGGCAGCACTATTTTCCGATTCGGCATAGACCTCGGAATGATTCGTAATCGTCAAAGTTTCAAACACACCGCCAATGCAGGCGTTATCCGACGTTGACGTTGAGGATGTGCTATATATTTTCGCGTTATATATTTTTGAATTGTCAATCGTGATGGTTTCCGCATTACCCAGCGCCGGGTTAGTATTGGCGGCAGTGGTGAAATCAATAGTGGAACCGCTGACGGAAATAGAAGAATTTGTGAAGATCTCTGAATCATTATTGCTGACCACACCGGCGATTCTTTTTACATTCCGGATAGTCGAATTCGTTATTTCTGTCACTTTTGCGGTAATATATCTATCGTCGTCATCCGCAAAGGAGATTTCGGCATTTTGGATGGTGACATTCGGGCAAACCAGGTAATTGCCGATCTGGATATCCCCTTCCAAGATCAGCTTGGACTCCGGATGGGCAGAAGCATAAGTACCACTGAACAGGCTATAAACCCACCCGAGATTTAGATGCGCATTACTATCACCGGCTGCATTTTTAACATGGATCGTCTGTGCTGCGGTCTTTCCCGTTCCAAAAATGATTTGGTCTACCGCCGAACTGCCGCTGTATTCTACTATTGACGCTCCACCGGCACGGAAATCCAGAATATTATTTGTGGAGAAATTATCCATTACAACAGTTACAGGCTTCTCCCATACATCCATTTCAAGGTTGTAGATCTGTTCGGAAGTTCCCTTTACGGTGACGGTGACATTTTCAGCCTTCGGCTTAATTGAGATCCAGGCTTCCTCGCTTTCTGTGGATGTGTCTTCGGTAACTCCAGTCAGATCGATCACGATATCGCCTTCCGGCTCTAAAACGAGAGCCGATTTCATTGTCTCTAGTTTGTTAAACGTGTAGATGACAACACCGTCAGCCTCAGTTTTGGTAAATCAATGTTTGTAGTACTCTTCAGAAGACGATAGGGAGGCCGCCAAGGCTACCATAGCGTTTGATGCCCTCAGCCGCACGGTGATTTCCGGCGCGGCGTCAAAGGCGTAGCCTTCCTCCACAGTGGCAATGAAGATGTATTCGCCCACGGTGGGCCAGAGGGTAGCTTCTGTTTCATCCTCAGTGGTGGGAATGTAATCCTCGCAGCTCCAGCCAGTGATGGCAACGGTGACAGCAGCGCCGTCCATCTGCACTTCTACGGCCTGGGCAGCAGGGCGGTCAATTCCTCCAGCGGGATACCAGTCTCGCCCGGCGACGGCTGGACATAATAGCTGCCGCTTTCCTCGGTAACAACTAAGCCGTCTGTGTTCTCTACAAAACGCCAGCTTTCTACGGTTGTGGCTTCTTCCGGCTTGCCCAGGCAGGTAGCCAGATCCGCCTCTTTCGCATTGCAAACAGGACAATCAGGGTTGATGCTGCCCTCGATGCAAAGCTCTGTACAGATGCAGACGTTGGTTTCTTCATCGCCGCCCTCCACGGAATTACAAATTTCGCAGACAAAGGTGCAGGACGCCCCCTCAGCGGCAGGGACATATCCGCACTCTGCCGTATGCTGCGAATGATGCTCGCAAAGGCCGCTTGCGCTTATGGCAGCCGCGCTGCTGTCCTGTACATCTTCTTCCGCCGCAAATACAGGGGAAGTGGTCGTGGTCAGCACCACCGCTGTTGCCATCAGCAGACTAAGGAATCTTTTTTCATTTGTTTCCCTCCTCGGTTTTGTGCTTCAACTGTTCCTGGGCATCTCTCCAAAACGACAAAAGGCGCATCCCATCTCCCTGACAGGAAACGAGATACGCCTTGGTTTTTCCTATTCGATTTTTGGGTAGCAAAAAAGGCGGAGATTAGCTCTGCTCTATTGTGAAGTGTTTTTTCATTTTTGTCAACCTCTGATGGTAAAAAACTGCCGATTTATTGCGCCATTTTTTGTCTATTTTGATCTATAGATACTTTAATTTTATTATACTGGTTTTCCGCGGTTTTGTAAACCGCTATGGGCGGGCGGCCTTTTTGTGATGAGAAGGTGAAAAGAAAAAGGAAAAAGGGATCTAAAAGTTAGGATTTTGTGAATTGTCAAGCGGAAACCTTGTTTTGCGTGCTGGTTTTTGTTATAATGACAACGATTCATAGGATTTCCTATGAAGATTTTTTGTTATAGAGTATGTGTGGATGAGGTATTGGAAATTCTTGAAGAAATTTCCTGTGCAAACGATAGTTGTTAAAACTGTGGGAAAAGGGGACTTGGACAATTTGCTGGAACGATTGGAAATGATTTTTCGGATTTCGATTCCAGTTACTGTCTTTGCCAGGCCGGATACTGGGAAAATAGGATATCTCGAAACCGAAGAGGATCTTTTATCTGCGCCGGATGAGGGCGATGCCCCGCGGGCGGCAGAACAGCGAATCGGTCTGATTTGGCTGGGGGGTTACCCGACAGTCGGATGAGGGCTGATAGAAAGTTGAGGGATTGTTATGGAAAAGCAAAGCCCATGGAATAAACGAAAACGCAGAAGCAAATATGCGCTGCCTTTGGGCGGAGTATTTCTGGTTCTAGCCGTGATCGGTTTGATTTCCGTGGCAGGTTTTTGTATTCGTTTGACCAACCAGATTATGGACAACACAAGAGAAAAATCAAAATTTGAAGAGTATCTGCTTCCGGTGGTCATGTTTGACCCGGTTGAGTTTGATTCGCCGGAGCATGCGGATCCCCTGTTCCTGTTGCAGTCTTCTTTATGGGGCACTCTGTTGAGCAATACGGACAAATATACTTATGACGAGAATGCCATGCTGGTGGTCCCTGCTTCGGATCTGGACGTGTATGCGGCGAAACTTTATGGTTCGGACATCAAGCTGCAGCATCAGACGATAGAAGATTTCGATTTTACCTATCCGTATGACCCGGAAACCAAAACGTATGGCGTCCCGGTTATGGGACAGACCAGCCAGTATACCCCGCAGGTGACAAAGATCGAGAAAAAGGGAGATCTATATACGTTGACGGTGGGATATATCCCCCCCGGCACCTTGTGGGAAGCCGCTGTGGGCGGCTCCACGTATGAGCCGGAGCCGGATAAGTATATGATTTATCAAATGAAAAAAGTAAAAGACGGATATAATATTCTTTCCATTAAGAGCCTGGATACTTGGGAGGCGGAGCAGCAAAGCGGTGTTGAAAACTCACAGAATGTGACGACACAGGACGCGGCGGCGCTTCCTCAGTTCTCAGTGGGATAAATATTTTGGGCCGGCTGTGGTTGCAGCCGGCCTTATTTTTGCAGATGCTTTTGTATTGCAAAAAAGTTTTTCCTGTTTTTTGCAAAAATCCCGAAAAAGGTTTGCTTTTTTTTAGACAATCTACTATAATAAAAAAAGAAAATCTGTAAAATTTAGGAGGAGTTAAACATGCTGGTTTCTGCAAAAGAAATGCTTACCAAGGCAAAAGAGGGCAAATATGCCGTCGGTCAGTTTAACATCAATAACCTGGAATGGACAAAGGCAATTCTGCAAACCGCGCAGGAGAACAATTCTCCCGTCATCTTGGGCGTATCTGAAGGCGCGGGCAAATATATGGGCGGCTGGGACGTTGTTGTCGGAATGGTAAATGGACTGCTCAAAGATATGAAGATTACGGTTCCAGTTGCGCTGCATATCGACCATGGCACATATGAGGGCGCGAAAGCTGTCATCGAAGCTGGCTTCTCCTCCGTTATGTTTGACGGTTCCCATTATCCGATTGAAGAAAACATTGAGAAAACAAAAGAAATTATTGCACTGGCCAGCGAAAAAGGCATTTCCGTGGAAGCGGAAGTAGGTGCCATTGGCGGCGAGGAAGATGGCGTTGTCGGCAACGGCGAGGTCGCTGATCCGGACGAGTGCAAAATGATTGCGGATTTGGGTGTTACTATGTTGGCTGCCGGTATTGGCAATATCCATGGAAAATATCCGGCTAACTGGAAAGGCCTGAATTTTGAAGTGCTGGCCAAAATCCAGGAAAAGACTCCCGGCGTTCCGTTGGTATTGCACGGTGGTACCGGGATCCCGGCAGATATGATCAAAAAAGCAATCTCGCTTGGCGTTTCCAAAATCAATGTGAATACGGAATGCCAGCTCGCGTTTGCCGAAGCAACCCGCAAATATATTGAAGCAGGAAAAGATCTGGAGGGCAAAGGCTTCGATCCCCGGAAACTGCTGGCTCCCGGTACGCAAGCGATCAAAGATACGGTGAAAGAAAAAATGGAGCTGTTCGGCTCTATCGACAAAGCCTGATTTGATTTTTATAGTGAACCGGACGGACGTGGTATGATCTGCGGAGTGCATACGGTTTTTCTGTTTTCCACCTAAAAAGTGGGGGAAGCGGTATTTTTCCGATGGATCAGAAGCAGTTGCAGGGCGTTTCGCTATGTCGTTGTCACATGGCAGGCGGTTTATATTGTTGATTATGGAAAAAAGGTGCGGTTGAAGTTTTCTTCCGCATCTTTTTTATGGGTAAGGGCTATATTGAGGAAGAAAAAATACAGCTTTTTTTCGGGGAAAATTGAAATTGTGACTGTCCTATGGTATGATAAGGATAAATGAACGGAATTTGTTGAGGGAGGAGCTTGACAAAAATGGCGGCAGGAAACATAATGTTAGCAAGCAAGCAAGCAAGCAAGCAAGCAAGCAAGCAAGCAAGCAAGCAAGCAAGCAAGCAAGCAAGCAAGCAAGCAAGCAAGCCATAGCTCTGATCTTTTTTCTGTCAAGAGGAAATTACACAAGGTAAAAGGTATATTCTGCCCGATTTACAACGGGCGGGATGTGCCTTTTTTGTTTAAGCCAAACATTTCATAAGCAGAAAGGAAACGAGAAAATAAGATGAAGGGAATAAAAAGGATATGCGCATTGGTCTTATGCTTCTGAATGGTGGTTGCGCTCATACCGACTACAGCGTTGGCGGCAGACCCCGTAATTACGAACCTCAGCGCAACACGGGAGAGTGAGACGAAGGCGACCCTCTCCTTTCACAGTGCTGAGAGCGGGTATATTTATATCACTGTAAAAGATAGCGATGAACTCACCCCCTCTACACTATTCATGCCTATTAGCGCCGGAGAACAGGTTATAACACTTGAAAACGACCCCTATGATATGACACCCTGGTTTACGAACGCGGGGGAGGCGCAAGTCGCCGTCTGCTTTGGTAATAACTATCAGGAGCTTAAGGCCAATTTAGCGAACCATAATAACGACCCGTTTGCCGCGGAGGGCGTAGTCACGGCAACAATCCCGGCCGCGGCCAACAGTACCGCGCCGGAAGTGTATGACCTGTGGGTAAACGGCACGCAGGTGACGTCGGACAACGCCGGGAATGTGCTTGGCGACGACACCGTCTCGTATGATGCGGCGTCAACCACGCTGACTCTGAACGGCGCAAACCTGACAGATGCACAGCACACAGACTACGACATAACAGCCACTATTTTTGCGGACCAGTCCATTGGTACATTGACGATAAACTCTGTAGGGCAGAATACCGTCAGCGCTACAGCCAGCGGCATTACCGCCGGCATTTACTGCTATGGAGACATCGTATTTACAGGATCGGGCAGCTTGACAGTTACCGCCAACAGCACTGGCAGTGAAGGAAATGCAGTTTATGCTCACACGGGCGACGTTACGATAAACAGCGGTACGTACAGCTTTACAGGCATTGGCGCCGGACAAGCAGGCGTAGAATCCGGCACCGGCTATGGCGTCTTTGCAGGCAGTGGTCAGAATCGTGTAATCGTGCATGGCGGAACCGTCACTATGGTGGGCAAACCGGATACAGACGGAACAGCGATTCACGGCACATTGGATACGAGCGGCTACGCAGGCTGTTCCGTGAAAGCGAGCCTCCATTCGGACGGTAGCGACGCCGAAGATTACGATGCGGAAACGCTGGGCTACAAATACATCCGTATATGGAGCCCTGACGACGAAGTATACGACGAAAACGGCTTTGAGATCGGCGGTCCCGGCTACCAGCCCGCCGAGCAGGTTGACGGCGTGTACCAGATCAAAAACGCAGGCAACCTCTTCTGGTTTGCCGAGCAGGTCAAGGACAGCAGCTTTGGCGAAGCGATTGACGCGGTTTTGACGAACAACATTGTGATTCCCGACGACAGGATATGGTCGCCAATCGCACTTGCAGACAACTCTTTTTACACAGGCACCTTTGATGGCGACGAATATACTATCAGCGGTATAAGGACCAACGGCAGCCAGGGCGGTCTGTTTAGAGGGATCACAGCGGACAGTGTTGTAAAAAATTTGGGCATCATCAACAGTGTGATCAACAGCGGCTCATCTTACGGCGGCGCGATTGCCGGAACGAACTATGGTACAATCGAAAACTGCTACAACACCGGCACAGTAATGAGTGAATATGGAGCGAATTTGGGCATTGGAGGAATTGCCGGATGGAATTACGGTACGATCCGAGAATGTTATAATACAGGGACGATTGACCAGACGGGTGCAGGCGCAGATGGCGCAGGCGGCATCTGCGGACGCATTCGCAAAGGCGCCGTGGTGGAGGACTGCTACAACACAGGAGAGATCCACAGTTATTATGATGCAGGCGGTATCGTGGGATATTATTCTGATGATGACTATGGGTTTACTATTAAAAATTGCTACAACATTGGAAGTGTCAGTTCCGATACGAGGTACTGGGATGAAATTTCCAGCTATGTGAATGGCCCGGCGCCCGAGGGAGATATCACAAATTGTTACTATCTTGCAGATACAGAAACCGTTGACGGCGGCAGAACCGACAAGCAGTTTGCTTCCGGCGAGGTAGCGTGGTTGCTTAACAGCGGCAAAACGGATGGAAGCCAAGCGTTTTATCAAACCTGTGGCGAGGGCTATCCAGTCTTCAGCGGCCAGACCGTATATCAAATCGTGAGCTACCAGTGCCCCGGGGACAGTACCGGCAAAACAGCCTACAGCAATATGAATCAGGCCACTACAGGCGAACACAGCTTTACACAACAGGACACGGATGAAAAATACTTAAAATCTGCCGCAACCTGTGAATCCGCCGCCCTATACTATCTGTCGTGTGAAAGCTGCGGTGCGGCCAGTGAGACCGAAACCTTCTCCTATGGGGAGAAAAATCCGGACAACCATGCTGGTGAACCTGCCTGGACAATAACGGAAAACACCCATATCAGCGCCTATAGCTGCTGTGGTGTAGTAACTGTTGCGGAAGAACCTCATGAATGGAAAAATAATATGTGCGTTGATTGCGGCTATCGAAAAGCGGCCCATTCAACGGATGCGGAAGAAGACCCGTCAGAATCGGACGAGGGCTTTTCCGGATCGGGGGGAAGCTCTTCCGCATCGGGACCTGAGGGATCTGATGACAAAAAAACCCCGGCAACAGGCGATGGCAGCAATCCGGCTTTCTGGGCCATCCTGTTTGCGGCATCAGGCGCTGTCCTGATCGGCGCGGTAGCATACGATCGAAAGAGAGAATATAACGAATAAAATATTCGCGCCCTGCGTTTTTTCCGCAGGGCGCTTTTTATATGTAATAGTTTTTGGATGAAGTTATGCGGGGGGATCAGCGTAAATAATTTCCGGACGCTCTTCTTCTGTAAAGAAAAGGGTTTCTCCGTTTTCTATCTGCTCCTGCCGGACAGCGTATGTTTCCATTTCTTCCACAGGCATAATATAATAATAGTTTTTGCCTGCCACGCTATCGCCGACGGCAAGCAAAACAGAATCACCGTCCTGGTATGCCGACACGACACGCTGTGTTTCCTTATTTTTGACAACAGGCAAATCAAGGGAGGTGAAGGTTCCCTCTGCCGAATGGAAGAAGAAATCTTCCCCCCACCCGTTGTAAAGAAAGATTTTTTCCGGCAGCAACGGATCTACATAGCTTGCCGTGTGAAAGGTTATGCCCCATCCATCCGCGGCCGGGAGCAGGCCATCCTCCTGCAGATGGAGGACTTTCATCTGCCCCAAATTGCTGATCAGAAAATAGTCGTTTGCCACCTCTGTTTGACAGATCATGTAATCCCCCATATCCTCCTCCACATCGGTCATGTCAAACCGGCGAAGCGGTGTACCGTTCAAATCGTAGGCTGCCAGCTCCCAATGGTTTTGACTGCTTTTTCCAAGCGTGTAAATCGTATCGCCTGCAACGGCAAAAGCCATAATGTCGGTTCGCTGGACGATCAACATTTCTTCTGTATTTTCCACAGGGTCGAATACGTCGATGCAGGCGGAGCCGGAACCGTCGACGGCTCGTTTGCGCAGGCTGTAAAGCTTGCCGCCATATGCCCGGTGATAAACCAGAGGATATGACAGGGGTTCGCCTTCATATTGATGCAGCTGATCCGTGGCCCGGTCGATGGAAAACAGGTGGCTTTTGAAATTTTTCCCATTTTCGTCCAGCGTAACGGTAAAAAAAAGATGATTGTCGATCAGCTTGACATCAATGGGGCTTGTGCTCATTCGGTATCTTTCGATGGTTCCAATCTCCGTTATCTTCTGGCTTTTCAAATCCGCCTTATAGATCGTAACTTTTTGCCGGTCGTCCCGGTCCTGCCACCGATAGTAAATGGCGTCGTCTATGTAGGCCAGAATCCATAGGCTGTCCTGGTATTCGAGCTCTATATTGCCAAAGCGCAGCCGCCCGTCCGGATCCAGATAAACGTCCGGCTTTTCTTCAGCGGTGCTGCCAGCCTCCGGTTCCGGTTCCCCGGCAGCGCTGGAGGCCTCAGAGCTCTCAGAGATTTCAGAGATTTCCCCGGTATGGCCGCTGCAGCCGCATAACAGCAGGAAAATGCATAAAAGGGCGAAAAATTTTTTCATATTTCCTCCGATCAAAAACAGGTGGTTCTCCTTCTTTTTTTGAAAAGATGAATGAAACAATTTCAAAATAGCATATCTTTTAGAAAATGTCAATATTTATCAAATTTTAATTAATTAGTTTATAATTTTTATCATTTTTACCATAAAATTACCGCTTGCAGCCGCAAGCGGTAATCAATTTTTTGTGTGGCCATATCCAAAATCCTTTCTTCATCCAGCCCGGGGTGAAGCGCTTTGCGCAGAATCAATCCACCGCCCTGGCGGATGGTGGATTGGTCTTTTTGTAAAACAACAAACTATAAAGTATGGATTTCCCCCAGGTGATAGGGCAGCACCTCGACCTCGGGAAAGGCGTCCCGAAGCTGCTGGCAAAGAGGCTCTATCACAACGTCTTCCGTGTGGAAGTGGCCGGCATCAATCAACGTAATGCCCTGCTGGGCCGCCAGAAGAAAAATATGATGCTTGATTTCCGAAGTGACCAGCGCATCCGCACCGGCGCGGATGGCATCTGACAGGCAATCCGCGCCGGAACCGCCGCAGACTGCGACTCGGTGTACCGCCCGTTTCCCGCTGGCGAAGCGAACGTTTCCCCCCAGGCGCTCTTTTACAAAACGGGCGAAGTCTTCCGGGGACATCGGTTCGGGTAGAAAAGCAATCCGCCCCAGATATTCGGTTATCGTTTTCCCCTCCCGGTCGGTACAGGGAACCGGAGTCAAACCCTCCAGGCATTTCAGCCCCAACTGTCTTGCCAGATGGTCGTTTACGCCTCCGCGGGCCAGATCCAGATTGGTGTGGGCACAGATGATCGAGATGCCGGCGGAAATCAGCTGATGGACGATGGAACCGGCGGTTACGGTTTTCAAAGGATCAAAGATCACAGGATGATGTGTAACGATTAGATCAGTGCCAGTTTCCCTCGCTTTGCCGACCACCGCCTCCGTACAATCCAGCGCCACCAGAATCCTCCTGACAGGCTGTTTTGGATCTCCTGCCAGAAGGCCGCTGTTATCAAAATCCATGGCGTAGGAAAAAGGGGCCAATGTATCCAAAAAAGAAAAGATATCCCGTACGAACATAAAAAACCTCCTGTTTTTCTTTTACAGCACTTTATAAAATTTTTTCGGACGAAAAAAGGTAGCGACAGACCATTCTGCGCCCGGTGCGGTACATTTCATGCCAGCTGGGAACGGGGGTGATCCCCAAAAAAGCTCCGCCTGCCAGCAGGCAGGTCTGGCGGGATGCCAGATTGTCTGGCTGACAAGTGATTATGATCCGCCGCAGACCGCAACGAAATCCAAGCGGCAGCAAAAGCAATACGGCTTTTGCCGCGTACCGGTGTCCCCGATGCTCTGGGGCGACGGCATATCCGATATGGCCGCTGTATTGCACCGCGGCATTTTCGCCCACCCGCAGGGTGCAGCCACCCAGCAACGCCTCATCCCCGCAACGGCGGATTTGAAAATGATATGCGGGCAGATAGGATCTTTCTGGATCCGCCTCGGTGACATTGGCCAGCACCAAATGAATTTCTCCATCGCAAAGACGACCTGGCCCGAGCATTTTGATCAAGTGCTTTCCCCCCCTTCCGGAAAAAGACCCAGATCCTGCTTCCAGCGAAGAATCCGCATCACCGAACTGTCGATCTGCAATGGGGAGATAGCCCCTTGCTGTACGGCTTGCAGGATTGCAGGAATTTGCACTTCAAAATCGCTGCTAATCAGTAGGTCGTTACCCGCCTGCACCGCCAGGATGGCGGCTTCTTCCAATCCATACTGTGTACAGATGGCACTCATGGACAGATCATCCGTCATGATAATTCCATCAAACCCCCAGTCATCCCGCAGCAGGCGGTGCACGGCAGGCGACAGAGAAGCGGGCAGAGAGTCGTCCATGCAGCTGACGATGGTATGGCTGACCAGAACGCTGGGAGCGCCGGCTGCAATTCCCGCCTGAAAAGGAATCCAATCCTCATTCCGAAAGGTTTCCAGCGGGCGGTCATCCCGGACGAATCCCAAATGGGTATCTCCGTTGGAGCCATAGCCGGGAAAGTGTTTGAGAACGCTGCCAATCCCGCTTTGCTGCATCTGCTGGACCACCGCCGCTACATAGGAAGCAGTGGTCTGTGCATCTTTTCCCAGGGTGCGGCTGTAAATATAATCAGCGGGATTGATGGACAGGTCGCAAACCGGTGCAAGATTGACATTGATGCCAAGATCCAGCAAGAAGGCCGATTTGTCGGCGGCGTCGCTCAGAATGGATTCCATTCCCCCTTGCGCGTATAGCTGCTGGGGAGAAGGGAAGGCTGAGGCGCGAAATTGACGATATCGGCTGGCCCGAACCACTTCGCCTCCTTCTTCATCCGTGCCGATCAGAAGCGGGATTTTTGCGTTTTTCTGATATTCATCGACAGCCTGCCGGAAAGTTTCCGGTGTTTTTTCGGCAAAATCCCGGCCAAAAAGGATAAAACCGCCAATCTGCCAGTCGGAAACCACTTGAACGGCCCCCTGTTCAGGACATCGAACCCAAAACATTTGAGCAACTTTTTCCTCCAGCGTCATAGAATAGAGGATATTTTTCAGCTGCTCGTCTCCGAGGGAGTTTTCTTCTGAGAGCAGCCGGACGGATATGGCGGCAGCTGCATCCTGCTGCGCCGGAAGGTAGGTCACTTCCACCCGCTGACCAAGCAAAAGCCCGCTTTTCCCCAAATCCATTTGTGCATTTTCCGTGGAAAAACGCAGCCGCTCTCCGTCATCGGTACAAATCAACAGGCTGTTCATAGAAGCGTCTTCTACGGTTCCTTCTGCTACCCTTGATTCTGTAAAAGACTGGGAACTCTCTGTGGAAAGAGGGCCTCCAAAAGCCCCGCTGGATATTGGCGCGGAAGAAGAGACACAGCCGGGAAGAAAAAACAGCGCAAGAAAAACAGCAAAAACTTTTTGCAACATGAATAGGCCTTCTTTCTGTCAGGGAGTAGGGAGATTTCCCGATTGTTGGGAAAATATAGCTTTTTGGCAGCGCGCTTCGCATTATCCTCTTTAAGGATCAGCAGTCTTTGATTTCCGGTAATCCATAAGGCCATTATAACACAAAAAAGAAAGAGAAGGATCCTTTCCAACGGCAACGGAATGTGCTATGCTGAACAAAAAGAAAGGAAATGGGTGGAACCGGCGGGATGCTGCCCCAAAATTGCGAGAAGGGGGAACTTGATGAATAAGATTATATTGGTTCCGGATTCCTTTAAAGGAACCATGAGCTCCCAAGAAATCTGCGAAATCATGAAAAGAGAGATTTTGTCTTTTTTTCCGCGGGCGGAAATTTTGTCCATACCGGTTGCGGATGGTGGGGAAGGAAGCGTAGACTCTTTTTTGACGGCGGTTGGCGGAAAGAAAATTACTCTGCCGGTGTATGGCCCATACTTTGAACGGATAGAAGGGTTTTATGGGGTTTTGCCGGACCATACAGCGGTGATTGAGATGGCGGCAGCGGCGGGGCTGCCGTTGGCTGGAGAACGGAAACAACCCGATCAGGCCACAACCTATGGCGTTGGGCAGTTGATCGCCCATGCTGCGGAATCCGGTTGTCCGAAAATTATTGTAGGGTTAGGTGGATCCGCTACTAACGATGGGGGGACAGGCGCTGCTGCTGCACTGGGAGCCTCATTCCGGAACGAAAAAGGCGAACCGTTTATTCCGACTGGCGGAACGCTGGACCAGATCGCTTCCATCAATATGAGCGGGATCCTTCCTTCTTTGCGGAATACAGAGATTATAGCGATGTGCGATATTGACAATCCACTGTGCGGCGCCAACGGCGCATCAGCGGTGTATGGGCCGCAGAAAGGCGCAACCCCCGAGCTGGTGCAGAGGCTTGACCGGAACCTTGCGCATCTGGCTTTCCGGGTAAAACGGGATCTGGGAAAAGAAATCCTCTATTTGCCCGGCGCAGGCGCAGCCGGCGGCATGGGGGGAGGCATGGCCGCCTTTTTGGGCGCACAGCTCCAAATGGGAATCGATGTGGTTTTGGATGTTGTCCGTTTTGAACAACTTGCGAAGGGAGCCGACCTGATATTCAGTGGGGAGGGGAAACTTGACAGCCAGTCTTTGCGTGGCAAGGCCGTGATTGGCGTAGCGCGCCGGGCCAAAAAGCTGGGGATCCCGCTGATTGCAGTCGTAGGAGACATCGGCGATCATATCGAGGGCGTTTATGATGAAGGGGTCAGTGCAGTTTTCAGTACCAACCGTGTGGCGGTACCCTATTCTCAGGCAAAAAGGCGGGCCAAAAGCGATCTGGCACTGACGATGAATAATCTGATGCGGGGGTTTCGGATCTTTGGATCGTTTTGAAAGAGAACCATTCAGCACAGGCCTGGAAGTGAAATCTCTCCCAGGCCTGTGCCGCTTTCAAGCTTTTTCCGTATACCGGTGCCAAAAAGAACCGCTAATTGCCACTGGAACATTTAGCTGCGTCGATTGCCAAAACGATCATTAAAGACAAAAGGGCATCCTCTTGCCGGACAATATCGATTACATATGTGTCAGCCCACTGAAAAGGCTTTTTTGATGTCTGCATGATTACCGCGCCGCTACGGGTTACCACCTGATAATCCCATTCCAGCCAATCACCCTGTACGGTCCAATCGTTGCAATTTAACGTAAAGACCGGTTTGAAAAGGGTAAATTCTTTTTTGATTTCTCCAATGTAATCGCCAAAGGCATATAATGCGAAGCGGGGAAAAAAGGCCAGAACTTCTTCCTTGACAGTCCCCACATGGGAGCCTTCGCTGTCGAAGATTTCTAGGCAGTGCCCCCAGGAGAGGCGGCCTTTTACCTGAAAGACGGTATTCCCATCCTCGTCATAAATATCATAGCTGTCAAACCAGGAAAACATACGCTGTTTCAATAAAAGCTGCAAAAAAATCATCCTTTCATCAGCCGTTCTTTTTTCCGTTGCGCGGATACAAAACTGCTGTGATAATAAAAGCAACGAAAATTCCGCCGCATTGTCTGGCAGGCAAACTGATAAAGCTGCCGGATGTGTTCTGGTTTCCGGTGCGTAATCCGTGCAATCTGCGCAAAAGAGCGATTTTGGAATAATACCCAGATGAGAATCTGGCGATGGGCGGCGCAAAGGCATCCAAACGCCCTGATCACTGCGTTGTCGCGCTCTTTTTGAATATACAGAATCAATGGATCTACACCGGATCGGTATACAGAACGCTGTGGATCCAGGTAAAGGTGGTGCCGGTAATAGGTCCCGTTTTTGCGGTTGGCGTTCAGCGCAAAATGAACGCCGTACCGAAAGGCCCAGGTGGTCAGGCAGGAGCGGCCTTGAAAAAGCGGCAGATCCTCCAGGCATTTTGCAATGGTCAGGGAAATAACGTCTTCAAAGTCACTGTTGGACAGAAAGGCACATTGATTTTTTAAATAAAATTCCAGCTTATCGTGAAGATAACGATGGATCAGGTGATACAGCATGTCCCTTGCTGCTGTGTCCCCGTACAGGCAGCGCTGTACCAACTGATATTGCCGCAACTGTTCCTCCCGATTCCGCCTCAGCTTAACGCTCCTTTTTCTCTGTATTGTAAATCTGTCATCGATGTCCGGAGCACGCCTTTATTGTAAAAGCGTCGCAACTTGGAATAAATAAAACCCTGCAAAAAGAAAAAGTCCTACCAAAGCAGCCAGCAAAAAAGCAAACAAAAACAGGGTAAAAACGGCTAAAAAAAGATATTTGCACATACGGATCAAAGAGAAGCGGATTTGTGCGGGAGAACGGACAGCCGCATAAATACGGGGGCTTTGGGGCCAATAAAGAAAAAATGTTTTAACCCGATAGAAAAACTCTTGTGTCAGCCAGGTTGTTTCAAAGGGAAGACGCCAGCCTAAAATATGCCAGTAATGAAAGTAGTTTAAAACAGCAAAGTAGGTTCGGTGAGACTGGTAGACGGTCTGCTTTTGATGAGCTGGGGAACAGTCTCCTTCCAGGAGAAATTGGATGTCCACCGAAATTTCATCCCAATGGATTTTCTGCGGGTATATTGGATCCTGTGCGGCATATAGGGTATCCAGCAGAACAGCCCTGCGGGGAGAGATCATCTCCAGCGCGAAGGAGACAGTATGAATTAGCGTATTCTGATCCCAAAAATGGATGCAGCCCCGAATGTAGGAAAAGGTCCGGTCGCCGGTATTTTTCAGATAGACCTGCTGTCGCCCCCAAAAATGATCCTGGGTGCAGTGGATGGAAAACGGATCGGTCTGCTTCGACAGGATGGAACGGTAAGAGGGAAGGTGGACCGCTTGATGAAAGCGATAGTTGCTGTACCAACAAAGCGTAGCAGTGCCAGCAACCAGCAGAAGCCCGTCGCTGAGAAACGGCCAGTAGCGGCAGAAAAAGGCGGCCGTTTGCATATGATGTAGAAAAAGGGGCAAAAGCGCCAGAAAAATGACAAGCAATTTTTCCGTACCGAAAAGGATTTTCCGGTATGGATAAAAGGGCCGTCTGGCAACGGACAGCTCCTCTCTTAGAAAGGAGGCGTTAAGCAGCTCAAGGGCTTGGGAAAACCGCTGGGAATCCTGGCAGGACAGATCGGAAATCTGGCGGTAAAGATCCTGGAAATTCAGAAAAAAGATTCCCTTCGGAAAACTCCCTTCTGCAGAAGCTTCTGCTTTTTTCGGGTTGCAATCTGGTTTTTCGAAGGAAAGGAAAAAGAAAATCAGCCCGGTATATTGCTGGGTCAGCAGATGTTTTTGCATTGACGAAGGGTATGGGCGACTTTAGAGGCTTTGACCTGAGAAGTAACCTGCACACAAAATCCACCCATTTCTCCGAGGTCTACGCCGGGAAAATTGCGGCGGTAAGTACGATCCAAATCTACCAGATGGATCCCGAAAACCAGGTTTAAAAGCTGCCAGACGAGCGTTTGGGATTGGCGGCAGATATCAAAAAGATCCTGCTCTTTGCAGGATTTAATTTTTGCATCCCAACGATAAAAAGCCAACATGATTTGATCGGTTTTCTGCGTATGCATGATATCTCCCTCAAAAGAAATAATGGGCTGAGCTCTCGTCGGAGAACTTTTGATTCTGGCTGTAATCAGCAGTCATTTTTCTCTCTTTTACCCCTATCATACATCCTATAGAAGCGCGGATCAAGATTTATCTTCCGATGAGATTGGCTGGCTGGCTGGTTGCAGCCGCAGATTCAGATATCGTCCTGAGCAGCATAGTGGTGGTGCGGGCCGGCATTCACAAGGGAAACCGGATCAACAGCAGTTTTCTTACAGGCCGTTATGCACGGAATAAAAAATAAGCCGGCGCCATTTGTCCCTTAATGGATCACATGGCGCCGGCCCAAGTTTGGACTTTATAAAAGTTGACCGGTTTTATGAATGCGACGAAAGTCAGCTTCCCTTCTCCACACGCTTCATTGGCCGTGAACAATAACGCTTTACCATGGCGGCAAAATTTCCTCAGATTCATCAGGAGAAGGCTCCATTCCCGGTTCCTTTCTGTTTGTCTACAGGGGCAAAGGCCGATCGCTATGAAAGAACCTTTGCCAGAGTATATTGTTATGGCGTTGAGCCATAACGATATCCCTAACTTGCCGTCGTTCTTTCGGAAACTGCCCCTGCCGTAACCGTATAGGTTTCACCAGAGACCACGCTTGGGCTGCTGAAAATGATAATGCTGAACGGCAATTCCGGTGAAAAAGTTGCAAGCGTATTGCCCTCGGTATCCGTAATGGTAATGGTTGTCCCGGCAGCCTGGCTGCCCATGTTGATAGAGATTACACCCTGCTCTGAACTGCTAAAGGTCTGGGCCATGCCAGAAGCACCGCTTCCGATAAAAGTACCGCCTGTGATAACCGCGCTGGTATCGTAATCCAACGTTGCGGTGTCGCCCTGATTGGGCCCGACAATCGTAATATATCCGTCGGAGATCTCGAGAGAACCATTGGCGTCAATGCCATCACCGGATGCGTTGATGTACAGCGTTCCACCAGAAATGACAATGCTGCCATTGGAGGCTGAAGACATGCCGCCGCCCATTCTTCCGCCGCCGAACATGCCGTCCCGGCCGCCCGCCGTACCGCTGGAGTCGGTTCCGCCCGCAGCGTTCAGGCCGTCATCGGTAGCCACCAGCGTAATTTCGCCTCCCTGGATATCTACATGTAAAGCCTCCAGGCCTTCATAGCTTTCGGCAATATTGATAACACCCGCCGTGACGGTCAAAGTCTCATCGGCGTGGAAAGCGTCATCCCCGGAAGCGATTTCAAAAACGCCGCCGCTTACGGTAAGGGAAGTGTTGGAATGGACGGAATCATCAGCAGAATTAATGGTGAAGGTGCCGCCTGTAATGCTCAGATCGCCTGTGGATTTGATCCCTTTCATGCTGGTGCTGCTGTCGCTGGTCGTATCCGCCTGTTCCATAGGCTGACCAGGTCCCATGCCGCCGCGGAAACCACCCCAGAAATCGGAGGACTCCTTTGTGCCGTTTTCGCTGCCGCCGCCCGCAGTGATTTGGAAGGTGCCGTTTTCAATCTGCATATAGGCACCGGCGCTCATACCGTCCCCTTCCGCTTCGATATTCATCGTTCCGTTGGAAATATAGACAAATCCCAGTGAAGGATCTTCATCATTTTCAGCATGCACGCCGTCTTTTCCTGCATCAATTGTAATCGACGTTTCACCTGTAATGCGAATGCTGTCATTGGCATCCAGACCGTGAGAAGCAGATGTAATGCTATAGGCTCCGCCGGTAATGACAAGATCGTCTTTCGATACAATTCCGTGTCCGGCAGGCGAGGTAATGGTGAGCGAGCCCAGGCCGTTCAACGTCAGATCCTGTTTCGAAAAAATAACAGAATCGATGTTGTTATCATCGATTGCAGTGAAAGTTCCTGCATTGGACAGAGTGTTTTCTGTACCCTCTGCCAGAGTGACAAAGACTTTATCCGCCTCAAGGATATAAAGTGCGGCAGAGGTTTCGCTGTTCATATTCACGCCATTCAATACCAGCTGAAGCTTAGCCGTATCGGGCGCGTTTACGATAATCATCCCATCGTCCAATGTGCCGGAAATAATGTAGGTAGCCTCTTCGGTAATTGTAATAGCTGTACCGGAAATCTGAACGCTGTCAGAGCTTGCAGTAGCCGAATCCCCGTTTAACTGAATCTGGACGCTGCCGCTTTCATCATATTCGGTTCTGTAATCCCGCTCGGTAAACATGTCAGAGCCCGCCTGAACAGAATCCGTTTCCGTTGTTTCGGCGGTGCTTTGTGAAATGGAAGCATTATCCGAGCTTATATTTGTCGAATCCATTTCTGTATTTGAATTTGCACAGCCGCCGAACATGGATAGGACCAGAACTGCCGCCAAAGCGGCGGATATCCATTTTTTCATAGGAAAAGCCTCCTTTTTACAGCTCCGCTACGGTGGTTTCCTGCCTGGATACTGCGATCTCCAGATTGCCGTTCCTGCACCGGAGTTTATCAATCATTTCTTTTTCTTTCCGAACATCAAGGAGTGTCACATGATAGGTCAGCCGGAACATGCTGCCCATATTCGTGGTTTTTACATAAACAAGATCATGAGAATTTGTATATTCCTTAAAAATATCATCAAATGCTCCGGTATAGTCCAGATCTTCCGGGATTGTAATGGCAAGGGTTTTATAAGTTGCGGCATTCTTTTTTGCGCCGAAATCCAACCGATTGTAAAGCAGGAACATCGCGCACATAATAACCGTAAAGAGTACCGCAAAACCAAGATACCCCATCCCAGCGATCAGCCCCGCACCCATTGCCAGGAAGAGAGTGCAGATTTCTTTGGCAGTGCCGGGAACGGAGCGAAAACGAACCAGGCTGAATGCGCCTGCTACCGCTACGCCGGTTCCCACATTTCCATTGACCAGCATGATTACCACACAAACGACGGCGGGGAGAAGCGCCAGCGTAACGACAAAACTTTTGGTATATCGGGTACGGTACATATAAGCGAAAGCCATGACAAGGCCGAGGATAAGCGCGCACCCAAGGCAAAGCAGAAAATCGGTCACACGAATAACGGTGGTGATGTCAGAATCAAATAATCCCCGAAAAACGGTATCAAGCATGGCATACCGCCTCCTTTCTGAGATTTGGATAAATCAAGGTTTTATATGCGGTTCCATATTTGGAGAACGAGGTTTTGTAAATTTGTTCTTCCGAAAGCACATGGGTCATCCACAGGGGAATACCGCCGGAACATTTAATTTCCATGAGAACCATCCCCTCCGGAAGAATCGGCGTACCGTAGGCCTCCGACTCCAAAGAGAGATCTTCCTGCCGGCAAAGGATAGTATCGTCAAAAGTAACGCGAAAGTCTGACCGGTCTTTGGAATAAAAGGCCTCCCGTTCATAAGAGAGAAGCACCATCGGACGGGGGAATCCATAATATTTCAGAAAATAGTCGACCTCTTCGGAAATCTGGCTGTCCCCACAGCAGTGGCGTTCGCCTGTTACCCATTTCATTGCTTCCTCTTCCGGAAGGGCAATCCAGCGTTTATAAACCACTTTGCGGTATTTCTTTTTCAGCTCCACAAATACGGTGCTCTTCGGCTCTGCCCGGCCATAGCTGCGGATGCGGAGCTTTTCCTTATAGGTGGGACCTTCAATAGAGCGGCGGACCAGCCGGTAGTTGCTCGTATCAAAATAGATATTGCGGATAGAGGTTCTTCCATACTGATCCAGCGCCATATAGGGCTCCATTGCCAGCAGTACCTTTTCTTTTTGTCTTTCGGTCAACAAATATTTCAGTTCATACCGCTTAAAAACAGTTTGAAAGGCCATAAAATACCTCCTGTACTTCTATTGGCGCCCATTGTACAGGAGGAAGATTGAAGTTTGATTGAAGAACCTTAATTTTTACGATTCCGGTTTTGCAAAGGAAGCTTTACGAGAAATTCCACCTTCCCCTCATAACACCGAACATTGATGGTTCCTTTATGGGCATTGGTGATGGCTTTAGCGATAGCCAGGCCCAAACCATAATGGTTATCTTCGCCGGTTCTGGCGGTATCCGTCAGGTAAAACCTTTCAAATAAATACTGCCTTTGCTCTGGCGGAATTTCTTCTCCGTCGTTGACAACGGATAAAATGGCGTTGTTTTTCTCTTCTTTTAGGGTGAGGGTTACATTTTTTCCGTTGGAACTATGGCGGATCGCATTATCGAGCAGGATAGAGGTAAGCTGCTTAATCTGGACGCTGTTCCCATAAATGTAAATGTTTTCTGAAATATCGGAGTTTAAACACAGGCCGCTTTCATATGCCACGGTTTCAAAAGGAAGCGTCTTTCCATAAACCAGCCGGCTCAAGTCGATCATTTCCATGGGAGGAACGACATTTTCTGTCCTTGCCAGATCTAACAGTTGTAAAATAAGGCCCGACATTCTTTCGTTTTCATATTGAATATTGGATAGCCATTGATTTTCTCCAATTTCACGGGAAAGCAGTTCTACATTGGCGTTTACAACGGCTACCGGTGTTTTCAGCTCATGACCCGCATCAGAAATAAACTGTTTCTGCCTTTTGTAGCTTTCTTCCAAAGGGGCAATGATCCTGCCGGCAAGGAGTTGCGCCAGAAAAAACAACAGGACAAGTGCAATCCCGCCAAAAATCAAGGTATAATTAATCAGTGTCCCGGCATTTTCCAGCATGACCGTATTGTCCAGAAATGCGACTAAAACATAGTCCCCTTTATCCGCTACACGATAAATAAGGTTGCTTTCTATGCCGCTGTTTTTCCCACGGTCAATGATTTGCTGGGCAAGTTCAGCAAGAGCATCTTCATCAAGCGTGGAGATATCGGCAGTGTCCACTTTTAATATCTGGCTGTTTTTGGAAATGGCTACAGAATAAAAGGTGGAAAGTTCCAGCTTGGGCGGATGAAAAGAGGCGCCGTTTGGCCTGTCCATCATCTCGGGCATTTTCATATCGGTCTTTTCCTGGAGTGAATAATTATCCACATATTTTTCCAGAAGATGCCTGTTTTCGTTTGTCATTTCAACGTAGCTGGCCAGATAGATTACGCCGAACGTCCCAAATAACAGCAGAACCAAAACAGAAAGGATCGCAGCAACGATTTTCCATCTGGATTTTCTAAACATGATCGTACCTCAATTCATAGCCGATTCCGCGTACCGCTTTGATTTCCACTTTTGCTTTTACAAAATTCAGCTTTTTGCGCGCAAAGGACATATAGACTTCCACATTGTTGTATTCGGTATCGTTATCATATCCCCAGATTTTAACCGCCAGCTGCTCGCGAGTCAAAATTTGCCCCTGGTTTGCAATCAGATATTCGAGAATGCGCAGCTCTTTTTCGCTTAACCGCACGCTGTTTTCACCGCAGAACAACGTTGAGGTTTCTTTATTCAATGTGATATCGCCAAAGGCAAGCGTCCCGTCGGGGCTGTTGATATTTCTTCGGCCAAGGGCCCGGAGCCTTGCAAGCAGTTCTTTTGTCATAAAAGGTTTGGTAAGATAATCATCTGCCCCGCAGTCTAATCCTGTGACTTTGTCATCCAGCTCACTTTTTGCGGTCAGCATGAGAATGGGCGTTAAAACGCCCTCCTTTCTTGCTTGCTTAGCGATTTCAAAACCGTTTTTATGAGGGAGCATGACATCCAGAATCGCCAGGTCATATCCCTTTGTTTCCAAAGCATATAATCCATCCAGCCCGTCGGCAAAGTGGTCTACATCATATTTTTCCTGACGGAGAATTTCACATAATGCTTGAGCCATTCTTTTTTCATCTTCTACAAGCAAAAGTCTCATTTCGGCACCTCCAATCAAATACCATTGTACGATGAAAGGTTGAAAAATGATTGAAAAAAACGAAATTGCATTTTACCGTGTCGTTTTTCGGGAATAGTACGCAAAGAAATGTGGATCATTTGGTATGCAGTAGCGGATCAATATGCATATCTGGTTTTCAACACTAGGCGGGAGCTTTGGCATTTTTTCTGGAAGGATTCTGTCTACCGCCCCTCGCAGTTTTTGAGTCGATTCTTCTTTGGAGAACAAGACCGCCATTTTTCAGGGTATGAGAAGATAAAAGTATCGCACTTATGAATCTTTTCGTTTGAGGGAACGTGGCTATTTCTGTTTAGCGTGTTACATATTCATGGGTCAATCAAAGTTTCCTATTGCCTTTATCTGTAATACTGTATTTGGCACTCGCCATTTTCCGTAAACATCTCTATCTCATATATTAAGCTTCCATCAGAATATATTTTCTCATAGATTCGTTCCAAATCAGATGTTTTTCCAGATACACTTATCCAATTGTCGTCAGGTAATTCTACAGAACAATTTGCATTGTCAATGATCCCCTGTTTAAGGCCGATAACATATTCAATCGTTTTTTCTGTCCAATGATAGCCTAATCCTCTCAAGTTGCTGATGCCATAGGTAAGGGCACTTTCTCGTTTACTTCATCTTGCATTTACCGTCCTCCTTTCGATGATTTTTAGGGTGGTACGCCGCTTTGTGGCATAAAAACAGG
>CAJFOX010000035.1 GCA_904397845.1 uncultured Oscillospiraceae bacterium
CTCATTGTAGCTTAGGCACGAGATGGAGGGAAAGCCGGACTGGCTGTCCGGCTTTCCTGTCCAAATTTATTGTAATAGGAGTGATAAAATGCCGGATTTGTGCGACTTTTCTTTTTATCAGGAGCAATATAAGGGCACTTTACCGGAGACGGAATTTATGCGTTTTGCCCGGCAGGCACAGGCTTTTCTGGCCTTTGCCACTCGGGGAAAAAGTGAGCGGGAGCTTTTTGCAGAAGAAAATACCAGGCTGGCGCTGTGCGCAGTGGCGGATGAGATGGCAAAGGAAGAACGGGTTGGCGCAATCCGGTCGGAAAAGGCGGGGCAGTATTCCGTGACCTACCAATCGGACATGCAACAGGCGGACTTTTATCGGGCGGCAGCTCTTTATCTGAAGGACGGCGCCCTATTCCGGGGGTGCGGCCCGTGCTAACCAATGGAAGCGCTACCCTGTATAACCGATGGGAGGAAAGCGGAGAGGAACGTTGTACCCGAACGATACTGCCTGCGGTATTTTGGCAAGGAGCGGCGGAAGGTGGGTTTGCCGGGCGGCGATACAGTAAAAAGGGAAAGGAATCCCTTTATAGCGTTCTGGTGATCGTTCCGGGGGATCGACTTCCTTTGGAGCGGGGATATCTTCCGGCGCGGCAGTGGTTGGCTCTGTCTGAAACGGAGAAAGAACGATTTTTCACCTTCCAGATCGGGGATGTGCTGGTATGGGGAGATTGCCCGTTCGAGTGGGGCCTGCAAAACCCGCTGAGAAACCTGGCCAGGCAGTACGACGGGGTCACCAGCTTGAAGGTGGTTCGGCCGGTGGAAACCCCGAATGGGTTTTCCCACTGGGAACTGGAAGGAATTTAAAAGGGCGGTGAAAAAGCTTGAGCGATTCTATTTTGGAAGGGTTGAAAACGGTTATTGCCGACTGCCCGGATTTGGCTGGGGAGGCAGAGGAGGTATTTACCGATTATATCCGGGAGGAAGAACCCTGCTATGGCGTTTTTCCCGCAGGAGAAAAGAAGCTGTCTGCAGATTGGGCGGGCAATGAGCGATGGCAATACGATTTTACCATCCAGATGGTCGGTTTTGCCTTTCAAGAAAGAGAGAGGATGCACAACGAGATTGCCGCCGAGCGGTTCAGCCGCTGGATCAGTGAGAGCGGTGCGAAAAAGCTGGCCCTGGGAAACGGGGAGCTGCTGGAAAGCCTATGGGTAGGGCAAGGCCATCTGCTTTATCCGGCGCAGGATGGTAATACATTTGTCTACGAGAT
The DNA here is from genome assembly GCA_904397845.1 of uncultured Oscillospiraceae bacterium. GTDB lineage: Bacteria > Bacillota > Clostridia > Oscillospirales > Ruminococcaceae > UBA3818. The sequence goes on from CAJFOX010000035.1 coordinate 1,265, forward strand.
GGCGGGCCGTTTGATTTACCGGCGGAAAAAGACAGATGTCACACCCCGTCAGGGATGGTTTTTTGCGTTCGACCCGGCAGAAGAGAGGATTTGGCTGGAATGTACGGAGGGGATCGAGCAAATCGAGGAAAAACCGACAGAAAATACCTGGTTTTTTGATTTGGAAGGCCGGAAAAAAGGGATGGAAGCCGCCGCCGGATCAGTTGTATTTTCCGGATGGCTATGCCCGGAAGACCCATTCCAGCAAAAGGTTTTGCAGCAGGGTGCAGAACAGGCCGTCCGATGGGTCTGCTGCAGCGAAGGAGAAATAGCGGCAGGGCTACCGGCCGTGGGGGGGCTTTGCAGTTTACAGCTACAAAAAGAGTTTGTGTCAGGGGAAAAGGGCGGCTCATGCATTCGGATCCAAATGCATCCGTTGACAAAAGAGAAGGGCTGGTTTTGGCGGGATGCGCAGGGGTACGGTGCTTTTCTGCCAGAAAAACCCGACATTCGGGAGGAGATTGTTTGACAGAGAACAGGCAGATGAAAGCAGCGGTGCAGTCAAAACAGGGGCGCACTGCCACGGTAGGTTCGACAGGAGACGCAGTGCAGAAACAGAAAGAGAACCGCCGGCTTTTATACCGGGCTGGCTATATAGGGAGGAGAGGACATGGCGCAGTATAACGAGACGATATACGCCAGCGACAGCTGGGCAGAGAATTACGCCAACGGGGAATTAAGCGGTATCACGCGGGCGGCAAGCCTGACCTCACAGGAGAACTTTGCCTTTACCTACGACAACATGCCCTACTTTCTCTATGCGGCCAGCGAATCATGGATCCGGGTGCGGTACCCAACCACTTCCCAATACCAAAAGAAAAGGCTGGTGCGGGCCCAGCAGTATGTATATGTAACCGGGACGTCTTCTTCTTCCTCAGGCAGTCTCAAGTCCGGCCGGTTTGTATTTGGGTGCGGCGACTATATCGGGGAGTTATTTGAAGTGGAAGTGGAGGATTCCCAGCTGGCGGAACTGGGGGATCTGGAAAAGAACCAGTATGCCAGAATAGGGGATCTGAATCACGGCAACGGCGAATTGTCCACAGGGGTAAGCAAAGGATATCTGGAAATGAGGCCCAATGTCTGGGCAGGATGCACGGGGAGCCTGTATACGGGGAACCGGTATACGGCAAAGGCAAGCATGAGCATCCAGTCGCATACAGGGGAAAACCGGCCCTATGTGGTTTTGACGTATGAGGACGTGGAGCCGGAAGTGGATCACTGCGCGCCCAAGTCTGGTTTTGTGAATGAGAAAGCGGACAACGTATTTCGCTGGCGGTTCTGGGCGAACCAGACGGCGGTGGCGCAGCCGGTGCAGCAGGCGGCATACCAGTTCCGCTGGCGGGTGACGGGGCAGAGCGCCTATCAGGAGAGCACAGTGGCCAGCGGGGAGGGGAGCCATACGGTGCCGGCAGGGACCTTTCCGGAGAACGGGAGCATTGACTGGTGCGTACGGGGACAATCCGACGACGGGGTGTGGAGCGACTGGTCCGACTGGATGACCCTTACCACGCAGGACAGCTTATCCAAGCCATCCGGGCTGCGACCAGATCTTGGCTATGTGGATGGGAATCTGCCGCAACCATTTTCCTGGGAGCATGTGATTTCCACCGGCACGCCGCAGAGCGCATATGAATTACAATATAAAACCGCCGAAGGGGAATGGCTGGAATTGACAGATGGAGAAAATGCCGATACCCAGGTGGAAATCCCGCAGGACACGCTACCCTCCGGCAAACTGTTTTGGCGGGTGAGAACGGCAAACAGTGATGGCGTCTGGGGGGATTGGAGCGAACCGGCTTCCATCGTCGTTCGAGCCAGACCTCCGGCGCCGGCAATCAGCGGGATTGACCCGGCTCCGCGCATTCTGGTCTGCTGGCAGGCAGAGGATCAGCAAGGATACCAGGTGCGGATTGGAGAGAGGGAATTTGCACAGCAGTACGGCACCGAAAAAGAATGGCGGTGCCCAGCCTATCTGGAGGATGGAAGCTATCTTGTAAGCGTACGGATACAAAACGTGTTTGGGCTGTGGTCTCAGTGGGCGAGCGTTCAAGTCACCATTCGGAACAGGGGAAAAGGGAATATTTATTTAACCAGCCGGGTCATAGGCAGAGAAACGCTGCTTTCCTGGAACGCTGTCGGTGATTTTACCGGTTTTTTAATCAAAAGAGATGGAAAAGCAATTGCTGAAACGGGGGAAACAACCTTTTTTGATCGATTATGCTGCGCCAAACACCAGTATGAGATTATAGGGCAGGAGGAAACCGGACATTATGTCAGCAGCGGGATACAAACAGAGATTTTTTCCATGTCGGGCGCGGCGGTATCAGGCTGGAAAAATGGGAAATGGATCCCATTGCAGGTGCGGCGGGAAGGCGCGCCGGTTCATCGGATGGAAAGCACGGTGCAGGCAGCTTATCAGCACTATTACGGTTTTCGCTTGCCCCGAGCTGAAATCGCACAGGCGATGAGCCGGCAGCACCAGTTCGAGTTTTCTTTGCCGGACAACCGGTATCTGCCTGCTCTGCAGGCGCTTATGGGGCAGGTTGTAATCTATAAAGACCAATGGAACTGCTGCCTGGTTGGCGTACTGGACGAAATGACGGTGGAGATTCAAAAAAGTTCCGATGTTGCCTTTCGGATTACCGAAATCAGTTGGGAGGATGAAGATGCGGATGAAGCACGTCAGGGATTTTTCTCTTCGCTATGACATTTTGCGAGGTAAGATCAAATATGCCGAGGCAGAGGCTGTGGGGGCTGCGGCAGTTTCGATGGATGCACGCAGGAAGATCAAGCAGGTCTTTACCGGGGATTTGATATTGCCGGAACAGATGGAGAGACTAACCGACAGATTGCGCCCAGTACTGATTTTGGATGGGACTGAATACCCGCTGGGACAGTTTATCCTTACCACGGCAAAACAGGTGAGAGAAGGCGGACGCTGTTTTTGCCGCTGCGAAGGATATGACCTTTGCTTTTTGGCGCAGAGAACCCGGCTGGAGGAAAGACTGTTCCTCCAATCTGGGGAACGGTACACCGACTGGATTCAGGCCCTGCTGCAGCAATGCGGCATCTTATCGGCTATTGTGGAGGATTCGGATGAGACTTTTTCCACCGACCGGGAGGATTGGGAGATCGGCACGCCGGTTTTGGATGTCATCAACAGCCTGTTAGATGAAATCAGCTATCGATCTTTGTGGTTTGACGCGCAGGGAAATGCCCGCATTGGCCCGCTTTTGGAGCCATCGGTAGAAAATATCCAGCATCGATACGGGCCGGGGCGGGAAAGCAGCTACGCGCTGGTAAAAGAGGCCTATGAACGGGAGGACGACCTGTTTGACGTATGCAATGTTTTTATGGTTCAATGTGAAAACCCGGAATTGGGGGAAATGATGCAGGCAGTATCGGTCAACGATGACCCGGCGTCAGCCTTTTCCGTTTCCAGGCAGGGCAGGATAATGGCGCCGCCGATCCGGCTGGACAATATTGCGAGCCAGGCCGCGCTGCAGCGCTATGCAGACCGTTTGCGTTGGCAGTCGATGATGGCGGCGGAAACTACGGTAATTGATACGGCGCTGAACCCGGTGCACCAATGCGGGGACATTGTAGCGCTGGAAGGGGATCTGGCGCCGGGGGTTTATGAAGAGACCGGCTGGGCGATGGAGCTTGCGCCCGGTGGGATGATGGAACACACTTTGAGGAGAATTTTATACCGATGATTTATCAGGAAGAACAGGAAATCCAGGAAAAGCAGCCGGAAAACGCCAGTTTTGCTACCATTGCACAGGTATATGAAGACGGTGTGACTCTGCTGTTCGGCAAAGAGGATGCCCCCAGCCAAAAAAGATACCGGGTCAACAGCTTTGCCGTTTTTCACGCAGGGGACAGAGTGTTTTTGGCCAAAGACAGCGGTACTTATGTAGTGCTGTTCCCAATTGGAACGCCAAAGGCGAGCTTTCGGGCGGACACGGCAGCCCAAGCCGATACGGCCAACACTGCCGGGACGGCGGCAAAGGCAAATTCCGCCGTTTACGCCACAAACGCAGCAAATGCAGAACACGCAGACGCGGCGGATACAGCGGGTCGTTTGACGGATGCGCGCACGATCAGCCTGACGGGGGATGTAACCGCTTCCGGCAGCTTTAGCGGCGCTTCCAACCTGTCTATGGCAGCGACGGGGATCAAAGCAGGAGCAGTAAAGGACCAAAGCAGCCCGTCCAGCAGAACAGTGCAATTTCGGGTAGCGTCTGCTGGAAAACTGCAATTTAAATCCAGTTATTACAACAGCGGAAGCTGGTACAATATGGATGGCACACAAGCGTAAAGGGGGGAGCATATGGAGATAAAAGCAAATGACCGGAAAGTCATCAATACACAGCCGCTAGATTATCTGTTTACCCAAGGAGAGGCAGGAGTGGATCGCATCTCCATCGTTCTGCCGCTGCAATATGGACAGACAGATCTGTCAACGCTGGGCTGGTCGATTCAACTGGTCAGTGAGCGGGATACTTTCATCAGCAAACCGCTGACGGCACAGGTAGACGAAGACAATCTGACGGTTTTCTGGGATGTGGATGAAGACTGCACCGCGGTTCCGGGAAGGGTCAAGCTGACCATTGTCGGAATCAGTACCGACGGCGAAGAAGTGATTAAATTCGACGGGCGGGAAATCATGATTAAGGCTGCGGCTTACGGTAGCTTTGCGCCGGCGCCGGATACGCTGTCGGTCGCTTTGGCGCAGGTGCAGAAATACGGGGAAGAGGCGGCCTTTGCAGCGGAACAGGCAGTAGAATCAGCCGCCGCAGCAGAAGAAAATGCGCAAGCGGCGCAGGATGCCGTGGGAAAGGGGCCGTATATCGGGGAAAATGGCCATTGGTTTTTATATGACACGGAATCCAAGGCGCATTTGGACAGCGGCGTTTCTTCCTATGGAGCGGAAGGGAAAAGCCCTTATATTGGTACGGACGGATATTGGTATCAATGGAATCAGGTAAACGGAATCTACCAAAAGACAGAAATTTTGGCTCGAGGCCCCAAAGGAGATACGGGAGGGGTGGCATCGGTCAATGGAATCCTGCCGGACTCGAACGGCAACGTGGAAGTGCAGGCCGGAGTAGCCTCAGTATTTGGCCGGACAGGCGCGGTGACGGCGCAGGAAGGGGATTATGACGCGGGCCAGATTGACGAAACGTCCTCGCGCGTATTCGTGTCGCCGCAGGAAAAGGCCAAGTGGAACATCCCCGGAGACCTGATCAACGGGACGTTGAGCGTCTGGCAGCGGTATAACGCTGACGACAGCACAACCTACACCAACCCGGATGAGCTTTATGTTGCAGACCGGTTCCGTTCCAATGGAACCGGGACGGTAAAGCCGAATGCACGGGGATATGGAGCGGATATCACCGGCACGGTCACGATGCGGTACTGGATGGAGAAATCGGACTTCGCCCTGCTGCCGGATCCGGTAGTGGTCTATTACAGCGTGGACGGCGAGATGCAGAGCACCAGCACGGCAAAAACCTCCGTTCCCACTGACAGCGATGGGAACGCCTGCATATTCAGCCAGGCGATTACCAACCAAACACTGGACTGGGTAAGCCTGTACCAAGGCAGGCCAACACGTCCCTATGCAGAAGAAATAGTTTTATGTCAGCGGTATTATTGGGTCGCGTCTGTTACAGACGGAGGGTCTTCTAACAATCCTCAAATTGCAACCGGAATTACAGGAGCAGGCGGCTATGCATATTTTGGCGTACATTTGCCTACCAACATGCGGGCTAATCCGACAATCCTCTACAGCGATTCTGGATTTGACGTATATAATGGCACGCATAATCCTCCGACCGGATTTTTTTATTATGGCTCTACTGATCAAAAAAAGGATATTACTTTACAGATAAAAATTTCAGCCTCCACTACGGCAGGGGGAGCGGCAGTATTGCAATTCTGGCAAACGGTCGGAAAAGCCTATTTTGCGCTGGACGCAGAAATCTATTAATCAACAAAGTGGATGGCTGTTTTGATTTTTGATCCGGATCCATGTATTTTTCCGGAAATGAGATGGATGGCGAGAAATGGACCGGGATTCTTTGTCTCAAACAGAGTTTTGTCCGTTTTATAGGACTGGGACTTTGTTATCATAAATCCTGAAAGGAAAGATTTCCTTGATTGACAGCAGGGAGAAAGACAACAGATGAAACATGATCTGGATGAAGTTTACAGGGATTTGGAAAAAGCAAATATCACAGTTCTGCCGTACCGGTTCCGGCATTTGAAGAGTGTTTCGCTGGCCGATGAAAAAGTAGTGGGGATTGATCACAGTAAAATCGACGGTTATGCGGAAGAGTATACTATTTTAATCCATGAAAAGGGCCATTTTGATTCCGGTGCTTTTTACACAATGTCCAGCCCTTACCCGCTGAAAGAACAGGCAGAGCGTCGAGCGGATCGAGCGGCAATTTTACAGTATATCCCGTTGGAAGAGCTGCGGGATTGCCTTGCAGGGGGGATCGTAGAGATATGGGATTTAGCAGAGCATTTTGGCGTAACGGAAGAATTTATGCGCAAATCAATCGGGTATTACCGGGATATCCTGGGAATCTCTCTTTAGCCTGAGCGGATCTTTTTCAAAAAGCGATACATTTTCACTAAGTGTTGTGATAAGGTGCAGCTGAAATGCCATTTGGCCTTAAAGGGTCGATTATAATGAGGTCCGTTTTACAAAATTCCAGTCATCCCATACCCCTAAGTGTCCACAGAATGGAAAGCGGCGGCGTACAGATAAGATGGGCTCCCAGTCCTCCCACATGGGGCCAGTTGCGGCAGAAAAATTCGATAAGATGGATAAAAAGTCATCAAAACGGTCGGAGAAAGGAAAAGGGCAAAGGGCAAAGGAAAGGTAATTGTGCCGGGAAAACAAAAACGGAGGGATTTTCCCTCCGTTTTTTGCTATCGAATTACCAGAGCTTGAGCAGCACCTGCATGCCCAAAGACGCAAACGCGACGGCCGCCCAGCAGCATAGTCCCAGCAGGATTGGTTTTCCACCGTTTTTGATCAGGCTGACCAAATTGGTATTGAGTCCAATAGCAGCCATTGCCATGGTAATCAGGAATTTTCCAAAGCTGACGATCGGTTTGCTAACGGCGGCGGGCATATTGGTAATGGTGCTGACAACAGCTGCCATCAGGAAAAAAAGAATAAACCATGGGAAAATTTTAGCAAGTTTAAAATTGCCTTTGGCGTTTTGCTTTTCTTTGCGGGAACGATATAAGGCCAGCACAAAAGTAATGGGGATGATCGCCAAAGTCCGGGTAAGTTTGACGATGGTAGCCAGCGTCAGCGCAGTATCGTTACCGGCCGCGCTGCTCCAAGTAGTGGCTGCCGCAACCACTGAAGAAGTGTCGTTTACAGCCGTGCCGGCCCACATGCCGAATCCCTGATCGCTCATGCCCAGCGCCATGCCGGCAGCGGGAAAGAGAAATGCGGCCAGCACGTTAAAAAGAAAAATGGTAGAGATGGATTTGGCAACATCCTCATCGTCCGCGTCGATAACCGGGGCGGTAGCCGCTATGGCAGAGCCGCCGCAAATGGAAGAGCCGACACCAATGAGGATTGCCGTTTTCGAAGGGATTTTGAGAAGCCGGCTGATCAGGTAAGCTACGATTAATGCGGTGGAAATGGTCACGATAATAATAGCCAGAGACTGGCGGCCAACCTCCAGAATATGGAATAGGTTCATGTCAAAGCCCAGCAGAATGATGGCGTATTGCAGAACCTTTTTGGAGGTAAACTGAATGCCGCTTTGCAGCGACGGTTTACGCGGAATGATTGCAACCAGAAGGCCGATCAAAATCGCCAGCACAGGCCCTCCCACTACGGGGAAAAGCTTGCCAAGATACCAGGCGGGAACCGCAATGACCAGGCACAGCAGTATGCCCGACCAGTTTTTTTTGATAGTACTCATAAACTTCCTCCTCTTTCCCATATCAGTCAGGGATTGTCCGTTTTTTAATAGTAACATATCGAAAGCCGCCAGAAAAGCGCAGAACCGCATAAAATTTGTCCACTTTTGCAGGCTTTCCATGGGGAAAAAGGAGAATAAGGACTGATTGACAGAAAAACTGCCCGCCTTTTGCAAGACGGGCAGAAATCAATGCAATGAACCACTAGACAAAACTTACCGAACAAAATCCCCAAAAACAGAGGACAGGCTATTTTTTATGTGCCAGGCAGATTTCGCTGAATTTTTGGAACAGGATAGTGGTATCCGGTCCGTCAAAGGGATCGGGCAGGTCGCCCCGCATCCGCTCGGGATGCCATTGAACCGCGTAGATGGGTTCGGATTTGTGTTCAACAGCCTCGATCACGCCGTCGTGAGAGCGGGCGGTGACCTTTAATCCGTCGGCCAGTTGGTCGATGCGGTTATTATGGCGGCTATTGGTAATGAATGTTTCACCGAACAACTCACAGATCAGAGAACCGGGCTCAGCAACGATTTCATGTTTGCGCATCAGATGCTCCACGCCATCGGTCAGTTTGAACTTTTTAGCCAGGGTACCACCCAAAAACACATTGATGTTCTGCTGCCCTCGGCAGATGCCCAGGACCGGCTTTCCGGCCTTTTGAAAAGCGTAAAACAGTTGTGCATCCTGCGGGTCACGTTTTTGTTTCTCGATGGCTTTGGCTTGTGCGGCATACTCGGGAGAGGGCATATACATGGCACTGCCGGTAAGAATCAGCCCATCGCACAAGCGGGCATATTCTTCCGCCAATTCGATATCAGTCGCCATGACCGGAACGCCGCCGCCTGCGGTAACGCCAAGGTAATATTTTTTGTTTACCATCCAGCCGTCGTTAAAAAACATGGGTTCTACGGCGGGAGCAGGTGCAATACAAATAATCGGTTTCATCAGCGGTCGCCTCCTTTGCAAAGGGTAACCAGACGTTCGAACAGCTTTTTGTCCGCCTCTGTCTGGGATTGTTCCGGGTGCCACTGCACAGCGAACACCGGCAGGGAAATATGTTCAATCGCTTCGGGCAGTCCGTCAGGTGATTTGGCGCAGATTTTTAAATCCCGGCCCAGAGACTTCATTCCCTGATGGTGCCGGCTGACTACCTGCTCACCGGTGCTGTAACCGGAAACAAAGCTATCCGGTTCTGCCACGACGGTATGGTTTTCTTTTTCATGATCATGGCCGGTTTCCTCGGGCAGATCCATATATAAAGAACCACCCTGCACGACATTTACGACCTGCAGGCCGCGGCCGATGCCGAATACCGGTTTACCCGCTGCCATAAAGGCGCGAAGCAATGTGAAGTCCGTGTCATCCCGCAGTTCGTTGAGCGGGTGATTCGGGCCGCCCATGCGGTCTTTGTAAATCTGCCCATAGTTTCCGGCATGGATGTCAGACATGCCGCCGGTGAGCAGAAGGCCGTCCGCCATTGCTGTGTACTCGGCGGCGCAGTTTACGTCGAAAGCGACGACCGGGATACCGCCGGCCTCCAAGACACATTTGGTATAGTTGCTGCTGATAATCGTATGCGGCGCCTGGAACATGGGATTGAATCCATCGTCCGGCGCAATCAGGATCACAGGTTTCATCTTTTTCCTCCATTTCAAAACAGTCCCGTGCTGCGTAAAAAAACAGCGACGGGATTTTCATAAGGTACCTATTTATTAATATACCTGTTTTAAAGGGGAGTGTCAAATTTTTTTGCTTCAATACCCCTGCAAATCCGGCCGGAAGAGCGGCCGCTTATTGGGAAGACAATTGGTTGCCGTCGGAAAGGGAAATCCAAAAAACCAGCAGCGGCGCTCCTTCCCAAACGGCGCGTTCGCTCAATCTGCCGCCATTGGTCTCGATTATCTTTCGGGAAGCGAGGTTGTTTTCCTGGCAGGAAAGCATTACTCGGCCAAGTCCCAGCTTACGCGCTTTTTCCAAGCCCAGCCGGAGAAGCTCTGTACCGATGCCGCGGCCCCGGCAGTCAGGGCGGACGGAATAACCGATATGGCCGCTGTAATAGTGGGCTTGGGTCAGCTGCAAGCGGATATCAATGATACCGACAAGCTGCTTGCCGTCGCCCGCCAAGAAGGTGAAAGAGGGGACTCTGTCCGGTTCTCGGCCCTGCCGAACCCGCTCCAGATAGAAAAGCCAATCGCCGTAGCATGAAAAGCGGGTCAGGCCGCAGCTGCCGTTGATGGTATCTTCCCCCGCCTGCTGAAAGGCTTGTTTGAATTCCTCCACCTGCACCCGCTGAGCCGCGGTGGGCAAAAACAAATACAAAGACATGCGTTTTCCTCCTCATAAACTCAGCCAGTTGGCAAAATGGGTGTGCCCGGTTTCCCGATTGCGCGGGGCAATGCCCGGCCAAAAACTATAAAATACAAAGGCGACAACAGTCAGCACTTGATCCAATTGACGAACAGCTGCGATGTCTCGAAAATCGGCGGTGCCCGTTGACCGCGGCATGCTTGGTTTCCTGGCGATACACCATGCAAAACGCCCAGGGATAACAAATCCCCGGCGTCAGGATCGTGACCAGCCCGCCCAACCGTTTCCAGCCGATTCATTGGAGCCGACCTCCGTCATAATAGATTCTGCCCTTTTTCAGCACCTCCTCTGATGTATCAAAACCATTGAGTTTTGATGCTGCGCAGTGCGGGTAAAACGGTGTTTTACTCCCCTTCCGGATCATGGGAAATATCGAAAATGCCGATGATTTTCTGGCAGCCGCGGCAGTAATACGCGCCGGGAATCCGGGTATGGCCGAGAAGGTAGTTCGACTTTCCGACGGACTTTCCGCCTTCATACCACAGCCGCTCCAGCCCCTTTTTGGCAAACTGTTCCAGTGGGAACCACATGACGTTGAGGCCGCTGGCAATCAGGCCGCCTTCTTCCATCTCCCCGCCGCAGATCGGGCAAATCATAGTAAAACCTCCTTTCTCAGGCAGCAAAATCACAGGTGCAGCCGCCGGAGAATTTCATTTTTCATGGCTTTCCCTTCATACAGGCACAGCGCGGCCAGCGAAATAATGCTTATCGCGACACAGGCCGCCGAGGGGTAGACAACCCGAAGGGAGCCGCACAGCAAAAGGACAAACGGGATAAAGCCGAATATGGCATCCAGCATCAGATACAGGATGTAGTCCTGGATTTTCAGCCGCATCACCCGGGCGATGACCGCCATGGCGATCATCGCGCCGGTGAGCAGAAGCGGTATGACAAAATCGACCGACCAGCTCAAGCGCCCGCCAGTCCACCAATCCCAAAACAGGGCCAGCGCGGAAATGAGTCCCACCTGCCAAAGGATGGTTTTGGGGATATTTCCGCGCTTTTTTACAACTACCCAGAAAGTGAGCCAAAAGCTGATGACGCCGGCGACTACGAAAACGGACCACCAGCCGCTTTGCGGCAAACTTAAATTGACCGCAATGCAGACGGCTGCCGCCGCAATGGTTCCCAGGCCGATCAACTGCAAAAGCCCTCTGTGGGGATGCTTGGGAGCAGGAAGAGCAGGAAATGTGCCTCGGCCGGGTTCCCCCTGGCCGGACAGGTCTCCCTGGCACAGCGGGCAGGTGCGCAGATCCCCGGGGACGGATACCCGGCATTTTTCACAGTATTTCATGCGGTTAACCCCCTTTTTAAATGCCGAATTGTTCCTGGTTGGATGTAACCTCTACCGTGATTCCTTCAGCAGTCAGCCGCCGGAAAAAGGCCCGCTGGATATCCGTACTGACAAAAGGGGAGGAAAAGCTGACAACGCAGTGTTCTCCAAAGGAGCACATACAGGCCTGCAGCCGGTTGGTGGAGGTAAAAACATGAAAGCTGTCGATATAGCGTGCCATTTCCGGTGGCATGGCAACTTTTCCGACGTTGGAAAATGCGGCGGTGATCCCCCGCTCCGCCAGATAGTTGGCCAGGCGGAGCACCGGGTTTTTTATGATTAAGGGCACGAGCTGGGTGAGCAGATTATGTTCCAGAGAGGAAAGCTCGTTCATCCGTTCCCGAAGTTTTTCGGCGGTCAGCTCCTTGTGGAATTGTTCCTTTACAAAAGCAATGACGGATTCGATGGAATCTTCCTGCCGGGAAAAGTCATAGCCCAGATTGATGATGCCGAAAAAATTCCGCGCTGTGCCGGAGGGGAAATAGTTGCGCAGATTGACGGGAATGGTGATGACCACTGGCCGTCCAGTTTCCCGCAGGCGCATGGTTTCCCGAATGGAAAGCAGCAGCTGAGCGGTTAAAAATTCGGTCAGCGTGGCGTGATGGGCGTGGGCAAGCGTCAGCAGCGAACGGACCGGCATGCAGCCTTCCAAAACGGCGATGCGGCCGTCTGGCCAGCGCTCTCCATATTGGTGGTACGCTTTTACGGCCTTGCCCTTTGGCGCTTTCGGCCTTTTTTCATAGTAACGGGAAAAACCGTCGTCCCGTTTTTGAGCCGGAGAGGCATCATAGTCAAACGCAGGAGCGCCAGAGGGGAAATCCTCTTTATGACGATCCAACAGATAATAGTAAACCAGCGTGCGCAAAAAATGCAGTGCGCCGGTTCCGTCGGCAATGGCATGATAAACCTCCAGGTTGATCCGGCGTTCGAAAAAACTGACGCGGAACAAAAGCCCTTTTCGGTCCGCACTGTAAATGGGCGCGCAGGGCGGAAGTTCCTCGGGCTGAACAACAGGCCGACGGGTGCTGTCCTCGAAATAATACCAGAACAACCCTTTTTTGAGAACGGAACGGTAAAAAGGAAATTTTTCCATGGCCTGATCCAGTGCAAACTGCAGAGTCTGCCCGTCCACCGGCTCGGTCAGCTCGCAAGAGAAACGAAAGACTTTTGGGTCTTTTTTACTGCTGGTGGAGGGGAATATCTTGGCCGCATTGTCCAGACGGCTCCATCGAGGCTCTAATGCGCTCATTTCTGGCTTCACCCCTTTAAAAACCGATTGATGATTTCATAAGTGCGTTTTACCTGTACAAACCGTGCGGGCAGGGAAAAGTATCCGTGCAGGGCATCTGGTATCCGGCGGATCATGACCCGGTTTCCGGCTTTCATCAGCCGATGGCCATATTCTTCCGCCTCATCTCGAAGCGGGCAGTATTCGGCTGTAATAATTAAGGTATCCGGCTGGTTGCGGAAATCCTTTGCCTCCAGCGGGGCAAAATAAGGATTGTGCAGATCTTCTTCGCTGGAGCGATACAGATCCATAAAATCGCATACCCGTTTAGAGGTCAGCAGGTAATCGGTTCCGTTTTCGCGCACCGAAGGGAAGGGGGAAGTTTCGCTGTGGTCGGCCGCGGTGGCAGGATAGATCAGAATTTGCTTGGCCGGAAGGAATTCCCCTCGATCCCGTGCCATCAGGGAAACGGCTGCCGCGAGGTTGCCGCCCGCGCTGTCTCCAATCAGGACGACTTCCTCCGGGCGAGAACCTAATAAGGAGGCGTGAAGATAAATTTCCCGAGCAACTGCGTAGCAGTCCTCCGGCGCGGCCGGGAATTTGTGTTCCGGCGCCAGACGATAATCGACGGAGACCACCGTTCGTTGGGTTAGCCTGGCCATGTCAGAACAGACACCGTTGTAACTGTCAATGTTCCCGGTGACCCAGCCGCCGCCGTGAAAAAAGATCAGAACTGGATGATTTAACCCGTCCAGCGGGGCAAAGATACGCACCGGAACCAAATGATCACCGCTGGGGATATCGTGATCCCAAATTCGGTATCGGGACGGCTTGAGGATTCGCTTGGAGGTCAAGTTCACCAGCTCTCGCTCCACTTTATAATTCTTTTTGATATCGATATCCGGATAGGACAGCGCTTTGAGCGCAGCCCGCATTGCTTTGTTGATTGCCATAAAAATTCCCATCCTTCCTTGGCATACCATATAGATGGAATCAACGTTATCATAGCATTTTTGCCATGGGATTTCTACCATTGTCTGTGAACAATGCGATTATGATAAAAGGCGGGGATTTTATCGGGAGATTCTTGACTTTATTTTGCGGTTATGTTAAAATAATCTGCGTCACGGATGGAGAGGTGTCCGAGCGGTTTAAGGAGCTGGTCTTGAAAACCAGTGACTCGTAAGAGCCAAGGGTTCGAATCCCTTCCTCTCCGCCAATTTCCATCCTGGCAGCAACAGAAGCGACAATCAGGTTATCAATTTGGAGATGTACTCAAGTTGGTGACGAGGCGCCCCTGCTAAGGGCGTAGGCTGGGAAACCGGCGCGAGAGTTCGAGTCTCTCCATCTCCGCCAAAGAAGCACCGTAATTTTGATACAATGGGTATCAGGATTGCGGTGCTTTTCTTTTGCCTGAAAGCCCTGATTTCAAAGGCTTTCTGGCTTTTATCGACC
>CAJFOX010000036.1 GCA_904397845.1 uncultured Oscillospiraceae bacterium
AGATGGATGATAGGGAAAGCTGCCGAAAAAGGAAAAAGTTGCAGACCCTTATAGCGGCCAGAGCGATGAAGTCCCAACGTATTATACTGTAAATGTTGACGTGCTTCATGACGCAATGTCAACGCCCAACACCGGCGGATATTTATATTGATTTGTGAAGCGGGATAGGGCTGGAATATTTTCAGCCCTATTTCCCTTTAAGGAGAAGAAAAATGAAAAGAATGCTTATCTTCTGTCTTACGCTTCTTGTTTTGCTTCCTTCGTGTTCAGATCAAAACATACCGGAGGATTTCAGCCAAGAAGAGAGTGCTTTTCGTGACGAAACCAGCGATACAATGGAAAGCCAGGCGCCATTAAACCAGCAGGAAATTAGGTTTGACCCGGAAAGGGTGCTGCCGGGAAATCCGGAAAATTATTATGTAGGGGCTTTCGACGGGGATTCTATCATCTATTATGTCGTTGAGGGCACCCATTTTGACGTGTATTCTTATGATACCAAAACCGGCCAAACAGGAAAGATCGGTTCTATCGATAATTATATGAGTTATGTGAGGCCGATGCGTTTTGTGGCGTTAAACGGCAAATATTATTTTTCCATCGGCCGCGGGGATACCTATGAAGACAGCGAGTCGAACGTAATGCAGTTTACCATGGAAGAAAACTCGTTAACGTCTTGCGACAGCCAGTATTTATCCACGAAATCGGTAATCCTGAAACAATACATGGGGCAAATTGCGCAAAGGAAAACAACTTATGAAAACGGGAAAGAAATCAGCTATATTGAATTATACGATGTGAAAACAAATCAAAAGTCGCGCTTTCTTTCCAAAGATGTAAAATCAGAGGGCGGCTTTACAACCATCCCCAACTTTGCTGTTTCCGGCGAGGACCTTTATCTGTTGGTTCAAAAATATACGCCCATTTATGACGAAAATAATACGATTATGGATTTGGAATGGACCTCCTGGACGATTGAGAAATATAATTCTGACGGGGAGCTCGTAGGAAGTTTTCCGTGCGATGACGCCAAAGAGTATTTTCTGGCAAATATCATCACGCAATTCCGTGTTTGGGGAGACTATGTCTATTTCGCCTGCGGGGAGGAAGCGGCGATTCATAAAATGGAGGATGGGACTGCCCGATTGGTTCTAAAATCCACTACGCTTCCCACCTTTTACCCGTCCGGCAATTCTCAGGAAGAAGAAATAGCATCAGTGCTTTTTTCTGCTTACTCCCAGCAGTTTTATCTCTTTGATTTTGAAAAGGGAGAGCTGAAAATTCTGGACTGTCCCATGAATAATGGAGAGAAAATCTACTCGTGTTTCCGATCCGGAGACAATATCTGCTATGAAACGTGGGATGGCGGCGACCTGTTTCGCTGCTATTTAACCACCATGGACGATTTGATGGCGTTGGAAGCGCGTTCGCTGGATTTATCCAGCGGCCTGCTGGATCTTGCCAGCCTGACACAATAAACTTTTTTTACAAACGGGTCTTTCCCCGGAGCAGGTTCTGCTCCGGGTTTTTTTATGCCCGGCTTTCCTGCGTCAGTCCGCCTAAAAACGCCTGGATGCTGCGGACGGTTTTTTCATCCACAAAGTGTTCGATTTTTTCCACCTGCTCTAACTCATTCTGGGAATGATTGAGGAAGCATAAAAACTGATGCAGCAGATCGTGCCGGTACAACAGGTACTGCCCAAAAGCCCGGCCGCTGTCGGTCAGGTGAATTTCACCGTATTTTTCTGCTGTGACCAACCCTTTTTCCCGCAGGTTGGAGACCATTTTTGAGGCGGATGAGGGCTTGACGTGCAGTTGCTGAGACAGAGCCCGAATCCGGATGGGGCCGGCTTTTTCCGCATCCAAACGGCAGATCATTTCCAGGTAATCCTCCATGGCGGTGGTAATTTGGGTGTCTGCCGCCAGCTCGTAGCCTTTCATCGTGTAAAACGCGGATGGTTCCACTTCTTTTCCCTCCTTTGCACAACCTTCGATGCCAATACATATCTTGGCATTAGGAAACAAAGTTTCCGATTCCTAATTCCAGTTTATTGTAAGGAGATTATCTTTATGAATGACATACAGCCTTTGACGAATTTGCAGTGCGGGCAAACCGCCAGGGTGGGAAAACTGACGATACAAGGCAGCATGCGCCGCCGCCTGCAGGATATTGGACTGATTGAGGGAACAAAGGTAGAATGCGTGCAGAAAAGTCCCGCCGGGGATCCGGTGGCTTACTTAATCCGCGGGGCAGTGATTGCGCTGCGCGCGGAGGATTCGGCGGGCGTTTTGGTGTTTTGCAGATAACCTTCCCCGGATGCAGGATCATGCGTCCGGGGAATTTTGCCTCTTAGGCATGGGCGAAAAAGAAAAGCTATTTTCAGAAAGAGGTGAGCGACGTTGGGATTGACCAGCGGTTCGACAGGAAGAAAAGCAGTAGACGAAGGACTGGTGATCCACCGGGAAACCCCGCAGGACCGGGTAATTGCGTTGGCGGGGAATCCGAATGTGGGGAAAAGCACGGTGTTTAACGGACTGACCAGGATGAATCAGCATACCGGGAACTGGCCAGGGAAGACGGTAGCCAACGCACAGGGCAGGTGCGAGCATGGCGGCAGGGGTTTTGTGATGGTGGATATCCCTGGCAGCTACTCCTTGATGGCTCATTCGGCGGAAGAAGAAGTCGCACGGGATTTTATCTGCTTCGGCGACCCGGATGCGGTAGTAGTCGTGTGCGATGCTACCTGCCTGGAGCGAAATCTGAACCTGGTTTTGCAGACCATTGAAATTACGCCGCATACGGTGGTTTGCGTCAATCTAATGGATGAAGCCCGAAAAAAGAAGATCCATGTGGATATCGACGAATTGTCCCGGCAGCTGGGCGTCCCGGTGACGGCAGCCGCCGCCCGCAGTGGAAAGGGCCTGGATGCGCTGATGGACGCGGTAGATAAGGCCACGCAAAGATCGGGGCCGCCGGCCGATCCGGTTCAGATATTGTATGCACCGGCGGTGGAACAGGCAATATCAGAGTTGGAACTTCCTTTGCGGGAATGCTGCGGCAGCCGGATCAATCCGCGCTGGCTGGCGCTCCGCCTATTGGAAGGGGATGATGGCCTGATCCAGTCGGTGCGGCAGTACTTAGGGGGATCTGTGTTGGAAGATCCGGCAGTACAGGAGCCGTTGCGCAAAGCGAGAAAGCGGTTGGAAGACGCAGGATTTACCGAGCAGACACTACGGGATGAAATTGTGTCGAGCCTGGTTCGCCAGGCGGAAAGGATTTGTGCCCATGTGGTGGAATCAGCCGACCGCAGTTACAGCAGCAGAGACCGAAAAATAGACAGAATCCTGACCAGCAAGGCTACAGGGTTTCCCATTATGATTGCGCTGCTGGCGTGTATTTTCTGGCTGACGATTGCCGGTGCGAATCTTCCTTCCCAATGGCTGAGCGCCGGTTTATTTTGGATCGAAGAGAGGCTGGCAGACTTTTTTTGCTGGATTGGGGCGCCGCAGTTTTTGTGCGATATGCTGGTTCACGGCGCGTATCGCACCTTGGCGTGGGTGGTATCGGTTATGCTGCCGCCCATGGCCATCTTCTTCCCTTTGTTCACTCTGCTGGAAGATTTGGGCTATCTGCCCCGGGTAGCATTTAACCTGGATCGCTATTTCAAAAAATGCAGCGCGTGTGGAAAACAAAGTCTGACGATGTGCATGGGCTTAATTATTTTGCTTTAAATTCTCCATTGCACGGAGATGTTTCGACCGTCAACCAGGATAGATTCGATAATACTGCGAATCAAAAGCCTTTGGGTATCCAAATCAGAATCGTCAAAATGGTCGCAGAAGTTCTGGATGTTCTCCAAAAATGCTTGTTTTCGCACATCGAAAGAATCTTTCCTTTTTTCCAGCAATGCGGATAACGCCCGCTTTTCCTGGTCAAGAGCCTGGATGCGACCGGACAGTGTCTCGGTGGGGAGGGATCCAATTTGGTATAAGTCCAGCAGGCGTTCTATCTGCGTATTGATTTCTCTTATCCGATCGGCAATTTCCGCTTCGTTGGATTTCCGTTCGGAAGCGGGACGGGCGTTTTCTATTGCGGCGTTTAACAGCTCATTGTTATCCAACATTTCCCGAATAGAGGAAATGGTGAGCGCGTCCAATTCGGAAATGGCCCAGTTATCATTTTTGCAGCTGGGATCTTTGACATACCGAAGATTCCCTTTAGAGCGGGAATAGCACTTATAGTATCCGTGATTTCCGGCATACCGGGCGCCGCACCGGCCGCAGAGGATCAATCCGGACAACAGGGTATCTGCCCGGAAAGGGTTCTTCTGCGCAGAATTTTTCCTGGCGTCCCGCTCCGGCGAAAAAAGCAGCTTTTGCGCCGCCTGAAAATCCTCTTCTGTAATGAGCGGCCGATGCCGGCCGTCGTACTCTGTCCCTGCAAATTTGACCTTCCCCACATATACGCTGTTGAGCAAAATAACACGGACGCCGGCGGCATTCCAACGTCCGCCGTATTTCTGCTCCATCTGCCGCGCAATTCCGTTAATGGATTTCCCGTCCAGAAACAGCCGGAAGATTTCTTTTACCTGCGAGGCCTTGAACTCGTCGACGATTAGCTCGCCGCCGATATACCGGTAACCCCGCGGAGCGGTAGGGCCGCCGTGATAATAGCCCGCTTTACTGCGCCCGATGCGCCCCATGGTGAAACGTTCAGCGATCTGATCCTTCTCCAGCTGCGCAAAAACCGAGAGAATCCCAATCATGGCGCGGCCGAAGGGGCTGGACGTATCGAAGTTTTCATTGATGGAAATAAAATCCACACCGGCAGCCAGCATGTAATCTTCGATCAAGTTCAGGGTATCTTTCTGGGACCGGCTCAACCGGTCCAGCTTATAGACGACAACAGCGTCTGCCTTTCCCTGTTTGATATCAAAAAGCATTTGCTGCAGGGCAGGGCGGTTGGTATTGCCGCCGGAATAGCCTCCGTCTGTATAAATTTTGAGCAAGTGCCATCCTTTGGCCTGGCAATAGGAACGAATCCGGACAGTCTGTTCTTCAATGCTGTAATTTTCCAGTTGGTTTTCCGTTGATACTCGGACGTATCCGAAAACTTTTGAAGTGTTTTGGTTCATTTCAAAATACCCCGATCCGATATTTTCCGGCGGCTTTTCCTTTGAAAAACGTCGAAAAATATAAATAAACACATAGAAAGCTGTTTTATGACGATTTTCGTCATAAAATGCTTTCAGCAGCAGGAAGGAGACGGATATGGAAAGGATTAACAGCATATTACGGGAATTGGCGATTGGAAAAAATTACAAAGGGCACAGGGAGATTGCATACGCGATTCAACTGTTGCTGGAGGACGAAGACCGGCTGTGCGCGGTAGTAAAAGAGATTTATATACCGGTAGCAGAGTATTTTCACGTAGAGTGGAACGCGGTAGAGAGAAATTTGCGCACCGCCATTTTCCGTGTGTGGAGGATGCGCCGGCAGCGGTTATTTGAGATTGCCGGTTATGAAATGACGGTGCCGCCTACCGGGTCGGAATTTTTGGATATTTTGTTATCCTATGTCCAGCGGCGGCTGCATGCGTCCGAGCCGCAGGAGTCCAGAAAGTAAAGGACCCTTTGCTGATCTGACGCGGACAGGCCGCATGAAAAATCTCTGCCGGCTGTACCGGTGGGGATTTTTATTTTTCACGGATTGCAGTTTTGGCAGGGCTTATAGCCTTTTTGAATCATTTCATCTCTGGTTCCGGAGAAGTAGTATTTGTTTCCTTCCGACATTCTCAAAACAGAATCACACCAGCTATCATGAAATTTCTTACTATTTCAATTCCCCACATAATCATTTATATTTTCTGCTGGGGTTGAGAATTCTTCCTGTGGCTCCTGCTGAGCCGCTTCCTGCTCCAAAAGTCCCTGATTCATTGATTCTCCTTGTTCCTCGGAAAGCTGGCTGGACGGCGAAACATTGGGTTCGCCAGTTGCAGAATGAGAAGGTTCAGGAACAAAAGCGTTCGATATTTCTTCCTGTTTTGAATCGGATTCCGCAGAAGATGACGGTCTTTGTATCGGGGATTTTGCGGAAATAAAATCCTTTGAATCAGAAGATTTTATTTCCGCAAAATTGTTTGATTCGAGACTTTGTTGATCAGAAATGGAATCTGATATCGTCCCATTATCAGTTGGGGAGCCCAAAGAAGCCCAGGCTAATCCCGCAAACATCCAAAATACAAGAATAAGTACGGTAACAATAACCCATGTTCTTTTCCAAAAAGGCTTGTTTTTATTCTTTTTATCATTGGATCAGCACCATTT
Source organism: uncultured Oscillospiraceae bacterium (assembly GCA_904397845.1). GTDB lineage: Bacteria > Bacillota > Clostridia > Oscillospirales > Ruminococcaceae > UBA3818. Next base: position 6,324 of record CAJFOX010000036.1, read on the forward strand.
TACATAAAAGTATATCAAAATAAAAGGCCAAAAGGCTATCATGAAGAGCCATTTCGCGCAAGTGATACATCCCGAGGGCGAAACGTTTGCGCCCGCATGCATATCTGTTCCTTTGGCTATGCGCTGATTTATGCCTATCCGCATAAATATCCCCTCCGAAGGCTGGATAGTGGGTGAAAGATTTGTTTTTATAGATATCTAATAGGTATTTGATAAATATCTACAAAGTATATTCATAATACCAAAGTACAGTTTACAAGGGACTACACAGGGTAACGGTCTGACGGGAGGATTACCGCCCGTCAGATTTTCCATGTAATGTTCAAG
>CAJFOX010000037.1 GCA_904397845.1 uncultured Oscillospiraceae bacterium
CTCTGGCTGATCCGGCGCAGCGCAAACCCCAAGGTCTGCCGGAAAAAGGTTACCGGGATCCTGAAACGCTATGCGGGGATCCGGCAGTTTCGGGTACTGACCGATCTGGATCTGGAGTTTGAGGGGAATACGGCCCACTTCGACCAGGTGCTGATTGGGTTTTATGGGATCTCCTTTATCACCTGCCTGGCAGAGACCGCAGCTTATTATGGGCAGCAGGATGAAAAATGGAGCCGGGTAGACAGTGGAAACCGAAAGGTCTATTTCCCAAACCCACTGACGGAAGGGGAAAAGGGAATCGATACGGTACGCCGGATTTTCTCCCAAAATAAAGTTTACAATATCCAGATGGAGCATTTGGTGGTTTTCGCCGGCGCCCGGAAAAAGACAGAGGTATACGTCAAAGCGTCGGCGCCGGTACTGAAACGCAAGGAATTGAAGCGGCTGCTGGACAAGGTCAAATATCAAAAGGATAACAGCGTGGATGTAGAGGCGCTGGCCGGGCTCTTGCAGAAATATGCCCGAAAGGGGTCGCGCTAAAAGATATTTACTTGACATTTTTCGTTTGCTTTTTTATAATACAATAGGTAAAAGGGAGTAGCAAACGGCAGCGGCGTTGTGGTGTTCTGCGTCAATGCAAAGTCATTTTCTGCGGATCCTCTGGTTGCAAGACTTTTATTATGGCTTCCCCTCCATAATAAAAGTCTTTTTCAATGCCCTGCAAAAAAAGTTTTGTACCGCCGCAGTACGGCGGGAAAGGAGTTTTTTACAAATGGCGGATCTTTTCAGCAACGTGACCGAGATCCAGTGGCAGATGGTGGTCATGTGGATCATCGGCGGCCTTTTGATCTGGCTGGCGATCAAAAAAGAAATGGAACCCACCCTGCTGTTGCCCATGGGATTTGGCGCAATTCTGGTCAACCTTCCCTGGTCCGGCGCGGTAGACCAGACTTACCCTACCGGCGTGGAACACGGTCCGATTGATGTGCTGTTTAACGCGGGCATAGCCAACGAACTGTTCCCTCTTTTGCTGTTCATCGGCATTGGCGCCATGATTGATTTCGGCCCTTTGCTCGCCAATCCCAAAATGATGCTTTTTGGCGCAGCGGCCCAGTTTGGCATCTTTTTCACCTTGAGCTTGGCGCGGCTGCTGGGCTTTTCGCTGGAGGATGCCGCTTCCGTAGCGATCATTGGTGCGGCGGATGGCCCGACCTCCATCTTTGTGTCTCAGTACTTCAATTCCAATTACATCGGCGCAATCATCGTTGCCGCTTACTCTTATATGGCGCTGGTCCCAATTGTGCAGCCGGCGGTCATCAAGCTGATTACCACGAAAAAAGAGCGGAGAATCAAGATGGATTATGCGGCGTCGGCAGTATCGAAACCGGTTCGCATTCTGTTTCCGATTTTGATTACCGTAATTGCGGGAATTATTGCACCCCGCTCGGTGGCGCTGGTCGGCTTTTTGATGTTTGGCAACCTGATCCGGGAATGCGGCGTGCTGGGCAGCCTTTCCCAGTCGGCGCAGAAGGAACTGGCGAACCTGATTACTTTGCTGCTGGGGCTTACTGTTTCTACTAAAATGCAGTGGCAGGCCTTTTTGAATCCACAGACCCTGATGATTATGGGCCTTGGCCTGATCGCCTTTATTTTCGATACCGCAGGCGGCGTGCTGTTTGCAAAATTCCTGAATTTGTTCTCCAAAAAGAAAATTAACCCCATGATTGGTGCGGCGGGCATTTCCGCATTCCCCATGTCCTCCCGTGTAGTACATAAAATGGGGCTGGCGGAAGATCCCAGCAACTTCCTGCTGATGCATGCAGCAGCGGCCAACGTTTCCGGCCAGATTGCTTCGGTCATCGCTGGCGGGCTGATTATCACGCTGGTATCCAACGCGCTGTAAAAGGAGGATTTTTACCATGTTTAATGTACAGGCCTTGCTGGACAGCCTGCCCATGATGGGCTATGGCATGCTGGGAATCTTTATTGCCGTGGCGGTTATCATCTTGACGGTAGTCGTGCTGGGCAAAATTTTCCCGGTGAAGAAATAACAGAAAATCTTTTGAAAAAAGCCGTGGTGCTCCACGGCTTTTTTGTTTGCTTTCAGCGGTTTTCCAGTTTGTTCCGGATAAAAGTGCGTTTAAAATCCCGGGCGTTGAAAGGGATCAACGGATAAAGATAGCTTTTCCCTGATAGGGTCCGGGTACTGCATAAAAGGATCAAAAACAGGAGGATCCCACCTGCAAAACCCCATAAGCCAAAGCATCCGGTGAGCACCAGAAGACCCAGGCGGACAAATTTAAAGGCAAAGCCCAATTCCAGGCTTGGCTGGGCATAATTGGCAATAGCTGTGAAAGCGGCATACAAAATTGTTTCCGGTACGAACCAGCCGGATTGAACCGCAAAATCCCCTAATAACAACGCCCCGATGATACTCAAGGAATTGCTCATGATGCTGGGGGTGTTGGTGGAGGCCATCCGAAGCCCGTCTACTGCGAATTCCAGCACCAGAAGCTGCGCTAAAAGCGGCACGCCGTTGGGCTCTGACACACCGATAAAGGCCAGCCAGGGCGGGATCCATTGCGGATGTTCCACCAGCAGAAGCCACAATGGCGTTAAAAACAGGGTCAACAAAAAAATAATGATACGGGTAATCCGAAGATAGGTTCCAGTGATAGGCGGGAAATAATAATCGTCCGCCTCCCGGAAAAAATCGAAGATGCCGGACGGTAGGATCATAGCGGAAGGGGAATTGTCTACCAGGATGACGACGCGCCCTTCCAACAGGGCGGAAGAGGCGGTATCCGGCCGCTCCGTATAGCGGGTTTTAGGGAAAGGGTTACGCCATTTGCTGGAAATCAGCGCTTCAGCCAGGCTTTCCTGGCTCATCGTCAGCCCCTGCACTTTAATGCGGCCGATCCTCTCTTTTATCCGCTGGACCAGCTCCAGATCTGCCCGGTCCTCCATATAGCAGACGACAATATCCGTATGGGAGCTTTCTCCCACGGAAAAAATGGACATGGTCAGCTTGGGATCCCGGATGCGGCGGCGGATCAAAGCGGTATTGAACACTACCGTCTCTACAAAGCCATCGCGGCTTCCCCGCAGAACCTTATCCTTTTCCGGCTCCTCTACGCTGCGGGCGGGGTACGTGCGGATATCAATCAGCGCACAAGCGGAAAACCCTTGGATGAACAGCCCCAGATTTCCGGAAAGAATGGCTGTGCAAGCGGCATCCAAATGATCTTCTTCCGCGACCTCGACGTATGGAATGATCCGGCGGGAAAAATGCTGCATATCCGGCGTGTCTTCCCATATGGAGATGTCCAGTTTCAGAAAATACTCCAGCATCTTTTCCATGATCTCGTCTTTGATCATGCCATCTATGAACAAAAGGGTACATTGCCGGCCGGCGATTTCCATATCCCGGCGGACCAGGTCAAAGGATTTTTCCGGCTGGAGGATCCCCAGCATTTTTTCCAACATTCAAAAGCCCCCTTTCGGCTGATTTATTGTTTGCGAAAGAGGCTTTTTTATGCGAAAGCGAAAAACGGCGGCAGATGCGTTGTAAAAAAGCCCCCGCAAAGAGGGCAGACATTTTACGGCATTCCTCTTGTTCCGGCAAAAAGCCTCCCCGCCAGCGGGGAGGCTTTTTTAGATATCCTTTCGGTATTTGGTAATGTCATAACAGGTCAGCAATACCGCGTCAAGCCCATCCCATTCTATGGTGCTGGCGCTGACTGCGCTCCAGATCCCCAGTCGAGGGTTAAAAATTTCCAGATAGCCCTCCTCATTGCGGGCTGGACATCCTTCACAGGGAGCGTTCCGCTGGAAAAAGGCTCCGTAACAGCAATGCCCAGCAGCGGCAAACGGATATTGCTGTTTCATCTTCTTATTGAGGTACAGCAATCGAAAGTCCTTTTGGCTGACGGCATAAAGCGACGCGTTTTGCCGGTCCAGCAGATCCTGCATGCGGCGCAGATTTCTGTTTGCCCGCTGCTGCGCCCGCTTTTTGGAAAGAAAGATGCCGATCAGCTCGGAAAGTCTCGTCAGAGCGGTGACTTCCTCTTCTGTCCACAGGCGATTGCCGGTGCACTCGTCAAACCCTACGAATCCGGAGAATTCCCCGTTGCAGCGCATCATACACTGCATCATAGAATAAATCTTCTGGGCCGGGGGCTGCTTTTGCCGGAAGCTCAGCGCATTTTCGGCATTCTGGCAGAAAAATACGCCGTTTTTGTCGAATTGTTCCCCATAGCAGGACAGAGAGCCGTAGGAAAGGTTCTGCAGATTTTCTCTTTGCGGGGAAATACCGTTGTTGCACCACTCAAAGGTATTGCTGCAGAAAGAACCGTCCTCGGAATTTTCAAAAACATATGCCCGGCTAGCACCCAATTGGCTTCCAATGGTCTCTAATATCAGCGGAATGGTTTTCTCAATGTCCTTTGCCTGATACAGGGTCAGGAAAACATCTTCCATCAGCTGCCGAATACCGGCGGCTGACAAACGGCGGGAATGAACAGGTGGTTTGGGGCCGGGCGAATCCGGCAAAGGGCATGTCATCTGCGAAGAATACAGACAGGAAGTATTTTTCCCTTTTCTTTTCGCTTGATACAGCGCAATATCCGCACACTGATACAGGCTTCGAAAATCACGGCCGTCGGCCGGAAAAAGGGAAATGCCGATACTGCAGGAAATGGAAATATGGTGTTTTTCCTGGAAAAGCTTCTGAGCCAGAGTCAGAAACCGCAGGGATTTTTGGAAAGCAGCCTGTGGCGAAGAAACGCCCTTCAGCAAAACAAGGAATTCGTCGCCGCCAACCCGGCCCACCAGGTCGCTGACACGGGTTTCGCCACAAATGGAGGCGGACAAATCGGTCAGGAGCACGTCCCCAAACAGATGGCCCATCGTATCGTTGGCGAATTTAAAATTATCGATATCGATCATCAAAAGCGCGCATTGGTCATCCGGGTGGGCGGCCAGATATTGTTCAACCAGATGCTGGATGGCCGCTTTGTTATAAAGGTTTGTCAGCGGATCCCTCTCCGCTTTTTTACGCAATGAGTCGATCATCCGCTTTTCTTCATCTATGTTGACGATCATGCCAACAATTTTTAAGGGCCCGCCATCTGTCCCCTGCCGGCAGGCCGCCTGGATTCGAAACCAAGAAAAGGCTCCGCTTTTGGTTCGGATTTGGCATTCCTGGGACAGAAAGGGAGTGCCCCGGATCATCTCATCCAGCATTTGACGGAGAACATCCACATCTTTCGGTTTAAGATGCCCGCGCTTTTTCATCTGATGAAAATCCAGTATGTCCATCGGGGGATATCCGAAAATTTCCATCCAGTTGGCAGAGAACAAAAGGGAATTGGTGTTTTTCTCCCATTCGAAAATAACGTTTTGGGACTGTTGCATAACCATATGATGCCAATCCAGGCTCAGGCGGAGATCCTCTCGGGTCTCGCACAGGTCGGTGATATCCGTCAAGGTGAAAAAGAGAGCCTGACCGTCTTCTTCCTGCGCGCAGCAGCGGGTCTCGGCGATCCAGCGGCAGGCGCCGTTTTTACACAATATCCGGTATTCGCTGGAAAGGATGCTGCCGTTCTTCCCTTGCGGAATGGCTGGCTCGTGAACCCGCTTCCGGTCGTCTGGATGGATCAGATTCAAGTAGGCATTGGCAAAAAGGGAGGAAATCTCCTCTCGCGTATAGCCGGTCAAATTCAAAAAGCCGTCGTTGATATGTAAGATCGTAAATGAATCGTCGTTTTTGCATTTGAGCATCCCACAGGGGGTATTGTTGATCAGTACCGCCATTTCCAACACCTGCCGGTACCGCTCCTCCAAAGAAAGGTCCGGATCCGGGAGCCACATATTGCCCGGCCAGATTTTTTGTGAATAAAGGTTTGCCATCGCGCGCTCCCCCTTTCGTTTTTCTCCTGAAGGAAAGAAAAGATAGATATCCTTATTATAACAATCCAGCAGCCGCTTGGCTAGGAGAATCGACCCAAAATGTGTGCTGGTTTTTCTCATAAACCGGGAAACAGATAGGCCTTTTGATTGCCATTCCCGGCAGTTTATGGTATGATTGAAAAAACCGCATGGAACAGTTGAAAGGAGAGAACACCAGTGAAGCTGGAAGAATGGATGAATTATCAGATTGGCCAAATTTCAGTGGGAAAAATCCTTTCCGCGTTGCTTTTACTATGTGTCTGCCTGGCAGTCGCCAAACTTCTTATGAAGCTGGTGGGCCGGATGATCCTGCGGTTGAAGGTGGAGAAGAGCCTGCACCATTTTATCCGTTCCGCCGCAAAATTCGGCCTTTTGTTTTTGACTGTGCTGATCGTTGCCGACAGCATCGGCATCCCCGTTACCTCTTTGGTGACAGTGCTAGGCGTTGTAGGCCTGTCCGTTTCCCTAGCGGTGCAGGATTCGCTGGCAAAACTGACTAGCGGGCTAACCTTGCTTGCGGCCAAGCCTTTTGTAGTAGGCGATTTTATCGATGCGGGTTCGGTTAGCGGTACGGTGCAGGAGATCGGTTTGATCTATACCTGCTTATCGACGCCGGACAATAAAAAGATTTATCTGCCCAATAATGACATTGCCAGCGCGCGGATTACCAATTATTCGGCCCAGACGACCCGCCGGGTGGATGTAGTTGTCTGCGCTTCCTATGACGACGATCCCGAAAGGGTCAAGGAGGCGCTGCGCCAGGCGCTGGAATCGGTGCCCGGCCCCTTGGAGGACCCGGCTCCGTTTATTGGCATTACCGGCTATTTGGATAGCAGTATTCAGTATACCGTAAGGGCATGGGTGAAAAATGTCGATTATTGGGACGTTTATTACGCGCTGCTGGAAAAAGTCCGGCAGTCGTTTAGTCAAAACGGCGTAGAAATGACCTATAATCATCTGAATGTACACCTGGTCGGCGAGACGAAAGAATAAAAAGCATAAAGACAATGTCAGTTTGTGGAAAAAGAAAATAAGATATCATGAGTTTCTCATCAAAAGTGGGAATCTTTTGAAAAGGCCCGTCTTTTTCGCCGCCGGTCGAAAGAAAAGAACATCCCGGAATCCATCCTTTTGCGGAAAGAGGATATCTGCATGGCCTTACAATCGATGCGGCACGGCGGCGTATGCAGGGGCTTTTTAAGGCGTTTTTTGTAAATAGGCCTGCGATTTTTCCGGCTTCATGGAAAAAGGGCGCTTATACCGGTGCGCCGGTTTTCGAAAATGCCAGATAGAAGCCCTGACGTGCGGGCAAAGGAGGAAGCAGCATTGAAATACAGTGAACTGGAGACCCCGCGCCTGGTCCTGCGTGGATGGAGAGAGTCGGATCTGGAGGATCTTTTTGCCTATTGCAGCAATCCTGAAGTGGGGCCAGACGCCGGCTGGCAGCCCCACGCGGACAAAAGCGTTTCCCGTGGGGTCTTGCACCAGTTTATGGATTCCGGCGAGGTTTGGGCAGTTGTAGACCGCCGGTCCCGCCGGGTGATCGGTTCCATTGGGCTTCACGAGGAGAAGCGCCGGGACAATGCCAACTGCCGGATGCTCGGCTACGCTCTGGGGAAAGACCACTGGGGAAAAGGGCTGATGACCGAAGCGGCACAGGCAGTTCTGCGTTATGCATTCGAAACCCTGTGCCTGGAAATGGTGACCGTTTATCACTACCCATCTAACAGCCGTTCCAGCCGGGTTATTGAAAAATGCGGATTTCACTATGAAGGGACGCTGCGCCGGGGGACGACCCGGTTTGACGGGCAGGTGCTGGATAACGTCTGTTATTCCCTTTTACGGGAAGAATATGAAGCGATGCATGCGGATGAAGCGGCGCATCGTTGAAAAGGCAAAAAAGGAAGAAGAACCCGTTTGCCGATCGGCAAACAGAAAGGAGAAAAAGAGGATGGATTTTCGATATGATACCCAGCTTTTGATCGAAGGGGAAAACCTGGATGAAGATGCCATCAACGATTATTTTATCGAGAACTTTAAAGGAGACTGCCTGTTGGCGGTAGGGGATGAGGATTTGATCAAAATCCACTTCCATACCAACGAGCCGTGGAAAGTGCTGGAATACTGCGCTTCATTGGGCGAGATTTACGACATTGTGGTAGAGGATATGGACCGGCAGGCCCGGGGGCTCAAGGGATAAGCTGTCTGTGGGAACAGAAATGGGACAAAACTGCCGAAAAAGCCGCCTTTTATTTGTGAAACTGTAAACAATCCGCAAAATTCCCGGTTTTCTTATTTACACAGGCCGTGGAAAGTGATAAAATCGATTAGGTGAAGTCTTTTCTGCTTTTGATCTGGTTTGCAAGCAGATCAAACGCAAAGACGGCTCCTGCTAAGATGCAGAAATTCAAGGGAGGAATAACACTATGGCAAGAAAAATGAAGACCATGGATGGTAACAACGCTGCGGCGTACGCATCGTACCCCTTTACCGACGTTGCTGCGATTTACCCCATCACCCCTTCTTCCGTAATGGCAGAAGTGACGGATAAATGGTCTGCAGAAGGGAAGAAAAACCTGTTTGGCCAGCAGGTAAAGGTTGTGGAAATGCAGTCCGAGGCCGGCGCTGCCGGTACCGTGCACGGCTCGTTGCAGGGTGGTGCACTGACTACGACCTTCACCGCTTCTCAAGGCCTTTTGCTGATGATCCCCAACATGTATAAAATCGCCGGTGAGCTGCTGCCCTGCGTGATCAACGTATCCGCTCGCTGCGTAGCCTCTCACGCACTCAACATTTACGGCGATCACTCTGATGTATACGCCTGCCGCCAGACCGGTTTCGCGATGCTCTGCTCGCAGAACCCGCAGGAGGTTATGGATCTGGGCGCTGTGGCGCATTTGTCCACCATTAAGAGCCGCGTGCCTTTCCTGCATTTCTTCGACGGCTTCCGTACTTCTCATGAGATCCAGAAAATCCAGGTTTGGGACGACGAAGACCTGCGTGAACTGCTGGATATGGACGCTGTTAAAGCGTTTAAAAACCGTGCATTGAACCCGAACCATCCGGTTCTGCGCGGCACTGCACAAAATCCCGACATTTTCTTCCAGGCTCGCGAGGCCTGCAACCCCTACTATGATGCGGTTCCTGCAATCGTAGAGGAGTACATGAACAAAGTCAACGCTAAAATCGGGACCGACTATAAACTGTTCAACTACTACGGCGCCGAAGATGCGGAGCATGTCATCATCGCGATGGGATCTGTCTGCGACACCATCGAAGAGACGATCGATTATATCAACGCCCACGGCGGCAAAGCCGGCTTGATCAAAGTCCGCCTGTACCGTCCGTTCTCCAAGGATCATCTGATCAAAGCGATTCCGGCATCTGCCAAGACCCTGACCGTTCTGGACAGAACCAAAGAGCCTGGGTCCATCGGCGAACCGCTGTTCCTGGATGTCGTTATGGCTTTGAAAGGTACCCCCTACGGCGCGCTGCCGGTTTACTCCGGCCGCTATGGTTTGGGTTCCAAAGATACTGTTCCCGCCGATATCTTCGCAGTTTATAAAAATGCTGAAACCGGTGCGAAAGAGCGTTTCACCCTCTCGATTCACGACGATGTGACCGGCCTGTCTCTGGAAAGAGAAGAGGCGCCTGACACCCAGGCGAAGGGCACTACCGCCTGCAAATTCTGGGGCTTGGGTTCTGACGGCACCGTTGGCGCGAACAAAAACTCCATCAAGATCATCGGTGACCATACTGACAAATATGTTCAGGCTTACTTCGACTATGACTCCAAGAAGTCCGGCGGCCTGACCTGCTCGCATCTGCGTTTCGGCGATCATCCGATCAAATCCACCTACCTGATTAACAAGGCGAACTTTGTCGCCTGCCATAATCCGGCTTATGTTGGCAAGTACGACATGGTTGAGGATCTGGTGGACGGCGGTACCTTCCTGCTCAACTGCGGCTGGGATATGGAAGAAATCGAGAAGAGACTGCCCGACAAAGACAAAAAGTATATTGCGGATCATAACATCCAATTCTATACCATTGACGGTATCAAAATCGGCCGTGAGATCGGTTTGGGCGGCAGAATCAATACTGTTCTGCAGTCCGCATTCTTCAAGCTGGCCAACATCATCCCTGCCGATCAGGCTGCGGATTATATGAAAGCCGCGGCAAAGGCTTCCTACGGCAAGAAGGGCGACAAAGTTGTTCAAATGAACTACGACGCCATTGACCGGGGCGCAGATAGCCTGGTCAAGATCGAAGTTCCCGCCGCCTGGAAGAACGCCACCGGCGAGCATAAGCTTCCAGTTGCCGAAGGTGGACGTAAAGAGGTTGTGGATTTTGTTAACAAGATCCTTATCCCCTCTACCCATCAGCATGGCAACGAGCTGCCCGTATCTGCCTTTAAAGGCGCTGAGGACGGTACCTTCCCACAGGGTTCTGCGGCTTATGAGAAACGCGGTATCGCGGTCGACGTACCGGTTTGGAATCCGGATAATTGTATTCAGTGTAACTTCTGCTCTTATGTTTGCCCGCACGCTGTCATCCGTCCGGTTGTGATGACCGAGGAGGAGGCCGCCAAGGCGCCGGCCGGCACCAAGGTTGCCGATATGACCGGCATGCCCGGCATGAAATTTGCCATGACGGTTTCCGTGCTCGACTGCACCGGATGCGGCTCCTGCGCAAACGTATGCCCCGGCAAAAAAGGCAACAAAGCTCTGGTTATGGAGAGCCTGGATTCTCAGAGAGAGCAGCAAAATGTATTTGCTTATGGTCAGCAGATTGATGCGAAACCGGAAGTTGCGGAAAAATTCAAAGAGAACACTGTCAAAGGCAGCCAGTTCAAACAGCCTCTGCTTGAATTCTCCGGCGCCTGCGCAGGCTGCGGCGAGACTCCGTATGCGAAGCTTGTTACTCAGCTGTTCGGCGACAGAATGTATATCGCCAACGCTACCGGTTGTTCCTCCATCTGGGGCGGTTCTGCGCCGTCTACTCCTTACACTGTAAACAAAGAGGGCAAGGGACCGGCTTGGGCTAATTCCCTGTTCGAGGACAACGCTGAGTATGGTTACGGCATGTATCTGGCTCAGGATCATATGCGCAAGGCTGCGATTGAAAAAGTAGAGGAACTGGCCAAGATCACCAAGTCCGACGAGAAGAGAGCTGCCTGCGAAAAATATCTGGCTACCGTGAACGACGGCTCCGCTAATAAGACGGCGACTGAAGAGCTCATCAAAGCACTGGAGTCTACTCCGGACTGCCCGTATTGCCAGGATATTCTCCAGTATAAAGATTTCCTCAATAAGAAATCTGTTTGGATCTTCGGCGGCGACGGCTGGGCTTACGACATCGGCTTTGGCGGCTTGGATCATGTTATCGCTTCCGGCGAGGATGTTAACATCCTGGTCTTCGATACCGAAGTTTACTCTAATACTGGCGGCCAGTCTTCTAAGGCGACTCCGACCGGTGCGGTTGCCCAATTTGCGGCTGCTGGTAAAGAGATGAAAAAGAAAGACTTGGCGGCTATCGCCATGAGCTATGGTTATGTATATGTGGCGCAGGTTGCCATGGGCGCTGATTACAACCAGTGCATCAAAGCCTTTACCGAGGCAGAGAGCTACCATGGCCCGTCGATTATCATCGCTTACGCGCCCTGTATCAACCATGGTATCCGCGCTGGCATGAGCCATGCTCAGACCGAGATCAAAAACGCGGTTGCAGCTGGTTACTGGAACAACCTGCGGTTTGACCCGAGACTGGCTGCTGAAGGGAAGAATCCCTTCCAGCTGGATTCCAAGGCTCCCACTGCGGATTATAAACAGTTCATCAGCGGTGAAGTTCGTTACAGCAGCCTGACCCGCGCTTTCCCGGATCGTGCAGAGGATCTGTTCGAAAAAGCGGCTGAAAATGCAAAGGCGAAATACGAGCATCTGGTTCGGATGTCCAAACTCTATGATGTGGAATAATTTGCCCGGATTTTTATTCTGTGCAAATACGAAAATCCCGCAGCCAAGCTGCGGGATTTTTTTGGGAAAATTTCACTATTGAAAGTTCCTGCAAAAAAGCGGGGCAGATAACATTCGATTTTCCAAAGCTTTTCTGACAATAAAAATAATCCATAAAAAGAGTATGAATGCCTATAGAGAGAATTCGGATAGAACAAAAGCCGTCGGCCCCAAGAGCCGACGGCTTTGCCGTTATTGTTTTTTTGTGAATTTTTCAAATTGGTCTTCACACATTTGGCATCTTGGCAGTCGGCATCATTAAAATGCTGCCGGTTCTGCGATAAACGTTAACCAATCCCCTCTCCAGCGACCATGGAGCCAGCCGGGGATGCTGGAGCGTTCTAGCGTAAAAGTCAAGCTGCGCCCCAAGCGATGGCATCGTTTCCGTCATTTTCACTCGTCATTGTCCGGAAATTTCAACCAGTTTTCCTTTGCGCATCAGCCTTCGATGCAAAAGACGCCTTTTCCGTTAAGAGATAAATGAAACAGTCCGTCGTTGCTGGCAACCGCAAAGGAGAAGTTCGATCGTATAACTGCTTTATGCGCCAAGCTGGACGTAGCGGGCCAGAAAAAGCCGTGTCCAGCACAACCGGGCAGCTCCCATCGGCAATATCTATCAGGATTAATTGCTTGTGGGCAGGCTCCAAAACAAGCATACCAGTACCATTAGATTCGGGCTTAACAGGGATTTAGTCACTTTGCCCCCTGCAGATGGCTTCGCAAAAAGAGCGCAGGCACCCTTAAATACCAGCCGCTGCGTTGATATTTCCAAGCGTTCACTGCATCGATCTGCCTCCGGATCGTCGCCAGAGAGTTTTTCACTTCGCATACCAGCCAACGTTCCTGTAGCTGTAAAAATAGCGTTTGTGGTAGAAGAAAATACACTCAAATCGCGCTGATAGCCAATTACGGAGAATCCATCAAGGTTATCCGCAACTTTTACATTTTTGCTGTCGGTAAAATTTTTGACCTGATCTATCTTATCCCTTTTTCATGGTGCCGCAACCAGCAGGTATTTGGGGCCAAAAAATCCTCTGTTTTACAAAAAACAGAGGATTTTTTGCATATTGTTCACTAGCCAAGTATTTTTTTAGCGGTATAACGTTTTACAGAGGCGTCGTTAAACGTCACTTCCGTTGACTGAGACCACTGATCGACCAATTCTAAAAATTCCTCATTTTTCGCTGCGGAAAGGATCGATTCCCGATTCTCTTCAAAACTTTCCTCATCCGCCATAGGATCAAGCTTTTTCACCAGAATCAATGCGTCGTCCGTGGTGACGACTTTCACTTCATCTGCCTCCATTTCTTTTACCTCTGAAACCAGGGCTTCCGGGTAATAGGACTCCGTGGAAGCGGAAATGGTATAATCGTAATAGTCGTCCGCACGAGAGGGAACGTCGGCTTCTGCCGTACCTTCTGCGATCAGCAGCTCTTTTTCCGTTTCTTTTAGCAGCGAAACAAAATCCTCTCCGTCCCGGGCGCGACCGATCATCTCGTTGGCAAGATCTTTCCGTTTTTGCAGATCATCGCCCTCCAGGTCTTTGATGGAGATAGAGAAATACTGAATATGTTGATAATTTTCCGCATAATAAGTTTTCAAATCAGCGTCGCTGACTTCTTTTTCCCCGCCTTTGCCGTAAATAGAATTAAAAATCATGCGGGAACGATAACGCGATTCCACTTGCAGGCGGATAGATTCTTTAGAAACGCCGGCTTCCTCATAAGAATCTTTCCCATCGGACCAATAGGTCTCCACTTCCTGATTGATCAGCGCCTCATCGGCCTCATCAAAAGAAAAACCCAGTTCATTGAATTTCTGCAATATGGCAAAGTAATTTTGTATGCTGCCTTTGGTTTCGTCAGTAATCCAATCGTTTAATGATTTTCCATCCAGATTATTTTTCCAGAGATTGTCAATATTGACCGACTCGGCATCCTCAGTATACATCTGCTGCAATACTGACATCGCAGAAGAATAATTACTGGAAAGATTCAAAATATATACGCCGGCAGGGAGCGTTACGTCTCCGGACTTGGCAATCCAGGTGGTTCCCCTATTCAGTGTGCAGCCACCGAGCGAAAGCACCATCATAAAAGCCATTACAAACGCAAGGGCCGATTTTAATTGCTTCATTATACATTACTCCTAAGCCATGTTTTTGAACAGCCTGACTCATGAAAAGGACAAGGCTATAACTTTTTCTATTATACACAACACCAGACAAAAAGTCCAGAAACATCTTATGAATTTTTAAACGTAAAAACCGGTCTTCCCGTCCGCAAAAAAGGTTGAGAATCAGCCGGCAGAATGATAAGATAAAAGAAAAAGGGGGGGTATTATGAGCCAAGGTGGGAAACTTGTCGCAGTGGCAGTGGTTTTGTCGCTGGTGGCGATCTTGTCCGGCCTTTTGTTCGGCCAGGAAAAAATTCCGGAGATTCAGGAAGATATGGATGTTTGGGTCAGCCGCCAGGACCAGAATATCCTGCACCGGCTGTCTGATGATGAAAAAGAGCTGCTAAGCGATATTCTTTCTCACCAGAGAAAGCTGGAGGATGGAAGCAGGTATGAGGATTTCGTACTGTCGTTTATTGCTTACCGAAATGGCGTGGAAGCGCTGCAACCCTCGCTGTACCGCTTAACCGACGGGACCAATGAGTTTGTTATGAAATATCCCGATGGCAGCTATTATCTGCTGGATACCCGCTCTGTATTGCAGCTGCTGACCAGTAAGACGCTGGATGATTTATTCGATTATATCGAGGACGCCCCAACCATGACCGTAACCGAAGGGGAGCAGAGTCTGACGCTCCATTGTATTGAAAACGGATGGCAGTATAAAAAGATCGATAACAGTATCTTTATGGATGGCGTTTTGGTTCAGGATGAGCAGACAACGCTGACTCCAGAGGATTACAGGGGTCTCACGCTATCTTTTTCTACGGAACCGCAGCTGGTGCGGGTGGAAATTTCATTGTCCAGCTCCTCTGAGACGATCTTTGAAGGAAACGCCGATGAGCTTGATCAGTTTAGCCCCCCCATCAGCGGGCGCTATGAGATGCGAGTGGTTGCCCAGTGGATAGAGACATCCTCTCGGCGCTATTCTGGCCGGTGCGTGTATGCGCTGGACCTGCAGGTAAAAAAGGAGGCAGAGGTGCTGATCTCAGCTCAAAAAGTGGCCCAGGGAGGAATGTTTACGGTAACTGTCACCAATCCGGAAGATCCTTCCAGTTTGAAAGTGACCACTGAGCTGGGGCGTGCCAGCGCGTTTGTCCAGCAGGCGGAAGGCGAATATGCCTGCCTGGTGGCGGCTCAGTATGCAGGGAGGTATCCGCTCTTTGTATCCGGCACAGGGATCAGTGGCGAACATCAAATTGAGGTAACGGCTGCTGCCTCACAAACAACAGAGGGTCTTTTCCCACTGGCTTCAGAAGGAGATTCGGTGTTGTCCTTTGAAGAAACTTGGCAGAATCTGCGATGGACTACCAGTACGGAAAAATATTGGAGAGGCGCTTTTCAAGCCCCGATAGAGGGCGAGGCAACGCTTGGCTATCGGCAGAATTTCGAAGAGCAGCCGGTTCAGATGAATGGGGCCGTATGGTGGCAGATTGCAGAAGACAGGCAAGTAGCGGCGTCCAACAGCGGCGTGGTAGTTTTTATCGGCCATTTAGACCAGGGCGGACTTACGATTGTTGTCCATCACGGGCTGGGGCTTTCCACCTGGTATTACGGGCTTTCTGAAGTGCTGGTAGAAGAGGGAGACATAGTCATTTCCGGCCAGATAATGGGATCCGTCTGGGAGCAGGAAGATGACGTTTGGTTCGGAACACAGGCAGTCCTCTCCGGCGTTTCATTGGATCCGGATCAATTCTGGGGGAAAAGCTGGCTGGAAAATTAACAGGCCAACGACGTCCTCTGCATCAGCGAGGAAAGGGCTTACTCTTTTGACGAAACAGTCCCGCCGGTAACTTGCCGGCGGGACTGTTCATCTGTTCCCCCCTCCCTCCGTTTGGGAACAGGTGCCTGGGAAGAACATAAAAAAGCGCAGCCCACTTGTGTACAAGAGAGCTGCGCTAGGACAAGATCAGGAGCAAAGAGAGACGGCTCAAAACCGTTAAGTAGATTCACCAGAAATCTTTGCTACGGTTTGAAGCGATTGAGAGATGTTCAACGCATGGTCACCGATTCGCTCAAAATCAGTAAGCAATTCGGAGTAGAGCACACAGCCCTCCTCGGAACAAGAGCCTTTCCGGATTCGGTCCAGCTGATTTTGGCGGAACTGTGCGGTCATATCATCGTTTTTCTGTTCCAGCTGCACAATCTGCGAAAGCTTGTTAGCGGTATGATCCTGTAAGGAATCCAAGGCGTCCATGCAGAGGTTGCACATTTTTTCGATTTCCTCCTGCGCCTCGCCGGAAAAGTGGATGTCCTTTTCCTTCATCAGGCTGGAATAGCCAAAAATGTTCAACGCATGGTCGCCAATCCGCTCGATGTCGCCGCTTATTTTAAAATAGGCGCTGATCGCAGCGGAGGCGCCTTCATTGGTCTCAGATGCAATGATCCGAGAAATAAACTGGGAGATTTCCCGGTTCAGATAGTCCAGGTAATTTTCCCGCTCAGCTACCTGCTTGGCGGCGGAGTCATCCCGCCGCAGTACCGCATGAAAAGCAGATCGGACATTTTCCTGCGCCATGGACAGCATGCGGCCCAATTCCATTTCCAGCTGAGTCAGATGGATGGCAGAGAAGCCGATGTGAAACTCCGACACAGGCTCCGAAGCGGTGATATATTTTAAATGCGGCAAAAGATCTTTTTCATTTTCGCCGTCTGGCAAAATTCTAATCGCCGCTTTGACCATCCAGCCGCCGAAAGGCAACAGGACTAGGGTAGTAACAATATTAAACAGCGTATGGGTCAGGGCAATCTGCGCAGAGGGATTTGCTGGCGCCAGTGACTGCAAAAAATCCGTCAATGGAGTGACCTGACATAAAACCGTGAACATAATGGTGCCGAAAATATTGAACATCAAATGGATGACAGTTGTCCGCTTGGCATTGCGGCTGGTTCCAATGGAAGCCAGTACCGCTGTGATGCAGGTACCGATATTCTGGCCGAACAGGACATAAACCGCACTGGGCAGGCTGATCAATCCGCTGTTGGCCAGCGTTTGCAAAATACCGACCGAAGCGGAGGAAGATTGGATGATCGCTGTAAAAACGGCGCCGGCCAAGATCCCAAGCAGGGGATTGGAAAACCGGGTCATTAGATTGATAAACGCCTGGGAATTCCGCAGAGGAGTCATGGCGGTACTCATCATATCCATACCGATGAACAGCACCCCAAGGCCCGCCATGATCCGCCCGACGGGATGGAATTTAGGATTTTTAAAAAATACAATCAGAACCACGCCGGCAAAAGCGATCAAGGGTGCCAGCGCGCCTACATCCAGCGCAATCAGAAGGCCGGTGACGGTTGTGCCGATATTGGCTCCCATGATGATCCAGGCCGCCTGGGTCAGTGTCATCATACGGGAATTGACAAATCCCACCACCATAACGGTAGTGGCTGAGGAAGACTGAATGACCGCCGTAATGACGGCGCCGACCAATACGCCCAAAAACCGGTTAGAGGTAAGTTTTTCCAGGATCTGCTTCATACGGTTTCCGGCGGCAGCCTCTAAGCCGGAGCTCATCATCTGCATGCCATATAAAAACAGCGCAAGCCCGCCCAGCAGGCTGAAAATGTCGGCGACTTTCATTTTCGGCTCCTCCTGTGTTTATTCTTCCTGTTCCTGCTCCTCTTGGACAGGCGGCAATTTTTCTACAAAAGCCCGCCGAATACGGCGGCGGCTCACCTGATCCACATGGATTTTCAACCCGTAGGCCTCCAGATCCAGGCTGCTTCCGTCTGCCGGGATGGCGCGCAGCTGGCTGATAATCAGGCCGCCTAATGTATTAAACTCTACATCCTCAGGAAAAGAAATATCCATTTGTTCCTCCAGCAGCTCGATGGGGGCATCGCCGGAAACGCGCCAGCGGTTTTCTGCGATCTGCTCGATTTCCAGTTCTTCCTGCGGATCGTACTCATCATAGATATTGCCGACGATTTCCTCCAACAGGTCCTCCATGGTGACCAGTCCGGCAGTCTCGCCATATTCATCAATCACAATGGCAATGTGCAATTTATTTTTCTGCATATCCTGGAAAAGGTCGTCGGTGTGGATGGAGTCCGGCACGAAATATGCGGGGCGCAGCAGGTCAGTCAGCGGCAAAGGCTGCTCCTCGCTCTGGTTGAGCAGGTATTCCCGCGTGTTGAGGATGCCGAGGATGTCGTTAATATCGCGCCCATATACCGGGAAACGGGATAATCCGCTGGAGCGGATCAGGGAGAGGATTTCCTCCGGGCTGGTATCCTTTTGAATCGAGATCATATCCACACAGCGGGTCATAACCTCATCAACCCTGGTATTGTCAAAATCAAAAATATTTTCAATCAGTTCCTTTTCACTTGTGTCGATCGTTCCTTTTTCCTCGCCCAGATCTACCATTAAACGGATTTCTTCCTCGCTGACCTGTTCTTCCTCCGCTTCTACTTTCATACGCAAGAGCCGGAGAACGGCGTTTGTAGAGGCGGACAAAAACCAGATAACCGGACGCATGACCGTTGCAATCGCACGGATAACGCCGCAGGCGATTTTTGCCACAGCCATCGGTTTTTGCATGGCGATACGTTTGGGGACCAATTCGCCGAAAATGAGGGTAAAGTAAGAGAGGACAATTGTAATCAGCACCACGGAAAGCGTATTTAGTGTGCTCGTCGAAATAGCGGTAAAGCCCAGGTCCTGTGTAATCCACTGGACCAGCGGATCGGAGAAGTTCTCCGCCGCAAAGGCGCTTCCCAATAATCCGGACAGAGTAATGACGACCTGGATGGTGGACAGAAAGCCGGATGGTTCTTCGACCATCTTGAGCATTCTGCCAGCCTTTTTGTCGCCCTCCTCCATCATTTTCCGCAGCTTGGCCGCGTTCAGAGAGATCACCGCGATTTCAGTAGCGGCAAAAAAGGCATTCAGCGCGATCAAAAACACCTGCAAAAGTATTTGGGGACCGATTGTGTCCAAAAAAAATTCCTCCTAACAAAAAAATAAAATATAGAATGGCTGCCGCTTTGGCCGCCTGGCCGCTTAGGCGCAGAAGCTTACGCTTTTTGCCCGCCCGGAAAAGAACGGCTTTCAGCAACAAATATAATGAAACGGAACGGGGCTAGGATAAGCTGTCCTCCTCCGCCATCCGGTACCCAACGCCCATTTCAGTCTGTATGTACTGCGGTTCCGCCGGATTTTTTTCCAGCTTGCGGCGAATATTCGCCATGTTCACCCGCAGAATTTTATTGTCGTCGGTAAGGTAAGGACCCCACACATGAATCATAATGGCGTCGTAGGTCATTACCCGCCCGGGATGCCGGGCCAGAAATTCGACGATTTTATATTCAATCTGGGTCAGGTGGACGTCCCTGCCGTCTACCCGGACCAGTCGTTTGTCAAAATCTACTGTCAACCCGCCAGCCGCATATCGCTGGGGACGGGCCGCACCGTTAGAAAGAGAGATCACGCGCTGCCGCAGAGCCGCACGAATGCGGGCCAGAAGCTCTGAAGAACCAAAGGGTTTGGTAATATAGTCATTAGCGCCCAGATCCAGCGCCTCCACTTTCTGCTTTTCCTGATCCCGGGCGGAAACGACCAGAATCGGAATTTGATCCCATTGCCGCAGGCGGCGCAACACCTCGACACCGTCCATATCCGGCAGCCCCAAATCCAGCAGAATCAAGTCGGGCTGCACGGCGTTGGCCAGCGCCAGCGCCTGACCGCCGCTTCTCGCGCAAAGCGGCACATAATGGTTGGCGGAGAGGATGGATTCTATTACATGGGAGATGGCCTCTTCATCCTCCACAATCAAAATTTTATATTCAGGCATCGGATGCTTCCTCCTCCAAAGGCAAAGTAAAAACAAACTGTGCGCCTCCGCCAGGGCGGTTCTCTGCCTGAATGGTACCGCCATGGGCCGTGATAATGGAACGGCATATGGAAAGGCCGATTCCCAGCCCACGGCTGGAGTCGGCGCTTTGTCCGTCTCGTCCCAGAAACCCTTCAAATAGAACCGGCAGCAGTTCCGGCGCAATGCCCGGGCCGTGATCCTGCACCACGAAGCGGACGTTTTCACCCGCCGTGCAGACAGTGACCTCAACAGGCTGTGCCGATCTGCCGTATTTATATGCGTTTTCGATCAAATTGATCAATACCTGCTCGATAAGAGTGCTGTCCATAGGGGCCATGACGAACTCCTCCGGGACGCGAACCGTCAAAGAAAGGCCGGGCAGACGCTTGCGGCACCGGTTGACGGCCTGGGCAATTACCTCTTCCACTGCCTCAGGCACTTTTCGGAGACCGGAGGCCTGTGGCCCGATGCGGGTTACCGACAGCACATTTTCCACCATACGCAAAAGCCAATCCGCATCCTCGCGGATATCCTGGATTAGCTGCTGCCGGGCCTGAGAGGAAATGCGCTCGCCATTTTCCAAAATGGCCGAACTGGCGCCAAGAATCCCCGTCAGAGGGGTGCGCAGGTCATGAGAAATGGCACGCAGCAGGTTGCCGCGTGTCTGCTCTTTTTGCTTTTCCACCGCCATCTGGTGCCTTTCATCAGAAAGCCGCTGCCGTTCCAGCGCCATGGCGAACTGGGACAAAAGCAACTGTAGAAACTCATGGCTCTCCTCGTCCGGCTCTTCCTGCAGCTGGATGCCCGCAGCCGCAAGCACTCTCTGACCGGAAGAAATCGGGAAATAGCGGTAGGCGCATCCCCCGTACAAATCGCAGCCCCGGCCGGCCGGTCGATTGCAGGAAAAAACGGTCCGCACCGCCGCATCCTCCAATTTCTGGCAGACACTGTTTCCTGCCCCGTATACAATGGGGGCCTGACCATCAGCCGACAGATAAAAACAGGCTGGCAGCTGCAGCAGATCGGAAAGGCACCGTGCCGCCAGCTCCCCGATTTGTTCCGCGGTTTGGGCACCCAGCAGCTGCTGGGCCACACGGTTCAGCTGCTGCGTCTTTTCCTCCCGGCTTTGCGAAAGATTCCGCTGCTCTTTGATGCCTGCCGCCAAGGTGCTGGAAATGCCCGCTACCAGCGACATGCATAAAAAGGTCACCGGATATCCCTGCAGAGAAAAATTAAAGGTGTAGTATGGATAAGTAAAGAAATAATTGGTGCCGACCACACCGGCCGCCGCACCCAAAAGCCCCCAGAAATAACCGGAGGTACTCAAAGAGATCAAAAGGACCGACAATAGGTACAATTCCGAAATATTTTGGGTATGCCCTGCCGTTTGCACCATTAAAAAATTGACTGCCGTGCAGGAAAAGAGAATCCATATTGTCTTTGCCGCATCCCGCCAAAAACTGCGCCGGTCGGGCAGCAGCCTGGAAAGCAGCCTTTTCTTCAAACCTATCATCCTTTCAACCTACATCATATCATAAAGTATATTTCCCCTATGCTAAAATTTCGCTAAGGAATCTGGATGATTGAAATCAATATAGCATAAAATAGAAGGAAGGTCAAAAGTTTTTTGCGGGATGCAGCACCCCCCTTTGACTTTTTAGCATAGAAAGGATAGAATATTCCCAAATAATGAGGGGGATTGCTTGTGATTTATACTGTTACGTTGAATCCTTCGCTGGACTACATCTTGGATGGTTCCGCCATTCAGTTGGGGGAGGTAAACCGCGTGGATTCCGCCCAAATGACTTTTGGCGGCAAAGGAATCAGCCAGTCGGTGGTACTCACCGGTCTGGGCATCCCCAATTTAGCTGTCGGACTGGCTGGCGGATACACCGGGCGCCGTCTGCGGGAGCTTTTAAAAGCGCGGAATGTGCAAGAAGAGCTGATCGAGATCGCGGGGGACACCCGAATTAACGTAAAGCTGCGGGCAGGGCAGGAAACGGAGATCAACGCCCCTGGCCCGGCTGTTTCATCACAGGAACTGCAAAAACTGCTGGATCGGCTTTATCCGCTGAAAGCAGGGGACGTTCTTTCCTTTGGCGGCAGCGTACCACCCGGCGTTTCCTTTTCGGTGATACGGGATCTCTTCAACCGCCTGCGGGAACGCGATGTCTTTACTGTGGTGGATGCAGAAGGCGCGCTTCTGCGAAAAAGCCTGGAGGGAAAGCCGTCGCTGGTCAAACCGAATCTGACGGAGGCATCGCAACTGGTGGGGCTGGCACAGGACCGGCCAAATTTTGCAAAAGAGGCGGCCCGGCGTATCCAAAAAATGGGAGCACGCAACGTTCTTTTGTCCATGGGCGGTGACGGCGCAGCTTTATTGACGGAATCAGGCGACTTTTACCGCCTGGCCGCACCGAAAGGAAGGGTTCGGGGCACCACCGGCGCGGGAGACAGCCTGCTGGCCGGTTTTCTGGCAGGGCTCGCCCAGGGCAGGGACTGGTTCGGCGCGTTCCATCTGGGCGTTGCTGCCGGCAGCGCCACTGCATTTGCCGGGCGGCTGGCCGGCCGGGAAGAAATCATGCAGACAGAAGCGACCATGAAAATGAGATAAAGGAAGATGAAGAATGAAAGCGCATATCCAAACGCAGTTCCCCCCGAAAATCCTGTTTTATGCGATAAAGCCCGGTTCGGAGAAAGAGCGGGCGCTGGCCGGTCTTTGCCGGGAGGAAGGGATTCTTTGGGAGGAGGTTCCGGCTGGCCGGCTGGGCGACCCGTTGGGGTTGCTGGCCGGACTGGCAGGCTTTTCCCCTTCTTTGGCGCCGTGGGAAAAAGAACTGCCCGCTCGGGAAGCCATGGTGTTTTGTGGGCTGGAAGAAAAAAAGGTTCGGCAGCTATTGGGGAAAATGGGCGAGGCGCAGCTGCAGGTAGAATTGAAAGCGATGATGACGCCTCACAACCAGCGCTGGCCTTTCGGCGCGCTGCTGGGCGAGCTGGAAAAAGAGCATCTGGCGTTGCACCGGAGATAGGAAAGCTGGGCGGGGTTGTCAACGCCTGCCGCAATTGAATCAGTGAGGAAATGCCAAAAGGGCGAGGGTTTTTACTCTCGCCCTTTTGCTATGAATTTTAAAAATAAAGCGTGCGTTGCCCTGTGCAAAGGAGCACTTCCTTCTGCTGGAGAGGATGCTTATTTCCAGCAAAAGGCATCATAAAGCTCCTGACCGGCCAGGGCGCAGAACCGTTCGAATGCCGCTGGGTTTTCTTTTTTTAACGATACTGGCCGCCCCTGACGGTTCAAAAAGCAGTGCCGGGTTTCCCCTTCGGCCCGCAGCGTTTTGTCTGCCGCGTCGATGACCCGATAAGATACGGTCAGGCGGGTGCCGGTGAACTGGTCGATGCGGACAAAGACCAGCACTTCATCGTGAAAGCGCGCGCTGGATCGATAAGCGCATCTGGCTTCGATCACCGGGCTGGATACGCCGGACTTTTCCATTCCATCATAACCGAACCCCATTTGATCCATAAAAAAGACGCGCGCCTCTTCAAACCAGCGGATATAATTGGAATGATGGACAACCCCCATTTGATCGGTTTCGTAGTACTGGACCAAATGCCGGTGTGGTACAAAAGACATCAAAATTTTTCCTCCCATCCGTTTTCAGCTTTCGTACAGCAAGATAGCCCCCTCCTCGGCCGCCAGCTGCCCGCCGCCTGCCCGCCCCAGCAAGACCCGGCCGGGCTCCTGAGGCAGTAAAAGAGGGCACGGTTCGTCACCCCGGTTGACGGCGACCAGCAGCGTACGGTTGCCTTGTCGGCGCACAAAGCAAAACAAATCCCGGTTCCACAGCACGGGAAGATAGTCCCCGTTCGCCAGCAGGGAAGAAAATGCCCGGCGCAGTGCGCCCAGCTGCCGGAACCAGTCCAGCAATTCGGGATCTTCCTGCCCCCAGGGATAAGGACAACGGTTAAACGGGTCCCGATAGCCGGAAAGTCCGGCTTCATCCCCGTAATATAGGCAGGGGACCCCCGGTAGAAAGTATTGCAGCAAAGAAGCCAGCCGCAGCTTTTTCTTCCCGGACTGGTAACGATCCGGCGGCAAAAAGTGCCGCGCAGCCTGCCACTCCCGGTCCTGGCCGGAAAAGGGCTCTCCCGCCAGTGCCGTAATGGCCCGTGGAATGTCGTGGGTGGACAGGCTGTTCATCAGCACCGCCACCGTCTGAGGCGGATAATTTTCCATCAGCGTCCAGACCGTCCGTGCAAGCTCCTGTCCGCCTCCGTTCCGCACAAAGGCGAGGATGGAACTGCCCAGCGGGTAATTCATCACTCCGTCCAGTTGGCTTCCCAACAGGTAACGGCGCCGCTGTCCGTATGAGATTTTGTTGGAGGCATCCTCCCACACCTCGCCGATCAAAAGGCGTGCGCCGTGTTTTTTCAAGCGGCGGCGTACCGCATCCAAAAAGCAGTCGGGCAGCTCGTCGGCCACATCCAGCCGGAACCCGTCAGCGCCCAACCGGAGCCAGAATTCCAGCACGCCATCGTCGCCACAGATAAAATCCAGGTAGGAGGGCTCTTCCTCGTTTACATTGGGCAGGGTGTCGATTCCCCACCAGCTGCGGTATTGGGTCGGATACTGCTCAAATTGATACCAGGGCCGGTACGGGCTTTGCGGATCGCGGAAAGCGCCTGTGTGTTCTCCATAGCGGCCTTCCCGGTTAAAATAGACGCTGTCGCTGCCGGTGTGGGAAAATACCCCGTCCAAAATCACAGACATCCCTGCCTCATGGGCTGTGGCGCACAAATGCTCAAAGTCCGATAGGGTGCCCAGCAGCGGATCAATTTTTTTATAATCGGCAGTGTTGTACCGGTGATTGGAATGCGCCTCAAAAATCGGATTCAGGTATAAACAGGTGACCCCCAGCCCTTGCAGGTAAGGGATTTTTTCAGTAATCCCGGCCAGGTCGCCGCCAAAATAGTCGTTGTTGAGAATGTTCCCTTCGGCGTTGGGGCGGAATTCCGGCAAGCCGGAGAAATCCGGGTGCAGAATACGATCTGCCGGGACGTTCTGCTTGGGGGCCCCGCCACGGCAAAACCGGTCGGGAAAAATCTGATAATACAGCCCGCCCTTGACGAAATCCGGCGTTTGATAGGCCGGGTCATAGACGGTTAGCTGCCACCAGCGGTCGCCCTGTAAAACCGCTTTGCCGTCCGAATCGCTGTAAAAATCGACCGTCTTCCCTTCCTGCGTGCAGGAAAAACGGTAAAACAAAAGCGCCGGCTGCTCCGGCGTATATACGGCGCCGAAACGGTTGACCTGCGGCAGAATACTTTGCAGCTTCAGCGGAATACGTTCCGGTTTGTCCCACTGGTCATGATGGCAGACCAGAAGCTGCGGCTGCCCGCAAAAGCCGTCTTTGGAGAGATCCACCTGGAAATGAATCGACGTTCCGGCCGGAACCGCGCCAAAAGGCGATTTATACGTTATGTCCTGCGCATGAAAAAACAAATCCAAACAAGAATTCTCCTTTCCAACCGGCTATTTGATATGCCGGTAATACAGCCCGCGTGTAATACCGTCCCGCCGGCCGCCTTTTCGGTACTCTTTTAAGATATCCGCTGCATGAGCGGGAGATTCGTCGGTAAAATATAGAGTGAGGAAATCCAGTCTCCGGCAGTCTTCCAAACGGTCGGCCAGATACAGCGGCAGATAGTTGTAAATCTGCGCGCCGCTTTGGCTTCCGCCATCCTTTTTGCCGGCACAATCCACTACAAAGGGAGCCCTGCGCCGGTCGTACATGACCCGGAATCCCCGGCAGCCCCGACAGCCGCTTTCTACAGATGCGGGGCAGTTTCGTACCGTCATCAAAGGAATCCTCCCGTAGGCGAAAATCCCTCTGGGAAGGACCGGCGCCATGGCAGTGCAGTCGGCTATGGGCATTTCGATGGACAGGGTTGCCGCAGCCAGCCCCATTTCCTTCAGGCGGATTAGAGATTGGGAGTTGGTCACATTTAGGCCGAAATCGCCGATCACCTGCATCCCCAGCTTTTGGACCGGAAGAATCCCTCCCAGGTTCCCGGTCATGGCGTACCGAATCCCTTTGTCGTAGCAGGCGGAAAGCGATCGCAGCAGTTTTTCCTCGCAGAAAAGCATCGGAGGCAGCTGGGCAACCAGCTTTTCCTCCAAGCCGGTCACCGGCAGTGATGCCAGCTGGTCCAGCGGAAGGATGATGCGCTGGACCTGCCGCCACAGTTCCCGGTCCAGCTGCCCGGGATATTGCAGCCGCACCCACAGCGCCGGGCTTTTTTCGGGGTTGGGCCCGGGCAGCGGCTCTACCTGCGGAGCAGAAAAAGGAATTGTTTTTGGATGGCTTCTTTTGGCTGAGAGCTTTTCCACTGCTTCCCGCCGGAGACGGTTGAGCTCCGACACCGGAACCGCCAGTCCGCCGCCCAACGAGATATTCGCTTTTTTTAAATAATACGGGGTTCCGCCCAGCTTGCTCAGGCTCTGGCGTACCATTTCTTCCGTAGTCTCCTTGGAACGGGCGGCTTCCGGCACGGCGCCGGAAACCAGAATGCTGTTGCCATCCGGATCAGACAGGGTCAGACAAAGCGGCATGCCGGAGCGGATCTCCATCTGCGCCTGAACGCCTACCCGTCCGGTTTCTTTGGCGTAAAGCCGAGCCAGGTTTTTAAGCAGCGCCGGGGAGGCGGCGGTCACATCTTCTTTCTGCCGGACGCCGAACATGTGGCGACCCAGTTTGCCGGTAAAGTATCCGTCAGTAAAGCCGGAGCGGGAAAAAACTGCCCGCAGAGTATCCAAATCCGGCTTTTCCCCGGCCAGCGCCGCCCTCCCGGCGGTTACGGCCGCCGCCACATATTCCGGCCGTTTCATCCGCCCTTCAATCTTTATGGAGCGGACGCCCGCCTCCCGCAGCCGCCCGATATGGGAAAACAGGCTCATATCCTTAAGGGAAAGCCCGCAGCGCTGCGGATCTTTTTCATAAAAAGGCAGACGGCAGGGCTGTGCGCATAGTCCCCGGTTGCCGGATCGTTCTCCGGCCACTGCGCTGAGATAGCACTGGCCGGACAGGCACATGCAAAGGGCGCCGTGGACGAAGGTTTCAATTTCCAGGGATGTGCCCCGGCAGACTCGTTCGATTTCTTCGGCGCTCATCTCCCGGGCCAGTACAGCGCGGGTATAGCCGAATGGTTCCAGCAGCCGCACGCCGCTCAGGTTGTGCAGGCTCATCTGGGTAGAGGCGTGGATCGGCATATCCGGTGCCGCCTGCGCGATGAGCCGGGCCAGCCCTAGATCCTGCACGATGAGCGCATCTACCCCCGCTTCACAGGCGGCGCGGACCGTTTCCATAGCGGCGGGAAGCTCCCGGTCGAACACCAGGGTATTGATCGTCAGATGGACGGCAGTACCGTGTAAATGGCAGAACGCTACGGTTTGCCGCAGTGATTCCAGGTCAAAATTTTGAGCCCCGCGGCGGGCGTTAAAATTTCCCACGCCAAAATAAACCGCGTCGGCGCCGCAAAGCACCGCCGCGGTCAGTTGCTCCGGCCCCCCGGCGGGGGCCAAAAGCTCCATTGTCTTATGCCTTTGTTTGTTTTGCATCGGAAAGCTCCTGTTTCGTTTTTTCCAGTTCCCGGCGCAGCCGTTCAATTTCTCTTTTGGCCTCGTCGGCTTCGATGCGGTATTTAGCCGCGTCTTCCAGATAACCCGTCAGCTGGCTGCGCATGTGGTCGGTGTTTTCTTCCGCCTTGCGGTAGCTGTCCATATAATTTAACAGGCACAAAACCAGCGCATCGGTCACCGACAGAGAATGATTCTGGGCGAGCATATCGGAAATCTGAGCGCTTAGCTGAGCGCCCAGTTCTTTGACATATGCTTCCGGCTCGCTGCTGGAAATATAATATTTTGCGCCGCAAACTTCGATTTTTACCCGGCTGGTTGGATTCATGGGTGTTCCGCCTTTCTGCGGGGAAAACCCCGCGGACTCTTTTTTCTAAACGCCTGTTGCCAACTGCATAGCATACAGATATTCATATTATAATACTTTTTTTTCGGTTCGAAAAGGGGGAAGAGGAAAATCAAAAAGAATTCGGGTTTGGCGCAAACAATCAAAGGCTTCTGGAGAAAAGGAAAAAATCCCAAGGCTTCTTTGTTGCGTTTTTTACACAGCACCGATATAATGAAAATACATGAAAAAGGCAGAGTAAGAACAAATTGTTGCTCCAAAGCTGAAGGGGGATTTTTATGGACCGCTTTTCCAAAGCAGAACTGAAAGCCGAAATTGAAAAAAATCTGATGCTGCTGTTTTCGGTGGAACCGGAGCAGGCTTCAGACGACCAATTTTACAAGGCGACTTCCTTGATGGTGCGAAATATTCTGACAGAAAAGCAAAAAAACTTCTCCGCATACACCCATTCAAACGGCAATAAAGAAGTCTATTATCTTTCCATGGAGTTTCTCATGGGCCGGTCGTTAAAAAACAGTCTGTACAATCTGGAGATTGTTGGGCTGGTCAGCGCCGCGCTGGATGAGATGGGCGTTAAACTGGAAAACCTGTACGAGTACGAGCCGGATCCGGGCCTGGGCAACGGCGGGCTCGGACGGCTGGCCGCCTGCTATCTGGATGGCTTGGCTTCTCAGGATTATACCGCTACCGGCTATTGTATTTTATACGAGTATGGTATTTTTAAACAGAAGATCATCGACGGTTGGCAGACCGAGCTGCCTGATTACTGGCTGCCCGGCGGCGAGATCTGGTTGACGCCGAACCCAGATCAGGCGATTGACGTCCATTTTGGTGGAGAGGTGGAAGAGTTTTGGGACTACGGTTATCACCATATCAACTATAAAAACTATAATACGGTCAAGGCCGTTCCCTATGATATGCCGGTTTCCGGCTATCAAAGCGAAGGGGTCAGCAACCTGAGATTGTGGAAGGCGGTTTCCGCCGGCATCGACATGGATTCCTTTAACCGCGGGGACTATCTGTCTGCTCTGCGCCAGAATTCCATGACCGAGGTAATCAGCAAGGTGCTCTATCCCAACGACAGCCATATGGAAGGCAAGTTGCTGCGCCTGCGCCAGCAGTATTTTCTGGCGGCCGCTTCAGTGGGGGATATTATCAATCACCATATGGCCACTTATGGTACACTGGACAATCTGGCGGATAAAATCGCTATCCATATCAACGATACCCATCCCACGCTGGCGATCCCGGAACTGATGCGCATTCTGCTGGACGAATGCGGCTATACCTGGGAGCGGGCCTGGGAACTGACGCAGGGCGTATTTGCCTACACCAACCATACCGTTATGTCCGAGGCGCTGGAAATTTGGAACGAAGATATGTTTAAAAACCTGCTGCCCCGAATTTACCAGATTATCTGTGAGATCAACCGCCGTTTTTGCCTGGAGCTGGAGCAGAAATACAACCAGCCGCCCTATGCAGTGTCGTCCATGTCCATTGTACAGAACCGCGGCATCAAAATGGCGAACCTGTGCGTGGTGGGTTCGCACAGCGTCAACGGTGTTTCCAAGCTTCATTCCCAGATTATTAAGGATGATCTGTTCCACCTGTTTTACGGCGTTTGGCCCGAGAAGTTTACCAATGTAACCAACGGCATCGCATCCCGCCGGTGGCTTTTGCAGGCGAACCCGCGGCTGACCAAATTTATCTCCGCCCGGATCGGAGAGGGCTATTTGAAGGACTTTTCCCAGCTTTCCCAATTGAAAACATTTGCGGAAGATCCGGATACCCTGAAAGAGCTGGCACAGGTCAAGCGGGAAAATAAGCTTTCTTTTGCCGGGTTTGTACAGAAACAGTATGGCATTACGCTGGATCCCGAATCTATTTTCGACGCACAGGTTAAGCGTCTGCATGAATACAAACGCCAGCACCTGAATGCACTGCATATCTTGCACTTGATGAAAAAACTGCGGGATAATCCCAACCTGGATTTAACTCCCCGCGCCTTTATTTTCGGGGCCAAAGCCGCGCCGGGATATTATCTGGCCAAACAGATTATCCGGTTGATCTGTGTGCTGCAAAAGGAGATTGAAAACGATCCCCTGCTCCGCCAAAAGCTTCGGATCGTCTATCTCGAGGATTACCGCGTTACCCTGTCTGAGCTTTTGACCCCGGCCTGCGACGTATCTGAGCAAATTTCTCTTGCCGGGACCGAGGCTTCCGGCACCGGCAATATGAAGCTCATGCTGGGAGGAGCTATCACCTTGGGGACCTACGATGGGGCCAATGTGGAAATTCATGAGCAGGTGGGGGATGAGAACATCGTCATTTTCGGCATGCGTACGGAAGAGGTAAACGCCATGCGCCAAAGAGGCTATGCGCCGGGCGAATATTATCAGAAAGATCCTCTGATCCGGGATTTGATTGATACGCTGTATGCGGGGATTTCCGGCAATAAATTCCCGGAAATCGCCGATTCCCTAAAAAATACGGATCCTTATATGGTGTTGGCTGATTTCCGCGCTTATCTCGAGGCGCAGGAAAAAATCCAGCAGCTGTACCGGCAGCCGGATGTCTGGCACCGGATGAGCCTGATGAATATTGCAGGATCCGGTGTGTTCTGTGCCGACCGGGCAGTGGAAGAATATGCCCAGCGCATCTGGCGGCTGACAAAATAAAGAAGAGGGCTGATTCCAATGACTGTTTTGTTCCAAAAGCTGGATCCGGCAGCTCAGCTGCCCCGCCGTGCCACCGGGGGGGCAGCCGGATACGATCTGTGCGCCTGCATCCGGCTGCCGTTGGTGGCTGAACCGGGGCAGACTGTGTCGGTGCCCACCGGACTGGCCATGGCGCTGCCGAAAGGGTATGGCGGATTCATTTTTGCCCGCAGTGGCCTTGGCATCCGCCACGGCGTGGTTCCCGGCAACTGCGTGGGCGTGATTGACTCAGACTACCGCGGCGAAGTGCTGGTAGGACTGCATAACCATTCCGATACCGCTTACACCATTCAACCGGGGGAGCGGATCGCCCAGCTGGTGGTGCTGAAAACCCCCAGCTGGGAAGCAAAAGAGGCAGACTTGCTGGACGATACTGACCGGGGAACCGGCGGATTTGGGTCCACTGGCAGCCGGTAGGAGGGAAATTGCGTTGCGGATGAAGAAAAATCTGATTTTGTTATTTCTGCTGCTGGCTGGGGTGATGTTCGGCTCTCTGCTGGCAGCGGCCACCCGGAACATCCCGTGGCTTACCTGGCTTTCCTACGGGCAGACTGTGGGGATTTCAGTCGATAATCCCATGATTTTGGATTTGGCAGTAATCCAGCTGGCATTTGGTTTTGAACTGGGGATCAACATTGCACAGATCATTTGTGTGCTCATTGCCATATTTGCCTATAAGGGGCTGGTATCCCGGTTATAAAGGAGGGGGATCGGATGGAATGGATTTTGGCGTCTGGCTCGCCCCGCCGAAGGGAGCTGCTTGGGCGAATCATCCCGGATTTTTCCGTGCAGGTTTCCCAAGTGGAAGAACAGCGGGATCCCGCCTGGACAGTACAGGAGCTGCCCAAGCGCTTGGCATTGCAGAAGGCGCTGGACGTATCGTCCCGCAACCGGTCGGCGCTGGTCATCGGTGCGGACACCATCGTATCACTGGACGGCATGGTGCTGGGTAAGCCCCGGGATGAAGAGGATGCCATGGATATGCTGCGTGCTTTGTCCGGCCGCACCCATCTGGTATATACTGGCGTGGCTTTCTGCTGCGGCGGACAAGCGCTGTCCTCTTTTGTCCAGTGCACAGAAGTGGATTTTTATCCGCTGACCGAGGAACAGATCCAGCGGTACCTGGCTACCGGTGAACCCTTTGACAAAGCCGGTGCTTATGGCATCCAGGGAAAGGGAGGGCTGTTTGTAAAGGGGATCCGGGGAGACTATTTTAATGTGGTTGGCTTTCCCTTGGCCCGGGCGGCGCAGGAGATGGAGCGGCTTTTAGGCGCTGATGGGCTAAAAGAATAAACCAAAAAACGAAAAAACGCACGCTGAAAAAAGCGTGCGTTTTTGTGCGCAAGTTGTTGGTTCTATCGATCCCACTTGTCGATGAGCGCTTTGATTTGGTCGGCAAATTTGCCCAGGTCCTTGTTGGCCCCTCCCCGATTGCGCCGGATCACTTCCAAAAGCTGCTGGCCCATAGCCCATAGCCGCTGATAGGCCGGGGAATCCTTTCCGGCAGCTTTTTTCTTCTCTGGCGCCGGGATGCCCGCCTGTACCATCGTGTTTGCTGCAAGGTCGTATACCTCGGTAAAATCCGGCGCATGGGCGGAAAGCCCCGCCTGCCGCAGTGTTTCGGCGAACGCCGTCGCCACTTCCGCTTCTCCATGGACCAAAAATATATGCTGCGGCCTGGGGGAGTAAGTGTTGATCCAGCGCAGCAGCGCAGTGCGGTCTGCGTGGGAGGACAGCCCGTGCAGCTGGACGATTTTAGCCCGGACAGCGATTTCTTCGCCAAAAAGCTTGACCCGATCCGCCCCATCTGTCAGGATACGCCCAAGGCTGCCTACCGCTTGAAAGCCAACAAAGACAACCGTACATTCCTCCCGCCACAGATTGTGCTTCAGGTGATGGCGGATCCGGCCGGCGTCACACATGCCGCTGGCCGAGAGGATCACCTTGGGAACCGGATCCTGATTGAGAAGCTTGGATTCCTCTGTCGTCTGGGTCAGGCGCAGCCCGTCGAATGCCAGAATATTGATTCCCTGCCGGACCAGCGCGGTGGTTTCGTCATCGGTGTAGCCGCGCAGGTCGCCGCTAAAAATCTGAGTGGCCTCCCGGGCCAGCGGGCTGTCCACATAAACGGGAAAGTCAGGCACCGATCGGACCATTTTTTTCTCTTTGATTTCCCGGATATAATACAAAAGTTCCTGGGTGCGGCCCACCGCAAAGGCGGGAATTACCACATTGCCTCCCCGGCCCAAGGTCTCATCGATAATTTTGGCCAGCTCCTCGGTGTAGGCATGTTCAGGCTCATGATCCCGGTCGCCGTAGGTCGTTTCCATTACCACATAGTCGGCGGATTTTAAATAAGTGGGATCCCGAATGATGGGGTGGCCCGTATTTCCGATATCGCCGGAAAAAACGATGGATTTTTCCGTACCACCCTCCTGCAGGGTGAGACGGATCATAGCCGAGCCGAGCAGATGGCCTGCGTCAAAAAATTCGGCTCGAACGCCGGGACAGACTTCAAATGGCTGGCCGTAATCACAGGTTGTCAACAGCGCCAAAGCGCTTTCGGCATCTGACAGGGTATATAACGGCTCCACCAGATCCCGCCCGGCCCGGCGACCTTTTTGATTTTCCCAGGCGGCGTCGCTTTCCTGGATATGCGCGCTGTCTCGCAGCATGATGGACAAAAGTTGTGCTGTCAGACGGGTGGTGATGATGGGCCCGGAATATCCTTGCTTGACCAGCAAAGGAAGCCGCCCGGAATGGTCAATATGAGCGTGGGTTACCAGCACGTAATCAATAGAGCCCGGTGCAAACGGCAGGGTGCTGTTGTCTTTGTCCCCCGCGCCCTGTTGCAGCCCGCAGTCGATGAGGATGCGCTTGCCACCCACTTCCAGACAGTGGCAGCTTCCGGTAACTGTTTTGTCTGCGCCAAAAAAAGAAAGTTTCATCTGTTTCCTCCTGACAAAGGTATGTTTGTGATCTTTATCAACGCTCGTGTCTTTTTCACGGAAAAGGCAGCGCTTTCCGCTTGTCCCTCGCCCTGGCCCGGATGAACGCCGCACTGCCTGCGGCGTTCCATAACGGCTGCGATGATTTACAGCGGCTGCCTTTCCTTTTTTAGTATAGTACAAAAAGGGCCGGCTGCCAAATTTTTTACGGAACGCTTTTGGCTTTTAGAAATATTTGTCGAGATCGTTTTTTCCTTGACAAAAGGGATCTGGCGTAGTACAATGATTTTGCTCAAAAATGTATCATTTGAAACAAAAAACGGGGTGCCAAATGAAAGCAGAGGCAGTATGGTTGAAATATGAAAAAGTGCTGCTGCGCTGTTTTCTCTTCGGCGGCTTTGATGCGCCGCGTCTTTCTCGTGTGTTGTCCGGCCGCGGAGAGGTTCTTTCTTTCGATGCAGGGCAGGCGATTTTTTCCCCTCATTGCTTTAAGCGGGCGGTGGGCGTCTTCCTGCAGGGGAAGGCCCAGGCGGAAAAGTTCGCTGAGGGGAGGACCGTCGTCCTCAACCGGTTTGAGCCGCCCATGATGTTTGGCGCTGCAGCGGTATTCCGTCAGGCGCAGGAGTATGTTACGCAGGTCACGGCAAAAACCCGCTGCCGGGTGCTGTTTTTAACGGACGAGGAGCTGGATGCTATTTTCCAGGAGGATTTTGCAGTAGCTCGTAATTACATTTCTTTTTTGTCCGAACGCATTGCGTTTTTAAACCGCAAAATCGACAGCTTTACCAAAGGCTCGGCGGAGGAAAAGATGGCTTTATATCTGCACGACCAGTGCATGGGCAGGACAGGGAGCTTTTCCATTGCCTGCTCGCCCACCCGGCTTTCCCGGGAGCTTGGCGTCAGCCGCGCCACGATCTACCGTGCGCTGGACCGTTTCTGCCAGTTGGGCTATATCCGCCGGGATGGCGCTCAGCTGCTTATTCTGGACGCGCAGGGCCTGCTGGATTGGCGGGAGCCGGAAGCGGAATAGATTGTAAAAAAAGGGTTGCCCCTTTTATATGGTATAACAAAAAGGAGAAGAAAATCATGAAAAAAATGACAAAAGCATTGTCCTTATTCCTGGCAGTGCTGATGCTGGCCCTGCCTTTGGCCGGATGCAATAGCACTACTTCATCCGCCCCGGATGCTGCCGGGTCATCGGAAAGCGCCAGCTTGCCGGAATCCTCTGTGCAAGAGGGGGCTTCCGAGCAGGAAACGGAAAAGGCGGACATCAACATCATCGGCCTGAAAGGGCCCACTGCGCTGGGTATGCTCCAGATCATGGAGAACAACGAAGCGGGAGAGGCCAACAATAACTACAATTTCACATTGGTCGGCGCGCCGGATGAAATTACCAGCAAGTTGATCAGCGGAGAGGTGGACATTGCCGCCGTTCCGACAAACCTGGCGTCTGTTTTGTATAACAAAACGGAAGGCGGCGTGAAGCTGCTGGCCCTTAACACCCTGGGCGTACTGTATATGGTAACGAAAAATGAGGAGGTTGCCTCTATCGCCGACCTGAAAGGCAAAACCATCTACGCTACCGGTGAAGGCTCCACCCCTCAGTATGCACTGGAGTATATTCTGACCCAAAACGGCCTGGATCCAGAGACAGATGTGAATATTGTGTATAAGTCCGAGCATGCGGAGATTCTGCCGTTGATGATCAGCGGTGAAGCGACGATCGCCCTGCTCCCCCAGCCTTTCGTAACCCAGGCCCTGGCCCAGGACGCGGAAATCGAGGTCGCACTGGATATGACTGAGGAATGGGATAAATGCGTGACGGACGGCAGTCAGTTGACCATGGGCTGTGTGGTGGCCCGTACCGAATTTGTGGAAGAAAACAAAGAGGCAGTGGACCGTTTCCTGGAAGAGTACGCAGCATCGGTAGAGTTTGTCAACGGCAATGTAGAAGAGGCGGCGGCCCTGTCCGGCAAATTTGATGTCATCGCCGAAGAAGTGGCAGCTAAGGCTATTCCCGAATGCAATATCGTGTTTTGGGAAGGCGAGCAGATGAAAGAAGCTGCCGAAGGCTTTTTAACTGTCTTGTATAACGCAAATCCCCAGTCGGTTGGAGGAGCTTTGCCGGATGAAGGACTCTATTACGAAAAATAAAATCGTAAAAAAGGCAGCGCAAGGCGCCGCAGTGACGGGGCTTTGGTTGCTCATATGGCAGGCGGCGGCCATGGCTGTGGGGCAGGAGCTTTTGCTGGTATCCCCGCTGACAATGCTGCGCCGCTTGGTCCAGCTGGTAAGACAGCCTGTTTTTTGGCAGGCTGTCTTTTCCTCATGCGGGCGGATCATGAGCGGCGTTGTCCTGGCTCTCGCTGTCGGGATGATTCTGGCGGCCCTGATGAGCCGGTTTTCCTTTTTATACGCCTTTTTCCGCCCGGCCCTGCAGGTGATCAAGGCCACACCGGTGGCGTCTTTTATCATTCTGGCCCTGGTATGGATCAAATCTTATGCACTGGGCGCTTTCGCCGCTTTTTTGATGGTGCTTCCCATGGTCTGGGCCAATTTGTACGAGGGAATCGCCGCAGTGGACCGGGATCTTTTGGAAATGGCCAGGGCCTATCGGTTTTCGTTTGGCAAAAAAATGCGGTATCTGTATCTGCCAAGCCTGCTACCCTATTTTGCGGCGGCCTGCGGCACCGGCATCGGCATTGGATGGAAAGCGGGTATTGCGGCAGAGGTACTTGGATTGCCAAAAAACTCCATTGGAAAAGCGCTTTATAACGCCAAGATTTATTTGGAAATGCCGGACCTGTTTTGCTGGACGGCAGTGATTATCCTGTTAAGCCTGCTGTTTGAGAAGCTGGCGGCACTCCTGCTGCGGGTGCTTACTGCGCGGCTGGCGGTGGAAAAGGAGGGACAGAGATGATTCGGATCCAAAACCTGCAGAAAGCTTACGGGGAAAAAAAGGTTCTGGATCACTTTTCCCGTGAACTTCCGGATCATGGAGTTGTATGCCTGACCGGCGCCTCCGGCCGCGGGAAGACTACCCTTTTACGAATCCTCGCGGGTCTGGAGCCGGCAGATGGCGGCCGCATTACCGGGATGGACGGCAGGAAAATCGCTTTCGTTTTTCAGGAGGACCGGCTGCTGCCCTGGATTACGGCAGAGCAGAATATCCGCCTGGCACAGCCCGCCGGGGCAAAACGTTCTGTACGGGAATTGCTGTCCCTCGCGGGACTGGAAGCGGCAGACGGCGCGAAGCACCCGGGACAGCTGTCCGGCGGTCAGCGGCGGCGGGTGGCCGTTTTACGAGGTGTCGGCTTTTTAGAGGATGCGGCGGATGGTATCCTTTTGTTGGATGAACCGTTCAACGGATTGGATGAGGCAGCGGCGGGGCGGATTTGCCAGATTCTCCGCATGTTGCCCCCCCAGACTCTCACCCTGCTGGTCAGCCATCAACTGGCACCCATACAGGGGCTGAATGTTTCTTTTTTTTCCATGGACGATCCGGCTTAAAGGCGGAGGAATTCCTCCGCCTTTTTTCGCACGCCGATCAAGAAAATGTTTTTCCCAAATACGGATTATTTATGAAATTGCTATGAA
The DNA here is from genome assembly GCA_904397845.1 of uncultured Oscillospiraceae bacterium. Lineage (GTDB taxonomy): Bacteria > Bacillota > Clostridia > Oscillospirales > Ruminococcaceae > UBA3818. Next base: position 37,202 of record CAJFOX010000037.1, read on the forward strand.
TTTAACATTCATCCCCTTGAAAACCATTGAAAATATCGATATAATGATATATGTGGGAAATTTGGTTTTTATAAACAAAAATTCCAAGGTATAAATGAAAACGGATGGGAACATCGGTTTTGAAAGGAGAGCAAAAATATGGCACTGACGAAGAATCCGAATGTACTAAAATGGCTGGATGAGATGGTCGCGCTGACTACCCCGGATGAGGTTGTCTGGATTGACGGCAGCGAGGAGCAGCTCAAGGCCCTGAGAGACGAAGCGATCGCAACCGGCGAGATGGAGGAACTCAACCAGGAAAAGCTCCCCGGCTGCCTGCTGCATAGAACTCGCCCCAGTGATGTAGCCCGCGTGGAGAACAGAACCTTCATCTGCTCTCGGAAAGAAGAGGATGCAGGCCCCACCAATAACTGGGAAGATCCCAAAGTAATGTACGAAAAGCTGGGCAAGCTTTTTAATGGCGTGATGAAGGGCCGGACGATGTATGTCATCCCCTATTCTATGGGACCCATTGGTTCTCCTTTCTCCAAAGTTGGTGTTGAGCTAACCGATTCGATCTATGTTGTGCTGAACATGGATATCATGACCAGGATGGGCGCGCAGGCGTTTGAGAACCTGGGCGATGAATCCAATGACTTCGTAAGGGGCCTCCATTCCAAAGCGAATATCGACGAGAATGAAAGATACATCGTTCATTTCCCAGAGGATAACACGATTTGGTCTATTAACTCTGCTTATGGTGGTAACGTTCTATTAGGTAAAAAGTGCTTTGCACTGCGCATTGCTTCTTACCAGGGTAAGAACGAGGGCTGGATGGCGGAGCATATGCTGATTTTGGGCATTGAGAACCCCCAGGGCGAGGTGAAATATGTAACCGCTGCGTTCCCGTCTGCCTGCGGAAAAACCAATCTGGCGATGCTGATCCCGCCCGAGATCTATCAGAAAAAAGGATATAAGGTCTGGACAGTAGGCGATGACATTGCATGGATGAGGATTGGGCCTGACGGCAGGCTCTGGGCCATTAACCCGGAGAATGGATTCTTTGGCGTAGCGCCTGGAACCAACGAAAAATCCAACCCCAATGCACTGGCCACCACCCGCAAGAATACCATCTTCACCAATGTCTGCCACAATCTGGATGACAATACGGTTTGGTGGGAAGGATTGGACAAAAATCCGCCGAAGCATGCGGTTGACTGGAAAGGTCAGCCTTGGGACGGTACCACTTCTACCGAGAAGGGCGCCCATCCCAACTCCCGTTTCACTGCGCCGGCCATTAACTGTCCCTGCATCAGCGATAAATTTAATGATCCGCAGGGCGTGCCGGTTTCTGCGATTATCTTTGGTGGCCGCCGGGCGAAAACCGCTCCGCTGGTCTATCAGGCAAGGGATTGGGAACATGGCGTGTTTGTAGGCTCCATCATGGCTTCTGAGACGACTGCGGCCGCTGCCGGTGCGGTGGGCGTTGTCCGGCGTGACCCCATGGCGATGCTGCCTTTCTGTGGCTACCATATGGGAGATTACTTCCAGCATTGGCTTGACATGGGTAAAAAGCTGGGGGACAAAGCGCCGAAGATCTTCAACGTCAACTGGTTCCGCACGGACGATGAAGGCCACTTTATCTGGCCGGGATTTGGCGACAATATGCGCGTGCTGATGTGGATCTTAGATCGTTGCGAAGGCAAAGCCGATGCGGTAGAGACTCCTATTGGTTTCGAGCCAAAGCCGGAAGATATTAATATTGAAGGCTTGGATATCGATTTGGACACCATCAAAGGTCTGCTGGATGTTGATAAAGATCTTTGGAAAGAAGACGCTGCCGGTATCGAGGAATTTTATCAGAAATTTGGCGAAAAGCTCCCCAAAGAGCTGAAAGCCGAGCTGGAGACACTGAAAAAGAATCTGGAGTAAGCGTTCGTCGTTTAGACTGTGGAAAGCCCTGGGCAGCCAGGGCTTTCCTGTTATTTTGAAGAAAGTGAAAAAGGAGGGAGATTACGATGTTACATCATCCGGTGCAGCCCGCCATGGGTAAGGGCAGCCGCTGGAAAGGGATTGTCGCCTTGTCCATGGCAGCGGCCGGAACGGTTTCTTTTGTGATTGCTATGCTGGTCAGCGCTTTTGTCATGGCGCATAAAGGCGAATAATCCCCGGAAAAGAAGTATTCCGTCCGTTTGTTGAGTGTTGCCCGGCTTATACGCTCGGGAAAGTGTTTATGCGTTCAACACCTGAGCCTGAAAATTGTAAAAAGGACTGGATAAGGTTTTCGGTCGGATTGCTTTGCCTTTTAGCCGATGAGCAATTTTGATTGCCAGGCCGAGCCTGGGCTTTTATAAGACAGTTGCCCGGTAAAAAGCGCCCTCGTATACGAGGGCGCTTTTTACCGGGCATAACTATGCGCAAAGGATATCCTTTTGAAGGGGGAAGAGTTCCGAGGTGAAACGGACCGTATACCGGGTCGCAGTCCCCGCTTCCGGTTACTGTCCGATGGGCGCTAAAACTGCCTGCCCCTGCGCCAGAGATTGGGGCAGATCCAATATGCGCTGGTTTTGGCTGCCGCGGAACAGCAATGTCAAATCTCGCTGGGCCAACACAAAGGGGCCATCCACCAGAAAATCCCCCTCCTGAAGGAGGGCCATCACATCAGGGTTTTGGTTCTTTAACAGATCTTCAAATATACTCCCAGTATAAATAAATAAATTTAGTCCCAATTTTTTGATTTCCTTCGCCAGTGGGAGCAGTGCTGCCGCTTGACAAAGGGGTTCGCCGCCGGAAAAAGTCACACCGTCCAGCAGAGGGTTCTTTTTGATTTCCGTCAGGATTTTTTCTGGTTCGCAGTCATATCCGCCGGAAAAATCGTGAGATTCGGGATTATGGCAGCCCTCACAATGATGGGGACAGCCCTGCACAAAAACAACAAAGCGGATGCCGGGCCCGTCCACAATGGATTCTCGGATTACCCCTGCCAGCCGGATCGGTTTTGACATGAAGATACACATCCTTTCTCAATGACGAAAGGGAGCGCCGTTTTCTTTTCCAAACGCCCCCACAAAAGAGAAAACAGCTTTCCTCGTATTTTTCGAAAAAAGGCGGGAGATTGCCCGCCTTTTTTCCATTTCAGCACTTTTCACCATTGGATAACCGGTTTAAAAGTTTCTATGGACAGATAAAAATCAAATTCAGACAGGTGCAACGGATCCAAAGCAGGAAAATTCTCCGCTGTGCATATTGGAATGCCCGCAAAAAGAGGTTGCCTTTTTGGAGCCGGACAAGTTTCCGATTTCTCTTTTTTGGCCTCACCTGACTGGTCATATGCGTTCCATGCCGCTGGATACGTCATGCTTTACCCGGTCATGCTCTTCCGCGCGTTTGGCATTATTCCAATGATCCATGGTTCCTACCAGATAGCCGGTGATACGGCGGATGCGCTCAAACGCTTCGTTTCCGTCATTTTCATGCCGCCCACAGCCGGGACACTCATTATCAATGATGCCGGTGTAGCCGCAGCAGGGATCCCGGTCTACCGGGTGGTTGATAGAGCCGTACCCGATACCCGCCTCTTTCATGCAGCGGACGACTTTTTCAAAAGCATCCAGATTTTTTAATGGGTCGCCATCCATCTCGATATAGGAAATATGGCCGCCGTTGGTCAGGTTGTGATATGGCGCTTCCAAGCGGATTTTGTCAAAAGCGGATATATCATAATACACCGGGATATGGAAGGAGTTGGTATAATAATCCCGATCGGTCACACCGGGGATGATCCCGTATTTCTGCTTGTCAATGCGGACAAACCGGCCGGAAAGCCCTTCAGCAGGGGTGGCAATCAGCGAATAGTTAAAGCCGGTTTTTTCACTCATTTCATCCATCCGTTTGCGCATATAGCCGATAATATCCAGCCCCAGGTTTTGCGCTTCCGGTGATTCGCCGTGATGCTTGCCAATCAGCGCCTTCAGGCATTCGGCAAGGCCGATAAAACCTACGGTGAGGGTGCCGTGTTTAAGCACTCCGCCCACCTCGTCATCCGGACCGAGCTTATCGGCATCCAGCCAAACGCCCTGGCCCATTAAGAAGGGGTAGTTGCGGACTTTTTTGGCCGCCTGGATTTTGTATCGGGCCATGAGCTGGTCACAGACCAAATCCAGCATCCGATCCAGTTGCTCAAAGAAAAAGTCCACATTGCCGTTGGCCTTAATGGCCAAGCGGGGGAGGTTGATGGAGGTGAAGCTTAAATTGCCGCGGCCACAGGTTACTTCGCGGGTCGGGTCATAATGGTTGGCCATTACGCGGGTCCGGCAGCCCATATAGGCCACCTCTGAATTATAGTCGCCCTCTTTGTAATACTGGAGGTTAAACGGCGCGTCCAAAAACGAAAAGTTAGGGAAAAGCCGTTTGGCGGATACCCGGCAAGCCAACTTAAACAGATCGTAGTTGGGATCCTCCGGATTGTAATTGACCCCTTCTTTGACTTTGAAAATGTGAATAGGAAAAATAGGGGTTTCACCGTTACCCAGGCCGGCGTCCTCCGCCTTGAGGATACACTCGATTACCATACGGCCTTCGGGGGAGGTATCGGTGCCATAGTTAATGGAAGAAAACGGAACCTGAGCGCCAGCCCGGGAATGCATGGTGTTCAGGTTGTGGACCAGCGCTTCCATGGCCTGGAAAGTAGAGCGGCGGGTCTCCTTTTTGGCATTTTTCACAGCGAACCGCTGGATCTTTTCCACCAGCTCTTCAGGGATGTATTTGGACAGCTCCTGCGATTCATATTCATGGTATCCGTTGTCATCGGCCAGAACCGGGCACAGGCCGCTTTGCTTTTCGACCTCTTCCGCAATCTGCCTGGCAACTGCTTCGCCGTCCTCCAAGCCGCCCAACAGCTCCAGTGCCCGACCTATGTTGCGGGAATAGACCCGCCGGTAGGTTTTGCGCACGCCGGGGGCCATGCCATAGTCAAAATTCGGAATGCTCTGGCCGCCGTGCTGGTCGTTTTGGTTGGATTGGATAGCGATGCAGGCCAACGCTGAATAGCTGGCGATGTCATTGGGCTCCCGCAAAAAGCCGTGACCGGTGCAGAAGCCGCCTTTGAACAATTTGACGATATCGATCTGGCAACAGGTAGTGGTCAGCGTATAGAAATCCAGGTCATGGATATGGATGTCCCCCTCCGCATGGGCTTTGGAGAACACCGGATCCAGCACATACATTTCACAAAACTGTTTGGATCCCTCGGAGCCGTATTTCAGCATGGTGCCCATAGGAGTGTCGCCGTCGATATTGGCGTTTTCCCGTTTGATATCGTTATCCGCCGCAGGTTTGAAGGTCAGATCCTCGTAAATGCGCATCAGCTTGGTGTTCATGTCGCGAACGCGGGTACGCTCTGCCCGATAGAGGATATACTCTTTGGCGGTACGGGCATGTCCGTTTTCAATCAAAACCTTTTCTACCACGTCCTGCACCTGCTCTACCGCAGGGCGGGTCTCGTGCAGTTCGTCAGTCAGGTAAGCGATGACCTTTTCGGTCAGTTCTTCAGCCATTTCCCGGTCGTTGCCGCCCAAAACCTGCGCAGCCTTATAGATGGCGTCAGTGATCTTGCTCGGGTCGAAAGGCACCTGCCGCCCGTCTCGCTTGACAATTGTTTCGATCATGTTACAACTTCCTCTCCGTATGGTTCCAAAAACAGCGTTTTCAACAAAGGTGCAAGAGGACGCTACAGCGCAGGGCTCCCGGCTGAAAAATATCCTCACAGTATACTATTCATGTGGTTATACACAAACAATCACCACAATATATTGTGGTTTGCGAACAGTTTTTATTGTATAGCGGGATAGAAGAAAAGTCAATAGAAGAAGCAAGATTTTACTCGTTTTCGAAAATCTTTGACGTTCTGCACAATTTTGCCGTAATCGGAAAAAAGGATCTGTTTACAGCAGGGCCAGAAGTCCCATCCCCAGAAGGATACCGCCGCCCAGCCAGGACAGATCAAAATTGGCCCGTTTTGCCGCCTTTCTTCCGGCAAAGCAGCCGGCCAGGATACAAATCAGGTTCATTCCCGCGGAACAGAAAAAAACGGACCATGGGGAAAGGCCGGAAAATCCACCACCCAGCCCCGCGGCCAGCCCGTCGCTGGACAAAGCGAGAGCCAGCGCGATGGATTCGGCTGCCGACAGGACACTGGAACGATCGGTATCGGCCTCGGCGGGATCCGCCCAGACCCGCAGCAGAAAGCGCATCCGCAAAAAGGAGAAGGAAAGTTCCTTTCCCGGCTGTGGCAGCCGGCGCACCAAACGCTTTACAACGCTGTCAAACAGCTTGAAAAGCCCCAGCCCGCACAACAGCGCGCAGGAAAGGCAGGATGTCAGATGGTCGGGCAGATAAGGTGCCAGCCATCCCGCCGCCAGGATAGACAGAGCTAGCGCAGAAGAGCAGACCAGCGACAGAACCAGCGCCGAAGGGGCGGGAATCCGGATTTGATCAATGCCAAAGCCGAAAGCCGCCGCAAAAGTATCGACGCAGACTGCGGCACAGAGAAAAAAGATGTGAAAAAAAGAAATCCAGAACGGGTTCATTGCAATTGCCTCCATCCTGCAAGCGTCGGGCGCCGTAGCCGTACGGGGAGCGTCCGGCGCCTCTTTGCCCATTCTATGCCGCAGTAGGAAGAAGGGTTCCGGAGCGCTCTTGCCAAGAAAAAGAAAATGGAGTAATCTAACGATAGAGTCCGCCTTGGTCGGATAGGATGTAGAGAGGAGAATCATTATGGGAGTGTTTCGGTTTGGAATTATGGGCGCTGCCAAAATCGGCGCAAAATTCTGTGACGCAGTCGGCCGTCTGCCCCAGGCGCAGGTGGCGGCGGTAGCCAGCAAGAGTCAGGAACGAGCAGACGCGTTTGCCAAGGCCAATGGGGTGCCGGCGGCTTATGGCGACTACCGCCGAATGCTGGAACGCCCGGATATCGACGGGGTATATATTGACACGACCAATAACTTCCACTATGAAAATATGCTGCTGTGTCTGGAATACGGCAAGCCGTTTTTGTGCGAAAAAGCGTTTACCATCACGAAAGCGCAGGCACAGGAGGTGTTTTCCAAAGCGGAAAAGCAGGGGCTTTTTTCCATGGAAGCCATGTGGAGCCGTTTTACCCCTGCAGTGCAGAAAGCCAAGGCGTGGATTGACGGCGGCAGAATTGGACAGATTGACCTGGCCAGTTATCATTTCTGCTTTGTGTCCGGCTCCGACGCTGCCCACCGGCTCAATGCGCCGGAGCTGGGCGGCGGCGCCAACCGGGATATTGGGGTTTACGCGTTTGAGATCCTGTCTTATCTGATCAACCAGCCGCTGCTGGAGGCTAAGACCATGGTCAACCGGTTTCCCTATGGCTCCGATTGTACCGACGGGATGCTTTTGCGCTTTGAGCATGCGATTGCCACAACGCAGGTGAGTTTTCGGGCCATTGCGCCGGAGACCGCGTGGTTTTGCGGCGACCGGGGCAGCATCCAGCTTTTGGGCGGGCACAAAGGCGGCGGCGCGGTGCTGTATGGGCCGGACCGGCAGGAAATCGAGCGGTTTATTCCGCCGGAGGAAAACGGGTTTGTCTATGAGATCGAGGATTTTATCCGAGGCGTGCGGGAAGGACGGCTGGAAAGCGATGTCATTCCCCATCGGGACACGCTTTTGTGCATGGAGCTGTTTGATTTGTGTGACCGGGAAAATCCGCAGGAGAAGTAAAAAATGCCGCAAGTGGAATTGACAAGAGGAGAATATGGGCTGGAGGGGGAAATCCGCCTGCCGGCCTGGGAACACTGGCAAATACAAGAGCAGGCGCAGCCCATCCGGGTGGATTTCGGCGGCGACCGGGTCGAGGAAGGGCAGGAGCTGACGGAAAGCTACCGCACGGCGCTGGCTTACCTGTTTGCTGGGCAGGAGCAGATCCAAAATGCCATTTTGAGGGGGATTTTGGAGCATCTGGCACAACAGCGGGACGACCTTTTGAGCGACGCAATGGAGAAGGATTTTTTCCTGTCCGGAATGCCTTATGTCCAGGAGCCGGCAGACCTGTTAGGAGAACTGCAGCTGGAGGAAATCCATGTGCTGCCGGTGGAAAGGGACTGCCTTTGCTATATGGGTTATGCCTTTGGCTGCCGCTGGGATGAGGACGGAATCGGCGTTATGACCTGCGGCAGCAGGGTGGTGGAGGTAGGCGGCCGGGATACGGCGCTGCTTTGCTGGCTGGCAGAAGACGACCTAAGACATTTTCATTGACTTTTGACATTGCTGATTCTATAATGAAAGAGCAGAAAAGAGGCTTTTTTCGGCTTTTTTTGAGAGCCGGAAGCAAGGTTAAAATGTGAGGAGAGAGCAGAATGAGCCAGTTGAATCGTACCCGCGTTAACAATGTGCTGAAAAGAATGGCAGAGGCAGGCGTTGAGCAGATGATCGTCACCTCCCCCATCTCCATCTTTTATCTGACCGGCGAGATGGTCCACCCCGGAGAGCGCTGTTTGGCGCTGTACTTAAACACCGATGGAAATGTAACGCTGGTGGTCAACCAGTTGCACAACTATATCAAGCTTGATGGGGTCAAAGTGGTCTTTTTCCACGACACCGAGGATCCGGTGGCCATTCTGGCCAAAGAGGTCAAACCCGGCAAACTGGGTGTGGATAAGGAATGGCCGGCCCGCTTCCTCATCCATATGATGGAGCTGCGGCCCGACGCGCCTGTGATGAACGGCTCGATTTTCGTGGATATGACCCGCATGGTCAAGGACGCTGAAGAGCAGGAAAAATTGCGCAGATCCTCTGCGATGAACGACCGGGTGGTGGCCAAATCCATTGAGGCGATCCAGGAAGGGTTGTCAGAAGTGGATCTGGCTGAGAAGGTCAATGAATTTTTCGCGGCGGAGGGCGCCGCAGTCAAAAGCCTATGCATCGTGGCTTACGGCAAATACTGCGCCATCCCGCACCACGGTCCGTCTAAGGAAGTGTTCCTGCAGCCTGGCGACAATGTGCTGTTTGATATCGGCAAAAACCTGGACGGCTATTACAGCGATATGACTCGTACTGTCTGCTACAAATCGGCTACAGATTTACAGCGCAAGATCTATGATCTGGTGCTGGAGGCCAACATGGCGGCCATTGCGGCGGTGAAGCCCGGCGTGCGGGCCTGTGACGTGGATGCGGCAGCGCGCAATGTGATTGCCAAAGCGGGATACGGCGAGTATTTTACCCACCGTACCGGCCATAATATCGGCATTGAGGTTCATGAATGGCCGGACATCAGTTCCACCAATGAAATGCCATTGGTTCCCGGTATGTGCTTCTCCATCGAACCCGGCATTTATCTGCCTGATTCAGTGGGCGTGCGGATTGAGGATCTGGTGATCGTAACGGAGAACGGCTGTGAAGTGCTCAACCATTATACAAAAGATTTTCAGATTGTCGGTTAATCACTGTAGGAACAAAATGATGTTTGTGGGTTTGAGGCTGTGCGCGAGTTCGCAAGGGATCCCGGTGCATCATCCCCGTTCTTTGAGCGTAAAATCCGTTTACAGCAATGAATATGTGCCCGCAGGAGCTGCTTTTGCTCCTGCGGGCGTTGTTGTTTTATTAAAAAGGAAATGGCGGCATGCGGAAGAGGGCATAGGCTTGGAAAAGGCTGTTTTCATCCGGCCGCGATTTTTCGCTGTTTTGCTGCCGGGCCGCTTTACAATCGTCTTGCCGGTGTATTATACTAAAAAGGAAGGGACGGATGTTAGATGGAGCAGGATACGGTAAAAGTGGTAAAGCGCACAACCGGACTGGTGTTGATTTTGGCAGTTGTAGCGGGCCTTATCGGTATCCTGCTGTGGTTTTTCGGCAGCCCATGGGGAGCGTCTGGTGCACAGAAAGCGGTCCAGGCATATGTGGCACAGACCTATCCAGATCAGGGCCTGGAGGTGGAAAAGGCGGAGTACAGGCTTTCTACCCGCGGTTATCAGGCGCGGGTAGAAGATAAAGAAAAAGAAGATGTATTTTTTACCGTCTCGGTAAAAGACGGGCAGATTTTGTCGGATAGCTATGAAACGGATGTGATCGAAAAGGGGAACACGGTCCGGCGGCTGGAAGAAGCCTATACCGCGCTTGTACAGGAAAAGCTGGAAGAAGCAGAGCTGTCTGTTGCTGTGCGGCCATCCGTCCGTCTAGACAGTGCAAGTTTGGAAAAGGTGCAATTGGGAATGGCGTTTTCCTTAGAAGACACACTGCAATACAGCCTGATGCTGGAGGGCGCCGCTGACGAGCCGACGCTGGACACGGCGGCCCAGCTGCTGGGGGAGGTTTACAGCCAGATGGATGCGAAAGGATACGGATTCTCCTCCTATGGCGTGCAGCTGGAGAAGGATGGCGCAGCTATCGTGGTCGCACAGGTCGCGCCGGCTCAGATTAAGGGAGGCAATCTGGCGCGGATTTTACAACTGGCGCTGGAGGGAGACGTGGAAAGCGGCGTGTATATTTCGATCCGGGAGCCGGAAGATGGATTTGGCGAAGAATCTGAAGCCGAATCTTAAACAAAGAAGGATGAAAAAGAGAACGAGATTCTGAAACGCGGATGGTCCAGAATTTTCGGGGAGGGTAGAAAGAATTTGAAATTTTTATTTTCGTTTTCGCTGTTTGCTTTGATTTGGAGCGCCTACTATTTGGCCAAGCGTAAAACGGGAGGGATTTTAACCATAACGGATCTGCTCGTGTGTGGAACAGTGGTTTTCCTCTGTCTCATAACCATTGCATGCTACCTGTATCGCAAGTATAAAAACCAAAAGCAAAAGGAAAGTTAACCACATTTTGAAAAATCAGATAGCCGCTTTTTATAAGCGGCTTTTTTGATTGGGGGAAAATTTTGGCCAATCCCTTGAAAGATCGAGGGGCTCATCTTTTTATTTTACTTATGAATAAAAGGCTTGACAAATAATGACTACAAGTGTAGACTAAAATCAAACTACAAATGTAGTCACAAGGAGGGACGGGATGAAACAGACAAAAATATCCGACGCTGAATTGGTGCTGATGGAGCACATTTGGGAGAAAGAGGGGATCCGGGCGGCACAGCTAGTCCAGTTGGAGAAAGAGGAGATGGGCTGGAGCCGGAACACCACCTATACGCTACTGACCCGCATGGTAGAAAAAGGGATCATCCGGAGGGAGGATCCAGGGTTTTGCTGCATGGCGCTGGTCAGCAAAGAACAGGTGCGCGCAGGCCACACCCGTACGTTGATTGATAAGTTATACGAAGGATCCAGGCAGATGTTTTTGGCGTCGTTTTTAAAAAGCGAGAAAATTTCTGCAGAGGAGCTGGAAGAAATTCGCCGCATGATCGAGGAGGAAGAAAAATGACCGGCCTGTTTTCCACAGTTTTGAATATGAGCCTGGTGGGGTCTTTGACGGCAGCGGTGATTTTCTTGATCCGCTGGTGCCTGAAAAGGCGTGCCCCCCGCTGGATCAGCTATGCACTGTGGGCAGTAGTGCTGATTCGCCTGTTCGTGCCAGTGTCCATTTCCTCTCCGGTGAGCCTGTTTTCTTTGCTGCCCTCCCACAGCGCAGATATCGTTGGGGAAAGCGGGAGGCTGTCCCAGTTGGATGTTACGGGAGGCGCAGCGGTAGAATACGGCCGGCTTCCAGCCGTACCGTCACAGGTCAACACAGGTGCGGCAGGGCTGGATAAACCGCTGACGACCGGACAGAATGACGGGCAGGGGCTTTCCGCCTCACAGAATCAAACTGCTGTGGGCGCCGGGCGGATAAATTGGCAGGAGGTTGCCGCAGTGGTATGGGTTTGCGGCACATTGGCTTTGGGCGGCTTTTTGACGGTGCACTACATTTTCTCAGCAGTTCGGCTGCGGCGGCTTCGTGTATTGCCGGAAAACGACAAAATGCGCAGGGCAAAGCAGCTGCTTCCCCTGCGGCGGAAGGTGCGGGTCTGCTCCTGCCGCATGTTTGCCACGCCAGTGGTATTTGGCCTGATCCGGCCGCGCATCGTGCTGCCCCGGGGGTTCGACTGGGAGGATACGGCGGCTCAGCATATCCTGCTGCACGAGCGGGTGCATATCAGCCGGTGGGACAACCTGGTAAAAATCGCCGCCATTGCGGCGGTTTGTGTCCACTGGTTTAATCCGCTGGTCTGGATCTGCTTTCGATTGTGTTCCGATGATATGGAAGCTTCCTGCGATGAGCGGGTATTGAAGGTTTTGGGAGAGGAAAGCAGGAAAGATTATGCGCGCAGCCTTTTGTCCATGGCCGAAGCGCAGCACCGGCGGATGGGTGTTATGCCGTTTTTAGCCTTTGGCGAGAGCAATTTAAAACAGAGGGTGGGAAATATTTTGAAATATCATAAAAAGACTTTGCTGTCGGTTACGGCGGCGCTGCTGGCAGCTTTGCTGGTAGGCTGCTCTCTGCTGACCAATCCTTCGGCCCCGGAGGATCTGTCCGACAGCGACGGAGGACAGGACCAGACCCAAAGTGAAGTGGAATCACAGCCGGATGAGCCGCAGGAAGCGGGCGTTGCAGTGAAGGATCCGGAAAATATGACGTTATATGTCATGGGGTGGACGTCGGACGAAGAGACGGAGCCGTTTTATTTTCCGCTGGCCAGACCGGGGACCAGCCGGATCACCGCATCCTGGCTGCGGGAACAAATGGAGGCGCAGTTATACCAGGATCTGCCGTTAAACGAGGTCACCGTAGAGGGGAGGACGGCTACGGTATCGATGCTGGACAATTCGGAAGTGCAGTTTATGAGAACATATGAAAATGGAGAACGGTACCTGTCTTCGGTAGCGATGACGCTGCTGCAAAACTGCGAGGTTGATACCGTTCGGTTTACGGTGGAGGGCGAGCCATTCCCCTCTGCAGAAGAAGCGGAAGGGTATACGCCCGCTCCGCTGGCACTGCCGCCTATGAGCCAGGAAGAAATCCAGGCACTGTATGGCACGGTAACGCTGGAGCAGCTGCAGGCAAATTTGGAGGCGGCGGGGGAGGATTATAACACCACCTACAACATCAACCCCATTGACCGGTGGGATTTGCAGGGGGACGCTACGGCGAAAGCGATTTTGGATACCATTTTCGATGCGACCATTTGGAACAATGTTCCGGAGGAGGAGTTCGATTCAATTGAAGAAGCGCCCAATTCCTTTTTGATCAACGCCGCCTATTACAAGGCGCCCGATATCTACTGGTATCAGGACGGGACAGAGCCCAATACCTTTGAGAATTTTGCGGTTCTGACTCCGATGGTGAATGATTTTCAGTGCATTCCCCAGACGATTGTAGAGGAAACGGCGCGGCAGATGTTCGGCGATACGGTGCAGGTTGTCCATGAAAAGCCGCGGTACGGTTATTATCAGGAATACGCCATGGCTTATATGCCCCGCCATATGGGCGGCTGGTATCCGGATATCTTTTTGCTGGATTATACCGAGCAGGGCGATGTGGTTGAGGCGACCGTCGCCTATGGGAGATTGTTTGGCAGTGCGGGCAACGCCATGAAGACACTGACAGATATGGAGGAGGAGCAGTCTATCCGGAACCGGGAGCAGAGACACCGGTTTACGCTGCAGAAAACAGAGGACGGCTACCGAATTACCGGGTACCACATGGTAGACACTCAGCGGGATATGATTTCCCGCGCTCCAAGCTACTATACCTATACAGCCATCTGCGGCGGGCTTGCCTTTTTTGACTGGGACGGAGTGGAAAATCTGACCCCGGATCAGTTGTTTGGCTGGTACGTGGCAGGCTACAGTCCCGGCGTCAATGATACGGAAGTAGATGCCACTTCGGTGGAACAATATTTTTACGCCTATACCGGGTACCATCTGGAAAATCCGGAGATCCTGCGGCAGTCCCAGTATTACGATAGTGAAACGCAGGCTTACCGGGTTCAGGGAGTAGAAGGCGTTATCGGTGCGGATGATTACAACCGGCAGTACTGGTGTGACTACGGCGAAGTGACCTATCCGGACGAAAATACAGCGCTGGTGCCGGTAAAGATCTATGGGGATGAAAGCCGCTCTCAGATGCTGGCCGATGGCGTAATGAAAATGAAATACCAGGGCGATCCCAGCGATCCTTGGATCATAGACGGTTTTACTTCCAACTAACCGTCTAGCTGGGAGCTGGGAGAACCGGCCCGTGCGAAAGTCCCCCTTGACCGCATGCATGTGTCCGGGAAAACCAGCCACAGGCTGGCAGCCCATGCAAAAAGCCGCAGGACGAAATTTCGTCCTGCGGCTTTTGACAATGTTTTTTATTGGGCAAGCTCCAGCATGGAAAGCAGCAGCTTAGCGGAATGATCAGCTGCAATCTTTTCAAAAGTGTCAAAAGACATGCCTGCATCGCCGTTGGCATTGTCCGACATGCTGCGGATCACCAGGCATGGAATCTGGTTGGAGTAGGCCACCAGGGCGATGGCGGCACCCTCCATTTCCACACAATCGGGATGGACCCGTTCAATAATGGAATTGCGCAGCGCTTCATCTTCTACGAAAATGTCTCCGGTGGCGATACGGCCCAGCTTATACTGAAATTTGCGCTCCGGCATCTGCTCCAGCGCACGTTGCGCCAGCGCAATCAGGCTGGGATCACCGGGGAATTTACTGGTATGAGGATGGTAATCCTCCATTATTTCCCAATCAAAGTCGTGAAATACAAGATCCCGAGACAGGACGATATCTAAAACTCCCAGATCGTCACAGGTGCAGCCGGCAACTCCGGTGTTGACCATACAATCCACATTGTAACGCAACGCCAGTGTTTGTGCGCACATGGCGGCATTGACCTTGCCGATTTCGCTGCAGCACAGCACAACATCCTTTCCGCAGATTTTTCCAGTTTGATAGGTTAGGCCGGAAACGACTTCCTTTTTCGCACCGGACATCTGCGTTTCCAGCAGAGCGATTTCCGACGGCATCGCGCCGATGATTCCCCAAGTCATACCCGTGATTCTCCTTTGATTTGCATTTTCTGACATTGTATCAATTTTGAGGCATAAATGCAAGATTTTGCATAAAAAAGATTGCCTATCCGGTATTATAATGTTATACTACCGGTAAGAGCAACAGGACAAAGAGAGTGAGGGACTTTTATGAGTTTTGAATCGGTAAAAGCAAAGAACCCAGGGATAAAAATTTATCTGGTTACTGACCCGGCGTTCAAAAAATACGGCCGCGTCATTAAAGGTTATGACTTTTCTTCTTATGTGGAGTATTTGAAAGAGCATACCGTTGTGCCAGAATCCGGTAATCAGTATGTGGCATCCATTCCGGAGATGGAAGCGCTGCCGATCACTAGAGAAGTGGAGCATTATCTGTATGCCGGTATGCCAGTGCAGGTAGGATACTGTAATGGCAATGGCTCTTTACTTAATGCGTTTGAATACCACAAGTGTTCTGAGGTCAGCGTCGGTCCCACCGACATGATTTTTATGATGTACAAAGTAGAAGATCTGTCTGACGAGGGAACGGTGGATTCCAAAGACGTTGTGGCGTTTTACTGCCCTGCGGGTGTTGCGGTGGAAATCTATCCCCATACGCTGCATTATGCACCCTGCAAGGTGGAAGACGGCGGCTTTAAATGTTTGGTGATTTTGCAAAAGGGAACCAACGGGCCTATTGAAAAACCCGTCAATCCGGTCAATCATGAAGACAGGTTAATCATGGCCTGCAACAAATGGGCATTTGGCCATAAGGACAGTTCAGTAGTTGCCGCCCGCGGGGGATTTGAGGGGATTTTAGGAGAAAATACCTGCATCAAGTACTAAAGCTGCAAAAAGATAGGCTTACCATCCGCAAGGCGGGCCTGTGAAAAAGAGAAACAGCGCTGCTTTTTAAAGCAGCGCTGTTTCATTTATGGTAACTGGTTCGACCTCTTTTGCCACCAAAAGGGAGTAAACTAATATAGGGGAGATTTGTATTACAGCAATATTAATAAATATTAAATATAGCATTGAAAATTATTATTTAATATGCTAAAATAAATAAAAAGGTGGCCTTGCCGCCCTTTTCCTTTTTACGAGGGGAAGGCGGGTCTGGAAGGAGTATGATTTATGGAAACCAGAATGCATGAAATTCATGCAAGAAATGCGAGCAAAGTAAAAATTGGTGTCATTCCCGGCCATTTTGCAACCAACCATTCCCACGTCAACTATTATGTGGATATGACGGCGATCAAAACCAGTTCTACCATTGCAAAAGAAGCGGCGTCTCTGCTGGCGCAGGAGTATATGATGGGAACCAATATTGATACCATCGTCTGCTTGGAAGGGACCGAAATGCTGGGCGCATTTCTGGCACAGGCGCTAAGTGACGCCAGCATCCCGGTTTTGAACGCAGGGCATGATATCAACGTGATTACCCCCGAACTCAACGCCAGCAACCAGATGATTTTCCGGGATAACACCCAGAAAAAAATTTGGGGCAAAGATGTGCTGCTACTGATGGCGTCAGTTTCTACGGGCAAGACCATCAATCGCGCGGTAGAATGTTTGCAATATTACAGCGGAAAACTGGTGGCGATTGCAGCGATTTTCAGCGCGGCTGCAGAGAGCCGCGGCATCAAGATCAATTCCATCTTCTCGCCGAATGATTTACCGGAATATCAAAGTTACGGAACGGGAGACTGTCCTTTGTGTGCTGCCCGTAAAAAGATAGATGCAATTGTGAACAGCTACGGATATTCCAAAATTTAAAAAGTGCGAAAGGCCTTTTCAGACGGAAGAAGCTTTTTTACAAAAATGAAATAAAAAAACGGGGGAATTCCGCAAGGAACTCCCCCGTTTTTTAGAACATTATAATGAATATTTAAGAGGAAAGAATCCATCCGCCAAAGGGAGAGACAGCGGCTGGACAAAGAACCTGCTGGTTAGCGCTTCAGAGCAACTGCGCCGGCAGTGGCCAGAGAAACAACACCCAGAGCGACTGCGATATTAACATAATCGACGGCGCCGGTATCAGGGTTATCTTTCTCAGCATCAGCGGAACCGGAGGTATCGGAATCGCTGCCGCTGTTTACCGTAGCATTGTACAGGCTGACATCCAGCTCAATGTCGGAAACGACAGCACCTTCAATGGTTCTGGAAGTATACTCCCAGCAATCGGACTCGTCATTCCATTCAAACTCATCCGCAACCAGCTTGCCATCAATGATAGCATAGACATAAGCATCTTCGTCTGCCGGAGCATGCAGGGTGCCGGTGTAGTCGAACTCAGGAGTGCCACTGAAGAAGATCATCTCCAGATCGGCGTCCTCATAGGTGGTGGACATGGTTTGGTTGGAAGTCTCGTAGTAAACATTAACGGTGGAGCTGGAGCTGTTTCTGACAGAATACCAGAACATGGTATCCTCAAAATAGATCTCAGCATAATCAGCAGCGCTCGGGATGACTGCCAGGGCCTCAATGTTGGCGTCGTCGGTGTAGTGGTCATAGGAGGCGCCTTTTGCGCCTTCTTCCGCTTCCTTATTAGAAGCATAGAAAACATATTCGCCGTAGCCGTCATTGTCTACCGTCGTAATTTCAGCCCACTGCTGTACGATATCTACAGTCGCCTCTGCAACGGTGTAGCGGCTGTTCCTTTTCAGCGTGATGGTCCAGGTGGCCTCGGTTTCATCCGTGAGGTAGGTTTCCTTGGTGACAACCTTCACTTTGTATACACCGTTTTGTTTTACGATGGCGTAAGAATCGATCATCGAATCGCCGGATTCCTTAATGGAAACGGTCAGGTGTTTCGCAATCTCATCGCTGACCAGCATGCCGTCAACGGCGGTTTCCTCGTCGTTGTCCATGATGGTATAGTAGTAAGTGGCGCCAGGCTTGTCAGGCTCACCGCTGCCGGGAGCTTCCAGATCGCCGAAGCCCAGGTCGTATGCAGTGTCTTCGTCATTGTCGACGGTGCTGCCGGGAGTCGTGTTTTCTGCCCCAACCTCTTCCGCAAAAGCAACGGCGCCGAGGCTCAATGTCAGCACGACAGCCAGCATCAATGCCAAGATTTTTTTCATGGTAATTCTCCTTTTCCTTTTGTTATTTGGAAGGAGTTTTGTCGCGCAAAACCCCCTCTCAAATACATATTTAGTATAGGAGCGGTTTGTGAGGGCCGCGTGCGAGTTTTTTGACAGTTTTCTGTTGTTTTGGAAAAGAAATGCTGAAAAATCCCGATTGTTTTTCCAGGAAATACAAAGAAAACGACAAAAAAGGCTGCCGAAGGCAGCCTTTTTGTTTTTACTTTATGCGATTTGGAGAGACACAAAGCAAAGACCAGTCAACAACTGGAATTATTTCTTCAGAGCAACTGCGCCAGCAGCAGCCAGAGAAACAACGCCCAGAGCAACAGCAACGTTTACAAAGTCAACAGAACCGGTTCCGGGGTTGTCTTTGTTCTCGTCAGCAGTGTCGCCGCCAACGGTGGAGTTGTATTTGCTAACATCCAGCTTGATGTCAGAAACAACAACGCCCTCGATCTTCTTGGCGTTCATCTCCCAGCACTCGGAATCTTTGTTCCAGGTGAATTTGTCCGCAACCAGTTTGCCGCCGATGACAGCGTAAACATAGGCGTCCTTATCAGCCGGAGCATGCATGGTGCCGGTGTAATCGAACTCAGGAGTACCGTCGAAGAAGATCATCTCCAGATCAGCATCCTCGTAGGTGGTGGACATTTTCTTGTTGTCCTCATGGAAGTACACGTTAACGGTGGTCTTCGCAGAGTTCTTTACAGAGTACCAGAACATGGTATCCGCAAAGTAGAGCTCAGCGTAGTCGGCATCCTTCGGGATGACAGCCAGAGCCTCGACATTGCAGTCGTCGGTGTAGTGGTCATAGGAACCGCCTTCTTTACCGTCGTGAGCGTCAGCCAGGTCAACATAGAAGACATATTCGCCATAGCCCTTATCTTCGAAACCGAAATGGTCACCAGGAACGCCGTCTTCGCAGATCTCAGCCCATTTCTGAGCGATCTCAACCTTCGCCTCAGCTACGGTGTATTTTTTGTTTCTCTTCAGAGTGATGGTCCAGGTGGCCTCGGTCTCCTCGGTGGTGAAGGTCTCTTTGGTAACGACTTTCACTTTGTATACGCCATTCTGTTTTACGATGGAGTAAGAATCGATCATCTTGTCGCCAGACTCTTTGATGGAAACAGTCAGATGTTTCGCAATCTCATCCTCCGTCAGCATGATGTACTCGTCCTCATCCTCATCATAATCGATCAAGATGGTGTAGTAATAGGTAGCGCCGGGTTTGTCAGGCTCTGCATCCGGGCCAGCTTCCAGATCGCCGAAGCCCAGTTCATACTTAGCGTCTTCATCGTTGTCCACAGTGGTATCGGTATCGGGAGTCGTTTTTTCTTCCTCAACTTCATCAGCGAAAGCAACCACGGACAGGCTCAGGACCATCAGAACAGACAGAACCAAAGCAAGTACTTTTTTCATGGTAATGTTTCCTCCTAAATATATTCAGCATCCGCCCCCGCCTCCC
>CAJFOX010000038.1 GCA_904397845.1 uncultured Oscillospiraceae bacterium
AAATGGCGTAAAAATGGCGTAGTAGCCAAAACGCCAAAGTGCGAAAAACCTTGTAAATACAGCATTTTTTAAGGAGATGTAGAGATCTATGAAATTAGGAATCGTAGGGTTACCCAATGTGGGTAAAAGCACCCTTTTTAACGCCATTACCAATGCCGGCGCCGAGTCGGCCAATTATCCGTTTTGCACCATCGAACCAAACATAGGCGTCGTAGCGGTGCCGGACCGGCGGCTGGATGTGCTGGCCAAAATGTATGATCCTGATAAGTACACTCCGGCCGTTATCGAGTTTGTAGATATCGCCGGACTGGTCAAAGGCGCTTCCAAAGGAGAAGGGCTCGGGAACAAATTTCTCTCTCATATCCGGGAAGTAGACGCTATCATTCATGTGGTTCGCTGTTTCGAAAGCACTGAGATTATCCATGTGGACGGTGAAATCGGCCCCGCCCGAGATATTGAGACCATCAACCTTGAACTGATCTTCGCTGACTTGGACGTGCTGGAACGCCGGATCGATAAAGCTCAAAAAGCAGCCAAGGCCGATAAAAAATATCTGGGAGAAGTGGATCTGCTGCAGCGGCTCAAAGCCCACTTGGAACAGGGCAAATCTGCCCGCTCTTTCCATACTGCCAGCGATGACGAGGAGCAGATCCTTTCGTCTGTCTCCCTTTTGTCCGCAAAGCCGGTCATTTACGCGGCCAATTTAAGTGAGGACGATTTTCTCGGTTCTTTAGAGGAAAACCCCTTCTACCGGCAGGTCTGCGAAATCGCCGAGGCGGAAGGTTCGCTGGTACTGCCTATCTGCGCCAAAATCGAAGAAGATATCGCCGACATGTCCAAGGAGGACAAGCAGCTGTTTTTAGACGAGCTGGGGTTGGAATCCTCCGGCCTGGACCGCCTGATTCAAAAAGGCTATGAGCTGTTGGGCCTGATTTCCTATCTGACCGCCGGTAAGCAGGAGGTCCGGGCCTGGACCATTAAAAAGGGCACCAAAGCGCCTCAGGCAGCAGGCAAAATCCATTCGGATTTTGAGAAAGGGTTTATCCGTGCGGAGGTGGTGGCCTTCGATGATTTGGAGGCCTGCGGTTCTATGGCCGCCGCCAAGGAAAAGGGGCTCGTCCGCTCCGAAGGTAAGGATTATGTGTTCCAGGACGGAGATGTGGTTTTGTTCCGCTTTAACGTCTGATTTGTGCCATCTGTCAAAAACAACCCCCGGCTGCATCCGTTGGATGTTAGCCGGGGGTTGTTTTTGATCCCGCCTGCCGGTCTTTGGCCAAATTCCCTTTCGATTTTGGTCAAAGGCCGTGCTTTTTTCTGTTTTTGGCTTACCAGCCATAATCTTCAGGCCGATATTCTTTCGCCAGAATCCCGTATACCGCCGCATCGACAATTCCCCGGTTG
Source organism: uncultured Oscillospiraceae bacterium (assembly GCA_904397845.1). Lineage (GTDB taxonomy): Bacteria > Bacillota > Clostridia > Oscillospirales > Ruminococcaceae > UBA3818. The sequence goes on from CAJFOX010000038.1 coordinate 1,402, forward strand.
CTGTAATCCGCCTGCCGCAACGTCCCCTCATACCGAAGCCCGCTCTTTATCATGACCCGCCCCGAACCCGGATTGGCCGGATCATGCTGCGCACAGATACGGTTGGCCCCAACCCGCTCAAAAAAGAACGGGATAACCCCCCTGAACGCCTCAGTCACAAATCCCCGGTTCCACCAGTTTCTTCCGATACAGTAGCCAATCTCCACCGCAACGGTTCTCTCACAGATCTCCACCGCGCTGATGCTGCCAATCGGCTCGTCCGGACCGCCCTTACATATGATGGCCCACTGATAAAAATCCGGCCTGCGATAGGAATCGATCCAGTGATCTAAAATATCTTTTGTCTCCTCTATCGTTTTACAGGGGCGCCAGCGGAGGAATTCCGTCACTTTTTCGTCGCTCTCCCAGTTTTGGAAAGCGGGCAGCGCATCCTCTTCCCGAAACCTCCTCAGCACCAGCCTCTTGGTTTCCAACCTCACTGTTCCAAAACGATTCATTCCCGCTTTCCCCATCCTTCTATTCTTCCTCTTCGACCGCTTTTTCCTTTTGCACTGCGGCGATTAGCTTCCATGCAAAAAAAATGGCGTCAACCAAAAAGCAGCCGATGCTGCAGCCCAAAGCGCACCAGCCGAAACCGGCTGCTGAAAGCTCGCCCCGCCGCCAGTTTACCAACGTCCATCCAAGCACTGTACCAACCCAGCTGCCGATTCCGATTCCAAACGTCTGCCGGGCGGATTTCCGAACGGCTTTTTTAAAATCCATTTCCCCATTTCCTTTCCCCTTTTTCTTTATTCTAGCAAAAAACGCGTTTACATGCAAAAAAAGAGCCGGATGGCTCTTTTTTGGGGGGTACTGTTTCCTGACGGTTGGATTTCTTTGTTAAAATAAGTATAATAACACCGAAATCACCCATTTTTTCAGTTCTACCATTTCCCTTCCTCCTTTTTACGATTTATGTTTTCTCTCTTTGTAAAATAGAACGCTAAAAATGGGCTTTTTGCTACAGGAAAAACAAAAAATTTTTTCTTTTCTACACTTTGTTTCTGATCGCCTTTTTTCGTCGGAAAAGAAAAAGCGGCGGATTCCCTCTTTTTCATCGCTTTTCGGGCAAACCACCTCTTTTTCCAACTCTTTGACCCGGGAGGTCCTTCTTCCATCCTCGTATCTTTTCCTCTGGATTCCCTTCGCATCTTCTTTTGCCACAATAAAAAGAGCGGCCTTCCCGCTCTTTTTTAAAAAGGATCCTTTTTTGACCAGCTGACGCCGGGCAGCATATTCCTCCGGATCTGCCGGGAAACGCTGAACATTGTCACAATATCCGTGCCGCCGCTGACCAAAAGCCCAATTCCCAAGATCCGCACCATCATCGTCACCGCAGAAAAAGGATTAAACAGCAGCAGCACACCGAAAGCGATGGTTAAAATCGCATAGAGCATTACAAAGCCCCAACCACGGTACCGTACCTGTTTTAATTCCATCGACCGCTGCAGCTTTACCGCGCCGTTCACGGCAAACACCGCCCCCATAACCAGCGGTACCAAGCCGACGATACGGTCTGCTTTCACGGCAACAAAAGCCGCCGCCAATATCAGCAGCAGGCCGATCGCCAGATCCATTCCCGACGGCAGCCCCTGCCGGCGCCCGCTGAGATAGCTTAATAGATAGCTGAACGCTCCCAACAGCAGTACCGCCGCCAGCAGATAACAAACGGTCCTGGCTGCAATGGCGGGCCATCCCGTTAAAATCACGCCCAAAGCTACAGAACCGATAGAAATAGCGGCCGCATTCCATTTTAATGTTTTCCAAAAGCCCATGACTTTTCCCGTTCCTACTTTCGAATGAACAATACGCCCAGCGTATTGGGTCCGCAGTGGCTGGATATCGTGCAGCCTGCCTGCGTTTCGATGACCTGCCGAAATCCGCCGTATTGCTTCACGCTTTTTTTAACCGCCTCTACCGCCTTGGCGTCGCAGGGGGTATGGGTTACGAAAATCCGCTCCTTCACCAGATCCGTCCGCCCGTCCAGTCGCTCCTTTACATAGGAGAGCAGGCATTTTTCAAACGATCCGCGGTATTTTTTGCCCACTTTCATCTTTCCGTCTACTACCTCAATGCAAGGCTTGAGATTCAGCAGATTGGCGCCCAGCGCCGCCAAAGCGGAACAGCGCCCCCCTTTCCGCAAATACTCCAGGCTGTCGATCACAAAGCTCGCCTCTACCCGGCCCGCCAGCTCCTGCAGCCGATGGACGATATCCTCTGCGGACAGCCCCATATCTGCCAACCGCACCGCCTCCATTACCACCTGCCCGCTGCCGGTGGACAGGTTGCGCGAATCCACCGGATAAACGTTGGGAAATTGCCGCGCCGCCAAGCAGGCATTTTGATGGCAGCTGGAAAATTCCGCGCTGATATTGATGTGGATCACCGCGTCGTATTGGGATGAAAAGCGAGAAAAGCAGTCTATGTAGTCTGCCTCGCTTGCCGCCGCGGTTTTGCACGGATCATTTCCCTGGGCTACAAAATCAAAAATGTCCTGTGGCGTGATCTCCACCCCATCCCGGTAGGAAACGCCGTCCTTAACCACATATAGAGGAAGAATTTCTATGTTATTTTCCTCGATCAGTTCTCTGGATAAATCACAGGTGCTATCCGCCGTGATTTTGATCTTCATGAAAGATTCCCTCCCGAATCTAAAACATACGGCGATTTTTACCCAGCCGAATGCTTATACTATTAAAATAAAATAGCATAAAGAAAATCTCCCGTCAACTGATTCCAATTTCTGCACGCCTGTAAAAAAACAGAATCCATTTTTGTTTTTCTGAGTTACTTTACCTTACCCTTCTTTTCTGACTTCCGTGTGAAAAATTTGTAGAAAACAGATGAACTTTTCCCGGTCGGATCCATCAAATTCCCCGATATCGGCGTATGCCAAAACCGCATCCGGCCTGGCGAACTGTCCGGATCCCTTTATGCCTGCCCGACCGCGCCGCAGACCTGGATTTTCTGCTCCACCAGCTTCTGTACGCTCCGGCGTCCCTGATCCAGATATTTTTTGGGATCAAACGCCTGCGGATCCTCAGCCAAAGCTTTTCTCACCGCCCCGGTAAAGGCCTGCCGCAACTCTGTGGCAAAATTCACCTTGGCCATTCCCTTGGCTACCGCCTCCCGCACCACAGCGTCCTGTAACCCGGAAGCGCCGTGTAAAACCAGCGGCAGATCCGCTTTGGCCTGGATCAGCGGAATCCGTGCCAAATCCAGCTTTGGTACCGTCCGGTAAACGCCATGGGCAGTCCCCACCGCCACCGCCAAACTGTCCACCCCGGATGTCCTGACAAATGCGGCCGCCTGGTCCGGGTCGGTATAAGCGCCAGCCTGTGCTTCCAACAGGTCCTCTTTCCCGCCGACGGTACCCAGTTCCCCCTCGCAGCTGGCGCCGTAATCCCGCGCCAACCGTACCGCTTCAGCGGTGAGAGCGGCGTTTTCATCAAAAGGCAGGCGGGAACCATCGAACATGACCGAAGTGTACCCCGCATCCAAACATTCCTTTACCAGATCCAGGCTGTCCCCATGATCCAGATGGAGCGCCACCGGTACTGTGGCATTTTGGGCGGCTGCGGCGGCAATCCCCGCGAAACAGGCTGGCGGCAGATACCGCAGGGTAGAAGGCGTCATCTGAAGGATCACCGGCGCTTTGCATTTTTCCGCCGCCGCCACAATCGCAAAGACCATTTCTGCGTTTTCCGCGTTGAACGCACCTACGGCATATCCTCCGTCCCTGGCCTTGTCCAGCATTTTTTTCGTATCGGTCAGCATGATTTTTCTCTTCCTTTCGTGTAGTCGATCTCTACCGAACCTGCCAGCTCAACCCGCCGCGGCAGCACTTCTGTTTCGAAAGCCAACGGGATGACCCCCGCTTCCCGCGCCTGCAGCAAAGCCTCTCCAAAGGCGGGATGGGTCTTCCAGTTGGGCGAAAAGCCCCGGATCCCGCTCATTTGGATGACGAAAACCACATAGCATAAATATCCTTCCGCCGCGGCCCGGGCAAGATGCCTTAAATGCTTCACACCTCGCTCGGTAGGGGCATCGGGGAACCTGGCCCAGCCGTTTTCCTCCAGCGTCACGCCCTTCACCTCGGCAAAGGCCCGCTTTTCCCCCGCTTCCAAATAGAAGTCAAAGCGGGACTCGCCGTAAAAGGCCTCGGGACGGATGATATCCGGCATTCCCAGCCCCGGCAACAACAATTTTCGCTGCCGCAACGCTTCTTCTAACAGCCGGTTCGGCGCCTGGGAGTCCATATGTACCAGCCGATCCCCCTTTTTTACGTGTGTGAGCGTGTATTGGGTTTTCCGCCCCGCTGCCGGATGGTACTGTAAAAACACGAAAGCCCCCGGCGTCAGCAGTTCGCGGCAGCGTCCGGTGTTTTTTACGTGGGCAGCCACCTGCTCCCCCTCCAGCATGCAGATTGCTACAAACCGGTTGGGCCTTTCTACAAAAACAGCGGGTAAAACCTGTTGATACTCCAAAATTCTTCTCTCCCTTGGGAAACTATCGCAAAATATAAAAGATCGTCTACAAAATACTTAGGAGAAAACAACAAAAAGCGGCTTATCTTTTCGTTCTTAATCCCGGTTTTTGTATTTTTGCACAAAAAATTGTTTACAAGTCCATCAAGTATCGTTATAATAGACTCATCGGAACAACAACATCAAATCAGATTCCTCATCTTATTGCTTCTCCTAATAGATAATTTTAACCGGGAAAAAGGGCTGATCTCATCAATCAGCCTTTTTTTCTGCCCATTTTTTCGCACTGACCAGGCTTTTGCCCCATCATGGGAGCCGGAACAAGACAAAATCTTATAGATTTTCCTTCCAACAGCCTATTTTTTGTCCCCGCATTTTCCCAATCCGGTTTTTGGCCTTGCCAAATGATACGCCGCAGCTCCTCTGCCAGCCGATCCGGATAATTTGTAATAATGATATCCGCTCCCAAGCTGATCAGACGGCGCATCTGCTCCGGCTGGTTTACCGTCCAGGCATGGACGCGAAGCCCTTGTTTTTTTAGCTGCGCCATGTTTTCATCTGTCAAATACCAGTGCTGCGGATGCACGCACTCCAGCCCCAGTTCCTTGACGTACCCGCCCAAACCGACGATCCAGCTTTCTTCCAGCGCGCCGCAGAGAATCTGTGGTGTGATTTTTTTGCACCGAAGCATGGTATAATGATTAAAGGAGGAAAAAATAATCCGATCCTGCATTCCCATACCGAAAACCATCTCAATGACCTTCTGTTCGATCCCCGGATACTCGCAGACATTGGTTTTCAGTTCCAGGTTCAGCCGCAGTCTGGTCTCCCGGCACCACTCCAATACCTCCTGCAATGCCGGGATCCGGATTTGACCCGGCTGCCCGCCGAACCGGCCGGAAGCATTCAGCCGCCGCAGCTGGGCAAAGGGCATCCTGCCGACCCATCCGCTGCCGTCGGTAGTGCGGTCAACCTTCTCATCATGAATGACCACCGGCACCCCATCGGAACTCAAATGCACATCCAGTTCGATCCCCTGGCATCCCGCCTCATACGCTTTTTGGAAGGCGAGCATTGTGTTTTCCGGATAAGCGGCGCTAAAGCCCCTGTGCGCAAAGTTTTCGGTCATATGCCTTTCCCTCTTTCCGGTTTTCACCATAGCATAAAACCGCGCCGCTGTAAAGGGACAGCCGAACCGCTCCTCTGTGTCAGCGGTTATCTACCCTTGCCAACGTGCGGATAGACGAGTATAATAAATGCGGATTTCATCTGCGTTTTTTGGCATTTTGCAAACAGAAAGGTGTTTTTTATGCTAATTGATTCCCATATCCATGTTTTCCCCGACGCTTTGGCCCCCAAGGTGATTCCCAAATTGGCGGCGGTCTCCGGCTACGACAACCAGACTGACGGCACACTTTCCTCCACCTTGGAAAAGATGCGGGAATGGGGGGTGGACAAGGGCGTTTTTTTAAGTATCGCCACCAAGCCCTCCCAACAAAAATCCATTAATGATTTCTGCGCTTCTATCGCCTCAGATACCGTAATCCCCTTTGGTTCGGTCCATCCGGACGCGCCCGATTGGGAATCGGAGATGGAGCGGATTGTCGCTTTGGGGTTAAAGGGCATCAAACTGCACCCTGATTATCAGGATTTCGATATGGATGAGCCACGCGTCCTCCCCATTTTCCAAAAGGCACGGGATCTGGGGCTGTGCGTAGTGGTCCACGCAGGCTTTGATCCCCTCTCGCCAAAACACATCCATTGCCGCCCCCAGGCCTGCCGACAGGTTTTAGATGCGTGCCCGGGGATCAAGCTGATCCTTGCCCACATGGGCGGCATGCGCCTGTGGGACGATGTGGAGAAATGGCTGGTGGGTGCACCCGTCTGGCTGGACACCGCCTGCTGCGCCGGGGAAATCGACCCCATCCAGCTGGAGCGGATGATCAAATCCCACGGCGCGGAGAAAATCCTTTTCGCCAGCGACTGCCCCTGGAGCGATCCCCGGCGGGAAAAGGTGATGATCGAAGCGCTGGATCTTCCTCAGCGGGAAAAAGATGCTATTTTCTCTCAAAATATCCTCCGCCTTTTAGATCTGTAATGTTGTTTTTTCCCGCGCGAGGTGCTAGAATATGGCTACCGGCCGGACGGCCGGTCCATTTTGGAAAAGGAGATTTTTTATGGCTTTTTTCAAAGGCTCTATCCGTTCCCAAACGCTGGGCATGGATACCGGGCTTACTGTGGTCCTTCCCTTTGACCGGGCCGCGGTGCCAGAAACAGAGTGTCCTGCCATTTATCTGCTGCATGGGCACGGAGAAAATGCAGATGTTTGGACCCGCATGACTTCGGCGGAACGATACGCCAACGCATACGGCGTGGCGCTGGTCATGCCGGAGGTAGAGCGCAGCTTTTATACCGACATGGCCATGGGCCTTTCTTATTTTACCTATGTTACCGAGGAACTGCCCGCTGCCTGTCAGCGTCTGTTTCACATCAGCAGCCGCAGGGAGAACCGTTTTGTAGCCGGCCTTTCCATGGGCGGCTACGGCGCTCTCAAACTGGGGCTGCGCCGTCCTGATCTGTTTGCGGGCTGCGCCGGATTTTCCGGCTGCCTGGACATAGAAGCGCTGCGCGCTACTCTTGCGCAGGCAGATCCCGGCCTGCTGGGGGAAGCCAAAGCGATTTTCGGGGAAGATCTTGTAATAAAACCGGAGGACAATTTGTTTTATCTGGTAGAAAAGACTGCCCTTCTTCCCAAAGCTCAGCTGCCAAAGGTAATGGTTACCTGTGGAACGGAAGATTTTCTGTATTCCCATAACACCCATTTCAGAGATACCATCCAGGCGCTGCCTTATGAGTTTACCTACCGGGAATGGCCCGGAACCCACGAATGGGGATTCTGGGATCGGTCCTTGCAATATGCGCTGGAATTTTTCTTTCCCGGCCGCCGGGAAGCTTTGCGGTCCGCCGAAGGGCGCTGATGCTTTCGGCCATTTCACACAAGAAAGGAATCTGTCTATATGATAAAAACTAATCGGATGATCCCCCTGCTGCTGGCGCTGCTTATGCTGGGCGCCTTTCTTGCTGGGTGTGCCGGTTCTTCCGCCGACCGGTGCGTCAAAGTGGAGGGAGACACCATTTCTATCCTGTCGATGCGTGTTTCCTTTTCTTTTCCCGCTCCCTGGTTTGTGGTGACGGACGAAGAACTGGAAGCGATTTCTCAAAATCAGGATCTAATTAACGATTATGTGGATGAAGAGGGAAATCTGGTCTTTTCCCGGCCGGAAGCCTATACAACGGAGGAGGTGCTTTTGCTCAACGGCAAAACACTGGAAACCTGCCGCATTTCTGCCAAGGAAGACCTGAACGAATACAGCTTGGAAACCTTTGCTTCCAACATGTTCGACCAGATGCAGGAGGATATGGATGAAATTTCTCTGCCGCAGACCTGGAGTACTGGAAAATATAAGGGGTATGCCATCAGCGCCGTGCCCAAGGATTCGACGCTTCATTATAAATACTACTACCTTCACGAAAAAAGCACTTTTGTAGAAATCATCACAACCGGATTTTCCGATCATGTTAAAGTTGGGGAAATCATCGAGTCATAATCTACCAAAATCCCTTTTTGCGGGACATTTTCCGTCCATTCCAAAATGCTCCGGAACCATAACAGGTTCCGGAGCATTTTTCGCTGATCCACCCTAAGCCTTCGTTTCCTGATTTTCAGCTGACAGTATTTCCCACCTGGGCTTTGGAAATCCAGTTTGAAGTTTTGCCTCCCTCTTTTTATGCTAAAAATGGGCAAGACAGGAGCCAAACGGTAAAAAAACGCCTTTCCCGCTAAAATAAGCGGGAAAGGCCACACCCCACCGATTTTACAGCGTTTCCGGCTCTCCAATTTCCTCGCCAAAAGTTTCCACCGTCACTCTGGCCATGCGCTGATCCTCCAGAGGCTTGTCCGCCAGATTCCTTTTGACCGACACAATCCGATCCGCCTCTTCGATCCCCTCGATTACCTTGCCGAACGCCGCATAGCTGCCGTCCAGATGAGGAGCGTCGTCCACCATAATAAAGAATTGGCTTCCCGCACTGTCCGGCCGGGAAGAACGGGCCATGGAAATGACACCCTTCGTATGTTTGAGCGGATTGTCAAACCCATTGGCGGCAAACTCGCCTTTGATGCTGTAACCCGGTCCGCCGGTGCCAACGCCCTGGGGATCACCACCCTGGATCATAAAGCCAGGGATCACGCGGTGAAAGATCACGCCGTCATAAAATCCTTTTTTTACCAGGGATACAAAGTTTTTTACTGTATTCGGCGCGATATCCGGGTACAGCTCTACTTTCATTTTGTTTCCGTTTTCCATTTCAATGGTCACAATCGGGTTTTTCATGGGAAAATTCCTCCTTATAACATCATACTCGCAGTATTTTTTCCATGACGAAATTGATAAACACCTGACCGCGCAGCGGCTTTTCCTGCGGCTTTACTACCTGGTAACCCCAGCGCTCGAAAAACGGCCGGGCAGTGATAGACGCCTCCGTATAAATGCGGCGGCAGCCCTGGCCCGCAGCGGATTCCTCCAGCCGGGCCAGCAAAGCGGAAGCAATCCCTTTGCGAACAAAGTCCTTGTGGACATACAGCCGATCCAGATAGCCCCCCTCACCCAAATCGCCAAAGCCAACGATCTTTCCATCTTCCCAAGCCACCCAGGTTTCATGATCCGCCAGGGATTGTTCCCACCGGGGGCGGTCCATTTGCCTCGGCGCCCAGGCATCCAGTTGTTCCAATCCATAATCCTTCCGGTTGACAGAATGCACCGTATCGTAAAATAGCTGGTAGATTTCCTCCAGATCTGCAGGCTGATAGGCTCGAAGCTCCATATTCCTCCTCCTGGCTGGGATACAATGTCAAAGCACCACGGCACACCGCTCCGGTTTGCAAAGCCCTTCCCAGACGGATGCCGCATCTCGGGTATGCCTTTCCTTTTCACATCGCCCTGCATGTCAAGTACTTTCGCCATACAGCAACGGCCGGCTTCTGCCGGCGGCTTGGATTTATTATAGCACAGTTCCCGAAAATATGATAGAATCAGATTACCAAAAAACTTTTCCGCAAGGAGAAAAGCGATGAACCTTTCTATCCAAAAAGCGGCTCTGCCGGATGCCTTCCCCGTTGCAGGGCTGCTGGATGAAGTGACAATACAACTGCACCAGAGGGGAATTCTGCAATGGGAGTATCCCTGGGATCCCAATAAAATAAAGGAAGATATCCGATTGGGGCGGGTATGGGCGTGCTGGGACGACAGCTTTCTGGCCGGAACCTTTTCACTTCGGCCGCTGCAAAAGGCTTTGTACCCTTCCGATCAGGCAGCGCCTGACAGACGGTGGTATCTGTACCGGATAGCCCTGCACCCTTCCTACCAGGGCATGGGGATCGGCAGAACGTTGATCCATTTTGCCTGTCATCTGGCGGACAGCGCGCAGAAAGATCTCTACTTGGACTGCTGGGCAGGCAACCACTCCCTGCGGAAGTTTTATTCTTCGGCAGGATTTGATCCCGTTGGGATATTCTCGGAACAAGATTATAAAATTTGCGTGTTTTCCCGCCCCTTTGCCAGAAACCCATAGCCGGCAGAGGGGAGGAAGCACCCCCGCATACATTTTGATATTTGTGACTACCGCATAAGATTTTTCCAAATCCCCTTCTTCTGTCATCTGTCAGCCGTTTTATCCTGGCCTGACCTTGTATTTACAATCCCTGTGCAGCATTCCGTTTGGCTTTTGCACTGGATCCACAAAAAACGGGACGGTAAAAACCATCCCGTTTTTCGATCCCATCCCTTACCGATCAGGTCATGGCGTAAGGATCCAGCAGCTTATTGATCTCTTCTTCGGTAAGCAGGTTGCGGCTGACCAGTACATCCTTAACCGAAGCGCCGGTGCGGATCGCTGTTTTGGCGATATCCGCCGCCACCGAATAGCCCACCCGCGGGCAGATGGCGGTAATGATGCCGACACTGTGATCCACCAGCTCCTTACAATGCTCCTCATTCGCGGTGATGCCGCAGATACAGTTATCGGTAAAGGTCTGAATGCCGCCGGTGAGCGTGGTAATAGACTCAAACAGTTTATAAAAGATGACTGGCTCAAAGGCATTGAGTTCCAGCTGGCCCGCTTCCGCCGCCATGGTAACGGTCACGTCGTTGCCGATAATATTGAACGCCACCTGGCTCATCACTTCGGGAATAACCGGGTTGACCTTGCCGGGCATAATGGACGAGCCGTTCTGCTTCGGCGGAAGGTTGATCTCATGGAAGCCGGTACGGGGTCCGGAGGACATCATCCGAAGGTCGTTGGAAATTTTGGACAGGTTCACCGCACAGGTTTTCATAGTGGACGAGGCGGTCACAAAGCAGTCCAGATTCTGAGTGGAATCGATCAGGTTTTTGGCTTGGCGCAGATCCAGCCCGGTGACGGCGGACAGGTTGGAAACAATGGCGCTGACATAACTTTCATCCGCATTGATGCAGGTGCCGATAGCAGTGCCGCCCATATTGACGTACATGAGCTCGTCCGTGATATGGGTCATACGCCCCAGATCCCGCTCTATCACGGCACGGTAGGCGCCAAATTCCTGACCCAGACGGATCGGAACTGCATCCTGCATCTGGGTGCGTCCCATTTTCAGGATGTGGTCAAACTCCTTTTCCTTTTTCCGCAGTGCGCCAATCAGCCGGGTCAACTGGAAGTTGGCTCCCTGCAGAAGCTTAATGGCGGTGATCTTCCCTGCGGTAGGGATTACATCATTAGTGGACTGGGACATATTGACATGGTCGTTGGGGTGGACGATAGTATAATCCCCCTTCTCACCGCCCAGGATCTCGATGGCCCGGTTGGCAATGACCTCATTGGCGTTCATATTAAAAGAGGTGCCTGCGCCGCCCTGGATGGAATCGGTAATAAAAGCATCATGCAGCTTTCCCGCCAAAATTTCGTCACAAGCCTGCACAATTGCGTCCCTTCTCTCTTCGGACAGCTCGCCAATCTGGCAGTTGGTAATGGCCGCAGCCTTTTTCACCGCTGCCAGAGAACGGATAAATTCTGGATGGGCCCGGCGCCCGGTAATGTTGAAATTTTCATAGGCGCGCAGGGTCTGCAAGCCGTAATAAGCATCCTGATCAATTTCCTTGGTTCCAATTAAGTCGGTCTCAACACGCATGATCTTTTCCTCCTGTTCGCGCAGAAACTCTTCCCCATTCGGTCGTTCCGCTCGTCTTTGAAAAATACTTGGGAGCAGAAAAGCAGGATTTTTTGCGATTTTATAAAATCGGCTCTATAAAGACGCAATTCCTGCATCGTTTACAAATTATAGGCCGATATCTGGAAAAAATCAAGGGGGAAATGAAAGTTTTCCGTAATTTTATTTTTCTATCTTTTTATCCATCAAAAATGGGGAAATCTGAAAGCAAGCCAGCTTATCAGAAGGGCACTCCCATCCCAAAAGATCCGGAGGGAATTCTCCGGATCTTCTTTTGGGGATTTCTTATCCCAGCCCTCTCTGTGTTGGAACGGCCATTTTTTCCAACCGAATCTTACTTTTTCATCATGCGTTCCGGCTCAACCTTATCACAATTTTTCCCTGTCTGCCAGGAAAAAAACCGCTCTTGCCAAATGGTGACGAATCGGGTATAATTTTTTCATCAAATTGATAAGGGGGAAAACCATGACTGTAACAAAAAATACTTTGATCGGCGATCTGCTGGCAAATGATATGAATACTGCCCGTTTCCTGTTTGAAATGGGGATGCACTGTGTCGGCTGCCCCGCTTCTGCTATGGAGAGCCTGGAGGAAGCCTGCGAGGTACACGGAGCGGATGTCAACGAACTGGTTCAAAAGATCAACGATTATCTGGCGCAGAAATCCTAACCATCTGCGGGGGAATCACCGGGATTTCCCCGCTTTTCATTGTGTCCTTTTATGGAATCCGGTTTTGCCTTTCCAGTGGAAAGGGCCGGGCAAAGGAGGTACCCTATGAAACCTATCGTCCAGCGGGGACAGAATGAAGCTGAAATAATCCGCCGAAAACTGCAACAGCACAACAGCCGTTTTTTGACTGACTTTTCCGAATGGTGTTTTTGTATGGAGGAACACGGTCAGATTTTGGCGGGGATTTATGCAGTTCGGGAGTTGGACTGCGTTACCATCGAATATCTTTATGTGGAAGAAAAACACCGCGGCTGCGGATATGGCTCCCAGCTGCTGGAACGAATAGAGCAGCAGGCGCGGGCCGCCGGAGCCAAACGGATTTTCCTCAACACCTTCTCTTTTCAGGCGCCCGCATTTTACGAAAAACATGGCTATCAGCTTTTTGCCAAGCTGGAGCCTGCGATGGCAAATTATAATCAATATTTTTTTCAAAAATTACTTGACCTGGAGTAAGCTTTAAGTTGTATCTTTTGGAAGAGACGTTTGATATCAAACAACAGGAGGTAGAAGCATGAAAAACCCTTCGACCAAAAAGCTGGTGTTGGCGGCACTGTTCCTGGCTCTAGCTTATCTGCTGCCTTTTTTAACCGGGCAGATTCCGGAAATTGGCAGTATGCTGCTGCCGATGCACCTGCCGGTGCTGATCTGCGGCTTTGTATGTGGCTGGCCTTATGGGCTGGCTGTCGGTTTTATTGCGCCGTTGCTGCGGTCTTTTACCCTGGGAATGCCGCCCTTCTTCCCCACCGCGGTAGCCATGGCTTTTGAACTGGCGGCTTATGGAGCTATTACCGGCATCTGTTACAAAAAGCTGCCAAAGAAACCGCTTTTTCTTTATGTAGATCTTCTGACTGCCATGATCGGCGGAAGAATTGTCTGGGGAGCAGCCATGATCATCTGCCTGGGCATAAGAGGCGGCGCCTTTACCTGGTCAGCTTTTTTATCCGGATCGGTTCTGGGCGCGATTCCCGGTATTGTTCTGCAGCTGATTCTCGTTCCAATCATTGTTGCTGTACTGCAAAAATCAAAGCTGATCCCTGGGGAGTAATCATTTTTTTGGAATGGATTATTCTAAAAAAGCCATGGCAAATGCCATGGCTTTTTGTTTTCCGAAAAATTCTTCGGTTGGGCCCGCGCCGAAGATCGCCTATTCTGGCGCAACCTGGTGAACAGAAAAAGCACCGCATAAGCGCCCCCCTTCCCGCCAGGTTTTCTGAGCGGCTGCGGCCATTTTATCCCGGCAGGAGGGTTTCCCGCCTTTTGCGCCGGATTCCTCTCTTTACTTATCTCCAGCCTTCCTTTTTCGTTTGGAGCCGATTTTCTCACGGATTTTTTCCAGTGCCTCATTATACCGCTCCGACCGGGCATTTGGGAACGCTTTCAATAGACGGACGGGCATTTTCTCCTGCATGATTCGCTCGTATTCCTGAGACAGCTGAGCGAGACGCGCCTTCTTCTCTTCGATAGAGCCCAAAAGCGCCTGCTTTTTCTGCTCTGCTGTCAATCGAAACTGCTCCTGCCGCGCTTCGATCGTACCGCGGAACGCTGTGCGCTTCTGTTCCGCTTCTTCCCGCCACTGAGCGGAGGACTCCTTGAGCTTCTCCCCTGTCCCGGCCAGTTTCAGCGCACCCTCTGCCAGGCCGCTTCCAATATCCTCCGAGAGATCGTGCATCAGGCCGCTGACTTCCTCCAGGCGTTTGAGCCGGCGGTTAAACTTAAGGATTCCTGCCACCGTCACGTAAAAATCGCAGGCAAAACAAAATAGGCAGATGGCTATGACGACCTGCCCGGCCAACGCGGGAACCCAGCGGACAAAGCGGGTAATCATCGGATGAACCAGATACATTACCATCACGCAGCCCAGCCCCCACAGGATGGAAAAACGCAGGCAGATATATCCACCGATGTTAAATGGCTGATCAGAATAATCCCACCAGCTGGTATGGAATACCTTCTTTAATACATAGCCGGTCAGCCATTCCAGTGCACTGGTCAGAACCATGGAACCTAAAAATAAAAGCAGCCAGTTTTTCTGCAGCGGCGTCAGGCAAAGGACAACAATCACCATCCCAAAACCATAGATGGGACAGACAGGCCCGTTCAGAAATCCCCGGTTGACAAAATGTCCCGTATTAACGGCATTGAAAATGACCTCTGCGCACCATCCTAAAAAAGCGTAAATCACAAAAAAGGCCAGATATTCATAAAAAGAATACATAAAAGCTCCCTCCCCGGTAATCCCTTTTATTATAATCCAATGGCCTTAAAAAGCAACCGGCACCGCACCTAAAAAGGTGCGGTGCCGGTTTTGAGCTACTTGCCACGTTTGGCTGAAAAAGCTCCTCTAGGGAAGGCCGGCCGCCCCCGAAATTCCAGCTCGGAAGGCGGCCTCCGGGATTTTAAACCAGCAGCATCCGATCGTTATCCAGCGTCTGGTTCTGTCTGGCAGAATACAAATCCATCAAACCGGCAACCATCATCTTTTCCCGTTCCACACCGGACAAATCTAAAATGATCTTTCCTCTATCCATCATAATCGTGCGGCTCCCGCTGGTCAGCGCCGACTGGATGTTGTGGGTAATCATCATGGTGGTCAGGTGGTTTTTTGCTACAATGCTGTCCGTAATGGCCATAACCTTTTCGGCGGTAGCCGGATCCAGCGCCGCCGTATGCTCATCCAGCAAAAGCAGCTTGGGCGGCACGATGGTGCTCATCAGCAGCGTCAGCGCCTGTCTCTGCCCGCCGGATAAAAGGCCCACTTTTGTATCCATCCGGTCTTCCAGCCCCATTCCAAATTCAGCCAGGGCGGATCGGAAGAAATCCCGGTCTCTTCCAGACACCGCCATGCGAAGGCCCCTGCGCCGGCTGCGGGAATAGGACAGCGCCAGGTTTTCCTCAATGGTCATATGGGGAGCCGTTCCTTTCATCGGGTCCTGAAACAGGCGTCCAATCTTGGCGGACCGCCGATGCTCCGGCTCGTAGGTAATATTCTTTCCATCCAGGAAGATAGCGCCGCTGTCCGCCCAAAAGGCGCCGCCAATAGCGGAAAACAGGGTGGATTTTCCCGCGCCGTTGGATCCGATGATGGTGACAAATTCGCCGGGCGCCAGCGAAAGATCCAGATGGTCCAGCGCCGTGTGTTCGTTGGGGGTACCGGGCGCAAATACTTTGGTCAGATCACGGATGCACAGCATGGCGAAGCCCCTCCCTTTTGATTTTTCTGCGGATCAGCATCCTTTTAAACGCCGGCACCGAAAGAGCGGCGGCCACAATGACCGCGGATACAATCTTTAAAAAATACGCTGGGAATAAATTGGTCTTAAGCGCCAGGGCGATCATCAGCCGATAGATTACGGAACCTGCCACAGTGGCGGACAGCCCCCAGGTCACGCCCCTGCGGCCAAAGAGCCCCTCTCCGATGATAACCGAGGCCAACCCCACCGCTACAATGCCGATGCCGGAGCTGATATCCGCAAAGCCCTGGTACTGGGCCAGCACCGCGCCGGACAGCCCGATGCAGCCGTTGGAAATCGACAGCGCCAGGATCTTGATCACATCCACATTGATGGAAGAAGCCCGGACCATCTCTTCATTGTCTCCGGTGGCCCGAATGCAAAGGCCTTCATGCGTCTTGAAAAACAAGGCCAGCAGCACTACCAGTACAAGGCAGAACAGCGCCGGCAGCAAAAGCTTTACGATCTCTTTATCCATGCTGGAAAATAGATCGAACGACATGCGAAACAACGTGTCCAAGCCCACCAGGGAAAGATTGGAACTGGAACCCATAACCGCCAGATTGACCGAATACAGACCGCTCATGGTCAGGATACCCGCTAAAATCGGATGAATCTGCAGTTTGGTCTGCAAAACACCGGTAACCGCGCCACCCAGGCAGCCTGCCGGGAATCCAAGCAGTACGCCCAGCAGGGGATGCCCCGCGACGGTCAGCGCCGCAGACACCGCCAGGCCAAAGGTAAACGTCCCTTCTGCCGACAGGTCGGGGATGCCCAAAATGCGAAAGGCGATATATACGCCTACCGCAAGCATCCCGTAGATTAAGCCCAGCTGCAGAGAGCCCATCACTAACGTCATAACAACATCTCCTTTTGATCCGGCCCCCTTCCGGGCCGGCAGGTTATTCCGGGAAAACAGCTATTGGGCATCTTCCACTAAAATGGCGGAGGCGGCGATATCCTCCGGGATCTCTGCGCCAATGATTTCGGCAGTGGTCTTGTTGATCACTACGTCGGTAGCCGGGACGACAACCGATGGGATATCTTCGATCTCCTTGCCGCCGAGGTATTCCATCGCCATATCCGCTGTGATGGCGCCAATCTGGGTATCGCTGATGGCGACGGTGGCAAATCCTCCCGATTCCACAGTGGTATTGGAACTGCAGTAAGCGGGAATTCCAGCCTCGCGCGCCACTTCCGACACCAGGTTCATCGCGCTTTGGATCACCGAATCATTGGGGATAAAGAAAGCATCCACCTTACCGACCAGGCTCTGGGCAGCCTGCTGCACTTCGGAGGAATTGGTGACGACTGCTTCTTCATAGGAAAGGCCGATGGAATCCAGATATTCCTTGCAGCTTTCTACCGTCGTCACGGCGTTGATTTCCCCGGTGTTATACAAAAAGCCATAGGTTTGGCAGCCGGGCGTCAACTGGTCCGCCAGATCAAAAAT
Organism: uncultured Oscillospiraceae bacterium; assembly: GCA_904397845.1. Lineage (GTDB taxonomy): Bacteria > Bacillota > Clostridia > Oscillospirales > Ruminococcaceae > UBA3818. Next base: position 18,601 of record CAJFOX010000038.1, read on the forward strand.
CTCGTTGACTGGAATGGCGTTAGAGGTACCGGTCGCGTTCTTATCCGGCTTTTCCATATCGCTGATGATTCTGGCCTCTACCGGGTTGGAGACTGAGATAAAAAATACGGGGATATCGCTTTCCAAATTTACCATAGCCTGAGAGGCGGGCGTTGCAATGGTTACCACCAGATCCATATCGTTGTCCACCATTTCCTGGCAGATCGTATTCAGGTTCGTGGAGTCGCCCTGGGCGTTTTTATAGTGGAAGTTGGCGGTACTGTCGTCGTAGCCTTTCTCTTTCATCTGCTGGATAAAGCCCTCCCGCATATCGTTGAAAGCGCCGTTTTCGATCAGTTGGATAATGCCGATGTCGATTTTTTCCGCTGATTGCTGCTGGCAGCCGGCAAACAGCATAAGGGTCAGGCTAAGCGCTACGAGGATTGCTGCGATTTTCCGAATGATTTTCATAATGGGTTTCTCCTTTTCAAAAATTGATTTTTGTCGGAAGAATCCGAGGGTTTCTCAGGCAGCGCTTTTTGCATAAAAAAACATCTGTCCTTGAAAAAACAAGGACAGATGTTGGATCATCTGCGGTACCACCTTGATTGGCGCATAAACTGCGCCCACCTCTGCGGAGTGCCGACACACTCCCCGCCCTGTAACGCTGGCGCTGCGTCGCGGAATACTGGGGGCTTTCACCCTTTTCCCCGCGCCCTCCGTGGTCCATTTGTCAGTTCCGCATCTCTGCCGGGCTCGCACCTGCCCCGACTCTCTGAAAGCGCGTAAACCGTTTTATCTCCACTTCTTCGGTTTGTGCTTTATGGTTTGGCAATATCAAACCATAAACTGAATTCTTTGTCAAGCTTTTTTATTTTTTATTACGAATGGCTCACACTGAATGACGGACCTTCAAGGCTGACGTAGGGTACCGTGCTGCCCCCGTGGGGCATTACAATCACATCCTTTCCGGCAAAATCCACTGCCGCAAGAAGGCTCTCCATATCGGTGTAGCCTTCTATCCCCATATCCCGCAGCGTTTCGGGCGAAAGCTCCGTAAGCATCAGCACCCTGCTGTTCTGGATCACCTCGCAGCCCGCATAGAAAATATAACCTGCGATGGTAAAGCCCGCCCGCAGATCCGCATCCAGCGAATCTGTTTTTAGCGAACGGCTCCAATCAAAAAAATCCGGCGCGCCGCCGCCATCGGGGCACTGGGCGATAAAAATCATGGTGCCCCCTGGCTTGACGGCCTGGCCCATATTCAGCAGCGTCTTGATCCCCTGGTAAAGATTGATATCCTTGGGATACCCACCGCAACTGGCAATGACGATATCCGCTTTTTCGCGGATGGGCACACCAGCGATCTGCTGCACCAGCCGGCAGCTTTCCTCCCACGCCTTCTGCCACTGGCCGCAGACCAGGCGGCACTGGCGCCCGTCCCGATTTACAACGATGTTGATGCCAAATACCGGATTCACCAAAGCGGCAGCCTCGGTCATATCCAGATGAACCGGGTTATCTTCCAGCTTACCCATGCCGATACGGCTGGAAGAACGGGGCCGCTCCGGATCCAGGCACATCATATGGTTATGCAGGATGGTCCGCTTCCCACTAATGCCGGGCAGGATACTCTTGCGCCCGCCGCCATAGCCCGACATCAGATGATGCACCGTGGCCCCAATGGTGATCACCTTGCGGCCCACCGCCAGCGGGTTCACCCAGACAGGGGTACCGAAACTGGTGTCCCCCAGATAAGAAAGCGCCCCCTCGCAGTCGTGGCAGACCATTTTCACCTTCTGATAAACCTCTTCCGACGCGATCCTGCGCAGCTCCTCCTCGCTCTGGCCCCGGTGGGTGCCCAGCGCAACCAGCACCGCCATATTTTCATAAGGCATGTTGCACTCTTGGTGCAAAAACGCTACCAGTTCCCGGCAGATCAGATCCTGCCGGGACCAAAAGCGGGTGATATCGCTGATGATAATGGTTACCTGATCTTCAGACGACACTATCCTGTCCAGAGGATCGCTGTCTACAGGATGACGCACAGCCTCGTAAAACGCAGCCTTCCCATTTTCAATGGCCGGCTCTGCCGCCGGTTCCAGACAGGTTACCGATTTTGCGCCGTCAAAGGCCGCCTCCACCTGCAAAGGCCCATAGCCCAGCAAAATCTTTTCCAAAAATTCCGCCCTTCTTTCCCTACGCGATTTTTCATCGCTTTTCTGGCCGAAGCCCAAAAAACAAAATAATTTTTTTCATGATACGATTCTTTTTTTCCATTGTCAATTCTGCTATACTCGTGGAAAAGGCGCCTTTTCTGTGCCAGCCTTTTCAAAGGAGTGATGACGATGTTCAAACATCTGGTTTTATGGCGTTTTTCTCCCCAAATTTCCTCTGCCCGGCAAAAAGTGCTAATCTCAGAGCTGAATAGCCGTTTCCGCGCCATGGTGGGGCAGGTGGATGGGCTTTTAAAGGCAGAAGTCGGACAAAATCTCGCATCGAACAGTGAATATCATATGATTCTTTATACTGTCTTTACCAGCCGGAAGGCGATGGAAGCTTATCAAAAACATCCGCTCCATCTGGCTGTGAAAAAGGAGATGGAAACTATCGTTTGCGACCGGTTGCCGATGGATTATGAGGTCTGATTTTTGTATAGTTATACTGGACTATGCATTTTTTTAGCGTTTTCTTATTATTTCTTAGCGTTTTCTTAACATGATTCCCCACCATTCTACCTTCCCTTTTTGTTATAATGGGATTGGAAGCATTTGATTTGTTCCGGGGGCGCCATCCTCTCTCCCCCGGCAGATCGCTGTTTGGGGTGCAGCGGTCGCAGGTCCTTATGCTTGCAGGGAATTTTCCCGACCATCTGGACATAGGAGGGACGCGTATATTTGAATAAGAAACTCAAAGAAAAAATCCATGAATCCTTTTCGTCTGTCATGCCCATTACACTGATCGTGCTGATACTAAGCACCACGGTAGCGCCCATGAACCTGGAAACCTTGATGCTCTTTTTGACTGGGGCGGTATTGCTGGTCATCGGCATGGGGTTTTTCACCCTTGGGGCGGACATGGCCATGATGCCCATTGGCCAACAGGCTGGAGAGCATCTGACCCGTACCAAAAAGCTCTGGCTGATCGTCATTTCCTGCTTTATCGTCGGAATCGTCATCACCGTTGCAGAGCCGGATCTGCAGGTTTTGGCGCGGCAGACCCCGGCAGTGCCGGATTTGGTGCTGATTTTGACGGTGGCAGTAGGTGTCGGCCTGTTTTTGGTGCTCTCTTTTTTGCGGATTTTTTTCCGCTGGAAACTCTCTACCCTGCTTTTGCTGTTCTACGCGGTGATTTTTGTGCTGGCCTTTTGGGTGCCGGATTCTTTTCTGGCCGTCGCCTTTGATTCTGGCGGCGTTACCACTGGGCCGATCACCGTGCCGTTTATCATGGCGCTGGGCCTGGGCCTTACGGCAGTGCGCGGCGACAAGGGCGCTGAGGACGACAGCTTTGGCCTGGTTGCCCTGTGCTCCATCGGACCGATTCTTTCCGTGCTGATCCTGGGGCTTTTGTATAATCCGTCCGGCTCCGGATATACCCCTCTGGAAATCCCGGTCCTTCTAAGCACCAAAGAGCTTTTTGGGGAATTTGGGCACGCTTTCCCCGATTACACCAAAGAGGTTTTGCTGGCTCTGACTCCGATCTTTGTTCTGTTTTTACTGCTGCAGGCCTTTTTTCTTAAGCTGCGCCGGCGGCAGCTCATTAAAATCCTGATCGGCCTTCTTTACACTTTGATCGGGCTGACCATGTTCCTCACTGGCGTAAATGTGGGATTTATGCCTGCCGGCTACTACCTGGGCGGGCAGATCGCCCAACTTTCTTACAACTGGATCCTGATTCCACTGGCCATGGTCATCGGCTTTTACATCGTCAAGGCCGAACCGGCGGTTCTGGTACTGAACAAACAAGTGGAAAACATCTCCGGCGGCGCCATCTCGCAGCGGGCGATGATGGTTAGTCTCTCCATCGGAATGGCGGCTTCGCTGGGACTATCTATGACCCGGGTGCTAACCGGCCTTTCGATTCTGTGGTTTTTAATTCCCGGTTACGGTCTTGCGCTGGGGCTTTCTTTTGTTACGCCCCCGATTTTTACCGCCATCGCTTTTGACTCCGGCGGCGTAGCGTCCGGACCGATGACCGCCACTTTCCTGCTGCCTTTTGCCATGGGCGCTTGCGACGCTGTCGGCGGCAACATACTCACCGATGCCTTCGGGATTGTGGCCATGGTTGCCATGACGCCGCTGATCACTATTCAGCTGCTGGGACTACTGTACCGGCTGAAAACACGCGATCATCCTGCCGCCGAGGCGGAAACAAGTACTGAAACTGAGGATGAAATCATTGATTTTCACCAGGAGGAACCCGAAAATGTCTGAAAACAAAGCAGCTCATTTCCCAGTGAAATGGCTGATTACCATCGTAGACCGCGGCCGGGGCGAGATAGCGGCGGAATTGCTTAACCAGATCCACAAAAGTTTCCATATGATCAGCCTGGGCAATGGCACCGCCAGTTCCGAAATCATGGATTATCTGGGCTTGGATGAGCCGGAAAAGGATATCGTCATGAGCCTGATCCCGCAGCCGCTGGAGAAAAGGCTTTTACAGGTGCTGGGCGAGCAGATGGCGCTTTCTTCCCCTGGAAAGGGAATCGCCTTTACTATTTCCCTGGACAGCATCAGTTCCGCTGTATGCCATCATGCAGATCCTTCCCATCACATGCAGACAACCACCTTAAAGGAGGCAGACTTCGCCATGTCGGAAAACAAACAATTTGCTCTGATTGCCGCTGTGATCCCCCATGGGGAATCGGATCTCGTAGTAGACGCTACCCGCGCCGCCGGCGCGCGTGGGGGCACCATGATCCGCGCGCGGGCACTGGGCACAGAAGAGGCCAGCCGCTTTTTCCACATTACCATCCAGCCGGAAAAAGAGGTTGTTTTTACCATTGTACCTATGTCCATCAAAAAGGCAGTCATGCAGTCCATTTGCAGCCGGATCCTGGAAAAAAGCGGTGAACACGGCATTGTGTTTTCCGTCCCGGTAGACGAGGCCCTGGGCTTGCGCATGCCTGAGGCAGCAGATCGACCGGAGGTCCCTTCTGATCAAGCTTAAAATCACTGTGCTTTTGCTTTTTACCCGCTCCGTTCAAAAACAGAGCGGGTATTTTTATGTACGGCTTACACGGCCAACACCACTTTCTGCTTCCTTGTGCAGAAAGTAGTGTTAAGTTTGTATAAAATCGCCATATAAAATTTTGTCAGTTTTTAGTACAATAGAGTTAGTGGGTGTTTATTCCACAGGAATTTTTGAGAAGGAGAAAAACAATGGAAAAAATTTTTAAGCTGAAGGAAAACGGTACAAACGTAAAGACCGAAATCCTCGCCGGCTTGACCACGTTCATGACGATGGCCTATATCATCGCCTTGAATCCCAACCTGCTTACCGGGTTTGACGTGGGTAGCCAGTTGTGGAACGGCGTGTTCTTGGCTACCTGCATTGCCTCTGCTGTCGCAATGTTTTTTATGGCTTTTCTGGCCAACAAGCCATTTGCTCTGGCACCCGGCATGGGGCTTAACAGCTTCTTTGCAATTGTTGTTGCCAACATTGTCGGCCTGACGGGGTTAAGTTACCTGCAGTCTTTCCAAGCGGCACTGTGCATTATCCTCATTGAGGGTATCTTGTTTCTCATCCTGTCCCTGCTTAATATCCGGGAAAAAATCGTTGACTCGATTCCTCTGGGCGTGCGGCTGGGCATTGCCCCCGGCATCGGCCTGATGCTGATGAACATTGGCCTGGGCTCTAACGTAGGCATTTATTCGGCGGACGGCGGCCCTTTCTACGTCATGCGCGACTTTTTCGGTGCTCTTTCCCCTTCTGTCATCAAAGACAGCATGGGAGATGCATATCCTGAAATGGTATTAACCGTCGTTACCATGTTCGTCGGCCTGTTTGCCATCTGCATCCTGGCAAAGCTCGGTGTAAAAGGAGCGGTGTTGCTGGGCATGCTGGTTTCCTGCATCATCTACTGGGCGGGAGAAGCCATTTTCTTGGGCAACAACCCATTTGCCTCCCTGGCAAACGCTTCCTTCGTTCCGCCTTTTGCGGATATGGCCGCAACAACCCTGTTCAAATTTGATTTCAAGACCTTTTTCTCCATTGGCTGGTTCACTGTCATTACCCTTGTCATCACCTTCTGTATGATCGACATGTTCGACACTATCGGCACTGTTGTAGGAACCGCTTCCCGGGCTGGCATGCTGGACAAAGACGGTAACATGCCAAAGATGAAAGAAGTGCTGATTTCTGACGCTGTGGGAACCATTGCAGGCGCTGTTACCGGTACCTCTACCGTTACCACTTTCGTAGAATCCGCCTCCGGTGTTGAAGCTGGCGGTCGTACCGGTTTGACTGCGCTGACTACCGGTATCCTTTTCCTCGCCTGCATATTTATTGCACCCATTGCCGCAGTTATCCCTGCCGCTGCCACTTCTGCGGCGCTGATCTACGTGGGTGTTCTCATGATTGGCGGGCTGAAAAACGTTCATTTCGACGATTTGTCTGAGATTGTTCCCGTGGCGCTGATGTTGATTTCCATGCCAATTTCCAGTTCCATCGGCCATGGTATTGGCTTGGGCCTGATCTCCTACACCGTCATCAAAGTTTTTACCGGAAAAGCCAAAGACGTTTCCATCGTCACCTATATCATCTCCGCGCTGTTCCTGGTAAAATTCTTCCTGGTCGTGTAAAAAGGCAATTTCAGATTTTTAAAAGAGGGGTCGATGACCCCTCTTTTTTTGTCTGGGTGGTAAAAAGAAAAATGCCTCAACAAAAAACCGGAGCACTCTTGCTCATTTCCTTTTTCCCTTCCAGGGATTATTCTTCCGCTTCATAGCACTTGCGCGCCTGACGAATCTGCTCCATCATTCCTCGTACCGCCGTTTCCGGCGACAGGATGCGGGCCCCGTCGCCAAGCGCAAAAATCCACCCATAAAACTGCGAACTCAGTACCACCCGTGTATAGATTTCAAAATAGCCTCCTTCCTTTCGAAAAATAGTAACGTCTTTTCCAAAGCGATCCATTACCACACCAATAAGATGGTCTTTGAAGCGGAGCCGTACCAGCTCCTCTTCCCCTCCAAACATGGAAAATACCTTTCGAGAATAGTCGGCCATATCCAGTTTCTGAAACTGCTCGTTCCCCTCCCTTGGCGCATCCAGCAGCTGGATCTCGGCCATTTTATCCACCCGGTAATGCTTCAAAAATCCCGCCTGCGCATCAAATCCCAGCATATAATAGTTTTCATCATCCCACGCCAAAGCAAAAGGACTGATGCGGTACTGTGCGCCGCCATGCCGGTACCGGCGTTTTTTTTCCACTGTATATTCAAAATATCGAAAGCCGATCTGCCGGTTTTGGCCAATGGCCGTATGGATTTGATCCACGTTATAGTACACACTCTCGTTCATGGCCTTGACCCGACCCGCTACAAACACCTGGCGCTGCAACTGCCTGGCCTGGTGGACGCTGGTAAGGCTCTCAAGTTTTTTGATCAGCTCCATGGATTTTTTATAGGTAATGAATTTAGACGCCTGTACGCTATCCACCAGCAGTTTCAGCTCCGCCAGCTGGAATCTGCGGTTCGGCACGTGATAGCCTCCACTTTTCCCCCTTACAAACTCCACATCTATCCCAAATTGGCGCAGCTGCTCCATATCGTCGTACAGGCTTTTCCGTTCTGCATCGATCCCATGCTGTGCCAGTAGTCCCATTAGCTGGGACAGGTTGAGAAAGTGGTTCTCGTCCGTTTGTTCCAGCAAAATTTGCATTAAATACAACAATCTTCTTTTTTGATTGATCGATTTTGGCATAACACACTCTCCCCGCCATCAGTCTCCTTGATTGGATCAAAAGCATCCGCTTCGTGCAATGCAAGCCGCCAAAAGCCTCTGCCTTCAATCCTGTAATCTTCTTGTTTTTTCATAATAGCGGTACGGATCGGGGGCCCCTGAAGGAAATTCGGCCCATTCCTTTAAATAATGAGAAGTCATTCTTCAAGAGCTTTGTTCATTCATCCCGTTCCTTTTTCTGTCGAAATTCTTCTTCAAGGGAAACTCGTCCCTCCGCCGATTTTAGAGGTAATGCCATGGCATCATTAGGGAAAATTTGATCCTGCTTTTACAAAATCAAAAAAATTCGGCAGTCGGGCTTCTTCCAAAAATGTTGGTTGGTCTTTTTCGCGTTCATAAAGAATAGGAGGCGTTATTTTTCAAACTCCTCCAGATCGATCTCACCAACTTCTTTTTCGAACTTCTTTACATGCTGCCGCAGCGCCCAGATAATTTCATGCGTGCGGTCCCTTCCATAGTACGCGCCGATATAATCCAGCTTCCTTGCCAGCAGTTCATCCAGCCGCAAGGTAAAATTTCTTGTTTTTGGCTTCATCGCCATCCCTCCCCTTAAAATAATTGTTGATTTTTAGTATAAGGTTTAGGTCAGTTTACAAGGAACTACACGCAGACCGTGAAACGGGCTGCTGACAACAAACGGCGGTATGCTCCCGGAGAGGGCAGC
>CAJFOX010000039.1 GCA_904397845.1 uncultured Oscillospiraceae bacterium
ATCATCTGTGCCGATGGCGGGAGTGTTTCGGTTTTCCTTCACTTGCTAAGGAAACAGGGGAATTTTTAAGCTTTGGTATATTGAGGGGAGTAGAATTCGATGCAAAAATTTCGTCCAAAAAAGGAAAGAGAATATTTGTATTCTGATCCTTTTATGATATGATATAAAGGTTAATAAAAAGAGGTGTGCAGCAGGATGGTCTTTTCCAATTTGATCTTTTTATATTTGTTTTTGCCAGCCAATATTTTACTCTATTATGTGACGAAAAACCCCGCCTGGCGCAATGGAGTTCTTATTGTATTTTCTCTGTTTTTCTATGCTTGGGGGGAACCGGTGTGGGTTACGCTGCTGATCTTCAGCGCCACTATCGATTATTTTCACGGGCTGATCTGTGAAAAATATGCCGGACGCTGGCAGGCGAAGGCGGCACTGGGATCCTCCCTGGTTTTGAATTTAGGTCTGTTGGGAATCTTTAAATACAGCGGCATGCTGGTGGAAAGCATCAATGGGCTGACCGGCCTTTCTCTACCGGTCCCGGGTTTTTCCCTGCCTATCGGCATTTCTTTTTACACCTTTCAGACCATTTCGTATGTGATTGATGTGTACCGGGGGCAGACCCATGCACAGCGGTCCTATTGGCGTTTTTTCATGTATGTTTCCATGTATCCGCAGCTGGTGGCGGGCCCCATTGTCCGGTACAAAGATGTGGCCGCACAGATCGACCAGCGGCAGACCAGCCGGGAGGATTTTGTAAGCGGCATTTCCCGTTTTTGCACCGGGCTTGGCAAAAAGGTGCTCATTGCAAATCTGGCAGGGGATTTTGCCACTCAGTATCTGGACAGCGACTTGGCGGCGCTGAGCACTGCCGGAGCCTGGTTTGGTATTTTGATGTTCAGCATCCAGATTTATTTTGATTTTTCCGGTTATTCGGATATGGCCATCGGCCTGGCGAGACTGTTTGGGTTTCATTATATGGAGAATTTCAATTATCCGTATATTTCCCGGTCCGCTACAGAGTTTTGGCGGCGCTGGCACATTTCTTTAGGAAGTTTTTTCCGGGATTATGTTTACATTCCCATGGGCGGCAACCGCCGGCATCAGTTCTGGAACCTGCTGGTGGTTTGGTTTTTGACTGGATTGTGGCACGGGGCCAGCTGGAATTTTGTACTGTGGGGGATGTATTTCGGCATGCTGGTCATTTTGGAAAAATGGTTTCTGCTGCGGATCCTCAAAAAACTGCCCCGATTTTTCAGCCATTTGTACCTGATTTTTGCGGTTGTGATCGGTTGGGCGCTGTTTTATTTTACCGACCTCAACCGGCTGTGGAGGTTTTTGCAGACCCTGTTTGGGGTGGCTGGCGCGGGGCTATGGGATGTCCAGCTGGAGGTCGTGCTGTTAAACAACCTGCTCTGGCTGGTTATCGCGCTGGTTGGGTGCCTTCCGATCGTGCCATGGATAAAAGAGAAATGGCGCCTGCTGTCTCGCCCGCGCTGGGCTGCGGCGCTGGAGAGCGGTGCAGGCATGGCTTGGAATCTGTTGCTGTTGTTTTTCTGTACGGCGTTTTTGGCAGGGCAGAGCTATAATCCGTTTTTATATTTTCGATTTTAGGGGAATAGGAGATATTTAGGATGCAGGTAAAAGAGAAAAAGGAGCCTGAGCGGCTGAAAAAAGGGCCGTTTCCCTGGCAGATGATTTTATTTACCGCTGTTTTAACGGTGGCCGGCATTTGTTCCCTGCTTTTGGAAAAACCGGACGTATCCGAAATGGAGCAGAGGAATCTGGCTCAAAAGCCGCAGGTCAGCTGGCAGAGCTGGTTTAGCGGGACCTTTTCCAAAGAGTTTGACGCTTATTACGCCGACACTTTTCCGCTGCGGGATTTTTTGGTGGCGTTTTCCAATGGAACAAAAGAAAGTTTAGGGATCCGTTACGATGATATTCGAATCCTGGGCGGAGCGGATGCTCCGGTGGAGACGCCGGATGAATCGGTTTCCCAGCCAGATCAGGCTCTTTCCCAGTCGGATGCATCTCAGAGCCAGAGTGTGTCCTCCCCGCAGCAAGGAGGATCCGACAGCAGCCTTTCCTCTGAGCCGGAAGAGGACGATGTCGGCGTAAACAAAAGCGGAATTTTTATTTATAAAGGAATGGGGATGTCGCTGTTCGGGGGCAACGAATCCGTCGGCAAAGTGTATGCGGACAACATCAACGCTTACCATGAAGTTTTTGGCGATTCGGTTCGGGTATTCGATATGGTGGTGCCCACCAGTGCAGAATTTTATTTGCCGGAAAAATACAAAGAACTGTCCAATTCGGAAAAAGACGCCATCGAGAGTATTTACAGGCATCTGGCTGACGGTGTTACCGGTGTGGATGCATATAGCGCGATCGAACAGCACACCGACGAGTATCTGTACTTTAATACCGATCACCATTGGACGGGGCGCGGCGCTTACTGGGCCTATACGGCATTTGCTGAAGCAGCAGGCTTTGCGCCGCTGGATATTGAGACGGATTATACGATAAAGCGGATCGATAACTTTTTGGGAAGCCTGTACCGGCAGACCCAGGATTCCAAAATGCGGGAAAAAGGCGATTATGTGGAGTACTTTATTCCTGACGTTCAGGCGCAGGCCTATATTGTGCAGAAAGACCAGCCGTATTCGAAATCCGAATGGATGGTGTGGGCAGAAAGCGTATCCGGCAGCAACAGCTATCTGGTATTTTTATGCGGTGACGCACCGATGATCCAGATTGACACCGGGACACGCAACGGAAAAAGCATCGTGGTGGTAAAGGAATCCTACGGTAATGCCTTTGTTCCATTTCTGATTCCGCACTATGAGCATATCTATGTAGTAGACGAAAGATATTTCCAGACGTCGTTGGTGGACTTTATTCAGAAAAACAACGTAGATGACCTGCTGTTTTTGAACAACGCTTTTTCTGCTATGACCGGTTATCATGCCAACAACCTGAAAAAGCTGATGTATCAAGTGTACGTTCCGCCAGTAGAAATGCCAGAGGAGGAAGAAAGCCAGGTGGAAAGCAGCCAGGAGGAAGAGGACCCCAAATGGCAGGGAATTCAAGATGAGGAAGACGAGGATGAGGAAGATGAATAATCTTTGATCCCGTTGATCTTGGTGATCGGGCAAGGCAAAGTGCTGCCATCATCTCTGCAAATAGGCGGGCCAAATCACCAGAACGGCTTTTGACGAATGCTTTTGGCTTTATCTTCAGCAAAAATAATACATTGTAAATCCGTTTTCCAAAACCGATGGGAACAACCCCCACATCGAAAGAGGGCTGTCTCATCGGTTTTATCTTTTTTTCCAGAACGGCTTCCATTGACGCAGGTAATTCGGAAAGGGATGCAGATATTCCGTTGGCGAAATCATCGGTTTTTGGTCGCCGATAAAAGGGGTTGCGCCAGTTTCATTACAGCCGAAGATCTCCATAACCTGTGCGATGTCCAGATTGCGGATATGGTGGCGGGCCTTTTTTTCCGACATGGAGTAAATCAACACGTCGCATCGGCGGTCAAAAGCCTGGATCGGGCTTTGGCGCAAAATGACCTGAGAGATCCGCTCCCGGGGCAGTACGACGGTATGGAGCTGGCTGCCGCTGGAATATCGCAGGGTAAACATATCCCCCTGTCGGCCGATCCCGGAGGAAAAGAAATCCAAAAACCGTACTGTTAAAAACCAAAGGCAGGGAACCATCGCCATCCAGACAATGGAATAGGTGAAGTCCGCCCAACTGGGGAACAGCATTGCCAGTACCGAGCCTGCCACCGGGATGGACAGGGTGGGAATTAATGGATCCAGGATAAAACGGAAAATCGCCCCGCCATTGGGTTTTACCTGCCGGGGGGAAGCGGCAAATTCCGGCAGCAGAAAGTGCAGATGCCGCTGCAGCCTCTCCCAGGGATTGGCCGGGATCATGGCAGAAATATCGTCTTTTTCTTTTCCATATCCAACCGCATTGACAAAGACCGAATATAAGCCCAACAGCTTGGTGACCAGGCTCTGGCGGATATCGATATAATTGATTTCATCCAGACGAATGGAGTAGCTTCGGTTAGTGATGATGCCGCTGTTGATATATAACTCATTTTTTCGGCGGCGGACGACAAAATTCTTGTGCCGGATCAGGTTGCGGACGAAGGAGTACAGCCAGCCAAAGATAATCAGATAAGCTACCGCTACTGTCGCTGGGGGGATCCCCCAGGCAATGGCACGGGTTAAGCGCTCAAAGGTTCCGGTAATACGGTCGGCAAATTCTTGGCCCAGCAGAGAACCGGTTTGAGAAATAAAGGTGGCAAAAAACAAAACGCCGGCAAAAGAGCTGCTGAGAATGGCCGAAAGGCAGGTGATATATAGTCCTTTGGGATGGTATTCACGCGGGGTAAAGTCCAGATCCGTCAGGGAGTTCTCCCGTTTCGAAAAGATATCGATTGCCGCCTTTTTCGGAAGTATCAGCGAAATATCGGTACTGTTTCCCGCTCCGGCCCAAGTATCTACGCGTAACCGAACGCCGCCAACGGGCCTTAAGTAAAACGGGCGGGTCAGCGACATGGTGATCATTTTAGAGGCCGGAATGAACATCCTCTGCCGGAACAAAACCCCTCGACGGATAGACAGGCCTACCGGCTCCCACCGATATCGTAGGAACCACCACTGTAAAAAGGCAAGAAGGAGAATGGCCGCAATAATCAGAATGTCCTTCCAGGCACCATTCAGCCATTGGGCCACGTTTCCGCCGGACAGGGCGGTAAGAAAACCGCGGGCGGCGGGGAAGATCAGCAGGAACAAAAAACGCCAGATCATCTGAAGCAGCGTTATAGGATGAGTACGATGCTCTGACAAAACAATTCCTCCTTATCCGCGTTTTTTTCGGCGGACACAGTATTCCTGCAGATTTTGGGCGTCGGCAAAAGAAAGGCAGGGCAGATACAGCGAGGTGCCCACGCTGTGGATCATTACCGACGAAAGGCCGAAGGGCAGCATATCCGGCGTGCGCAGTGTTGTGACATACTGGATGTTGTCCAACGGAATGACTCTGCGGCGGTTATAAAATACGCCGCAGTCGACGATCAGCTGTCCGTCATGCAGAAAAAAGGTGAATTTTATCCGCTTGAGCGGGTAGTAGACACAAAAGAAAAAAAGAAAAAGAATACCGGTTAGCATCAGGGATAGGCGATACCAAAAGTGAAAATCAGAGAGCAGAAGCGTTAGAAGAAAAGCGGCCAAGAAGGTTATGACAGCAGCACGAAGTTGCCAGAGGACTAGGGAACGATGCGGGAGGACATTTTTCTTCATACTCTTACTCCTTTTTCCCGGCGGGTCTTTTCATCGTTAGGGAAATCCGCTTTTTAGCCGTATCCACCCCCAATACCCAGACGGTGACGATATCTCCAACCTTTACCGCTTCCGACGGATGGCGGATAAACCGGTTGCTGATCTGCGAAATGTGGACTAATCCATCCTGATGCACACCGATATCCACAAATACACCGAAATCAATGACGTTTCGAACCGTGCCACGCAGTTCCATCCCTTCTTTTAAATCCTCCATGGAAAGGATATCCGTGCGCAGCAGAGGAGCGGGCAGCTCATCCCTGGGGTCGCGGCCCGGCTTGGACAGTTCGGCCGCAATGTCTTGCATGGTCGGCAGACCGACGCCAAGTTCTTCAGCCATCTGCGGCAGCCGGGAAGGATCCAGATTTTGGATGACGGATGGAGCCCGTCCCTTTTTCAGATCTTCTGCCGAACAGCCGCATAAGCGCAGCAGCCCCCGAGCAGCTTCATAGCTTTCCGGATGGACGGCGGTATTGTCTAAAAAATCATCGCTTTCCGGTACACGCAAAAATCCCGCACATTGTTCATACGCTTTTTTGCCCAGCGTATGGACCTTTTGCAGCTGGCTGCGGGAAGAAAACAACCCGTTTTCTTCCCGCCAGGCCACGATGTTTTTGGCAACAGAGGCGCTGATTCCCGCCACATGGCTTAACAGGGAAAAGGAGGCGGTGTTGAGGTCGACTCCTACCGTATTGACGCAGTTTTCCACTACGCCGTCCAGGGCCTCATCCAGCCGGGCACGAGGCATATCATGCTGGTATTGCCCGACGCCAATGGCCTTGGGGTCGATTTTGACCAGTTCAGCCAGCGGGTCCTGCAACCGCCGGGCGATAGATACGGCAGAGCGCAAAGACACATCATATTGGGGGAATTCCTCCGCTGCCAGCTTAGAAGCGGAATAAACCGACGCACCGGCCTCGCTGACTACCATATAAGAGACCTTTTGCGGGATTTCCCGCAAAAGTCCGGCTACAAAAACTTCCGATTCATGGGAGGCGGTACCGTTGCCGATGGCGATGACGCGGACGCCGTATTTTTCGATCAGCTGCTTACATTTTTCCTTGGCAGGCCCCACTTTATTCTGAGGCGGCGTGGGATAGATCACTGCCGTATCCAGTACCTCGCCGGCAATGCCGACTACGGCCAGTTTGCAGCCGGTGCGATAGGCGGGATCCAGGCCGAGGATGACGGCGTTTTTTACCGGCGGCTGCATCAAAAGCTGCTGCAGGTTGACGCCAAATACTCGGATGGCCTGCTCCGCGGCTTTTTCGGTAAGCGTGTTGCGGACTTCCCTCTCCAGAGACGGGAAAATCAACCGGGAAAATCCGTCAAAAGCGGCGTCACGCACAAAATCCGAACAGGGGGTGTTTTCTTTGACAAAATCGCGGACGATCGTTTTGCGGCATCGATCCAGATCCGCCTCCAGAGAAACCTTTAACGCACCCTCCTTCTCACCACGGTCGATCGCCAGGACCCGGTGAGACGCAATTTTGGATACCGGCTCCGAATAAGAGTCATACATGTCATAGACCGGATCGGCACCGGGTTTCCCCTCCGTTTTCAAAATGCCGTGCATCAAAAGAAAGTTGCGCAGGGTTTTGCGCAGAGTGGCAGAATCGGACACCATTTCCGCGATAATGTCAGCCGCTCCCTGCAGGGCGTCGTCCACGGTATCGACTCCTCTTTCCGGCCCTACAAAGGGGACCGCTAGAACATCCGGAGAGGGGGAGTCTTTCTCCTGTGCAAAGATTTTCTGCGCCAAAGGTTCCAGCCCCTTTTCCCGGGCGATGGAGGCGCGGGTTCGCCGTTTTGGCTTAAAGGGCCGGTATAGATCTTCTACCTCGGTTAAAGTAACGGCGCTGGAGATCGCTTGCGCTAGGGATTCGTCCAGTTTACCCTGACTTTCAATAGAGCTGCGAACCTCTTCTTTCCGTTTTTCCAGTCCTCGCAGGTATTCCAGGCGTTCTGACAGCTCTCGCAAAAGCTGGTCGTCCAGAGAGCCGGTCATCTCTTTACGGTATCGGGCAATAAAGGGAATCGTATTTCCATCGTCAATCAGATCAACAGTATTTTGAACCTGCTGTGGATGTAAGCGAAATTCTTCTGCCAGGCGGGCGGTGATATCCAAGGGGAAAACCTTCTTTCTGCTGAGAAATAAAAAAGAAGCCTTGCAAAAAAGGCAGGAAAAGATTACCGGGAAAAGACAGCCCTATTATACCATGTTTTGGGGACAAAAAGAAGAAAAAAGCGCGTTTTTGCAGGCATTGACAAAATCCCTGAGGTGAAATACAATAAACAAAAGGAGTGATTGCGATGAAAAAGGTTATTGTATACGGCAGCCCCATGTGCCCGCATTGCGTAGAGGCAAAAGAAATTTTGGATAAAGAGGGGATCCGTTATGGCTATGTGGATATCACTGCTGGCATGGCCCACCTGAAAAAATTCCTCGCTCTGCGCGACAGCCGTCCAGAGTTCGACAAGGCCAAGGCGGTCGGTGATATTGGAATCCCCTGCTTTTTGGTAGATGACAAAGATCTTTATGTCATGCTGCCGGAAAATTTGGACGTTTTTCGATAAGAGAAGGGGTTCCCAATCACTTTACGGGAAACCAAAAGGCCCCCACCCGACATTGGGTGGGGGCCTTTTTTGCAGAGAGGACGCGGGAGAGCCCGCATTGCGATTTTTCCTGGTGACTTTATTTTATGGTTCCGACTCTGCCTTCCCCGAGCGGGTACTGTGCGAAAAAGAAATTGCACTGGTTTCGCTCAGCGGTATGCCGTCTTCACCAATCTGGGCCACTGAAATCTGGTCGCCATCTTCCAAGGACAGATCGGGACCCTTGATGGCGCTGGCGGAGACAAATTCAGTATCCACTGGATCCCCGTTAATACAGATCCGGCTGTATGGGGTGAATTGATCTCCCAGCACATACAGTGTATCGCCCAAAAGGAAGTATTGGTCCATCACGACAGGCACTACCCCCATCTGCATGTCAGTGGGCGAGTATCTGCTGGTTCCTCCGTAAACCGCCTGCTCTCCATAAAGCATGTCGTATTCCAGCATTTCCAGGTATTCCTGATAGCGGGGGCTCTCTTCGAAAGACTGATGGAAGCTGTTGAGAACGCCATTTCGGACGTCCAGCTTTTTTAAGACGCTGGAGGATAGCTGATAGGCCTCCAGATCCTGATCCTGTTTCTCCAAGCCGATGTTGTCCCAAATGACATATTCCGTCTGTAAAAGAGCCCCTTCTGCCATATGTTCCTCTGCCGCTGAAAGGCTGGGCAGATGGTCGCCATACAGAACCAGGACAGTCGGCTCTCCGCAAGCTTCCAGGGCCTGAATCAAAGAACGGAGAAACGCGTCTTCTTCGTGAATTTGGTTCACATAATAGGAGAAGGGGACAAGCTCTTCCTCTGAAAGGACGTCGCTGGTAACAGTGATGGGCTGGTCATCCCCCAAGGGATCGGAGGGGTACTTACCGTGAGGCTGGACGGAGATTGCATAAATAAAATCCTTTTGCTCAGTAGAAAGAAGGGACTTTATGATTTCAGTAGTAAGGATGGTATCCTTTGCCCATCCCAACGGGTTTTTATCCACATGATTCATATATTCCAAAGAGGTAAAAGAGTCAAATCCCAGGTTTGGAAATACCAGATGCCGGTCATAGAAGGTCCCGGTATTGTTATGGATCACATGAGTGCCAAGGCCCAGTTCTTTCAAATTATAGGCAATACTTTCACAGGTGCTTTGCTGGAGAATCGTCTTATAGGGATACTCCCCCGGACCGAAGTAATCAAGGCTCATTCCGGTCAGCACTTCGAATTCGGTGTTCGCCGTGCCGGCGCCGATAGCAGGTACCGACAGGTAGCCGCTGGTATAATTTTCTTTCAGTTCAGTAAAAACAGGCACAGGATTTTCCGAATAGGTAAAGCCCTCCAGCCGGTTAGGGTCGATAAAAGATTCCAGCTGCACCATAATGACATTGGGAACTTGCTGCGATTCATCCTGATCAGCAGGGGAACCCTGCTGATCAGAAGAGGAGGCCTCCTCTTCTGATACCCTCTCTATATCCTCTGCCAGGCTTGTCATCGCCTCGACTGAGTACTCTTCCGGTTTGTCAATACCTGTATCCAGCAGACTGGTGGCAAAGCAATAGGCAAAGCCATAGTTACGATAGGCGTCGGCCAGATTGGCAAAACTGGCGGAGGTTGCATCAGCCTGGATAGAAAAGTGAATCAAGCCGAAAGTAGCAATGAAAGTCATAGTAATAGAAGCCAGCGCGCCTCGATATAAAGCCCGGTGCTTCGGCGCTTTTAAAAAGACCAGGACAATCCCGGTAATGACGACCAGAAAGGCCAGAACGATTAGGATCATCTGCACCGGGGTCAGATAAATCTTTAAAATGCTGAAAACCGGTTTCAGTATGTAAAAATCAATGGCAGCCAAAGGCGTAGTCCGATAGCCCAGCAAAATAAAATTTGCAATAGCAAGGCCCAGCCAGATGGTAGAAACCAACGACAGCATGAAAACCCGCCGTTTGACCAATAAAGCCAAAAGCAGCGTTAATAAAACGACTAGGATGTTACATAAAAAGTGAATCGGATGCAGCGCCATGAACTGCAGCCCTTGCCACACCGAGCGGCGGCTGAACATTTCCATTGCAGTGTTTAACAGCACTGCGAGAGCAACACACATAAGGATCGGGCGATCCCATAACCATTTTCCAAAATTCTTCATATATCATCACTTTCTGTTTTGCCTTTCACAAATAGATAGCACATAGCATTATACGGGATGTCCAATCAATTTGCAAGGCATTTTGGTTTTTTTTGTAAATAATAGGTAAAATTACATCTACTTTAAAAACGAAACAAAAAGTGTTTTTCTTTCAAAAAAACCAATATTTTTAGAATGCGGCATCTTTGCTTTCAGAGAGGGGCTCTTGGACAAGTCTTGTCCCACGATAGGAATATCAGTGTCTTGATGCCAATGGGCGCGGCATCGGGTATTTTCCAAAAGGGTTCCTCGAACCAGCTCAGCGTAGAACTGCCGTAAAAACAAGTGTCGGCGTTGATCATTCATTACGGCTGGCGTCTATAAGAGGGAAAGTGCCCTCAAGAGCAAATGGGCAGCAATCCATTCCACAGGCCTGGCAAAGATAGTCGGGTTTGTGAAAGCAGATAGCAAAAAGGAAAAGCGAATCTCTTCGTATCATTTCCAAAGACGGCTATCAAAAGTAGAACCACGCAAAGATAAAATTTGCATCTGAAAGGCGCTTTTCAGATGCGTTTTCCATGATGCCCAACTCTGTGATATCTGCGATACCGACGCAAAAAGGAAGCTTCCCTAAAGGAAGCTTCCTTACAGTCATTGAAACAGGCGCTTTGCGCAGGCGTTGCAGCGTCAGCCAAAGTCCAACCGTCGGCAAGAGCCAGCAACTATCTCTTGGAGAACTGAGGCGCGCGACGGGCGGCTTTGAGGCCGTACTTTTTACGTTCCTTCATACGAGGGTCACGAGTTAGAAAGCCCGCTTTTTTCAGGACCGGGCGGTAAGCCTCTTCGTTGACCTGCAAAAGCGCTCTGGACAAACCATGACGGATGGCGCCGGCCTGCCCGGAAATGCCGCCGCCGGTAACATTGCACTCAATGTCAAACCGGCCCATGGTATCAGTCAGCTCCATCGGCTGACGAACAATCAACTTCAAAGTTTCCAGGCCAAAATAATCATCGATGTCCCTACCGTTGATTTTGATAGAACCGGTGCCATTGGCATATACGCGGACACGGGCAACAGAATGTTTTCTTCTGCCAGTGCCGTAGAAATAAGGTTTAGAATCGTACATAAGTTTTGCCTCCTCCCGTTAATTATAAAGTCCAGCTTTCCGGTTTCTGGGCTGCATGGGTATGCTCGGCACCCCTGAATACTCTGCAGCGAGTCAGTGCGGCGCGGCCTACGCTATTGCCAGGCAGCATGCCTTTTACAGCTAACAGCATCGCTTTTTCCGGGTTTTCGCTCATCAGCTTTGCGTACTGGACCTCTTTCAGGCCTCCTACCCAACCGGAATGATGACGGTAGTATTTCTGTTCGAGCTTTTTGCCAGTCAAAACCGCCTTTTCAGCGTTGATGATGATGACGTGGTCCCCACAGTCAGCGTGAGGGGCAAAATTTACTTTGTGTTTGCCGCGCAGGATAGAGGCGGCGACGGTCGCAGTGCGGCCGAGAGGTTTGTCAGCAGCGTCAAGAATATACCATTTACGGGTAATCTCGCCGGCTTTCGGCATGGTGGTCGACATGTTTTTTCCCTCCTGTGAATTGGTTGCTTCATTTATGTTCAGATCACACAAACTACTGTTTTTGCCGCTTGCAAAGCCAGCTTTGGCGTTGCAGCAAGTACCATTATAGTGTCGGGAGAAGGGAATGTCAACCTTTTTTTGAAAAAAATTAATTTGTTTTCTTAAATCTCTTTTAATCGCCTGTTTTCTCTTTTAATCTCTGTTTTGCTTCTGTTTGATTTTCGATTTTTCCGTTGCTATTTTGGAATAAAAAAAGTAAAATAAAAAAAGTATGGCCAGGATAGGGGAAATGGTATGCAGCGGATTATGGGATACATGCGGAAAGCGATTCAGGAATATGAAATGATCAGGCCAGGAGACCGGATCGCCGTAGGCATCAGCGGCGGCAAGGATTCAGTGGCGCTGGTAGCCGGATTGGCTGGGCTGCGAAGATTTATCGGCGTCCCTTTTGAACTGGTGGGCATCACATTGGATCCGGGCTGGAATGGGCAGCGCACCGATTATGGGCCAATTGAACGGATGTGTGAGAATATGGGCGTGCCTTATCACGTGCTGGAGACAGAAATTGGCCCCATTGTGTTCGAAGCCAGGGGGGAATCCAATCCCTGCAGTTTGTGCGCCAGAATGCGCCGGGGCGCGTTACATGACGCAGCAAAAAGGTTTGGGTGCAATAAAATCGCCCTGGGTCATCACTACGACGATGCGGTGGAAACATTTGTAATGAACTTGTTCTTGGAGGGGAGGATAGGATGTTTTTCGCCGGTGACCTATCTTTCCCGCAAAGATCTGACCATGATACGGCCGCTTATTTTTGCGCCGGAGAGAGAGGTTGCCTCTGCAGTGAGAAAGGCAGGCTATCCGGTCGTCAAAAGCAAATGCCCGGTGGATGGGTCTACCCAGAGGGAATGGACAAAAAACTGGCTGCGGCAGATGGAAAAGGAGCATAAAGGCATTACCAAGAGGCTGTTCGGCGCCATGAAGCGCGGGCATGTTTCCGATTGGTAACTTACGGCAAAAAATCCCGGAGACTTCTCCGGGATTTTTTATTGCAGTCAATCTACCGCTGGCTGCAAGTTTTTTCTGTCTCATAATAAAAAATAAAGTCATCTATGTCGCCGGCGACCTGAAACCAGGAGGGTTTCGGGGGTTCCGGGATCTTGATTTCTTCCTGCAGGCCAGGATCGTTTTTCATAAAATCCCCTCCTTTTCTCTATATGTTTTGATATGTTTTTCGGTTTTGCCAAAGCAAACCCGGAAAAAGCAATGTAAAAATGTTTCCCCACGCCATGGAATAAAAAACGGCCGTCCGGGCCGTTCAGCTCGGGGCCATGCATCACAGGGCGCCAGGACTCGGTTGCGGCGTGAAAAAACAGTTGCAGAAACCGCTGTGATTTTTCAAACAGCAAACGATCTGTGCTGGATGAAAACGGGAAATGCTGCAAAAGCAGAGCAGGGCGCCTTCCGTCACAACTTTTTCAAGAAGCGCCTGCAGCGGGGGAAAACAGAAAGGCCATCCCTTTTTCCATGGAATAAACGGCGGTTTTTCGGACGGCTATTTTTTATTGTATGATGATCAAAGGTGAGAAATTCCACGAATTTAGTCCTTTCTCAAAATTTTCTGATCAAAACGGCAATTTGCCCGCGCCGCACAAAAAGCCTGCGCACCGGATGCTCTTTTTTCGAATACCCTGGCTGTCGAAAAATAAAAAACGCGGCGCTAAAATAGCGCCGCGTTTAAGAAGAAAATCAGACTTTCCAGTCAGGATCCGGCGTTTCGCCGTTGATCACCTGTTCGCAGGCTTCCTGCACCTTCTCCAGGTAGGAGGACATCATAGTAAATTCAATTTCACCGTTCAGCGCCACAAAAAGCTTTCGAGTGCCGGCATCGTAGAACTGCAACGTATCGGAATTGCCGTCGTTGCGGTAGTCAAAGGTGATTGTCAGCACAGGATCGCCCTGAGGCTGCGCATCCGGCACATAATTGCCATCGTGAGAAGCGCCGATGAGGAGCTGGTAGAATTTTGAAAAGGCTGTTTTTTCGATTGCTTCGCCATTATAAGAGACGGTTTCACTTTTTTCGCCGGAAACGTCAAACGCGTAAGTCTTTCCGTCAGTCTGCACCGTTACCCTCGACACTTCGTAAATGCTGGGCAACAGGAAAAGACTGTGGACGGTAGTTTCGTATTTTAACGTCATCCAGTCCGCTTTGGAGAGCGTATAAATAATTGGAACATCATTGCAGATTGCGTAAACAGTATCGTCCTGGAAAGAAAGACTGAAAGTAAAGACAGTATCTTCCTCATATTCCTCCGAGAAAGTCACTTCAATTCTGGCGTCCGGCTCATCCAAGCCATACTGCCTGAGTTCTTCTTCCGTGTAGTTGCCGGCTAAAACAGATTGGGCAGTGGTGTCCAGAA
The DNA here is from genome assembly GCA_904397845.1 of uncultured Oscillospiraceae bacterium. Classification (GTDB taxonomy): domain Bacteria; phylum Bacillota; class Clostridia; order Oscillospirales; family Ruminococcaceae; genus UBA3818. The sequence continues at coordinate 14,066 of CAJFOX010000039.1, forward strand.
TTTCGTCAACATAGGCGAAAATGGATTCGGCGTCTACCGGCTTTAAGGACGGAGAGGTAATAGCGTAGGAGAAGTAGGAATAAGTGGAATCCTCGTCCGCGTCAAAATCATATTTTTCGATGACGAAAGGCTCCGCATAGTCTGCACCACTGAACGAGATGCTCTTGAAATCGGCATTTTCAGAGAGATCGGGGATGATCTTTCTGGAAACAAAGTCTTCGACGGTATATTCGAAGCTGGAAAGGTCGCTGGTATAAACGGCATAAACAGCGTCGGAATCAGACAGTTTGACATAGGTTGTATAGGAAACGGAAGATTCCAGGCCGAAATCCAAGGTGAAGGAACTGCCGTCAGTCTTGGTCACGGTCAAAGAATAACTGGGATTATCCAATCCATACAGTCCCAGGCTGGTAGGGGATTCTTCCACCATTTCCCTTGCGGTCATGGAAGTGGCTTGGGACACAACGCTGCTGATTCTGTCTGAATCCAGCGGCAGTCCTTCTAATCCGTCAATGGAGGATTCTCCGTCTTCGACCCGCAGGACAAAGCCCCCCTCGGAACGACTGACCTCTACGGAAGACAGCTCGTCGGAAGACATGGAAATCAGCTTGATCGAAGTGCTTTCTACCGAAGAAGAGGCGGTCCCATCGTCTTGCGGCAGCAGCAGTTTCACAGCAAAGAACAGGCCGACCAGCAGCGCCAGTATGACCAGCGCCAGCAGTAAGGTTTTGGTACGTTTGGACATAGCAGGTTCTCCATTTCTGATTTCAATTAAAAAGCAGGGCGGGACTTGGGCCAAAAGACAAGGCGAGCCCGCAACTTTTTGCTTTTGTAGCCAGCTTAACGTTGCGCAAGCTGGAAGAACTATTTATGACGCCGGCGCAACCATACAACGACACCGACGATCAAAATTACCAGCGGGATGATGATGGCAAAGGCAGCACCGATAGACAAAATCTGGAAGTTGGTCATGGTCAGTGTGGTGGTGTCAAGCGTCTTGGCTGTAATAGAAAAATTGGATTCACGGCCAAGCAGGCTGTTGAGCAGTGCAATGTAATACTTGCCATTGACAAAGGTGCTTCCGTTCAACAGGCTGGATTCACAGCTCATAGCAGAAGAGGACACGACCACGTGGGATTCCAGCATCGCAGTACCGGTGGCATTGGCATTTCCAGCAGATTTTTGGAGGGTGGACTGAATCAGCGCGGGAAATGCATAAGTTTCCGCGCTTTCGATGTCGAAATCTTCGGCCGCATCGTTCGGCAACGCTTTGGCAGTGGAACCGAATTTCAGCAGAACTTCAACTGTCCGACTGTCCCGCTCGGTGTAAGCAGTGTCCATCACGCGGGCGTTGGGCATCAGCAAATAAGCGGAAGTATCTTCATAAATTTCAGTGTTTACAAAGTCGACAATGCTGTAATATGGGCTGTAATTATAAATACGGCTGTAATTGGTTTCGTACAGGGTCGCATCCTCCATCACAATGCCCCATTCGCTCAGGAAAGCTTCCAAGTTTGGCAGTTGGGACTGATTGGCAGAAGCAAAGTACAGCAGCGTTTTGCCCTTTTGGCCGCCATTGTCCAAAAATTCGTCCAATTTATCCAGCTGGGCTTCATCCAGATCTTCGCTGGGTGCAAACAGCACAGCCGCCTCCGCTTCGGGATCAATCTCTTCCAACAACAGATCCTGGGTTACGACCTCGAAATTATTCTGACTCAGCAAAGAAGAAAATGCGCTGGCGTCAAAAGAAGAATGGGCGCTGAGGATCGCTATTTTAGGCGTATAATCGGAGGTCACGTTCATAATGGCTGAGGTAATGGCCTCATCGGTTCGGGAAGATCTAATATAAGTATATCCGGTGCTGGAATCATTTTCCAGATTAAACAGATCGCTGGTTTTGACAACCTGAACCTTGCTCCCACACTCCAGCAGGATATCTCTGGTGCCCATGGAATAGGAAGAGTATTTCGACTCAAATGCCGGATCCTTTGCCAAGTCGATAAACTGCACTTTAATTCTGGAATTATACTGAGGGAATTTTTTGATCGTCTCGCAGGCCTGCAGATAATATTCGTTGGGGCTGCCGAAAGAATCTTCAGTGGCGAGGACGTAGATATTCACATCCTTTTCCACCGTCCTTAGATATTCAATGGTTTCGTCGCTGAGTTCGTAGATCTTACCGGTTGTCAAATCCAACTGGACAGGGAACCGTTCTGAAATTGCCGAGACAATCATGTTTAGAATAATCAAAACGGCAATAAATACTACCGTCAGCGCCGTGGCGAAACTGCCCATCCGCAGCCGGCGGTTTTTCAAAATGTTAGATAGCATGGTCTTTTCCTCCTATTAGCCCCATCTTCTCTTTTCAAGCACCCGGCTGGTCAGGAAGATAAACAGTGCAATGATGCTTAAAAAGAAGAAGGCGTCGGCAAAATCAAGTATGCCCATTGTAAAATTGCCGTAATGATCCGCCATGGAAAGGCCCATGATCAGATTCTGCAGCGAGGTAGTCGGCATAAGCGAAGCCAGGGAATCCACGAGCAGAAGCGCCACATCCACAACGACGGTGACGATGGCGGCAACCAGTTGGCTTTCAGTCAGCGAAGAAATGAACATGCCGACGGCAATCAGCGCAGCGCCCAAAAGCAGGATGCCGAAATAGCTGCTGATAATAACAGCCCAGTTGAGAGAAACAAAAACAGACAGAACCAACGCATAGACCAACGTAATGGAAATAGCGATGACGTATACCAGCAGCGCCGCCAAAAATTTGCCCATTAAAAGGCTGAACAGCCCAATGGGAGCGGTCAGGAGGACCTGGTCGGTCTTCTGGCGCATATCCTCGCTGAGCATACGCATGGTTAGAATCGGCATCAGCAGTGCCGAACAGGTGAATAGCATGGAGTAAACATACCGCAGTTCGGCGGATCCCACCGCCAGGTTATCCAAAAAGAAGAAAAAGCCGGACAGGCAGTAAAACATGGCAATGAACACATACCCGATGGGAGAGGAAAAGTAGGCGTTGAATTCCCGTTTAAAAATAGCCGACATTATTCTTCACTCCCTTCCTTATTTTTTTTGGCCTCATCCGTAGCCGTGCCGCCGTCCCTTTTGCCTTTTTTGGGCTTTCCCTCCGGCTTGGGAGCGGGTGCCTCTTTGGGCGGGGCGACATATTCCCCGGAAGTCAGTTTCAAGAAGATTTCCTCCAGGCTCATTTCAGTGGACTTCATCGAAAGGATCGGCCAATTTTTCTCGGCGGCCATCCGGAATACATCCCGGCGGATATCGGTGCCGCTTTCCGGCTCTACCAGATATTCAAACACGCCTTTTTCCCGTTCGCCCAGGGGGTTGCAGGAATGAACGCCCGGCAAGGCGCGCAGCGCGTTGTTCACATCGGTAACCGGGCCCTCCAGCCGCACGGCAAGTCCGCTTTCATTGCTCATAGAGCGGGCCAGATGGTCCGGCGTATCATCTGCAATGATCTTGCCGTCATTGATGACAATGACACGCTCGCAGATCGCCTGCACTTCCGAAAGAATATGGGAAGAAAGGATAACGGTATGGTTTTTGCCCAGCTCCTTAATCAGGTTGCGGATCTCAATAATCTGCTTGGGATCCAGGCCCACAGTGGGCTCGTCCAGGATCAGAAGTTCAGGGCTGCCCAGCAGGGCCTGAGCCACGCCGACACGCTGTTTATAGCCTTTCGAAAGGTTGCGGATCAAGCGGGTGTAGACATGATCGATTTTGACCGTCCGGCAGATATCCTCGATATGTTTTTGCCGGGGGAGCTTGACCTTTTTTAATTCGTACATGAAGTTCAGGTACTCTTTTACGGTCATATCCATGTACAGCGGCGGCTGTTCCGGCAGGTAACCGATGTGGGACTTCGCCGCAATCGGATCCTCCAGAATTTCATATCCATCAATGGTCACAGTGCCTTCTGTACTGGAGAGGTAGCCGGTAATGATGTTCATGGTGGTGGATTTTCCCGCGCCATTCGGCCCCAAGAAACCCAGGATTTCTCCCCGCTCGACGGTAAAGCTGATGTTGTCGACAGCATATTTGCTGCCATACCGCTTGACGAGGTTTTTGACCTCTAGCATGTATGATACCTCCTATATTCGAACCCGCGTACGGGCTGCGCCTTGAAAAACGCGCTAACACAAATGATAATAAAGGAAAAATATGTACAAATCATAAATAGAAACAAAAAATTGTCCCAATACCGGCAATTTTCATGGAATCTTCATATTTTACTGCGCTTTATGACAGGTTTCCACCCTTGCAGGGATGTCAAACAGCGCGGAGAATGTTCCAAAAAGGATTTGACGGCGTTGCGCTTCAGACAAAGGCAGAGTGAAAAAGCGATTCAGTTCTTTTTCCATTACCCACAGCGGGTAATCGGTGCCAAACATGAGCCGCTCGGAGCCGTATCCTTCAATCAAGCGCATAGCAGCCTCGTCAGAGAGGAAAGACAAGGAACTGCTGGTGTCCATGTGCAGCCGGTTGTAGTCCTTTAAAACAGCATACGCTTCTTCCCATTGGCTGTATCCGCCGAAATGGGCTCCGATAACCGACAGATCAGGAAAGCGGTCCAAAACATGGGCGAGCCTTTTGGGGGAAGATCGGTCATACCGTGCGTCGCCGCAGTGAAAGAGAATGGGAAGTTTAAGTTCTTTTTCACACATGCGGTAAAGGGAGAACATATGAGGATCGTCCATAAAGAAGTCCTGGATGTCCGGGTGCAGCTTCACGCCGCGCAGGCCCCTTTCCTTTATTCGAACCGCTTCTGTTATCATATCTGTTTCGGTCATGCCGGGATGGATGGTACCAAACCCAACAAATTCCGGATGGACTTCGCAATTTTCTGCGATAAAACGGTTGATGCTTGCCACCTGCTTCGGGGTAGTAGCGACCGAGCAGACAAGGTAATGGCGAATGCCAAGACGCCTGCCGTTTTCCAATAGGATGTCCACTGTACCCACATCTCCGGGGTTAACCTTATAAAAGTCCGCAATAGAATGGGCGGCCTTTTCCGCAATCTTCTGCGGGAAGATGTGGGTGTGGGCATCCGCGATTTCATATGGCCGATCAATCATGGGAATGCCTCCGTTGATACAAAAATGACTATGATCATTGTAGCGATTGAAAGGGGTTTTGTCAAAAAAATTTGTATGCGGCGGAAATGTGAAGCATAAAAAAACTAAATACGGGAAAAATGTGTTTTTGAAATACTATATATAATGTATAAAGAAATCAAAGGAATAAAGAAGAAATATTTTTGTAAAAAAGGTATTGACTTAGGTAGGAAGGATGTGATATATTAATGGAGCTGTCCCGGAGGGCGGGTGTCCGCGAG
>CAJFOX010000040.1 GCA_904397845.1 uncultured Oscillospiraceae bacterium
GCTACCAGCTCCATGGCCACTGAAATGATCAAGGGCAAAACGGTGGAAGAAGCACTGAAGCTGACTAACAGCGCCGTAGTAGAAGCGCTGGAGGGCCTTCCTCCTGTTAAGATTCACTGTTCCGTGCTGGCCGAACAGGCAATCAAAACCGCGCTGGCCGACTACTATACCAGGCAGGGCATTGATCTGACTCCCTTTGTAGGCGAATTAAAGGATCCTGACGAGGAGCATTTGGCTTGTGAAATGTAACAAAATTCTGGTGGCCCTCTCTGGCGGCGTGGATTCTTCCGTCTGCGTTTACCTGATGAAACAGCAGGGATACGATGTAACCGGATTGGTTTTGCATCTCTCCCCCGCTCACAACAGCACTGTCGCAGCGGCGCAGGCCGCTGCGGACGCCATGGGCATTCCGCTGATCGTAGCGCGGGAGGAAGAATGGTTCCAGCGAGAAGTAGTTGTCCCTTGGGCTGAATGTTACCGCCGGGGACAGACGCCTAACCCCTGTATCCTTTGCAACCCGTCCACCAAATTCGCCCTTCTCTGCCGGGAAGCAAAAAAACGGGGATTTGATGCCATTGTCACCGGCCATTACGCAGGTGTGGAAGAACAGGAAGGCCGCTATCTGCTGAAAAAGGCAAAGTTTCTGCCCCGGGATCAGTCGTATATGCTCTACCGCCTCAGCCAGGATCAGCTGTCCATGCTGTATCTGCCGCTGGAGGGAATGTCCAAGGATCAGGTCCGAGCCATTGCTGTCCAGGCAGGGCTGCCCTGTGCTGCGGCGCCGGACAGTCAGGAAATTTGCTTTATCCCGGACAACGATTACCCGGCTTATATTGAAGCGCGGTTCGGAAAAATGCCGGAAGGTGAATTCATTTCTCCCGATGGAACCGTTTGTGGGCGGCATAAAGGCCTTTTGCATTACACTGTCGGCCAGCGTAAAGGGCTGGGGATTGCCCTTGGCCGCCCGGTGTTCATCAAATCGATGGATCCACAGACGAACCGCATCTATTTAGGCGATGCCGGCGAGGAATTTGCCGCAGGCGTTCTTCTGCGGGACTGTCGCTGGATTCCCTTTGAGCAGCCAGCCCAGCCGTTCAAGGCCGGAGCAAAAATCCGCTCCATGGCCAAAGAGGCCGCAGCACAAATCATCCCTTTGCCAAATCAGTCTGCCCGCGTGCTGTTTGACGTGCCGCAGCGCGCCCCTGCGCCGGGCCAGTCCTGTGTTTTGTATGACGGGGACTATGTATTGGGTGGCGGATACATCGAAAGCCAAATTGAATAAACCGGTACAAGGAAAAACCGTTGAACGCTCTGGCCTTCAACGGTTTTTTATTCCTCTGACAAAAGCCTTTCCGCTTATCTTCTCCCGCCGCCTTTCGACGCTGTCTCCCCCGTCCGAGATAAAGGCGGCGTCTCCAGCCCCAGGACAAAATCGGCCGAAACCTGATAATAACGGCAAAGCGTAATCAAATGGCGGATGGGCAGCTCGCTGCCTCCCCTTTCATACCGGGCATACATCGTCTGAGAGGTCCCCAGTATCTGTGCAATCTGTTTTTGTGTCATGTCATGGTCTTCCCGCAGATTTCGCAGGCGTTGCATATAAGACGGCATTTCTCTCACCAACATTCTTTTTCAAAATGTTAGCATAGTAAAGATATTTACTATTGCTTTTAGTAAATATCTTTACTATAATAAGAGAGAAAATTCTTTTTTGAGCATTTTCACAAAAAATTGCCCGCCTGCCGATGCTGTTCAGACTGACGCTTCCGATGTGCGCCGTCTCATCAACAGGCAAGGGCCCGCCCTTTCCGCACTTGCCAAAGCTGTCTCCCACAGCTGATGCGGAAAACGGACCCGCAATTTGCAAAAAGCCGCCTCTGGTTAAAATTTCCAGAGACGGCTTTCTGTATTCAGGGCAACGGGCCCAATATTGGGGCCATTTTAAGAAATATAATTTCGGTCGAAGGTGACGACGGTAAAGTATGTTTGATCTTCTTGCTGAAGCCGGCTATCAATTTCTTTTTTCAAATCCGTATTTTTTCTTGTTTCTCCACTTGGGATCACTACATCAAAAATTAAATTGGTGTGGGTTGGACCTGGAACCATCCTAAAATCGTGGATTGTCATTTCTTTGTTGACCTGCCGGACAATCTCTTCCACTTTTTTTCGCATCCGCTGAGTTTCCTCGCAATCGTCGGCAATCGGGTCATAATGCAGGACAAAAGGCATGTGAAGAACCGATTGGACATGCTTTTCCGCATTGTCAATCATGTCGTGGGCCTGCATCACATCCAGAGTGCGAGATACTTCCACATGCGCGCTGCCCATCATCCGCCCAGGCCCATAGTCGTGCAGAACCAGGTCGTGCACACCGGTGATTTCAGGATAACTCAAAATAATATCATACAGCTGATTTACCAGCTCCGGATCCGGTTTTTGTCCCAGCAACGGACTGATCGTGTCCCTGGCAAGCCCATAGCCGGAATACAGGATAAAGCCGCCCACCATCAGCCCCAAAAAGCCATCAATGGAAAACGGTAAAAAGCGTGCGATGATAATCCCCAGCGTAGTGGCGCCGGTGGAAATACAGTCGTTCAAGCTGTCCTGCGCCGCGGCACGCAGGGTTCCGGAGTCTATTTTCCGACCCAGCTTCCGGTTAAATGCGCCCATCCACAATTTCACCAGGATGGACAGCAGCAACCCAACAATGACAAACCAGCTGAACTCCACCGGTTCTGGATGGATAATCTTTTCAATAGCGCTTTTGACTACGTCAAAGCCTACCAGCAGTACAAAAAAAGTGATAACCAGCCCGCTGATATACTCAATCCGCCCATGCCCGAACGGGTGGTCTTCGTCCGCTGGCGCAGCTGCCGCCTTAAAGCCGATAAACGTTACGACGCCGCTTCCTACATCCGAGAGGTTATTGAATGCGTCACCGGTAATGGCAATAGAGTTGGAAAGAAACCCCAGAATAAACTTTACCGCAAACAACAGCAGGTTACAGGCAATTGCAACCCAGCTGCTGAGCATGCCGTATCCCTCCCGCACCTTGGGCGAACTGGTCTGGTCTGCGTTCTTGATAAAAAGTTTTACTAGAAGCTCCGTCATCGCTCTTTCCCTTTCTTCCTATCATATCCCCCAATAGATCCTTGGGCGATTACGATAAATTGTACCGTATCCTTCGTTGGTTGGTCAAGGGTATCTGGCAGCCATTACAGGAATTTTTCCCGCCGTTTTCCTCTCTGCGAAAAGGCCGCAAAGGTTTTCAAAATGGGATTTCTCCTTTGAGGCATAGCCCATCAGCCGGCGCGCCTGCTGATCCGGCCGGATCCCTCCCAATAGAAAAAGCCCGCAGAAGCGGGCTTTGGGACGGCCTTTTATTTTGCGTGGATTTCGCAGATGCGCGAAGCAATGCTGGTCAGAACCTCGATATTCTTCTCCATTGCCTGCACGCAGACATATTCGTATTTGCCATGGGCGCTGTGGCTGCCGGCTCCCAGATTAGGGCAGGGCAGCCCCATAAAGGACAGCCGCGCACCATCAGTACCACCGCGTACCGGGCCGCTGATCACCTTTACCCCCACCTTTTCGATAGCCTCTTTGGCCGCATCCACAATATACATGTTGTTCAGGATCTGCTCTTTCATGTTCCGGTAGGAATCCTGGATCGTAACCTCTATCGTATCCACACCGTATTTGTCATTGAGATAAGCGGCAATTTTGCGGAAGGTTTCCTTTTTCTTTTCCAGCTTGGCTGAATCATGGTCGCGCAGGATATAGGACATATCAGCTTTCTCTACATTCCCCTTCATGGAATTCAGATGGTAGAATCCTTCATGCCCCTCGGTGTACGCAGGGTTTTCAAAGACCGGCAGCATTCCCTGGAATTCCATGGCGACCAGCACCGCGCTAACCATCTTGCCTTTGGCGGATCCTGGATGAACGCTTTGCCCATTGATATGCACCTTTGCGGAAGCCGCATTGAAATTATCGTACTCCAGGCTGCCAATGGTACCGCCGTCTACCGTATAGGCAAACTGAGCGCCGAATTTTTTTACGTCAAAGTGGTCTACGCCGGTGCCAATTTCCTCATCGGGGGTAAATCCGATCTTGATGGTGCCGTGCTTTACCTCCGGATGCTCCAACAAATACTCTGCCATACCGACAATGGCGGTAATCCCCGCCTTGTTGTCCGCCCCCAGCAGGGTGGTCCCATCAGTAGTAATCAGATCTTTTCCCTGATACATAAGCATTTTAGGAAAGTTTTTAGGGCTCAATACAATCCCCAGTTCTTTATTGAGCACGATGTCGCCGCCGTCATAATTGGGGATCACTTGCGGCTTGATGTTGTTTCCGGGCATATCCGGCGAGGTATCCATATGGGAAATAAAGCCGAATACCGGAACGTCAAAATCCACATTGGATGGCAATGTGCCAGTCACATAGCCAAACTCATCCATCGCCGCATCGGCAATGCCGATGTCTTTGAGCTCGTCTACCAGGTACCGGGCGAATACTTTTTGTTTTTCTGTGCTGGGAAAACAGTCCGTGCCAGGCTCGGACTGCGTATCAAAACTTACGTATTTTAAAAATCTGTCTAAAACCGGGGTCATAAAAATCCTCCTCGCGATAAATGATTATGTTCAGTATACCATTTATTGGGAGACATGGAAAGCCCCGTTGCCAAATTTTCTTTTCCGGGGTATGATGATAAAAAAGAAATCGAAGGGTTGAAAAAAATGAAGAAAAAACCACCTGTTCTCTCAAAGGCACCTAAAATTCGTAAAAAAACCATTGTCATTAACTGTTTCACCGGCGAGGAGCGGGAAGTGGACCGACGCAAAATCAAAATCATAGACGGCATGGAAATCGGGAACACGCACGTTCAGCTGGATAACGGAGTGAAACTAGCGGTTGTGGGCGAGGGAAAATACCACACTCTTGGCAACCCAAAAGAGCGCTGGGCAGAGGTGGCAGAAGTCCGAATCCTTCCAGACGGCGAGTATGAGGACGGCGAGCTGCTGGGATGGACCCCGCTGCTTTCCTCCGGCAAAAAGGAAAGCGCATATCATGCCAAAAAGGAAACTTACAAACAGCCGCAAAAGGAAACGGCAGGAATCGTGCGCCCCACAAGGCGGAAAGCTCAAAAGTTCTGACAGATCGAGCCCCTTCCAAACGCGGCTACCAGAAAAAGGCGGACCTCTCTTTCACAAAAGCTGACTCGCCCATATGGAACAGGGCTGCCGCGCCAAAAAGTTGAGAAATCTTTAAAAAAGAGACTGCTTGACGGCCCATTTCACCAGATTTTTAAAAAAGAGGGATGGAGAAATTCTCCATCCCTCTTTTGGGAATCATCTCACTTCGACTACATTTGGAAAAACATCAACCCCAAATGTTTGGTACACTGGACTGGCTGGCCTGGCTGCTCTGGCTCTGGCTCTGGCTTTGGCTCTCACTTTCTTCATCAGGAGCAGACGACTCTACTGCTGAAGAAGCGGAAGACTCCTCTTCCGAACTGGAAGCGGGAGAAGATGGTTCCGGCGTGCTGGAAGAAGCGCCATTGCCAACCCGAACCCTTATGGAAGCTGTTGCTCCATTTGGCGCGCTTACGGTAATCGTCACAACGCCATCTGATAATCCAGTGATGATTCCATTTTCCACCCTGGCTACGGTAGGATCGGAAGAAACCCAGGTAAGCTGGCCAGTGGATGCTCCCACCGGATTAAGATCCAAAATATCCAAAAGGCTACCTGAATTGTTCACGCCGATAGAAGCCTCACTATGCTGGAATTCAAGATCTGTTGGAGCTTGTATCTTATCCGTAATAGAAATGGTAATTCTGGCGTATTTCATTTCCCCATTATCGTTTACACCAGCATAAATCGTAGCGGTTGTGCCTGCTTTTAATCCCGTTACAGTTGCAGATTTTCCACTACCGCTCAGTGAAACGTTTCTTTTCCCGCTGTCAATGCCCCACTCTATCTGCTGTTGATTCGTCGCATCTCCAGGAGTAATGGTTAACGTTAACGAAATAGAATCCCCAACAGCCACTGTGTTGCTGCTTGCCCCAATTCCGATTCCTTCTATTGGTATATAAGTTCCCACCTGTACAGTAATCGATGCGGAAACACCGCTGGGCGCCGTAACAGTAATCGTCGCAGAACCGACCTTTTTTCCGCTGACCGAACCACCGGAAACGGACGCTACCGACGAATCGCTGGAAGACCATGTCAGCCCGTCCCTGCTGGCGCCTTCCGGTTCCACCGTCAGCAACCCGGCCAGATCGGTATTCCCCCCGACCGGAATATTAACGCCTCCGGTAGAAAAGTACATGGATGTAATTGGGCCGGCACCTACCGTTACGGTAGCAGAAGCTGTAAAACCACTTTCCTCCGTCGTAACGGTAATCACCGCCGTACCGCTTCTGAGAGCGGTTACATTGCCGGATTGGTCCACGCTGGCCACCGACGAATCGGAAGAGGACCAGCTGACATTGCGGTTCACCGCCGTATTGGGCAGCACAGTAGCGGTCAGCGCCGCCGTCTCGCCCGGTTGCAAAGACAAATTCTCCGGGGACAGAGAAACACCGGCCACCAGCGCGGCGATTTTTTTGGCTTCATACCAGGCCTTCGGCATCACCGGATTGGGATTGATATAGGCGGCAGAGGTATCCACCGTCTCCGCTTCTCCCTCCCGCACGCGGCGGGCCACAATGGCGAAACGAGCCTCTTCAAAGTCATAGGTACAGGTGGAAAGCGTAATCAGGTGATCCCCAGGCTGGATATCCACGCCGGTAACAATCAACGAACGGGACAGAACCTCATTTGCAAAATCCATCAGTTCCTGATCGGTTTCCGCTTCAATAAAGTTATGGTATTCAAAATTTGGCGCATGTTCCGGCAGGGTAGATGCAATGAACATGCCTACAATCTTATATTTGCCTTCTTCATACAGGCTGTCAAAATTGATCACTGGATGCTGTTTATAATAATCCAGGCTCTGGTAGTTGATCAGCTCGCCGAACATCTGACCGTCTTTCATATTATGGCTGTAAATCGGGATGTTTGTGCTGGGTTTTGAAATATCCACCCGGCAGTCAGCAAAGGGGATCCCGTATTTATTGTCCGCCTTGGAAAAGTCCTTATGCAGATAATAATCGTTGTCGTCGCTCTGCACCACAGGATAATTCACCTGGGTCCCGTCAATGGAAAGCCAGCCTATGATATCCTCATTCATTTCCCACAGAGAGGCGAATTTCGTCAGATAAGCCCGAGGATAGTTCTCGCTTACCTCTCCATTGCCCAGCATGCTGGCCACGCCGTTATAAAAATTGGCATTGTAACCGGACTGGCCGTAATAGCTGATCAGATAAGCGCAGGAACCGATAAAGACCACAATTGCCACATCAAAAATCACCTTGCGGATTTTGTCTACCGTACTGTCCTTTTTTGTCGGCACCATCATCTGGAGGACTTTTTTATACCAGGGAATTTTCTTTTTCCTTCTGGCTCCGGTTGCGGCTGTTCCCTCTGTGATAGACGCATTGGAACCTGAAACTCTTTTCTTTGTTCTGCTGTATGGTTTTCTATTGTTTGGAAGCATATCTGCGTCCCCTTTTTTGTGTATTCTCCTATGCCTTTGCATAAGTCCTGCATAATAAGTACCTGCGAAAAGACGATTTGTTGCAAAGGTCATCAGATTTTCATCATTTTGTCATTCTTTTTTCATGACCACGGCACATCTCTTACTATTGTAGCATCAACTAAAAAAAATGCCAAGAAAAAATGCAAAAAAGAGGGAGAAAAACCGGCAATTTCCCGGTTACCGAAAAAAACAGGATCTTTGAATCACCAGGAAATCGAAATACCGGCAGCAATGCTGCCGGTATTTCGATAAGCGGAAAAATCAATCCTCTTTTTCACAGTATTCCACAATTTTCCGGCACGCCTCAGTCAAGTAGTCTGTCTGTGCCTTCTCAATTTTTCCTTCATCGCACAGCTGAGCCAATTGCGGATCAATGGGCATTTTCGCCAGCACCGGGAGATTAAATTCCTCGCCGATCCGGTCAATATGGCTTTCGCCGAAAATTTTGATCTTTTTATGGCAGTCCGGGCATTCTACATAACTCATATTTTCTACCAAGCCTATGACATTTACCTGCATGGCGTTGGCCATATTCAAAGCCTTTTCCACCACCATGCCGACCAGCTCCTGAGGAGACGCCACAACCACCACGCCATCCACTGGAATGGACTGGAATACAGTGATCGGCACATCGCCGGTTCCCGGAGGCATGTCCACAAACAAAAAGTCGATATCATTCCAGATCACATCGGTCCAGAACTGCTTCACTACGCCGGCAATCATAGGGCCGCGCCAGATGACAGGAGCAGTCTCCTCCTCCAGCAGCATATTGGCGGAGATCACATGAATCCCGGTTTCCGTCTCCGCAGGGTAGATACCCGCCTCGTCGGACATGGCACGGTCATGAACGCCGAACGTGCGGGGGATCGACGGACCGGTAATATCCGAATCCAAGATGCCGACCCGATAACCCAGACGGCTCATGGAAACCGCCAGCAAAGAGGTGACAAGGGATTTTCCCACGCCGCCTTTACCGCTGGCTACCGCAATGACTTTGCGGACCGAACTCATCTCGTGGGGCGCTTCTAAAAAATCTTTCAGGCTTTTCGTCCTGGAAGGGCAGTTTTCTCCACAGGTACTGCAGTCATGAGTGCAATTTTCCGGGACCTCCCGGGAAGCGCACTCTTCTTGACAGGACGCACAGTCATAATTGCAATTTTCAGCCAAAACCTTCAACTCCTAAAACGTTTTCTAGCATATCTTATTGTATCCTTCTGCTGCCAGGCTGTCAACTAATCTTCAAACAGGCCTTTTTTAACTACTTCTCCCTCTTCCATCAGCACCTGCCCTTTGGACACTACCGTCTGAATCTCCATTTCAGAGTCGATCACCACCAGATCAGCGTCGCTACCCGGCGCCAAGCAGCCCTTGCGGGGATAAATTTCCAGTGCCTGTGCCACATTTCGGGTTACAAAGCAAAGCGCCCGCTCCAACGGCATGCCCTTTTTCAACACGAGGGACTTGATCTGGCCGAACAGGCTGGTCATCCTCGCATAGGTGATGCCAATCAGTTCTTTATTCGGCCCCCATTTCGGCATGCTTCCATTGGAATCGGAACTGATGGTCAAATGGTCTTCCGGGATTCCACGGGCCAACACGTCGAGGATCTCCTGGGATTTTTCGTCCGGCTCTTCACTGCTGGTATAATCCACATAACCGCCCAGCCCGGCAAATTCTACCACGTCGTCCTCCAGCATCTTGCGCATATGGGTAGGGCGGAAATGCTGAATCGGAATATCGGTGGTCCTGACGATGTCAAGAATCATTTTTAACCCCTGGCGGCCCACGCCGGTGTGCATATGGACAATACCAGGCTTTTTGCTCAAAAGACCGGCGATTCTGGCTTCGCTGGCCAGCTTAACCATCTCCTCTTTTGTCAGGTTTGAGCTGCGATGGTCGGAGATGGCCACCTTTACGCCGATGACCTCCTGTAAAAACATGATATCGTCCCCCACTGAACCGGTCAGGGTAGGAGACGGGATTTCATACGCTCCGGTCAGGCAGTAGGCAGTGATTCCCTCTTCGTTCAGCGCCTTGGTCTTCGCCAGAAGATTCCGAACGCTGCGGGTTCTGGAGTCGGTGCCCAAAAGCCCTACCAACGTGGTGACTCCCGCTTTCACACTGTCAGAAAAACGAAGTTCCGGAACCCGGCTTGTAAAACCGCTCTCCCCACCGCCACCGGTAACGTGCACATGCTGATCGATGAGTCCCGGAATGACCCGGCGGCCAGCGGCATCCACGATCCGGCAACCCTCCGGCAGCGCTTTGAGCTCTGGTTCCATCGCAATAATCCTGTCGTTACAGATCAAAATATCTTTTTTACCCAGATGGGCCGGACTGTAAACATCCGCATTTTTCACACATAAAAACATAACGGTCCGCCTTTCTTCTACTGCAATCTGCCAAAGTTTTGAAACGGCCACAAAGTAAACCTGGCCCTGGCCTTAATTTTTTCCGCTGGGATGAACGGCTCGTCCCAGTAACGGGCATCCTCTGAGCCGGCTCGGTTGTCTCCCAAAAACAGATAGTGCCCCTGCGGGATCTCAAACTCCATCTCCTCGCCCATTTGCGGATACACCACATAAGATTCGTCCAACACCTGCCCGTCCACCGTAACGGTACCGTCTTCCCGGATCGCTACTGTTTCACCGGGCAGGCCGACCAATCGCTTAATCAGGGTCTTGCCGAGCTCATCTGATTCGAAGACCAGAATCTGCCCCCGCTCGACCCGGCTTATATCATGAATATAGGTGCAGAACAAGATGCTGTTTTTCTGGATTGTCGGCAGCATGGAGCCGGAAGGCACCAACACCAGCATAAACACGACCTTTAATAAAAACACGATCACCAGAACCTCCGCCCCAAGGGGGAGAATCCATTCCTTTAAGATTTTTTTCCAAGCATTCATTTGTCTGCATCCACCCTTTCTCAACGCCACCCGTTTTACCTTGTCCCCGGCAGATGTTTTATGATAATCGGCGGCCATCTGCAAAATCGAAAAACAGAGATTTCACCTCCTGTGAAAAGCCTGTCTTCCACAAGGCGCCCCTGATTTTGTCGATAGCCATCATTATACACTTTTTTTCACTACGGCACAAGGCAAAAACCGGGGAACGACCAAGAAAAAAGGATTCGCGAACCCTTTTCCCGCAAATCCTTTCGCTAAAAAACAGCTTTATTTTTTCAGTGCAATCGCTTCTATCTCTACCAGGCCACCCATAGGCAGGGCCCCCACTGCAAAGCAGCTCCGGGCTGGACAGTCGGCTTTGAAATAAGTCGCATAAATAGAGTTGACAGACGCAAAATCACTCATATTCTGCAGATAAACAGTGGTTTTCAGCACCGTATCATAGTCCGCGCCGCCCTCTTTCAGCACTTCGCCCAGGTTTTTCAGTGCCTGCATGGTCTGTTCCTCAACGGATTGGCCCGCCAGTTTGCCGGTGGCAGGGTCAATTCCCAGCTGACCGGAGGTAAATACCAGCTTATCGCAGCTGGTTCCCTGGGAGTAAGGCCCGATGGCGCCGGGAGCTTTATTGGTCGCAATAATCTGTTTCATTTACAAAACATCCTTTCTGCTTTTATTTCTATTAGATATTAGAACATAAAAAACAAAACTGATCTTTTTTATCTTATCTTTTTTCCTGCATCATGTCAAGGAAAGAAAGGCCTCTGTGCTACTCCACCGGCAGATACAGCGCTACATAGTCCAAAGGGCGTGGCTGAGTGTAATCAGTAAAAATCCAGAGTCCAAAGATCTCGTCCTTAACCGCAAGGCCCTGTCCTGCGGCATAGTCCAGCACAGGCGCAAGCATCCGCTCCATACGGATGCCCCAGGGGGAACGAAGCACTGTATAAACCGCTTTTGGCACGTTCACCAGCCGCCCGTTTTCCGGGAATTGCCCTTTCTGGTTCTCCGACAGGAGAGCCGCTGTAAACAGGCGGGTCATTTCCCAGCCATCGGCATTGCGGGTAGCGATAAAGCCTGATTCAATCAGAGACCCCACCGCCTGGGCGGGATTTTGATTTTCCTGCTCTATCATATTGTTGAAATATGCTTGATTGTCCGCCGGAGATTCATGAAACAGAATCATTGGCGGCATGGGCCTCACCTGGAATACATCCAGGCTTTCATCCAAAATCCGGTAATCCTCAATGGTAGCGCGGATGCGGCTCAGCAGCGCCTGCTGCTCCTGGATCTTTGCCTGCACCTGCCTTTCTTTTTCCTCCAGCAGTTTTCTCACATCCTGGTGCTGATAGGAGCACATGATATTTCGTACTTCCTCCACAGGGATGTCCATACTGCGGTAAAACAATACGTCCAGCAGTGCGTAAATATCCGCCGATGTAAAATACCGGTACCCGTTAGACGGATCTTTTTTGGAATAGACGATCCCCATTTTCTCGTAATACCGGATTGTGTCGGTAGAAACGCCCAGAATGCTGGCCACTTCGCCAATTTTATAGGTTTTCCGCATTCGTTCCCACCTTCCTTTTCCGTGTTTTACCGCTGCGGGATCTTTCGGGCCGTCTGCTGTACAGCGTATAGCGCGTGATTTTCTGCCAGATGGCGCACCCGTTCACGCTCACCGCCGCTCCCCCTTGCCAGATGGAGTTCCATTTCGCTCTCGTGCCATGGGCTGGATACCGCCACAAAAACCAACCCCACTGGTTTCCCTTCCGACTGCTGAGGCCCCGCCACGCCGGTGACTGATACACCAATATCCGCACCGGTACGTACTCTGGCCCCCCTTGCCATCTCCAACGCCGTCTGGGCAGAAACCGCACCGCAGGTTTTGAGCGTCTCTTCTTTTACGCCCAAAAGCTCTGCTTTCATTTCATTGGTATAAGTGCAGATTCCGGCGCGCAACACTTCCGACGCCCCCGGAACTTCTGTAATCCGCTTTGCCACTCCGCCGCCGGTGCAGGATTCCGCAGTGGATACGGTCAGTCCCCTCTGTTTTAGCGCCAATACCGCCGCATGCTGCAAAGTTCCTACGTCTATGCCATAGATATACGGCCCCAGCCTCTTTTGGATCTTCTCTACCGCCGGGGCCAGCAACCGCAGCGCCTGCTCCCGGTCCGGCGCCGCAGCGGTTACCCGCAGAAGCACCTCTCCCGTTTTGGCATAGGGTGCAATGGTTGGATTGCTGGAAGATTCCATCAGATCCCGCAGCTGTTCCTCCGCCGCCGACTCCCCAATGCCGAACAGGTGCACGGTACGGGAAAAAAAGGTCTGCCCGGTTTTTCCCTCCAGGTAATGCCGCACCTGATCGCAAAACATCGGTTCCATCTCGCTGGGCGGCCCCGGCAGCAGCACAATGATTTTACCGTCGGTCTCTAAGGCCGCTCCCGGAGCGGTTCCGTTTTCATTTTGAAACACCACAGCCCCTTCCGGCATCAAAGCCTGTTTGCGATTGTTTTCGCTCATCACCCGGCCGGTACGCAGAAAATAGGCCTCCATCCGGTCATAGGCCTGCTGGTTCCATACCAGCTTTTTTCCCAGCGCCTGGGCGGCAGTCTCTTTGGTAATGTCGTCGTAGGTCGGCCCCAGCCCTCCGGTCATGACCAGCAGATCGCTGCGGGAAAGGGCCAAGCTTACCGCCTCGCGAAGGCGGCCGCCGTTATCCCCCACCACCGTCTGATGATATACGCTGATGCCCAACGCCGCCAGTTCCCGGGCCAAAAAAGCCGCATTGGTATTCATAATATCGCCGAGCAGAAGCTCGGTGCCCACACATAGAATTTCTCCTGTCATATTCTGCGCCCTCTGTTTTCATTTTTTCTAATGGTACCTCTCCAGACTCAAAAAATCAAGGGAAACGTTCTATCGCCTTGCCATGGAAAATCCAAAAGAGTAAAATAAAAGAAAACGCCCATAAAGGAGGAACACCAATGGAACAGATGGACAAGCGGCAGGTACTGCGCCGCCTTTCCATGGCTGGCTGCATCGGCCTGATGCGCACCGTCCTGCAGGATGATGCCGAAGGAAAAACCCGGCAGTATCTGCGCACTGTCACTCCCCTGCCAGGGAACAACCTGCTCGGCTTTATGCCTGCGTACCTGGGCACGGGAGACTATTTTGGAGCCAAGGTAATTACTGTTTTTCCCGGCAATCACCAGGCTGGGCTGCCCTCCCACCAGGGCAGCGTACTGCTGTTTGACGCCGAGCACGGCGCTTTGCGATTTATGGCTGACGGCGACGCCATCACCCAGATCCGCACCGGCGCGGTCAGTGCTGTAGCCACTGACCTGCTGGCTCGGCCTGATGCAAAACGGCTGGCTCTTCTCGGCGCAGGGGCGCAGGGGCGCTCTCATCTGGAGGCCATGGCTCTGGTTCGACGGCTGACGGAAGTCACCGTATGGGACGTGTGTCCGGAAAATGCCCGGCGTTTTGCGGCGGAAATGGCCGAAAAGGCGGGCTGTCCCATACGCGCTTGCTCCTGTGCGGAAGAAGCGGTACGGGACGCAGATATCATCTGCACATTGACGCCCTCCCCTACGCCGGTTTTGGAAAGCAGTTGGGTAAAACCCGGCGCCCACATCAACGCCGTGGGCGCCTGTTCTGCAACCGCCCGGGAGTTAAGCTCCGACCTGGTCGCCCGCTGCCTTTTATACGGAGACAGCATCGAATCGGTGGAAAAGGAAAGCGGAGACTATTTAATCCCTTTGTCAGAGGGCGTAATTCAAAAAGGGCATCTGCGGGGCACCATCGGGCAGCTTCTGTGTGGCGAAATCACCGGGCGCACATCAGCGCAGGACGTGACGCTCTTCGACGCGCTGGGCCTTGCCATCGAGGACGTGGCCTGTGCCAAATACCTCTATCTTGCGGGAAAGGGAGAAAATTAGCATGAAAAAAATCGGTTTAATCGGAGGACTCAGCTGGCAGTCTACGGTAGAATATTACCGGGTCATCAATGAGGAATCCAACCGCCGCCTGGGCGGTGGGCTGGACACGGCGGAATGCATCCTTTATTCGGTGAATCTGGCCCAAAAGCTGGGACGGATGGCCCGCGGGGAACAAAAGCAGCTGGGTGAAGAATTCTTGGACATCGGCAAAAAACTGGTGGCCGCGGGGGCGGATATGATCCTTTTGTGCACCAACACCATGCACGCTGTTTACGACGTGCTTTCCAGCGGGCTTTCGGTGCCGGTCATCCACATTGCCGACGCCACCGCCGACGCCATTAAAAAGCAGGGCCTTCAAAAAGTAGCGCTTCTGGGCACTCCTTTTACCATGTCTCAACCCTTTTATAAAGACCGGCTCAAGCACCTGCACGGCATTGACGTTATCGTCCCTACCGAAGAGCAGGGCCAAGAGATCTACCGGGTGATTAATGAAGAATTGACCTTTCATATCCTAAAAGAGAAATCCCGCCGTTATTTTCTGGATGTGATCGATTCTTTGCGAGATCAAGGCGCCCAGGGGGCAATCCTTGGCTGTACCGAAATTCCCCTGTTGATCCAACAGGAGCATACGGACCTGCCAGTGTTTGACACTACTGTCCTACACGCCATGGCTGCGGTAGATGCCGCGCTGGCGTAAGGCATTCCAGGCGCCGCTCCTTCTGATAAAAAAGCAAAAAAGACGGTCTTGAGACCGTCTTTTTTGGCTAGGGCAAATATTGCAATGGGAGGTAAGAAGTACTCAAAAGGAAGATGCTTTTCGTGCAACAGCTTTCTTTCTGTCCTGATGATAATGACAGCTGCCGCTGCAACCGGAGCAGCCGCCTGGGCAGCCGCCTCCTTTGACGCTTTTTCGAACCGAAAGCACAGCCATAACAACTCCGACTGCCAAAACGCCTAATACGACCCATGTTCCCATAACCAGCGCTCCTTTCTAAGTCTTTTTCTTTTTTAGGGTTTTATTTTACGCCGGCTTTCGCGGCCTGAATGGAACTTGTGGATTTGGTTTCTCCTACATAACCCTTGCGCACCAAAAGCCAGATATAAGCGGCCAGAAGGATCAATGCTGCGATAGTGCCAATCCCGAAACTGCCGCCGGTAAAAAGCAGCCCCAACTGGTAAACAATCAGCGCAATGGTATAAGCGAATACCGTCTGATAACCGATCGCGAACCAGGTCCATTTGGAATTGTTCATCTCGCGCTTTATAGCGCCGATCGCCGCAAAACAGGGGGCGCACAGCAGGTTAAAGATCAGGAAAGAGTAAGCAGACAGGGCAGTAAAGTGCTGGGCAATGGGGCCCAGTTCGTTAAATGCGCCCTCTTCTACCAGTTCCAATGCATCACCGGCAACACCGTAGAGTACGCCGAATACGCCTACTACTTCTTCTTTGGCCACCAGGCCGAGGACACTCGCCACGGTAGACTGCCAGTTGCCAAAGCCCAAAGGCGCGAAGATTGGGGCCACAAAACTGCCAATAGCTGCTAGAATCGAGGCGTCCATATCCTCGACCATACCGAAGGATCCATCCACAAAACCGAAGCTCTTGGTAAACCATACAAAGATGCTGGCCAGTAAAATAACCGTACCGGCTTTTTTAATGAAGGACCATCCGCGCTCCCAAGTACCGCGCAGGATGTTGACGGCTGTCGGCGCATGATAGGCCGGGAGTTCCATGACAAAGGGGGCCGGTTCGCCCGCAAACATTTTTGTTTTCTTCAATAGAATACCGGAAACCACGATTGCCGCCACACCGATAAAGTATGCGGAAGGCGCTACCCACCATGCGTTGCCAAACAAAGCGCCGGCAATCAGGCCGACAATCGGCATTTTCGCGCCGCAGGGAATAAATGTGGTAGTCATAATCGTCATTTTGCGGTCGCGATCCTGCTCAATGGTACGGGAAGCCATGACGCCAGGCACGCCGCAGCCAGTGCCGATCAGCATCGGAATAAAGGATTTGCCGGACAGGCCGAAGCGGCGGAAAATCCGGTCCATAATAAAGGCGACACGCGCCATGTAACCGCAGTCCTCCAACAGGCACAGCAGCAGGAAAAGCACCAGCATCTGGGGAACAAATCCCAGTACCGCGCCAACGCCGCCAACAATTCCTTCCACAATCAGCCCCACCAGCCAATCGGCTGTTCCGATCCCTACGAGGAAATTCTCTACTGCGGGGCTAATCCATTCGCCGAACAGCGTGTCGTTGGTAAAATCGGTGAGGATCGTACCGACAGTGGTCCAGGAGATATAATACACCAGCGTCATGACCACTGCAAAAATCGGAAGAGCCAGCCATCGGTTGGTTACAATCCGGTCAATCTTATCCGAAGTGGTCATGCCTGTTTTCTTTTTCTGCACACAGCTCTTGACCAGTTTTGCAATATAGGAATAGCGCTCATTGGTGATGATGCTTTCCGCATCGTCGTCCTCTTCCTTTTCCAGCCTGGATATGATGTCCTCCAGCCGGAGCTTGAGGTTTTGGGCCAGCGAAAGAGAATCCAGCACCTTCTCGTCCCGTTCGAACAGCTTCACTGCGAACCAGCGGGAATTTTCAGCCGGCACCAGCCCTTCCATCATGGATTCGATTTCGGACAATGCGCCTTCTACCGAATCGTCAAAAGTGTGTTTCGGAGAAAAGCCTCTTCCGGCCTTTGCCACAGTAATGGCTTGCTCTGCCGCTTTCATGCAGCCCTCGCCTTTGACTGCCGAAGTCTCGACAACGGGACAGCCCAGCGCATCAGAAAGTTTTTTGGTATCGATATGATCGCCGTTTTTCCGAACAACATCCATCATGTTCAAGGCGATAACCACTGGGATTCCCATTTCCGTCAGCTGGGTCGTCAAATACAGGTTTCTCTCAATGTTGGATCCATCTACCAGGTTCAAAATGACATCCGGCTTTTCCTGGATGAGATAATTTCTGGTCACGACCTCCTCTAACGTGTAGGGAGACAGAGAATAAATGCCGGGCAGGTCGGTGATGATAACATCCTTATGCCCTTTGAGTTTGCCTTCTTTTTTCTCTACTGTAACGCCAGGCCAGTTACCGACAAACTGATTCGAGCCTGTCAAATCGTTGAACATGGTCGTTTTGCCGCAGTTGGGATTTCCTGCAAGAGCAATTTTAATCGCCATACTCCTTAAACTCCTTTCGCCGCCAAAAGGCGGTCATCTATCAAACAAAGTGAGTTAGCACAAACTAACTTTATCCCCGAAAAAACGCGGGCCCTCGCCTGCGCTTATTCCACCAGAATATTTTCCGCATCGCCCTTGCGGATGGACAATTCATAACCTCGGACCGTAATCTCCACCGGATCCCCCAGCGGCGCGACCTTGCGCACAAAAATGGAGGTCCCTTTGGTGATCCCCATGTCCATAATCCGGCGTTTGAGCGCACCCTCACCGCCTAAGCGGATAACAGTGACCGTTTCGCCGCACTTGGTCTCTTTGAGTGTTTTCATCATACCCCTTCTTTCTCTATGCGAACCGCCGCAAGCGGCGTTCTAGATCATGATTCGGTTGGCCATGCTTTTGCTTAACGCAATTCTAGTGTCCTTCACGTTGACAATTAAATTCCCGCCGATTTCGGAAATCACCTGCACCTGTCCACCCTCCACAAAGCCGAGGCTCTCCAGAAAACGTTTGGTTTCATCCCTTCCCTGAATGCGCTTCACAATATTGATTTCACCGGATGTGGCCATTGTCAACGGCATACCCATTTTTCCTCCCATTCGATATAAAAATTGTAACTTGAAAGCCCTTTAGTTAGTTGTCTCTAACCTTTTTCAACCATAGTTTACTATCGCTAACTCAATTTGTCAATGGTTTTGCCAAACTTTTTTAAATCCGTAAGAAAACAGGGCTATACCTTCCGGCTTTTCGGTAAAAAACACAAAAATATTGCCGTTTGGATAGATCCCCAAAAACAGCTTTTTGTCTTTTATATGCGATTTCCCCTTTTTCCTATCACCGCAGCTCCGTTGCTCAGATAGAACCACTGTGTCAACCGCCTGAGCACAACCGAAAGGTTTTGGCGCAGCCGCACAAGGAAAGTTGCCTTTCCCGCTGTCGTGCCGAACGCGAAGGAATCCAAAGATATCCCGCACACTAGAACCCCCAGCTATTCCTTGGAAAGAACCATTCTTCTCCTTCCCCAAAACATAGCAAGAAGCCGCTCCGGCAAAAACAGTGCCAAACCATCCGGGGATCCGGTACCAGGCAAAAAAGGACAGCGGCCGGGATTTCCCCTGTACCGCTGTCCTTTTTCTGTTTCCTACTCCCCATGCTGCTGTTGGCGCAAGGCTTTTTCCATCTCGCCGATCATCCGATCCAGACGCGGCGTGTTCCGGTACCGAGCGGATAGCTCCTCTTCACAGGGAAGCTCTCCCAACATCCGCTCTACATATCGCTGCAGCGCAGCCAGCAGCAAAGGATCCCCGCTCCATTCATCGCCTGTTCTGCGATCCATTGAAACGTTCGTCCCCCTTTAAAAGCGCCGTCAATTTACGCTTACCACGATGCAGGCGAACCCGAACATTCTCAGGGCTGGTCTGTACCAAGCCGGCAATCTCGCTGTCCGAGTACTGATAATAGAATTTAAGGGTCAGCACATCGGCATACTTTTTGTCCAGTTGGCCGATATATTGTGCAATCGCCTCCACGGATTCCTTGGCCGCCACCAGATCAAAAGGTGTAAGCCCTCCTGCGCAGTCTATCTGCTCGATTTCCTCAATGGGAACGGCCAGCTTTTTCTGCCGGTTATACATGGTAATTGCGACGTTTCTGGTAATAATAACTAGAAACGCGCGGGTTTTGTTACAATCCGGTTCTTCGATCTTATGCAGATTGTCCAGCACTTTCATAAAAGCTTTCTGTACCGCATCCTCCGCCAGCTGGTAATCCCGCAAAATCCTCTCAGCCGTATAAAGCATTACATTTTTGTGCAGGGCGTATAGCTGCTCTAATTTCACGCTCTTTTCGTCGAGTTCCATGCTCTTTCCCCTCTGCAGACGTTCTTGATATGATAGTTCCAAAAACAGGACGGTTTGTTGCAGCCGATCCAGAAAAATTTCAATGATTTTCCTTTTCTGCTCCTATCTTAACATAAAACGACAGATGTCGGAAGTTCACTTCATCAAAATTCATAATCTTTTTAAAATTCTTTTTTTCGTTTGCGTCGCCGCAAAATTTTGTTATACTAAAACACGTAGCCTATCAAAAGGAGGAGACAGCATCATTGGAACTGACCAGCAGCATTTGCGAAAAAATAATGGGAGAAAAAGGGCAGGAAGCGTTTGAAGGATGGTACGAAAATGCAGAATCCCAGCCGCGGCGGTATCTCGATACGATTCATGGCTTTGAAAAAGCGTTTGGGAATGGACGCAGGGTAGCCCTGTTCTCTTCTCCCGGACGCTGTGAGATCATTGGGAACCACACCGATCATCAGCTGGGGCGGGTGGTCGCCGCTGCTGTCACGCTGGATATGATCGCCGTTGCCGCGCCCAATGGCTCCCGCACGATCCGGGTTGTTTCCGAAGGTTATTCCGCCTCCGTCGTGGAGCTGGATGACCTGGCTCCCCGTATACGGGAAAGAGGAACCCCTTCCGCGCTGATTCGCGGCGTTGCTGCCAGCCTGACCCGGTCAGGCTTTTCTCCTGCCGGATTTGACGCATATGTTTCTTCTCAGCTGCCTTCCGGAGCCGGATTGTCCTCCTCCGCGGCATTTGAATGTCTCGTCGGCACTATTTTAAATACCCTTTTCTGCGGCGGAAAGGCCTCTTTTACCCAGGTTGCCCAGGCCGGCCGCTTTGCCGAATCTGAATATTTTGGAAAGCCCTGCGGACTGATGGATCAGCTCGCCTGTGCCGCCGGAGGATTTGCAGCAATGGATTTTGCAAATCCCGCCGCTCCACAGGTTCGGCGGCTGCCTTTCTCCCCTCAGCATCACGGCCTATGCCTGTTTTCGGTCCATACTGGCGGCAGCCATGCGGATCTCACCGAACAGTATGCGGCAATTCCGGCAGAAATGAAGGCGGTAGCCGCCTGCTTTGGCCAGCAGGCCCTGCGGCAGGTGCCGGAGGATGCATTCTGGGCAGAAGCCGGGAAGTTGCGCGGCCAGGTGCCGGATCGGGCACTTTTGCGCGCCGCCCACTTTTTCGAAGAAGACCGGCGCGCTGCCGCAATGTCCGACGCGCTGGCGCAAAATGACATTCCCCAGATATTGGCTCTTTTCTCCGCGTCCGGCCGTTCCTCCCAGCAGCTTTTACAAAATGCCTGGCCGGACGCCAAACCGGAAGAACGAGGTATTTCCCTGGCGCTGCTGCTATCCTCCCACCTTTTGCAAAACAAAGGCGCCTGCCGAATCCATGGCGGGGGATTTGCCGGCAGTATCCTGGCCCTGGCGCCGCAGGAACTGGCCACTGCTTATCAGCGGGAAATGGAAGCGGCATTCGGACCAAACTCCTGCCGCCGGTTGTACGTCCGTCCTGCCGGCGCGGGGGAAATTTTGTTGTAGCAAATGAAATTTCCGTGATCGGCAAAGGGTTTTCATTCAAAAGCGAAATGTAAAAAGAAAGGAATTTTTTGATGAAAATATTTGTTACCGGCGGCGCCGGTTTTATTGGCAGCCACACTTGTGTCGAATTGCTGGATGCGGGATATGAAGTCGTTATCGCCGACAATCTCAGCAATGCAAAACCGGAAGCGGTAGAAAACATCCAGAAAATTGCCGGAAAGCCGGTTGCTTTTTACCCCGTTGACCTGCGGGATAAAGAGGCTGTACGCAAAATTTTCGCCGACCATCTGATCGACGCGGTGATCCATTTTGCAGGGCTCAAGGCGGTGCCTGAGTCAGTGCATAAGCCGTTGGAATATTACGAAAACAATCTGGGCAGCACCTTTGTCCTCTGCCAGGTCATGCGGGAGGCTGGATGCCGGCGCATTGTTTTTTCCTCCTCTGCCACCGTTTACGGCACGAACAATCCTGTTCCGTTTAAAGAGGGCATGCCCACTTCCGCTACCAACCCTTATGGTTATACGAAAGTCATGATTGAACAGATCCTGACTGATCTGGCTGCGGCAGACCCTCGCTGGAGCGTCAGCCTGCTGCGATATTTCAATCCCATCGGCGCCCATCCCAGCGGGTTGATCGGCGAGGATCCCAATGGCATCCCCAACAATCTGCTGCCCTATGTGTCTCAGGTTGCAGCAGGCCTTCGGCCCGAAGTGGTGGTGTACGGCAATGATTACGATACGCCTGACGGCACCGGCGTCCGGGATTATATTCACGTAGTAGACCTGGCGCTGGGGCATCTGGCTGCGGTAAAATATGTGCTGGAGCATACGGGAGTGGAAGCGGTCAATCTCGGTACTGGCAGGGGCAGCAGCGTGTTGGAGATCGTGTCTGCCTACTCCAAGGCCTGCGGGCGTGAGCTTCCCTACCGAATCGCGCCCCGCCGGCCTGGCGATATCGCTGTTTGCTATGCTGACACGGAAAAAGCACGCCGGCTGTTCGGCTGGGAGGCAAAACGCGGTATTGACCAAATGTGTGCCGACAGCTGGCATTTTGCAAAAAACCGCTATCTGAAATAATTCCGCCAGCAAACCCGCAGAATAAACCGCCAAACGCTTTCCAGCCGTTTGGAACCTTTTTTTACAGTATCTTTTAGGCCTCTTTTTTGTTCAAGAAGTGACTGATCAGTTTTTTACTGCGGCAAAACGGGCGAAAGATCTGCAAGGCGCCCCGTTTCTGAAAAACGGCCTGATAATAGTGTGACGCCGCTGAACCCGGATCGGGTCAGCGCAGCCTTTGAAAAACACAATTCAGCTGTTTTTGGGAGGATGCTTCCGGTCTGTTTTCTCTTTCCAACAGAAAGCGGATCGGCCCATTTTTTCAAAAAGGCCTCCATAGAGCAGGGCTTTTCGGTTCTGGAGGACGCCCCACCGTTTTTCGTCCTGAACTGATAAAGGCAGTTGACCGAAGGTACCGTCTAAAATA
>CAJFOX010000041.1 GCA_904397845.1 uncultured Oscillospiraceae bacterium
GTGTTGTTACAGCCAGCCAGCAGCAGGGTGAACATCATCATAACCGCCATCAAAAAAGCCAGTTTTTTCATGTGTATCCTCCTCGATTCTTTTTACCGGGTTCGCCGGTGTGTTCCGCTTTTTCGTTTGCGAAGCACTTATCATAAAGCACAAACCCCCTCAGGCAACTTAGAAAGATATGGAAGACAGATTGTGAATCCATCCTAAGCTGTCCAATTCCAACCAGCGGAACAGACTTGTAAGAGCAGTAAAAGACTGTTGCCCGAGAGCATTTGATACTTTTATGGCAAAATTAGAGCAGTATTGAAGGGACTTAATTTGTTATTCTGTGGTATATGCTCATTATAATAACTTTTCATGCCATTTGATCTATATTATATTGTTATTTGCATAGTTATTTTGCTATTTTAAGCAAAATAACTATTATTTTTTAATTTTAAAAAATAATTTTATTTATTTTCCATCTTCTAATAGATATGCAAAAAAGGCCCCGGTTAAAACCGGGGCCTTTTTTGCATCAAAACATTTTATTTGCTGGCCAAGAACTCGTCTCTCTGGCGGTTCCATTCTGCTTCATATTTCTCCAAACCGCCTTCTCTGAGCTTCTGCACGAATTCATCGTAGATTTCCTCGGTATCGGCACCAAACATACCGAGGTTAAAGGAGGTCCCATACTCAGTGACCAATGCGGAAATAACCGCCCACTCTGCGCTGACTGGATTATAGTCAAAGTTGAAGCCCCAATAAGGCCATTCCTCATCTGCAATCTGGTTGGCTTTCAGTTCCTCATTGGCGGCGTTAATGTACGGATCGTCAGTCTTCGGCCAAGGGAAATTCTGATGGCGGATGCCCCAAGCCCAGCCGTCAAACTGATAGTCGGCCGCTTCTGGACCAGGCTCAACCGTATTGGATGCCTCATCGTAAATATAATGCCTTCCCTCAATTCCACCGGCCAGCAGCATGTAGGTTTCGAAGTCGTTTTTGATAAAATCCAGCAGTACCGCCGCCCTTTCCGGCTTGGAACAGAAAGAGGGGATCGCCATGCCGTCTCCCAGATAGGAGTCGCGCAACGCCCGGTAGCCTTCGGGGAAAATATCAACCATTTCTGCGTCGATCCCCCGCTCCCGAAATCCCTGTAACGTGTTGATCCCGTTATAGTAGTTGTTGTAAGCTGTAACAGTCTGTCCATTCTGGAACATCGCGGTGATACCATTCGTATTGGCAATCGCATCGGAAGGCCAGATACCCGCTTCTGCGTATTTTACCATATCCATGACATAGGTTTTGTACTGCCCAGAAGTGTATAGAAAGAACGGATTCGAGAAGGTCGGATCAGCCAGCTGGCTGTAATACATGTAATCGGACGCCTGATTATTGATCAGGTTAAACCGGTAGATCAACCCAATATCATACATGTTAGCAACGGAAGAAGCGTGAAACGCATACTTGCCATTGGGAACTTCATTGGTACCAACTGCCATCAGGAACTGGTCAAAATCATCCCAAGTGTGGAAGCTGTCGGCAGTATAGCCATATTTCCCGGCAACATCCATATCGATGATCGGTCCGCGATCCGGAAAAATAGAAGCAGTGTTGCGGGGAACCATGTAAATTTTCCCGTTAATATAGGTTTCTTTCCAGGCAGATTCCGGCAGAACGCTGTAGGTTTGCGGCAGATATTTCTGAATGAAGTCCATATCCAGCTCGCGGAATCCACCTTTATCCACCTGCTCGCGGTAATACGCATGATTCGCGGTATAAATCAGGTCGATTTCATCTCCACCCGCCATGACCAGCGGATATTTTGTGGTCAGTTCGGAAGTGGGAATAAAATAGATTTCCATTGTTGTGTTAATCGCCGCTTTTGTTTTTTCGTTCACCAGCTCTATCACTTCCGCAATGGCGTTCGGCTCTGAGCCGACCACATAGGTGATGATATTCTCTGCTTGCGACAGATCAAGATTTGCGTAAGGGCTGTCCGGATCCGTATTCGCGGCGTCTCCGGTGGTTACGCCGCCGGCGCCGGATGCTACAGAACTCCCAGAATTGTCCCCACAGCCGCTGAGCAGCACTGCCATCAACATCATGGCAGCCAGAACCAATGCAAATGTCCTTTTCATATTGTCCTCTCCTAATAGATAATTGAGATCAGTTGAGCCGCCGGCTTAACCGTAACCGTCGGCTTGTCCTCCGGCCACCGGAGAACCGCCCCGAAACTTGAAATCACCGCTGTAGAAAAATTGGTAAACACTGTGTTAAAACTGCAGGGCCAGCCTGCGTGCTGAGAAAATGGAAGAATAGAAAAACATACGGGCCGGTCTTGTCAGGGGGCAACAATCTGCACGCATCCCACCGCCGCTCCCTCAATAAGACGGGCAGAGAATCATCACTTCTCTGCCCAGATTTCGTCATATCTCACAGAGTAAGACGCTGTCATTTGTGCATATAACCATTATACACTGCCAAACCATAGAAAAATCTATAATATATTGTGATTCAATATATTATTCTGGGTTTTCTCCTTTTATGGAAAATGAACTCAAATAAACGCAAAAAGAGGACCTGTCAAACAGGTCCTCTTTGCAGCAAGGTAAGGAAGGAAATTAAGCCGCTTTACTGGCCAGGAACTCGTCTCTCTGACGATTCCACTCTTCCATGTATTTCTCCAGGCCGGCATCCTGCAACTGTTTTACGAATTCGTCGTAAGTTGCCATTGTATTCTCACCAAACATGCCCAAGTCAAAGGAGGGCTGATATTCAGTGATCAGAGCGGAAATAACTGCCCACTCTGCGGAAACAGGCGTCGGGCTGAACTGGAAGCCCCAGTAAGGCCACTCATCATCTTGAATCTGAGCTTCTTTCAGATGCTCATTGGCAGCATTGATTCTCTCATCGTCTGTAGTGGGCCACGGGAAGTCCACATGGCGGATACCCCAAGCCCAGCCGTCGAACTCATAATCGCCGGCTTCCGGACCGGGAGACACGCTGTTGGTCGCCTCGTCATAAATGTAATGACGGCCTTCTACACCGCCAGCCAGCAGGAAGTTGGTCTCTTTGTCGCACTTGATGTAGTCCAGAACCTGAGCGGCTCTTTCAGGCTGGGTGCAGAACGCCGGAATGGCGTAACCGTCGCCCAGATAGGAGTCACGCAGAGGACGGTACCCCTCGGGGAAGATGTCGAACAGCTCAACATTCATGCCCTTATCGCGATATCCCTTAATCATGGTAATGCCGTTATAGTAATTGCCACGGGAAGTAGCGGACTGGCCATTTTCGAACAGGGTAGTAATCGCATTGGTATTGGAAATAGCATCAGAAGGCCAGCAACCAGCAGCCGCGAACTCGGCCATATCCTGAATGTAGGTCTTCCAGTATTCAGAAGTATACAGGAAGAAAGGTTTCTCAAAGGTCGGATCATCCAGCTGGCAGTAGTACACGTTATCAGAAGCCTGGTTGTTAATCAGGTTAAAACGGTATCTCCATCCCAGTTCCTGGAAGTTGGAAGTGGAGGACTGATAGTAGGCATACATGCCGTTGCCAGACTCTTTATCGCCGATGGCCAGCAGCAGTTCTTTGAAGTCATCATAGGTCTTGATATCATCAGCAGTGAAGCCATATTTCTCGGCAATGTCCATGTTGACGAACGGGCCGCGATCCGGGAAAATTTCCGCAGTATTGCGGGGAACCATGTAGATTTTGCCGTCTACATAGGTCTCTTCCCAGGCAGCTTCCGGCAGAGTTGCCCAAGTCTGGGGCATATTCGTCTGCAGGAATTCGGGAGTCAACTCCAGGAAGGAAGATTTCTCCACGTTGTTGCGGTAATCTCTGAAGTTCGCGGTATAGATCAGGTCGACCTGGTCGCCGCCTGCCAGTACCAGCGGGTATTTTACGCTGTACTCAGCAGAGGGAATAAAGTACAGCTCCAAGGTGGCGTTCAGAGCGCTTTTAATCCGCTCATTCGCCATCTCCAGGATCTCATCCATATCCAGAGGCTCATCAGCAACAGAGTACATGATCAGGTTTACTTCTTCGGAAGTATCCAGATTTGCATAGGGATTGTTGGGATCCACATTCGCAGTGTCCCCGGTGGTCGCGGAGCCGGTGGAAGCTTTCGAGCTCTCACTGGAATCACCGCAGCCGCTGAGCAACAATGTCATCAGCATCATTGCAGCCAGCACCAGAGCAATGGTTTTTTTCATAGTTCTCCTCCTAATAGATAATTCTAACCGGACGGCCCTTAACCATAAGGCCGCCGCCTTTCGCCGCCTTGCCACCGGCAAAAGGTATATTAATAAAGAACAAAACAAAGTACGGAAAAAGAAAAAACAAAATTTTATACAATGTTGGAAAGACTGTCCACAAAAAGCGGACGAAGTAAAACGTTGCGCAATGATTTTCAAATCTATGGAAAAGCATCCGCCACTGTTTTGTCTTTATTTCACGAAAGACTAACCTTTAGAATTCGCCATTTTTTACAAAATTGTTCTTCGTTGCTTAGTCGATAAACCTATTATACTAACATATACATAAAATTCATCTATAAAATTTTGCTATTTCATTTATTATTTTGTGTCGATTTTCCGATAAAAATCAAATTTCAAAATGTAAACGTTTTCTTCTACCATATTTTTGTCAGTATTCGGTTTATTTCCCCTGTGTTACTGCTGTTTTTCATGCTTTCAGGCGACAGCTTGAACCTGGCCGGTATGCGCCAAATCCGCCCTTCTGGGGTCCGGTGCTATTCAGGCAAAGAAAAAAGTCCTCCCCCCGCCGCACTGCCCCCCGCCATTTAGGATTGAAAAACGGCGGAACCATCTTCCGGAAGGGACTCTTTCCTCGAGATGGTCTCGCCGTACAATACGGGACCGAAACGATCCTTCTGCCTGGTCGATATCGCTTCTAACCACGGCTACCGATATTTTTGTTCCAACGCCAGCAATCCCTGCTTTACCGAAAGCCCGCCAGCATATCCCACCAGCTTTCCGCCCTTGCCCAACACTCGATGGCAGGGGATGATCACTGCCACCGGGTTCCGGTTGTTGGCCATGCCCACCGCCCGGCATGCCTTGGGGTTGCCCAGCTGCTCGGCAATCTGCTGATAACAGCGGGTCTGACCGTAAGGGATTTCCCTCAGCGCCGCCCAATCCGCCATCTGGAATGGAGTCCCCTTCAGCGACAGAGGCAGGTCAAAGCTCCTGCGTGCGCCGGAAAAATATTCCGCCATCTGCGCTGCTGCGCGCTTTAAAAGAGGTGTCTCCCGCATTGTCCACTTTTCTTTTCCAGGGCGCTCCTCAAAAAACAAAGCGCAGATTCCCTCACCGTCCTCAGCGACCGTGTAGATTCCCAGCGGACTGTCATACCGCCAAAAGCTTATCATAGCAATACCTCCTTTTTCGCCAATTCTACCATATCAAAAAGGCAAAGTCTATCGAGATCCGCCCTTGGCGCAGCGGGTTGGTTTTTTTGCCCGGCAGGTTATAATAAAAACAACTTTACAGCGGGGAGGATGACATTTTGTTTATTGCCGATCTACATATCCATTCCAAATATTCCCGGGCTACCAGCCGTGACTGTGATACCGCCCATTTGGACTTTTGGGCGCGTCGAAAGGGAATCCACCTTTTGGGAACGGGGGACTTTACCCATCCTGCCTGGCGGGCCGAGCTTGCAGAGAAACTGATCCCCGCCGAAGAGGGGCTGTACCGCCTGCGGGAGGAGTACCGTCTGCCGGACAGCATCGGCGGGCAGTCCTTATCTCCGCGGTTTATCCTGTCTGGGGAGATCAGTTCCATTTATAAAAAAAACGGCCGCACCCGCAAGGTCCACAATGTGATCCTGCTCCCCTCTT
This sequence comes from uncultured Oscillospiraceae bacterium, assembly GCA_904397845.1. Classification (GTDB taxonomy): domain Bacteria; phylum Bacillota; class Clostridia; order Oscillospirales; family Ruminococcaceae; genus UBA3818. The sequence goes on from CAJFOX010000041.1 coordinate 5,849, forward strand.
TAGAGGATGCCGAGGCCCTTGCCCACCGGCTGGAAAGCATCGGCAACATCCATTCCGATGGGCGGCCCATTCTGGGGCTGGACAGCCGGGATCTTCTGGAAATTACGCTGGAGGCCTGCCCCCAGGCAGTTTTTATCCCCGCCCATATCTGGACGCCCCACTTTTCTATGTTCGGCGCCTTTTCCGGTTTTGACACGGTGGAAGAGTGTTTCGGCGATCTTTCCGAATACATCCATGCCGTGGAGACCGGCCTTTCCTCCGACCCTCCCATGAACTGGCGGGTCTCCGCATTGGACCGGTTTACTCTTGTTTCCAATTCCGACGCCCATTCTCCGGCTAAAATAGGACGGGAAGCCAATTTGCTGGATACCGATCTTTCCTACCCCGCGCTGGCCAAGGCGATCCAGACTGGCGAAGGGTTTGTCGGGACAGTGGAGTTTTTTCCCGAAGAAGGAAAATACCACCTGGACGGGCATCGGGCCTGCGGGTTCCGTCTGACGCCATCCCAGACTGCCGCATACGGCGGCCGCTGCCCGGTTTGCGGTAAAAAGATAACCATCGGCGTACAGCACCGGGTAGAGGAGCTGGCCGACCGGCCGGAAGGTTTTCGGCCCCCCGACGCAAAGCCTTTCGAAAGCCTCTCTCCCCTGCCGGAAGTCATCGCTGCCTCCACCGGGTTATCCGTCACAAGCAAAAAGATCCAGCAGCGCTATGAATCCCTGTTGGCTGAGCTGGGGCCCGAATTTGATATCCTGCGTCAAGTGCCGTTGGAAGAGATCCAGCAGGTGGCGGGTCCCTGCGTGGCCGAAGGAATCCGCCGTCTGCGGAACGGGCAGGTACACCGCATTCCCGGATACGACGGAGAATACGGGAAGATTCTGCTGCTAAGCCCCTCAGAAATCCAGGCGCTGGAGGGACAGACCTCTCTGTTTGGGATATCCGGCCCGGCAGAACCTTCTGCCCCATCTCTTCCTAAAATACAGAAACCCGCCTCTTCTAAAGCGGTGCCGGAAACGCAGGAGCAGCCGACGCAGCCGGAACAGCTAAACCCGGAACAGTAGGCCGCCGTATGCGCGTCAGAACCGGCTGTGGCAGTGATTGCCGGGCCGGGCACCGGAAAAACGAAAACACTGGTCGCCCGCATTGCCTATCTGGTGGAGCAGTGTGGCGTCAAGCCCTCTCAGATTACCGCTGTGACCTTTACCAATCAGGCTGCTGCCGAAATGCGAGGACGGCTGGAACAGAGACTTGGTGGAAAACGGGCCGTGCGTGGTATGACCATCGGTACTTTTCACGCCATCTGCCTGGAATTGCTGGGGGAGGTTTCGCTTATTGGCGAGCCGGATGCTCTGGCCCTGGCTTCCCAAATCATCCAAAACCGGGAGCTGTCCCTGTCTCCCCGCCGCTTCCTGCAAGAGGTTTCCCGGATCAAAAACGGTTGCACTCCGGATCAATCCCTGCTGGAAGAAGACGCGTTTTTGGACTATCAGACGCTTTTGCAAAAAAAGGGGTGCCTGGATTTTGATGATCTGCTGGTAAGCGCACTGACCAGCGCACCAAGCGGCGGCCGGCGCTTTTCCCATCTGCTGGTAGACGAATTTCAGGACATCAACGACTTACAGTACCGCCTGGTCCGCCAATGGAACCAGGGCGGACAAAGCCTGTTTGTCATCGGGGACCCGGATCAGGCCATCTACGGCTTTCGGGGTGCCGGCGCCGACTGCTTCGATCGGCTGAAGGAGGATCTGCCCGGCTTACAGGAAATCCGGCTGGTGCAAAACTACCGCAGTACCCCCCAGATCCTTTCTGCAGCGCTGTCGGCCATCTCTCCCAATCCAGGCCCCGTCCGCACCCTGCTGCCCAACCGGCCCGACGGCGATCCAGTACGCCTGATCGCCGCACCGAGCGATCTCTCCGAAGGCATTGCCGTCGCCCGTCAGATCGCTTTCATGACGGGCGGCCTCGGCATGCTGGAGGCACACAACGCCGAACAAAGGCGCGTTGTACGCTCCTTTTCGGACATTGCCGTCCTCTGCCGAACCCACCGGCAGGAAAAATTGCTGGAAAAATGTCTGCGGCATGACAGCATCCCCTGCGTGGTCACCGGCCGTGAAGACTATCTTGCCGACGACGAGGTGCGCGGGACGATAGGCTTTTTTGGCTGGCTGTTGCACGGCCAGGATACGCTGGCGCTGGAAAATGCCCTGCGCCTGATCTGGCGCTGCCCTGCCGACGTGGTGGAACAGGCGGTCAAGGCCGTCTTCCGGGAAAAAGATGGAGACATCATTGGCGCGCTGCGTGCCGAGGCGGCGGCTTACCCTCATCTTCTTCCCTTCCTCGGGGCGGCGGAAGCTTTTATGCCGATGGTGCGGAAGGAAAAACCCCGCCGCCTGTTGGAATGCTGGCTGGATAAAAAGCATGTCTCTCCCGCCATGGAAAAGCTGCAAAACGCCGCGGTTTTTTTTGGCGATATGGACTCGTTTTATCAGGCCCTGCTGTTGGGGCGGGAAGCGGATCTTCACCGGGCGGCAGGAAAAACGTATGCCTCTGGCGCAGTGCGCCTGATGACGCTGCATGCTGCCAAGGGGCTGGAATTTCCGGTTGTCATCTTATGCGGTGTGAAGGAAGGGAACATCCCGTTGGAATCTGCCAAAGGGGAAACGGATCTGGAAGAGGAACGGCGGCTATTTTTTGTCGGGCTCACCCGTGCGCAAGAAGAGCTGGTCTTAACAACTTCCGGCAAGCCCTCCGTCTTCCTGTCCAATCTGCCCGCCACCCAGATCAACCGGGAGGCGGTTGCTGCCCAACAGGTGCGGAACGAACAGCTCAGCCTTTTTTAAGCCGGTCGGTCTTTTGGCCGGTTTAAAAGCCGTCATGCACGTTTGCATACGGCGGCAGAATCCCCCTTCATAAAATCTTGCACCGCGAACGTCCCCAGTACGGCCGCGGCACGACAAGGGCACTTTTTTGACTGGTATGGCAAACCGGGAACAGCCGGGAAAGATTTTACACCAGGCAGATGGGCCTTCCTTACAAAAAAATCCCATTAAGCTTTCCGCTTAATGGGATTTTTGGTACGCCTGATAGGAATCGAACCTACGCACCCGGCTCCGGAGGCCGGTGCTCTATCCACTGAGCTACAGGCGCATATGAAATTGCGCAGTTTAGTATACCATACTTTTTCAAAAATGAAAAGCATTTTTTTGGAAAACTGCAAAACTTTTTCAAAAAAAAATCATTGACAATCCCAGCAATGGATGATATAATCGCATACGTTGGCACCAGCTGCCGTTATGAAAAATAAATTATGCGGGTATGGCGGAATTGGCAGACGCGTTAGATTCAGGTTCTAATGGTCGCAAGGCTGTGCAGGTTCAAGTCCTGTTACCCGCA
>CAJFOX010000042.1 GCA_904397845.1 uncultured Oscillospiraceae bacterium
AAAAAGGCGTTGCTTTCCGCCTTTTTATTATGCTGTTCTTTCTTTGCAGAGGCAAGCCGCCCGGGAGATCGCTCACAGCAAATCAGGATGTGGCATCAGGGCCGGCAGATTCGGCAAGCGCATGCAGCAAAAAGCCATAGGCTTCCCGCGCTGAAGAAAAGGATGTCCTCGTCCCGAGGATATACCCAACGGCATCGTTCCACTCCTTCACGGAATAGTCCTCTGCCAAGATCTGCGGAAGCGCAAAGAAAAGGGAATAGCGGAAAGAAAGGGCGCACCGAAGGTCGGAAAGGTAATTACACCCGGCCAGTTCGGCAAGCTTCTCCAATAAACATCCGCTTTCCTTACAGGTTTGGTTGGGCCGCATGGTGAAGTTGCTCCTTTCTTTCTTCCGCTTTTTTATCCAGATCGAGAAAGCGTCCAGATCATGGAGTATCCTGTGGTGGTATGACGCGGGGGAACGGAATTGCAACAGGATACAAAATCTATATTTTGTTCCAAAAAATCACTTTCACATTGCTAATATTGATTTATTATACTACGGAAAAACCAAATCCTCAAGGCGTTTTTGATTTCCGGACAGAAAGAAGCAAGCCCCAAAAGCATTTTTATTTTGCGGCTTTGTTTCCCATGCGCTGTTTGAGATCCCATTTCGTCTAAAACCGCTTTTTCCGGATTCGTCAACAAATTTTGAAGTGCACCACGCTTTTTTACAAAAAACTTTCGGAACAAAATATAGATTTTGTATCAGCTGATTAGCCGGAGCTGTTCCAGCTGCCGAATGTGCTCTTCCCCGGTAGAGATCAGGTATATGCGGGTTGTCTCGATATTGGAATGTCCCAGTACATCTGCTAGTTTTACAATATCCTTACTCGCTTTGTAGAATGTGACGGCAAAAAGATGCCGGAGATTGTGTGGAAAAACCCTGCTGGGCAAAACGCCGGCCCGATTGCAAAGCCGCTTCATCTCACGCCATACCTGTCTTCGGGAAAGGCTGTTTCCTTTATTGGTAAGAAAGATCTCTCCAGAAGGAATGTTTTGTTTTTGAGCATATTTTTTCAGTTTCCGGCAAAGCTTCCCCGGGAGCAGGATCGTACGGATTTTTCCTTTCAAAGCAATTTGCGCCCGTCCTATGCTGATTGCTTCCACAGTGATGTGGCGAAGCTCGCTTACTCGGATTCCGGTAGCACAGATGGTCTCCATCAGCAGCTTGAGCCGGATATTGCCGCTGGTTTCAGCAGCTTGCAGCAGCCGTTCATAATCGTCCCGCCCCAAATCTCGTGTGGGATCGCGGAAAACGCGGCGCTGAATCCGCAAAAACCGGACCCGGCATTCGTCTCGGCCGATGAAGTGAAAAAAACGGTTCAGCGCAGATAACATGGAGTTGACGGTAACCGGCGTATAGCCCCGTGCGAGTAGATGCTGTTTCCACCCCGCCGTCTCCTCTTTGTTCAGCGCCCGTCCGCCAAGCCATGAGGCAAAGGCCCTGACGTCCCGCAAATATTTTTCGATGGTGCCTGCGCTTCTCTCTTCTGCCGCCAGCATTTTTCCATACGAGCAGATCGTTCCTGCTTCAATCGAGAAATTCATAAAAAGCCCTCCGGTTTGTTTTTTTGTTATTATATCCAATCGATATGGCCATTTATCAGCGCGGGCGGATTTTCCCGGGAAAACGCGGTGCCGCGGAAGATTTTTTCTGCAAGCCCAAAAAACACCGCAAGATCCATCTTCTGCGGAGCATGTTGCGCCGGCAACAAACTATCGTCCGGCATCGCGGAAACAAAAAAGCACACCTCACAAGATGGGGTGTGCTTTTTGGCAGCGGCATGCCGACTCGTTTGCGGTACCAAAAAGATCCCCGCCATAAGCGCGAGCATCCGGGCTTCGACAAAGAAAAAGCCCCGCACGCGAATTGCGTGTCGAGGCTCTCGAATAGGTTTATGCTACAAAAAAAATGTCCACTAAAACGCGAGCGAACAGGCAAAAAAAACTGCGCCCGGAACGCAATTTGCGTCCAGGCTCAGCCTGGTGTGAGGGTGAGACAAGAGGAATCTCCAGCCGTTTTTGGAGTAAACTTGAACTCCCGCATTGAAATGATGCTGGTGAATTTCAGTTACAATTTCCTCGCTTTAAAAATAATTGATTGAGGAAATTTTCGGGCTTTATAAGGCGAATAAAATCGCGAACTAAACGCATAATCGTTATCTAATGTTTTTCTGTCAGTTTCTTCAACAACCCTTTCAACAACAAATCCGGCTTTTGCGAGTCCGTTGATGTAATCGGATAATCGTCTGTTATAGAGTGTTAGAGGAAATCCATTTTCTTTGTTGAGATCCGGATTATTGCGATTAGCAGGGACATTTATATTCTTTTTAAATGTAAACGGTCCTTCTTCAAAATAACTACCTGAAAAAATCAATGTATTCTCAAAGGCCTCGATACAGTGCATAAATGGATGATCCCAACTAAATATGAAAACGCCGTCCTGCTTTAAATAGGATGAAATAAGATTAAATGTTTTTTGTATATCCATCGTCCAGCCTATGGCATATATTGAGTAGACGATATCAAAATAATGTTCTGGAATACCTGGGTTTTGCTCCATTGGGGCATTAAAAAGGTATGGTTTATAATGGTTATCGGATAAAAACTTCGTTGCATTTTCAATTTGCTTGGTTGACAAGTCAAGCCCCCATAATTCTTTGGCACCTTTATCGCCACACCATTTTAGAGAATGTCCGCTGCCACAGCCGATATCCAACACTTTTTTATTTTCTAGTACAGGAAATAAACCAAGTTCATCTTCTGTAGGTATAAAACAGCCATAAACAGGTAGAGCTGTCACTCCAAAGAAAGAATCGGCAATTGCATCCCAACTTTCTTTATTTTGTTTTAAAAGATTCTTTTCCATTTTACACCTCCTGGCTATTATAAATAAATTTATTTATATTTTCTCATCAAAATACAAAAAACACAAAAGAAGTCGACCGCTGTACAGCGGTCGACTTCTTTCGACATTATTATGGCGCGCTTGAAGGGATTCGAACCCCCGGCTTCGTCCTTAGGAGGGACGCACTCTATCCAGCTGAGTTACAAGCGCAAAAGAAGGCATCCGGCGAAATGTTTCGCCGGATCAGCCTTATTTTTTTGGAAAAAAGGAAGGATCTGATTATTCTTCGCTCAAATAGGGAGCGCCGTGCCCAAAAGAGCCTTCGATCATGCAGGAATTGGCCGAGTATTCCGCAGCAAAATCCAGCGCATGCTTGATGATTTCAGACTTATCTTTGGCATGATATCCGTCGTGGCCAATAAAATCATATAAAAACGCGGAAACAAATGCATCCCCAGCGCCCATGGTATCCACAACATGTTCTTTCCAATGAGGCGCCTGCGTGTAGAACTGATCGCCGTCATAACAGGTAGAACCCTCGCTGCCACGGGTGCCGATGCAGATTTTTGCACCCAGGGTATGCGCTTTGATCAGCTGCTCCTGCATTTCGGTCGTCGTCATATGGCTACAGGAAAGCAGGACAAAATAGCTGTAGGGACATACTTTTTCCATGACGCCCTCTTTCATGTGATCCAAGGAAAAGTCATAAGAGATTTTAATGCCTTCGCCCGCCAGCTCCGGGAGATATTCTTCAATAAACGCACCGTTGCTGGTGTGCATCACATCAAAGCCTTTGATATATGCAATATCCTCCTGAGAAAAGCCTTCATAAGCCAGCATCCGGCGGATTGCGCCCTGCAACGGATTGTACCGGCCGTTGGGAGAACGCTGGAACACCCGGTCGTTATCGATGACCTTGTACCGGGCAAAGGCGTTGGGCGCATGATAGAAATGGGAATGGGAATAATCGATGCCGATTTCATCCATCGTTTTTTTCATATGGTCCGCAATATAATCGTCGCCGAACGCGCCGATAAATGCGGACTGCGCACCGCACAGTTTGGTATTGACCGCAATATTCAAAGCCTGTCCGCCAGGATACATCATGCCGGTGGTCAGGTTTTTATCAACCATACAATCGCCGACGCCAATTACTTTTACCATAAAAATCACCTCTTCTTATGTATTAACCTCTTTTTATATTAGCAGAAAAAGATGGAAATGTAAACTCAAAACAGCGGAATTCCCTTTTTTCAGGGGACAACTTTGCCAGAATGATTTTAGGGGCGCACAGTGGGCGCCGCCGTCTTTCCAAAACGCCGTTTCTTCTTCCCTTTCCATACAAATGCCAGACTTCGTCCGCATCGCTTACTCCTATCGCAAACCATGCGGCGAAAGCGTGTTTGAAAATCAGAAGGTTACACAAAATGCGGCCCCAAAATCCGGGCCGCATTTTTTATCCGTTAGTCTTTGAAAGGAACGCCGTGACCAAAGGAACCTTCGATCATGCAGGATTTGGCGGAATAATCCGCCGCAAATTCCAACGCCTTTGTGATAATCTCGGATTTATCCTCCGCGTCGTAACCGCCATTGTCAATAAACTGATACAAAAACGCGGAGATAAACGCGTCGCCGGCACCCATAGTGTCTACGACCGTCTCCAGCCAGTGGGGCGGCTGATGGTAGAAACGGTTGCCGTCATAGCAAATGGAGCCTTTGCTGCCGCGGGTGCCGATGCAGATTTGGGCGCCGAGCGTATGTGCTTTGAGCAGCCGCTCCTGGGTTTCAGTCTCGCTCAAATGGCTACAGGAGAGCAGGACAAAATAAGCGTTGGGGCAGATTTCTTCCATATACCCTTCTTTTTCATGGGTCAAAGAAAAGTCAAAGGAAATTTTAATCCCCTGCGCCTTGAAATCCGGATAGTAAGCTTCGATTCCGCTATCATTGGAGCAGTGAACAACATCGAAGGATTTGATATACGCTATATCCTCTTCTGAGAACCCCTCGTAATCCAACATGGAAAACAGCGCGCGGGTCATGGGGTTTACTTTTTTGGGAGGGCGCACAAAAACCCGGTCGTTATCAATGACCCGATAGTGGGCACAGGCGTTGGGAACCGGATAGGTGTGGGAGTGGGAATAATCGATGCCGATTTCATCCAGAGTCTTTTTCATGTGCTCTGCCACATAGTCGTTGCCGAAGCAGCCGATGAACGCAGCCTGTGCGCCCAGAAAATGCATATTGACCGGGATGTTCAGAGACTGGCCGCCAGGATACATAATGCCGGTGGTCAGGTTTTTATCGACCATGCTGTCGCCGATGCCGATGACTTTTACCATAATTATACCCTCATTTCACTGATATTGTCTATCATTGATCTATTGCGCTAAACGGCAAGAGCCGTATGGAACTAATCTTCACTGGCAATTTTGCAGCCGTGCCCGAACGCGCCGGGCCTCATGCAGGCTTTCGCCGCCCAGGAAGACGCATAACCCAGCGCATGGCGGATTTTTTCCTCCCGCTGCTGTTCCGTGCGGGCCTGCAGCCCCTGAGATCCGACAAAGTCCACAAGGAAAGCGGAAATGAACGCGTCGCCGGCGCCCATGGTATCCACCGCATCGCACAAGTCGGGCTTCTGCATATAAAACCGGTTGCCGTCATACAGAGTCGCGCCTTCGCCGCCGTTGGTAGCAATGGCAATGCGGGTGCCCAACGTGTGTGCCTTGACCAGCCCCTCCATCATTTCGGTGCCGGTCATTTTACTGGCGGAAAACAGGCTGATATCCACATAAGGCGCCACCTTTTCCATCAATCCGGGCTTTAGATGGTCATTGGAATAATCGTAGGACACTACAATCCCCATCGCCTTGAGCTGGGGCAGATACTCGTCCATATGGGCAGTATTGCAAAGATGGGCCGCATCAAAGGTTTTGATGTACGCCATATCCTCATCGGAAAGGCCGTAAAACGGCAACATAAAACGAATCGCCATCTGCAGAGGGGAGATCGGCCGGGGATTGGTTCCACCCCAGACCCGTTCGCCGTCAATGACCTGATATTTGGTGGCGGCGTTGTCTGCGTGTACAATATGGCTGTGGCTGCGGTCTACGCCTATTTCGTCCAGCGTCTTTGCCAGATGCTGCCCCAGCACGTCATCTCCGATACAGCCGATAAAGCCGGCCTGCGCTCCCTGCAGCTTGGCGTTTACGGCGATGTTCATCGCCTGCCCGCCGGGATAAGCGATCATATCGGTAATGTTTTTATCCATTTTGGCATCTCCAATGCCAATCATCCGAACCATTTTGGATCCACCCTTTCGTAAACCAGGTTTGGTTCTGCCCGCTCGCCGGACAGGCAAGCAGGCGTCCCGCTTTTTCTTATGCTATCATACAACCATTCTCTTGTAAAGACCTCATATGACGTTTCTTTTGAAAATCCGTTTTCCCTCATTCCCTGTTTCCCGGAAATTAGGGGGGAACTCCGACAAAAAACGGCTGGGAACCAGCCGGGCAAAACGAAAGAAAGACAGCGCATCTCTCCGCAGAAAGCTGTACAGGCGGCAAAGATTTTTTGCTTCACCGCAAATCATTCCGGTATAAAGCCTGCTGTTCCTCACGCTGGTTCTGCCGGAAATATCGGAAAATAAACAGGATGCATACCGCCAGCAGGATCATCGACGCCAGATAAATGCTCTTGGGATTCAGCCGGTACAAAAATCCGGAAAGACTCCCCGCTAACGCCGACGCCAAAGAAATCAGCACATTTTTGAGGGCGTAAATACCAGAACGCTCTGTCTCTGGAGAGGCCTCTGCCATTAACGCGTCCAAAAAAGGACGGCACAGGCCAAACCCCACCGAGAACAGCGCTACCGACACCACCGCCCAGGCGATGCTGCCCGCAGGCAGGAATATGCGCAGGAACATGGAAAGGATCTGGACGCTAAGACCCACCGTCAGGGAAAACAGCTTATTAAAATGGCTCATGGCCGGGACGGCAAACAGATAGACCGACAGCATAAACAGGGAATTGACGATGCCAAGCACTGAGATCACCGCCGTATCCAATCCCACCACATCGGTGAGATAGGGGGCAAAATAGAGGCTGGAGTACGCGCCGATCGGCTGATATGCATTGAACAGCACGACAATGACCAGTACGCAGCTCAACTTGCGGTTGCCGCTGGCAGCGACGCTTTTCATCTGCGTCAGGCTGTTTTTCAGCGTGCCCCAATAGCTGACAGCGCGGGAGCGTTCCACCGCCAGGCGTCCCATATCCGTCTCATGGAATTTGAAGTGCCGGTGGATAATCATAATGAACATACAGATGGCACCGAACAGTAAAAATCCCCGCTCGGCCTTTACCAGCCCCAGGTTGCCTACGATGACACCCGCGACAGGGGTGAAAAATCCCGCCAGAATATCGATGATGCCGAACATATTAAACGATGTCAGCCGCTGTTCGTCATCCGCGTCCTCAATCAGGATGAGCTGCCAGCCGATATCGCTGATTTTGCTGAAGGCACAGACAATCTGCGCCAGTGCAAACATCCAAAAGCTATGCGCAAAGAAATTGAGCAGAGCCGATCCCGGCCAACTGATCAGACCGAACAGAATCGTCGTTCTTCTCCTCCCGATTTTATCCACCATCACCCCGGCGAACAGCGCCAAAATCGTGCCGATGATGAAATTTAGGGAGATTAAAAATCCGATCTGAACGTCGGTAACGCCCTGGCTTTTCATATAAAGGCTCAGATAAAAGCTGTAAAATCCGTAAGGGATCGACCAAAACGGTTCATGAAAAACCGCCACCCGAGCGTTGCCCCGCAGTTCCCGCAAGGACTGCAGCACCGTTTTTTTTCTGTTTTCTCTCGCCATGTGAGGGACACCCGCCTTTCCCTGCAAAGCTCCGTTGTTTAGGGCAATTTTCAATATACTAGGGGACTTGCGGCATTGTCAATATCGTTTTGAGCGTTCGTTTTTGTTAAAACGTTTTCCTTTTCAAATTTGTCTATTTTTACTGTTTTTTAAGCGGGCGCCGGCCCTTTCCTGTTCTTTGCGTCACCAACTGCAAAAAGAGCCCGGCTTGGCCGGGCTCTTTGCAGGGATTCCTCTATACCGACGTTTCTTCGCCATGAGCGGGCGGCATCGTTTGTATGGTATGGTATACCCGTTTTTTCCAGAAGAAAATTGCGCTGAGAGCAACACGTACCAGCTGATCCAGTGCAATGGCCCACCACAGGGCGGTAATGTCCCAGTGGAAGACCCAGCCGGACAGGCAGCACAGCGCCACCCGCACCAGCCAGATGCCGGTGAAAGAAATCATCATCGGCGCATATTTGTGGCCCGCCGAACGGATGGTGCCGTTAAAGATCTTGGACAGGTTCTGGGGGATTTGGGCAAAACCCATAATAAAAACATATTTCATGCCAATTTCGATCAAATCCTGTTTGTCGGTTAAAAGGCTCATCAGAAACCGCGGACAGAAAAACAATACAGCGCATGTAAAAATACTGATGGTCATGGAAATGCGGATCAGCTGTTTAAAGTACATTTTATACAGCGCGTCGTCCCGTTGGCCGATTGCCTTGGCCGCCAGCGCGGTAGACGCGGTGACGAATCCGACCGAAAGCATATCGCACACACCCTCTGCCTGCAGGCCCAGCTGGTAGGCGGCATAGCTGTTGGTGCCATAGGAGAGAATCACCCGGCTGATGATGATGGTAGCAAACTGCCACAACAGATTTTCGCAGGAAGCGGGCAGGCCGGTGGTGTAAATATCCTTGAGGTAGCCCTTTTCCAGGGAGAAAAATTTCTTTCCGTGCTCCGCGCCATGGAACAGGCCGACGCGTTTGTGGTACAAAAGCAGCAATCCAATGAGAGCTCCCACGATTTGGGCGCCAACCAACGCAATTCCCGCGCCGGTTAGCCCCATGGCCGGCAGTCCCATGTTGCCAAAGATCAAAAGCCATCCCAGCGCAATGTTGACTACGTTGACAATCCCCGCGATGATCATGGGTGTTTTCGTGTTCCCCTGGGACTGGAACGCGGCGGTGACAAAACAGGTAATCGCTACAAACGGTAAACCAACAGCCAGGATCTGCAGGTAACCAACGGCGTAGAACATGATGTCCCCATCAGAGGTAAAGAGCTTGACAAACCAGCTGGGGAAAAATGCTACCAACCCGGTGATGACCAAGCCCAAAGGTACCGCAGTGGCAAAAGCCTGCTCCACTGTGCGGCGGCATTTATCCCGGCGGCCTTCGCCGAAATACAGCGCAGCCACGACCGTTACGCCGATGGCAAGCCCTTTAAATAGGGATAAATAAGTATTGGTAATTCTGCCGCCAACGCCCTGTGCCGAAATTTCCAGCGCAGTCAAACGCCCCACCATAGCGGTGGTGACCAGTGAAGCGGAGGTGGTCAGAACGTTTTCCAGAATCATTGGTATCAGCATTCGGTAAATTTGCCGGGATACCTCTTTTCTATTATGCATGTTGCGCCAGCACCTCCCTCCGTGATGAACAGCCGTTGATGATATGGGCTGTATCCTGATAAGCACAAAATGGAAAACGCAAATCATCCCTGCTGATGAAGCCATTCTGCATGGGATACCGCCCTAAAAGCACACCCATTTTAGCACAAGGGTCCTAAACAGGCAAGCAGCGTTTCCAAATAAAAACGTTTACCTGAAAAAAAGGCCGAAAATTTGCAAAAAAAGCCTCTGCAGACTGGTTTTCCGCAGAGACTTTTGTGGGATTTTGCCAAGATTTTCAGGGAATCTCCCCACAGGGCCGGCTTTGACTGCCTTCCCTGCCTTCCGTAACCGGAAAGCGTTTTGCCGCATATCACTGCGCCGCTTCGGAGGAAGCTTCCTGTGTCCCGGACATATCGGCAAACGCGTCAGGATACGCCTTTTTTGCCATATCCTCCAGCATATCAAACATCCGTTTGCCTTGCCGCTCAAAGGCCGTAAAATCATAGGAATAAACAATATCGTGAATGGTTGCCTGCAACCCCTTATAGTTGGCGTTCTGTTCCAGCATGGGGATGGTAATGTCCTCATTGCAGAAAATCACGTCCGGGTCGTACTGGCTAATGAAATCCAGCGGGTAGGTCCAGCCGCCGTAAGCGCCTGCAACGTTTTCAAAGCCGATGGTTTCCAGCATCGCCCCCTCAAACGTATCGCCGGTGGCAACGGTGAAATCCAGCATCCGCAGATAGACCGCCGACAGCTGCTTCCCTCCGCCGCGAATATATGCCTCTACTTTTTCCTGAATGCTTTCCACCCGGCCCATCTGCTCATTATAAAAGGCCTTGCCCGCCTCAGAGCCGGCCTGTTCCCCCTCGAAAAGCCGCCCCAGATTCACATAAAGATCTTTCAGGTCCTCCGGCAGCCGGGCGCGGGAAAGGACAACTACCGGGATATCGGCCTGCTGCAACGCGATCAGGTCATTTTCCGAAAGGTCGGTGTGGGTGATGACGACGTCCGGCTTGTCCGCCCGGACAGCATCCAGATCCGGCTGCTGGGCCGTACCCATCCGAGGCAGATCCTGTACCTGCTCCGGCCAGTCGCAGTAGTCGCTGACGCCGGTCAGCCGCTCGCCGTATCCCATGTCAAAACAAAGCTCCGTCAGCGCCGGGGAAAGAGAAACAACCTTTTCCGGTCTGGCGGGGATGGTCTCGTCTCCGATGGAAACCGGATATTCCAGATTTTCCGGTTCTTCTTCCGGCAAAGAGGAGCTGTCGGACGAGTCGCCGCCGCAGCCGGCCAGCCCTAAAAGCAGCGCCGCCGCCAGCAAAAAGGGCAAAATTCGTTTTTGTTTCATAAAATCCCCCATCTATTTCTGTTTTTCTCATTGTACCGCGGTGGGGAACCCTTGTCAAATGGGAAATTTAAAGCTATAATATATACTATTTTTAGACCGGACCAGAAGCCCGGCGGGAGGGAAATCAATGGAATTCCGACAGGCAAAGCAGGACGACCTTTTGCCGTTGTTGCGGATGTATGAAAAAATTATCCAAAAGATGAACGCAGAAGGCATCCCAATCTGGGATGATGTATATCCCTGTGCGTATTTTGCGGGAGATATCGAAAACGGCCGCTTTTTTGTCGCGCAGGAAGGGGACTCGCTTGCAGCGGGATTTGCTCTGTGCGATTCCAACGACGGGCAGGATGCAGTGGATTGGGCAAAGCCGGCGGCCTGCGCCTGTTATCTGGATCGTCTGGGGGTCAGCCCGGAGTACGCCGGGCAGGGCGTGGGAGGACAGATGCTTTCTTACGCAATGGCTCTTGCCAGACAAAAAGGGGCGGCGTATCTGCGCCTTTTCGTGGTGGACTGCAACCTGCCGGCGATCGGTCTGTACCGAAAGAGCGGGTTTGTCCAGGCTGGCGGCGTTTATGAAGAGCAGATCGACAAGGATCTTTCGCTGCGGGAATACGGATTTGAGATCCGGCTTTCGCCAATGAATCCGCACCCGCCCTCCCGGTAACGACTCAGTGAAAAACCGAGTTCTATTGACGGGAAAGCCCTGTCATTTTATAATAAAAAATACGATACTGCCTGTTAAAAAGGCTGAAAGGGGGACTGGACATGACCGGTGCAAAAGCCATCGTCGCATCATTGGAGCAGGAGGGCGTGACCACGGTTTTCGGCTATCCTGGCGCGGCGATCTGCCCGGTGTACGATTGCCTGTCCGACAGCCCAATCTGCCATATTCTCGTTCGGCAGGAGCAAAACGCGGGACACGCGGCTGCGGCCTATGGCCGGATCAGCGGGCGGCCCGGCGTGTGTATTGCCACCTCCGGGCCCGGTGCGCTGAACCTTTTGACTGCACTGGCTACCGCCTATATGGATTCGGTACCGCTGGTGGCCATCACCGGGCAGGTTCCCAGCGACCAGCTGGGCCGCGACGTATTTCAAGAAGCGGACATCACCGGCGCGGCGGAACCTTTTACCAAGCATAGTTTTTTGGTAAAAGACGCAGCGGACATCCCGCGGATCATGAAGGAAGCGTTTTATCTGGCGGGAACCGGCCGGCCGGGCCCAGTATTGATCGACGTGCCGCTGGATGTCCAAAAGAAAGAACTGGACTTTGCCTATCCGGATTCGGTTTCCATCCGTGGGTATCATCCCAGCACCCGGGCCAATCCCCTGCAACTGCGTCGGGTCGCCGAGGCCATTGCTGCGGCGCGCCGGCCGGTCATCTGCGCAGGGGGCGGCGTATTCAGCGCCGGGGCCCGCCCACAGATGCAAAGCTTTGCCGAGCGCTGCGGTATCCCGGTAGTCACCACCATGATGGGTCTGGGGCTGATGCCTTCGTCCCATCCGCTGTATCTGGGCATGTTGGGTTCCTTTGGCTGCAGCGCGGCCAACTACGCCATCCACCATTCGGACCTTCTGATTTTGATCGGCACCCGGGCTGGCGACCGGGCTATGCGCCAGCCCGGCGTTTTAGAACGGCGGACGCGGATCATCCATATTGACATCGACCCGGCAGAAATCCGCAAGAATATGGAGGCGAATATCCCTCTGGTGGCGGATGCGCGGCTGGTTTTAGAGGAATTGTGCGAGACCTGCCAGGCCACGGATACCGGCATGTGGCTGGCGGAACTGCGGGAAAAGCAGGGCAGCGGCGCGCCGTTTTCCGACCGGCCTGCCTTTGTCAATCCCCACCGCCTGATCGCCGCTTTGACGCAAGCGCTGGACAGCGATGCGGTGTATGTGGCGGACGTAGGGCTTAACCAGATCTGGTCCGCCCGCTCCTCCCGTATCAAAGAAGGACGCTTTTTAACCAGCGGCGGCATGGGGACTATGGGGTACGCTCTGCCCGCGGCAATGGGCGCGCGGCTGGCCACTACCGCCCGCCAGGTAGTGGCGGTGATGGGCGACGGCGGCTTTCAAATGTCCATGCAGGAGCTGGCTACCCTGTGCCAGCATGACATTCCGGTAAAAATGGTCGTACTGCGCAACGATTGCCTGGGCCTGGTCCGCCAGATTCAGAAGCAGGATTACGCAGAGCGTTATGAAGCGGTGGATCTCGCGGGGAGCCCGGACTTTGCAGCGCTGGCACAGGTGTACGGCATTCGGGCCATGACGATTTCAGATAACGATGAAATTGACGAGGCGGTTCAGGCGCTGCTGGCCGGGGAGAAAAGCTTTCTGCTTCAGTGTCTGGTGTCGCCGGACGAGCCTGCCGTGTAAGGAGGGGGAAAGATGAAGCATACCATTTCCGTCCTGGTGGAAAACCATGCGGGCGTCCTGTCCAGAATCACCGGCCTTTTTTCCCGCCGGGGGTTCAACATCGATTCCCTGGCGGTGGGGGTTACGGAGGATAAGACCGTATCCCGCATGACCATCGTCGTGGAGGGAGACGCTTATACGGTAGAACAGCTGGAAAAACAGCTGAACAAAGTGGTGGATGTGATCAAGGTGCGCACCATCCCCCAGCAGGACTTGATCAGCCGGGAACTGATGCTGATCAAATGCACCGCCACCGGCCGCACCCGCAGCGAGATACTGGATATTGCAAAAATCATGAACGCCAATATTGTGGATTTGACCAAAACTACCATGACGCTGGAGATCTGCGACCTGCCGGACCGGCTGGATCTGCTGGAGGAACTGCTGAAAGCGTATAACATTCAGGAGGTCATGCGTACTGGCACCATTGCGCTGCAAAAAGGCGGCGCGACCGTAAGCGTAAAGTAATGAGGGTCAAGAGCGGCAAACCTGCCGCGCCGCGGAGGAAGGGACAAAAGATGAAAAAGGTTCTGAAATTTTTATGCAGCCGCGTGGTGATCGTCACCCTGGCGATTTTGGTGCAGTTTTGTTTTCTGCTGTTTATCGTGCTCAAGCTCTCCTCCTATGGGCTTTATGCTTATGTCAGCCTGCAGCTGGTCAGTTTGGTTGTCGTCCTTTGGATCGTCACCAAGCGGGACAACCCTTCTTATAAAATCGCCTGGATTATCGCCATTTTGATTTTCCCTATCTTCGGCGGTATTTTTTATCTGGTGTTCGGCAATAAGACCATGGACAAAAAGCAGGCCCAGCGCATCCGGGACTACGCCTATAAACAGGTGGAGGAAAGCCGCCTGGCCGCCGGTGCGGACATTGACGATGCGCTGGGGAAAGATGCCCCCCATCTCAAAAGGCAGAGCGATTATATCCGCAATGCGGGCCTGTACCCTATTTGGAAAAATACTCAGGTGGAATATTTCCCTCTGGGCGAGGATTTTTGGGAGGCGCTGCTGCGGGAGCTCCGAAAAGCGGAGAAATTTATTTTCATGGAATATTTCATTATCCAGGAAGGAAAAATGTGGAACGCCGTATTGGATATTATGAAGGAGAAGGCCGCCGCCGGCGTGGACGTCCGGCTCATGTACGACGATCTGGGCACAATCCAGACACTGCCGCCCCATTACTACCGCCAGATGGAGGAGGCAGGGATCAAATGCGCCGTATTCAACCCCTTTCGCCCGCGGCTCAACTCCATGTTCAACTACCGCGACCATCGGAAAATCACCGTGATTGATGGAGATGTGGGATTTTGCGGCGGATTGAACCTGGCAGACGAATATATCAACGCCTATGAAAGATACGGCCATTGGAAGGATACGGCGGTAATGCTGCGGGGCGATGGGACCTGGAACCTGACGATGATGTTTTTGCAGCTGTGGAGCTATCGGGACGGAAAAAACGCCGATTACCACGAATACCAACCCTCCGGCCGGCGGTACGGAGATGACGGTTATGTCCAGCCTTACGGCGACAGCCCCATTGACGAAGTGAATGTAGCGGAGAGCATCTACCTGCAGATGATCAACTGTGCCAAAAAATATGTGTATATCACCACTCCTTACCTGATTTTGGACAATGAGATGACCACGGCGCTGATCATCGCGGCGCAAAGCGGCGTAGATGTAAGGATTATCACTCCGCATATCCCGGACAAATGGTATGTCCACGCGGTGACCCGATCCTCTTACCGCCAGTTGATCGAGGCCGGCGTCCGTATCTACGAATATACGCCGGGCTTCATCCATGCAAAAATGTTCGTGGCGGACGATGAAGTCGGCGTAGTGGGCACCGCCAATATGGACTACCGCAGCTTTTATCTGCACTTTGAGTGCGGCGTTGCCTTTTTCCGCTGTTCCGTGATCCAAACGGTAAAGCAGGACATCCTTAAAACAATGGAAATTTCCCAGGAAATCCATCCCAACCCGGAGGAGCGGATCCCTCTGCTGCGCCGGTTGGGCCGGGCAATTCTCAAGGCTTTTGCCCCGCTGATGTGATGCTTTCACCGCTAAAAGCAGGGGGAAATACAAAAGGGCCGGCAAAAACGATCTTTTTTCCAGTTGATTTAGCGGCAAAATTCATATATATTTAATGGTAGCCCAGGATTGACCTTTAAAGGAGAATGACCATGAAATGTTCTTATAAAAAAATCTGTGCGCTGATTCTGACGCTGGTCATGGCTCTGTCCGTTACCGGATGCACAGATGACAGCAGCTCTTCCCTGCCGGAAGAGAAGCCCTCGGTTTATCCGTTTGTCAATACGCTAAAAGAACCGGAAGACAATACCATGCAGACAGTGGAGGCGCCGGCTCTGGTCGAACAGGTGAAGCAGAAGGCGGCTGAAGCAAACCGCGAGATCGTCGGATGGCTGCAGGTACCGGGAACAGATATCAACCAGCCGGTGGTTCAGACCACCAACAATACCAAGTACATGCGTTTGAATTACGAGGGCAGGTACAGCTTTCAGGGCTGCTACTGGGTAGACTATGAGTGCACGGTCGGGAACCGGGAAACCGAAAGCCGCAATACGATTATTTACGGGCATAACACGGCCGTCAGCCAGGATGATCCCAACGGCTTGGATTTTGCCCAGCTGCTGCGGTTTACCGACGAGGAATTTGCCGCGTCCCACCCGTATATCTTTTTCTCTACTGGAGAGGAAGACATGGTTTGGGAAATTTTTGCCGTCATGTATACTGATGTCAATTTCCGCTATATTAATATGATTGACAGCGAAATTGATACCCTCGTCAGCGAGGGGCGGGCGCGGTCGGAGTTTGACTACGACGTAGAAGTGGATCCCATCAATGATAAGATCCTAACCCTGTCCACCTGTACGGCAAAATACGGCTATGTCGGTGGAGAGGCGCGGGCGCGTTTTGTGGTCATGGCCCGCCTGGTGGAAGCGGATCGGGAGCTGAAGCCCACGGTCGGACTGGAGAAAAACGCCGATGTGAAAGCTCCGCAGCTGTAGTTGTAAACCAGCTTTTTGTTACATACAATCTTGCAGGGAGAAATCCCTGCATTTGTTTTTCACTGGTTTTTTGATTACAATGCTTCTGGCGGCAAAACGGAAAGGAAGATACCTATGGAACTCGCGCTGTTAAAATGGATCCAATCTTTTTCGTCCCCTTTTTGGGATGGGATGTTTCAGCTGATCACCATGCTGGGAGAGCAGTGGGCGGTCATCCTGGTTTTGGCGGTATCCTATTGGGCTTTCGACAAAAAAACAGGGGAAGATCTTGCCTTTACCCTGCTGGTAAGCGGGCTGAGCAACAATATCTTAAAAGGATTTTTCCGTTTTGAGCGCCCCATTGGAATAGACGGCATCCGCACCCTGCGGGCGCATACGGCTACCGGCTACTCCTTTCCCAGTGGACACAGCCAGAATGCGGCGACGCTGTATTTCTTTCCGGCCCGCCGCGGCGGCGGATGGCGCTGGGCTGCCGCTGCGGTGGTCAGCCTGTTAGTGGGGCTGTCCCGGCTGTATTTGGGCGTGCACTACCCCAAAGATGTGGCGACAGGGCTGGCACTGGGAATCGCCGCAGTTTTTGTTTGTCCCATTTTGTGGAACCGGTTTGACCACAGGAAGATGCTTGCCATTATGACCGGCGTCTCTTTTTTGCTGACAATCGCACTGGGCCAGCAGGATTTATATAAAGCGTTTGGCCTTCTGGTAGGCTTTTGGGCTGGAATCGAGTTTGAACGGCGGTTTGTCTCTTTTTCCAACCAGGTCTCCACGGGGAAGAAAATCCTGCGTGTTCTGCTGGGCCTTTTTCTTTTAGGGGGCGCGCAATTTTTGCTCGGCCTGTTGTTTCCTCCGCTTTTTTGGTGGGATGCGGCACGGTATGCGTTGCTTGTGTTTGCAGCGCTGGGTTTATATCCGATGATCTTCCGCAAAGTAGGATTTTAAACGTGGGAAAGTCTGAGAGCCAGTCGTTTCCAATGATTGCTATTTTCCCTCCGGGTGGGTATAATAGGCGGTAGAAGATCGAAAAGGGGATTAAGCCATGAACGGTTGGAAAGCAAAAGAGTTTTTCCGGTGGGTGCGGGGCAAAAAAATCGCGTTTATCGGCGTGGGGGTAACCAATACCGACTGCATCCGCCTGTTTGCCAAAAAAGGCGCGGCAGTCTCGGTGCTGGACCG
This sequence comes from uncultured Oscillospiraceae bacterium, assembly GCA_904397845.1. Taxonomy (GTDB): domain Bacteria; phylum Bacillota; class Clostridia; order Oscillospirales; family Ruminococcaceae; genus UBA3818. Next base: position 17,332 of record CAJFOX010000042.1, read on the forward strand.
CAAAAGCCGGGAACAGCTGGGCCCTCTGGCCGATGAATTTGAGCAAGGCGGCATCCGGATGGTGCTGGGAGACGGCTATCTGGACGGCCTGACCGGCTATGATGCGGTGTTCCGCGCGCCGGGGATGTATTTTCACCATCCCGCGCTGGAAAAAGCCCGGCAGGAAGGAGCCGTCATCACCTCCGAAATGGAGCTGTTTTTTTCCTTATGCCCTTGCAAAATATATGCCGTCACCGGCTCTGACGGCAAGACCACCACTACCACGCTCATCGCCGAAATGCTGAAAGCGGCTGGGAAAAAGGTCTACAAAGGCGGCAACATCGGCCGCGCTTTGCTGCCGGTAATCGAAGAGATTTCTCCCGACGATACCGCAGTGGTGGAGCTTTCCAGTTTTCAGCTGATTTCCATGCGCCAAAGCCCGGATGTGGCGGTGATCACTAACGTGGCGCCCAACCACCTGGATGTGCATCGGGATATGCAGGAATATATTGACAGCAAAAAAAATTTGGTTTTGCATCAGGATGGCTTTTCCCGCACAGTGCTGAACCGGGACAATGAGATTACCCGGAACATGGAAGGGCTTGTCCGGGGTGAATTGCTGGAATTTTCCCGGCAGCGGCCGCTTTGGTCCGGCGCTTATCTTCGGCGGGACGGGCAGCTGTGCATGGGCTATCGGGGGGTGGAAACCCCGATTGTTCCTATGGATCAGATTAAACTGCCCGGGCTGCATAACGTGGAAAACTTTTTGGCCGCATACAGCGCCGTATGGGGCGACGTTCCGGTGGAAATCATGGCCCAGACTGCCCGGGAATTCGGCGGGGTAGAACACCGGATGGAACTTGTACGGGAGATTTGCGGCGTGAAATGGTACAACGATTCCATCGGCACCAGCCCTACCCGCACCATTGCGGGGCTCAAAGCCTTTGGGCAGAAGATTATCCTGATTGCCGGCGGATATGACAAAAAGATCCCCTATGAGCCGCTGGCTCCCTATCTGTGTGAAAAAGTGTCCCATCTGATCCTGATGGGCGCTACCGGCCCCAAGATCCAGCAGGCGCTGGAAGCCTGCCCGGATTACGATGGACAGCATCCGGCGGTATATTGGGCCGAATCGATGGAGCAGGCGGTACAGACTGCGGATGGTCTGGCGGGCAGCGGCGATATTGTGGCCCTGTCCCCTGCCAGCGCCAGCTTTGACCTGTATCCGAATTTTGAAAAGCGGGGCGAGCATTTCAAAAAGCTGGTAGCAGCCTTAAAACCGTAACAAGGGAGGATTCCCCCTATCCATAAAGGCCGCCGGTTTGCCCGGCGAAAAGAAAGGATGAAAACCATGAACTGCAAAGATTTCCTGATGTGTTTGTCCCGTGCGGTGGGCGTTTCCGGACGGGAAAGTTCGGTGGTGGCGCTGGCCGCCGAAGAACTGCGGGCGCTGGGAGAGGTGTCGATCAGCCCGCTGGGCGATTTAATCTGTACCATCCGCCGGCCGGAAGAAGGCCAGAAAAATTTTATGCTGGACGCCCATGTGGACGAAATCGGCATGATTGTCACCTGGATTGACGACGAGGGGTTTTTAAAGGTTTCGCCGGTAGGCGGATTTGACCGCAGCCTGCTTTTGGCTTCGCAGGTATCGGTACATACAAAGCAGGGAGATCTGCCTGGGGTCATCTGTTCCATCCCGCCCCATCTGCAGAGCGGCGAGGCGAAAAACCCCAAATTTGAAGATATTTATATCGATATCGGCTACAGCAGGGAAGAGGCCGAAAAGCGGGTACAGCCCGGGGATATCGTTACTTTCGTCACCCCCACTCGGGAAATGCATGGCGGATTTATCACCGGAAAGGCCATTGACAACCGCTCCAGCTGCGTGGCGGTGATGCGGGCGGCAGAGCTTCTCAAGAATGAGGACAAACCCTATGGGCTGTCCGTCACTCTGACGACCCGGGAGGAAGTGGGCGGCATGGGTGCGCAGGCGGTGGCCTACACGGTAAACCCCACTCATGCGATAACGGTGGACGTGGGCTTTGGCTGGACGCCTGATTGTAAAAAAGAACAGTGCGGCACATTTGGCGCAGGCCCCATTGTAGCGTTTGGTTCCCTGTTGGACGCAGAAATGTCCCGCTCGCTGGTTGATGCTGCCCGGGAAGAAGGAATTCCCTATCAGACCGAAGCCATGGGCGGCGGGACCGGCACCAACGCCGACAGTATTCTCATTACCCGGGGCGGCGTGAAAACCGGCATACTTTCCATTCCGCAAGGATATATGCACACGCCGGTAGAAAAAATTCTGCCGGAGGATATTGAAAATACCGCCCGGCTGCTGGCCGCCTATGTGAAAAAGGAGGGGAACCGAAAATGATCCGTCTGATCGAAAATCTCTGCGCTGTCAATGGCGTTTCCGGCGATGAGCAGGATGTGGCCGCCGCCGTCATCGAGCAGATCAGGGACTACTGTGAATATGAAGTAACGCCTCTGGGCGATGTCGTCGCCTTTAAAAAAGGGGCAAAGCGCCCCCGCAACCGGGTGATGTTCGACGCGCATATGGACGAAGTTGGCTTTATTGTCACCTATATCACCGAAGAGGGGTTTCTGCGCTTTGCCACGGTTGGCGGCATTGATAACCGGGTCATCCAAGGCAAACCGGTGGTGGTAGGCAAAAGCAAGGTCTATGGCATCATCAGCTCCAAACCTGTTCATCTGATCGACCGGGACCACCGGGATGACCCCATCAAAGCGGCAGATCTTTTGATCGACATCGGCTGCCGAAGCCGCGAAGAAGCGGAAGGGCTGGTCGGCGTAGGGGACCGGGTATATTTTGATTCCCCATTCGTGCGCTTCGGCAATGGATTCATTAAATCCAAGGCTTTAGACGACCGGGCAGGCTGCGCAGTACTGATTAAAATGATCCAGTCTTCGTTGGAATACGACACCTATTTTTCCTTTACTACCCGGGAAGAAGTAGGAGGCATGGGCGCGCAAACGGCGGCTTATACGGTAAAACCGGATATCGCGGTGGCAGTGGAGACCACCACCGCTGCGGATATCGGCGGCGTGGCGCCGGAAAAGCGGGTCTGTTTTTTGGGTAAGGGCCCGGTGGTCTCCTTTATGGACAAAGGAACCATCTATGATAAACGGCTGTACCAGCTGGCGCTGGACACCGCAAAAGAGTATGGGATCAAGGCGCAACCCAAGCTGGGCGTGTTTGGCGGTAATAACGCGGGTTCCATGCATCAGGCGGCAGGCGGCATCCGCCCGGTGGGAATTTCCATGCCCTGCCGCTACCTGCATACCCCGTCTTGCGTACTGCAGGTAGCGGACATTACCGCCACTTACGATCTGCTGATGAAACTGTCCGAGGCGTACGCAGTCTGTGATTAAAGCAGTACTGCCCGGAGACGACAGTTTTATCCGGGCGGCCGCCGGCCCGGATCCATATGGGGCGATTCATACAGCCCGATGGGATCTGTACGGCATGGAAAGCGGCCCTCCCCGGTTCTGGCGCACGCCAAAGGCAGAAGGACTTCTGTCTATGTCTGGCGATACGCTGGTCGTATCCGGCTGTTTTCCCGACCCGGAAGAACTGGCGGCATTTTGTGCCGTCTCCGGCGCAAAAAAGCTGCGCGGTAGAAGTCAAACGCTGAAGGCAGCGGCAAAATGGCTGGGTTGGCCGATCCAAATCCGGCAGATTCTATCTGCTGCCGGCGCACTGCGGCCTTCTGTGATCCCTCCGGGCTTTTGTGAACCATCGCCCCGGGAGGTTTATCCTCTGCTGCAGGCGGTGTTCGGTCTTCCCAAGGAGGATTTCGCCCCTTGGTACTGCGAAATTTCCCACAAGCTGCGCCACCGGCAGGGAGCCCTGTTGGGAGTGCGGGCTGCGGGAAAAATGGCCGCCACGGCCGGGATTTATCATCAAAACCGAAAAGCGGCGCTGATCGGGTCGGTGGCCACTGACCCTGCCTTCCGGCGGCGGGGATATGCGTCAGCACTGGTATTTTCGCTGGCAGACCGGGCCCGGCAAAAAGGCCGCATTCCATTTGTCATCTGCCAGAACCCGGAGGCAGCGCAGGTGTATGAGCAGATTGGATTTACCCTGTGGGGTGAGGAGTGGCTCTGCTGCCGAGATAAAACGGCTGGTTGACTCTTGACCCCGCAAGAAACCTTTATCAACAATAAGGGCGCCGCCGGTGGCGGCGTCTGCGGCATAAGGAGAATCAATTCCCATGGATCAGAAATTTTTTGACATCGATCCCAGGCTGGAAAAGCTGGGGGAACAAGCGCAGCTCGACTGTGCGCCGGCGTTTGCCCGCACGGAGGAAATCGGCGAATACAACAGCCGGAAAGTGCTGGCGGCCTTCATCCACAACGGGGTCAGCGAATCCCATTTCGCAGGAAGCACCGGCTACGGCTACGATGACCGGGGCCGCGAAACGCTGGAGGCGGTGATGGCCGAAATTACCGGTAGCGAAGACGCACTGGTGCGGCATCATTTTGTATCCGGCACCCATACGCTGACCACTGCGCTGTTTGGGGTTCTTCGTCCAGGCGACGTAATGCTTTCCATCACCGGGCTGCCCTATGATACCATTCAGCCGGTTATCGGCATCCGTGGAGAAAACTGCGGTTCGCTGAAAGAATTCGGCATTGAATACCGGCAGGTGAATCTGCTGCCGGATGGCACGCCGGATATCGAAGCCATCTCCGAGGCTGTGCGGGATCCCCGGGTCAAAGTGGCGTATGTGCAGCGGTCTCGCGGCTATTCTCTGCGACCGTCCATCAATATGACGATGATGGAACAGCTGATTCGGGCGGTTCGGCAAAACAATCCCAAGGTGATCTTCATGGTGGACAACTGCTACGGCATTTTTACCGAAAAGCTGGAACCAACCCAGCTCGGCGCTGATTTAATCGTAGGGTCACTGATCAAAAATGCGGGCGGCGGAATCGCCCGCACCGGCGGATACATTGCAGGGCGGCGGGATTTGATCGAACAGTGCGCATACCGCCTGACCACGCCGGGGCAGGGAAAAGAGATTGGCTGCACACTGGGCGAACTGAGGAACATGTTTCTGGGGCTGTTTTTGGCCCCAAATGTGGTTTGCAATGCGGTAAAAACGGCGATTTTTGCCGCCTCGCTGTTTGAACGGCTGGGATTCCGCGTCACCCCATCCTGCCGCGACAGACGCACAGACATCATCCAATCCATCGAATTGGGCAGCGAAAAAGGGCTGGTCGCTTTTTGCAAGGGAATCCAGCGCGGTGCGCCGGTAGATTCCTTTGTAGTACCGGAGCCCTGGGATATGCCCGGTTACGAAAACAAAGTGGTGATGGCGGCAGGGGCGTTTCATCTGGGCGCTTCCATCGAGTTATCTGCCGACGGGCCGATCCGGGAGCCCTACGCGGCCTGGATGCAGGGCGGGCTTACCTACTTCACCGGCAAAACCGGCCTGCTGCTGGCAGCCCAAACCATGCTGGAGGACGGCGTTTTGTCCTTGGAGAATTGACAAAAAAGCCAACCCATGATATCCTTTTAATGCAAAAAGAAGCGGCGTATGAGGGAAGTGTCATGCGCGCTATCTGCGGGAGTGGCGGAATGGCAGACGCGCTGGTCTTAGGAACCAGTTCCTTTGGAGTGTGGGTTCGACCCCCATCTCCCGCACCACCAAGCAAGGGCCTGGAGCCAGATGCGCTCCGGGCCTTTTGCTTTGCGGGGGATTTCCGCCCGCGTCCAAAACAAATCTAAACCGACCGACTATGTCACGCTGGAGCAAAGTCCGCTTTGCTCCGGCTTCTTTTTTGCCTGCGGCAAAAAAGAAGAAGTCATCTGCCCGCTCCCTTGCCCCTCTTTTTCCGCAAAAGGGCACGCTCGGCTTGCCTGCTCGGTTATAAACGTCCTCGCGACGGCACGCTGTCGCCACCACCCTTTTGCGGGTGCTTGCGATCCCAACTGCCCCCTGACATCAGACAAGGGGCTGAAGCCATATCGCGCTCCGGGCCTTTGCTTTGCCCTGGATTTGCGCCCACATCCAAAGCAGATCGAAGCTGATTATCCTTCCTATGCGTGGAAGGCCCCGACTTTGTGTAAAACAAAGCCGGGGCCTTTCTCTTCTGATTTGTGCTATGCTTATTAGAAATGGTGTAATGGCTGAGAAATTTTCAGCGCACGATGCAGCATTGATGTTTTCTTACTCTTTTAAGCTTTTATATTCGCGGAGATTTCCGCTGATTCTGACAGGTTCTCCCTGTATGCTGCGCGCTCTCGCTTTACCAGGCTCTTTGGAAAAGGAACAAGCGTAGTTGTTTTCATATGATTGAAAACATCCCTTCGCTTCTCGGAAAACATGCGACGGGTCCGCCCTTTTCCTGCGCTGAAAACCATTGCCTGCACAGGAACAAGATGGTGAGGGGAAGAATCTTTGAAGGGATTTCTTCTGCGGATTCCGTCCCCTGTTTCCAGACATACTCGACCTCACCGCCATGCCTCTCCTTTTTCTCTGCAGGCAAATCTTTGCCCTGCTCGCCGAACCTTTTCGGTGCAGCTATGGATCCTCGTTACGGTCTTTGTCCATCTGCGCCCGATACTTTTTGCCTACTTGAAAATTAGCGCGAAGGATGGCTCCGCGGGAAATGGTATCGAAACCGAATTTGCCCCGGATGCTGTCTACCGCCCGATCCAGCTTTTTTTCCTTTTCTTTTTTCTCATCGGTAAAAAGTGATTGCTGAGCGTACTCGTCCCGGGTCAGCTCTGTCAACGAGATCCCCAGCAGGCGCAAAGGCGTGCGCCCATCCCAAAGCTGCGAAAACAGGCTTTTGGACGCACAGAAAATTTCGTCGGTAATGTCGGTAGGCTCCAAAAGCGTCTGCTGGTGGGACTTATCCTTGAAATCATTGGCACGGATCGTGACGCAGACGCAGTACGCCCGCACGCCGTCCGCACGCATGCGGGCGGCGACGCTGTCCGACAACGCCAGCAGGATCCGGTTTGCCTCTTCCGCAGATCGAACATCCTGGGCAAGCGTAGTTGAATTGCTGTACCCTTTGGCCTCTCCCGGCTGGGAAAGAACCGGTGATGAATCGATGCCGTTTGCATATTCATGCAACTGCTGTCCAAGCTTTTTGCCTATCAGCGTCTGGACAAAGGCAATATTTGCGTGAGCCAAGTCTCCAATGGTGAATATTCCTCCTTTTTCCAGACGTTGCGCCGTGGCACGGCCGACCGTAAAAAGCGCCCGAACCGGCAGAGGCCAAAGCTTTTGAGGAATCTCACTGAAAAACAGGGTGTGGATCTGATCCGGCTTTTCAAAGTCGCTTGCCATTTTGGCCAAAATCTTGTTGGGGCCAATGCCAATATTGACCGTAAATCCCAGTGTGTCGCGGATTTCATTTTTCATCCGCATAGCGATGGCGCTGGGATTGGGGTACAACCGCTGGGTACCGCTCATATCCAGAAAGCATTCGTCGATAGAAAACTTTTCAACTACCGGCGCGTACTTGCGGCAGACGTCCATAAAAGCCCTGGAATTTTGCTCGTACAGGCGGAAATCCGGTTTGACAAGGTAAAGCTGAGGACACTTGCGTAACGCTATGGCAACCGGCTCTCCTGTGCGAACCTGGTACTTTTTGGCAGGAATCGATTTCGCCAGAATCACGCCGGTACGTTTTTCCCGGTCTCCGCCAACGGCAGAGGGGATCAGCCGGATATCCTCTTCTCCATTGGCTACGCGTCGGGCTGCTTCCCAGGAAAGATATGCGCTGTTGACATCTACATGAAAGATAAGCCTTTCCATACAGCCCCTCCTTTTTTTGCTTTTCAACACAAGAAACATGATTTTGATCCGTGCTGTCCGGGAAAAACATAATTTGATCCATTCTGAAAGATAAATGTCGGCTTACTCTCCCTCTTTTTGAGGAATGCTCCGACACGATATCCCCATTTGGTTTTTTGCCGATCCCGCTTCTACCAGCTGCCTTTTGCTTCCAGCTCCAGAAGATATCGGATTACGCCGTCTTCCGTATTGGCGGGCACAACATGATCGGCACAGGCCAACACATCGGCAGTAGCATTTTCCACCGCGCAGAACCAATCCGCTCCCTTTGCCATTGCCAAATCGTTGTGATTATCTCCGAAAGCAACCACGCGATCCGCGCCGGTCATTTCGCGCAGAATTTCAACGGACAGCCGTTTATCTACGCCACCGGCCTGGATTTCCAGATACCAAAGCGGCTCGTAGGTATCCATGTAATAGGAAAGCGTAATGCCGGGAATTTTTTTCATCTCTGCGTACAGGCAATCCATTTTGTCCTTTGGCCCCGGCATCGAAAAAAACACCACCCGCTCCTTTTCCGCCGTTTGCACCAGAGAGTCTACCTGACGCCATTTTTTTTGAGGAAAGCGGGATCGCTCGGCCGCAAACTGGCGCTCCCTTTCCGTATCCAGGCTGGTGTAACAGGCGAACAGCTGCTGATCCCGGTAGGTATACATGGTATTGTGAAGACCATACCGTTCCATGAACAAGGCAACCTGCTGTGCCGCCTGTGGGGCGATCTCCAGGATCCGGACAAAGCGCGCAGCCAAATAATCATAGTAGATTACCCCATTAAACAGGGCAATCGGAACTTGGAGGCGAAGTCCATCTAGAATGCCGAGTACCGTTCCAGTGCTGCGGGCACTGGAAATAGAAAAGCACAGCCCCTTTTCGATCATGCGGTTCAGCTCCCTGACAGCATAAGGCGACAGGGACGCGTCATTTTGCAGCAGCGTACCGTCCAAATCGGAAAGATAAAGGGTTTTGATATTCATACTACATAGCCTCCCGCCAAAAAAGCGGACGCGGTCTGTCAAATCGCGTCCGCAATCGAAATTACTGAATCTCGTTTAAGGTCAATTTCAACGCCAGTTCCTCAGCGGTAGTATTCCAGTCCCGGTATTCTTCCCCCACCAGCCGGCGGAGAAGTTCTTTTAAAATCTCGGGGTTCTTGACCAGGAGAGGTCCAAGCTGCCAGGTCCCAAAAAAGTTCCGGTACAGATTCCCCTCGTGGGATTCACCGGCTGTTTCGCCGTCTCCCGCCCCTTTTACTACAGTAAAGAGCGGATCCCGGTCATTGCCATGAATATGGGCGGTTCGGTTGATAAAACCGTAAGATGCGGTTTCTGGCGCGAATACCGGATGAGCCAGTACGTCAGAAATAAAAACGTTGCCGGTCTCTTCGCCCGTATAGTCAAACAGCCCAATACCGGGTATCTGCTGCCCTCCGGCATCAGTAAAGCTTTTCCCGAACAGAAGGCGGCTGTTCCCAGTTGCCAGGAACACAACGCCGCTTTCCACCGCATCCAGCACCGCCTGCTTTTTACCAGCCAGATCCTTTGCCGCTTCGGCCAGGCTCCGCGCTTTCCCCGGTCCGATATATACCATTTGATAGCGGGAAAAGTCCGGCTGATCCCCCAGGCTTTTATGGTCGATTTCCCACGAGATCCCCATCGCATCCAGCCCTTTGGTCACCGCAAGCAGGTTGCCCCAGTCTCCATACAAATCCAACAGGTCGTCGTACATCCAGAGAATGTTCACTTTGCTCATTTGCTGATCACCTCCAGAATGGACTTTGCGTCGTACAGTTCAGTTAAAATACAGATATCGCCGCGGGTTCTATCCACCACCGCTTTCAGCTGGGACAAATCCCGCTCGATGCGGATCTGTTCCGGCGGAAAACCTGCCAGCTTCAGCCGCACTGCAAGATCATACGCCCTGGGTCCGGTGCCGACGATTGCGTCCACTTTGCCCAACAGCCGTTCAAAACCGATATCGTAAAGCCAGGTGGTATCTTTGTGGCCGGTGTGATTGATGTTATTGATAAAAACGACAACGGTTTTTTCTCCTTCCCGTTCCAGCACGTGGGTGATGGACTGGTCAAAGGAGACGGGGTTCTGATTTTTAGACAAGATCATCACTGCCCGGCGGCCGCCTACCTGAAACTCGTCATACCGCTGTTTCAGCGCCACAAAGGAGGATGCCGCCTGACAGCAGCCTTCCAACGGCAAGCCCAGCTCAGTACAGGCCGCAATGGCAGCGGTGGTGTTGAGAATATTAAACACATCCTTATAATCCGTATGAACCCGGCATCCGTTGACAGTAAAATCTCCGGAAACAAAATCTACATTCTCAGCCGTATAGGCCCACTGGGGGTTGGCATACCCACACTTGGAGCACTGAAAACCGCCGATGTGGTTGTAGTGATAGTAGGTATAGGTCATGCGGCCAAAACAACGGGGGCAAACCTTTGCGTCATGGGTGATGTTGAGGCATTTTTCCGACGATTGCTCTGTTTGGGAAAGGCCATAATAAACCCTTTCGTTCTGCGGGGCCAGGTTGCCGCTAATCGGGTCGTTCCCATTTAAAATCAGCTTCACCGACGGTTTGATCGCCTCATGCAGCTTTTCGATGATTACATCCACATTTCCGTTGCGGGTCAGCTGATCGCGAAATAAATTGGTGCAAAGCAGGTAGTCCGGTGAAAAATCCCGGAAGATCAGCCGGGAAAACCGCTCGTCCACCTCCAGCACCACAAAATCCTGTTTGACACGGCCACCCATGGTGGACGCCGCCAGCAGCGTAGTGGCCACCCCGCCGGTCAGATTGGAACCCTTGGCATTATGCGCCACCGAACGCCCCTGCTTTTTCAAAATATGGGCAATCATATTGGCTGTGGAAGTCTTTCCGTTCGACCCGGTGACGGCAAGGATTTTCCCGTCAAACCGGAAATTGCCCATCATTTGCGGGCAGATCTTCAGCGCCAGCTCGCCGGGCAGGTTGGTGGATTTTCCAAAGGGCTTGCCCAGCAGATACAAAAGCTTCCCCAGCAAAAGGGCCAGTTTCATTTTCATAAAAGCACCTCGATCGAGATAAAGTCGGCCACTGAACAAGCAGCCCGGCAAAGTAAATGTATACAAATTCTTCTTTATTCTATCATAAATCAAAAATAAAAAAAAGAGAAAAAGCGGGATCTGCAAAAAACTTTCCAATCTGGAATGATCACTAAAAATTTTCTGATTTATGATAAAAAACAAGCGTATTTGTTCAAAACCGGCTTGTAATTCCCATCTTTTTCCGCTATGATAGAAAAAGAGATGTTTTATCCTGTCCTATCAAAAAGAAAGCGGGTGAAATTTTTATGGCAAACACTCTTTCCCGGCTGTTAAGAAAAAATCCTCTGATCAATCAGCTGATGCAGCTGGAGGGGAACGCCAAGTGGTGTGTGCTGTGCGAACCATTTTGGGCGATTACCAACGCGCTGTATGTGGCTTATGCGGTGGAGTACCGAAAGGCGATCATCGGGCTGGATAACGCCAGCCTGGGAACGCTTCTGGGAACATTGGTCACCATTCAGCTGGCAGCACAGTTTATCAGCTCCTTTTTTGGAGGCGTCATCACCGATAAGCTGGGCCGCAGAAAAACCTGCTATTATTTTGATCTTTTGTCCGGTGCGCTGTCCGTGCTGCTTTTGGCCTGCGCACAGAATTTCTGGTGGTTTGCGGTATCCATGGCGTTTTCTGGCTGTTGGCAGATCAATACCAATGCCTGGAACGGCCTTTTAACAGAAGACTGCCCTCCGAAAAAAATTCCCTACGCTTTTTCCGGCATTACCATGGTACAGCTGGCCGCTACTTTTCTGACTCCAATTTCTATCATTCTGGTGCAAAAATTCAGCATCATCCCGGCGCTGCGGGGCGTTTACTTCTTTGCTTTTCTGTCCCAGGCGTTCAAATGCACACTGCTTTTTTGGAAAGCGAAAGAAACGGCCCAGGGCAAAAAAAGGATCGCTGAGACGAAAAACATTCCGCTTTACCGGATGCTTTCCGGCTATGGGCGGGTTTTCAAGCTGATCTTTACCACGCCGGCGACTCGTCTTTTGCTGATACTGGTGATTACCATTGGCATCAACAATATTATCATTAATACCTTTTTCTATGACTTTGCCACCGAACGGCTGGGCTTGCCTACCGCTTCGCTGGGATACATCCCCATGATCCGGGCTGCCGTGTGCCTGCTGTTTATGTTTACTGCTCAAAGCAAAATCAATGAAAAAAGCCATCGGGCGGTTTTAACGGTCGGGCTTGTTTTATACGCGGCCGCTTTTGCTTGCCCGCTGCTGTTTCAGGGGGTCTCTTGGATAGGAGCTGTGCTTTATATTTTTTTCGAGGCAATCGCCAATGCGTTTGTCATTCCGAGAAAGGAATCCCTGTTGTTTTTGTATGTGGATAAAAAAGAGCGTTCACGGGTTTATGCCATGCTGCATGTCATCGCTCTGGCAATTACTTCACCATTTGGGACAGTGATGGGGGCCATGAGCGATGCCAGCCGCCTGTATCCCTTTTTATTTGCCATCGCCGTTTCGCTGGGCTGCGGCGCGCTGATGTTCTGGTCCCGGGCAGAGGCGACAACCGCCGGCTCTTCTGCAACGGTTCAATAGAAAAGCGTATTCGCCCCTTTTTTCCTTGCCAGCACAGATGATTTGTGGTAAAATGCAGGACAGAGCTGTTAAAACTGCAAACTGCTTGGAGGATGAGGGGAATGTCTTTACAAAAACTGATTTTACCGGATCACTACACATCAAAACTGGATATCCTCAACACGGAAGTTGCCATCAAGCTGGTGAAGGATACGTTTGAACGGGAATTGGCCGAGGCTTTGCACCTGATTCGGGTTTCCGCCCCTTTATTCGTCCGGCCGGAATCGGGGCTGAATGACGATCTCAACGGTGTGGAGCGCCCGGTCCAGTTTGATGTGCTGGAAATGCACAGTGACGTGCAGGTGGTACACAGCCTTGCCAAATGGAAAAGGCTGGCGCTCAAGCGCTATGGCTTCGGCCCCGGCAGCGGCATCTACACTGACATGAACGCGATCCGCCGGGATGAAGATCTGGATAATCTGCATTCGGTTTATGTCGACCAATGGGACTGGGAAAAGGTGATTACCAAATCGCTGCGCAATACCGCCTATCTGCAGGATACGGTAAAAGCTATTGTTGGAGCGCTGAGGCGCACACAGGATCAGGCATGCCGGCAGTTCCCCATCCTGAATCGGGTGATTCCGGAAAAAATCACTTTTCTCACCACCCAGCAGTTAGAAGACTGCTATCCGGATTTGACTCCCAAGCAGAGGGAGGATGCCGCCTGCAAAGAACACGGACTGGTATTTTTGATGCAGATCGGCGACAAGCTGCGTTCCGGAAAGCCTCATGACGGACGTGCGCCGGACTACGACGACTGGTCACTCAACGGCGATATCCTGGTATGGTACCCGCTTTTGAACCGGGCGGTAGAGATTTCCTCCATGGGGATCCGGGTGGACGAAAAGGCGCTGAAAGAACAGCTGGCCAAAGCAAACTGCGAATCCCGCGCCGAACTGCCGTTCCACAAAATGCTGTTGGAAGGGCAGCTGCCCCTTACCATGGGCGGCGGCATCGGGCAGTCGCGTATCTGCATGCTGATGCTCAACAAGGTGCATATCGGCGAAGTACAGGCAGCTGTCTGGTCCAACGAGATGATCGATGCCTGCGAAGCCAGAGGGGTGCATCTGCTGTAGGGCCATTTGTCCGGCTGGGCCAGTCGGGGAAACTGGGAATGATAAACGATAAAAACAAAACAGGCGCATCCGTTGGCTGCGCCTGTTTTTCCTTTTCGGCAAATGGTGTGGATTATTCTGTTCTCCATTCCACAAGAACCGCGTCTTCCGGGGAAAAATAGTCGTCCGAACTGCTGCTGAATCCAGCGGCTTTCCACGCTTGTTCGAACGGGATTTCTTCTAAATTGCTGAGATATACAAAGGTGGAATCCACAGCAGCTTGCGGTGTTCTGCCGCTGATCTCCAGCCGGTACTGATAAGAGCGGCCGTCACACTGCCAGGTACCATCGCTCATTTCACAATAGGTTTGAACGCCGGTGTCAATCGTGTTTTTCACACTGACCTCAGGCGATTTCGTTTGGCATCCGGTCAGCGTGGCAATGATAAGCAGAATCAGCAGGACAACAGACAACAGCTTTTGCATTTTACTCCCTCCTACATCAGTCCAATGAATCCTTGCTGCCGTCAGGAGAATTCTCCCAAACGGACTATGGCAAAAGGGTATCTGCCGCAGTGGGCAGCTGATCGTTGGTTTTTCCGAAGAAATACTCGTCAAAAATTGCCTTTGCCACCGCCGCACCCCAATAGCCATGGTAGCCGTTTTCGATGACCACCGCCACAGCGATCTGAGGGTCTTCTGCCGGCGCATAGCAGATATAAGTGCCGTTGGGAAAACTGGTGGTCTCCGGCGTACCGGTCTTAGACGCCACCGAAATAGGGTAGTCCCCGAAATAAGCGCCGGAGGTGCCGCTGTAACCGTTCTGGCCGGATGCACGGATCATCCCGTCCCGAATGGCGCTGACCGCGGTTCCAGATAACCCCATATCGACAACCACTTCCGGTTCTATGTCCTCCACCGTCTCATCCAAAGCATAGCTTTTTATGCTTTTAACCAGATGGGTTTTCATCCGCACGCCGCCGTTGGCCAGCGTTGCGGTGTAGGTTGCCAGCTGCAAAGGGGTAAACAGGCTCTTGCTCTGTCCAATAGAGGTCTGGAGCACGTCTCCGGGGTTCCAGATCTCTCCTATCGACTCACTGTATTCCGGGCTGGACATGTGTCCAATTGCCTCCGGCAACTCAATGCCGGTGGGTTCTCCCAGACCGAACTGACTTGCATAATCCACCAGCGTATCGATCCCTAAACGGCGGCCCAGATCGTAAAAGAAAATATTACAGGAAACCCGCAGTGCGTCCATTACCGTAAAATTGGGATGCCATCCCAGGCAGGTGGGCTGATAGTCTTCATAGAAGGTATAGACATGGTTGCACGTATAAGTATAGGAAGGGGTGATCAGCCCCTCCTGCAAACCGGCTGTACCCACCAAAGGCTTAAAAATAGAGCCGGGTGCATAAGTCCCCTGCAGCGCCCGATTGAAAAGCGGATTGTCCGGGTTTGCCAAAAGATCGTTGTAATCCTGGTTATAGGTAGCCAGATTATAGGTCGGGTAACTGGCCATGGCTAGAATTTCGCCCGTCTTACAGTCAAGAGCCACTACTGCGCCAGCCGTGGCTTCCTTTCCTTCCCCCTCCTCGCCATTGGCCTGCAGCCAAAGGATCTCTTCTTCCAGAGAATCCTGCGCGACCTGCTGCAAATCCATATCAATGGTAAGCATGATTGAATTGCCCGGAACCGGCGGCTCCGTTACCGTAGCGTCGATCACCTCGCCATTGGAGTTCAGGGTGATGGTTCGTTTGCCATTTTGCCCGCGCAGCTGGGATTCAAACGCCTCCTCAATACCGCTTTTTCCGATAACATCGTTCATCGCGTAACCCTTATCGCTCAGCTCCTCATATTCTTCCGCATAGATTGGGCCAATCTGCCCGATTAAGTGGGCGGCAATGTCGCCCGCCACATATTCACGAATGGTGCTTTCCACTACCATGACACCGGAAAGTTCATACGAACGTTCCTTGACCTGGATCACAGTGGAGGCCGCTACATCCTCTGCCAGCGTGTAAGGGCTTGTGATGGAAAACCCCTGCCGCTCCATTTCGTATCGGATCCCTGCCAAGCGGCGCTGCTGCAAAGGGGTATAGCCTTCCAGCTGGTACCGCTCCACCAGCCAGCTCATCACATCCTCTACACTGGTATAAGAACCGACATTCAAAAACTCTTTTAACTTGGAAACCTCCGATTCCTGCCCCTCCCGAAACGCAAAAGGCTCTGTGTCGGTAATCGGAAGCTTGTCGATCCACGAATCCCCTGCGGCGGTCAGCAGATCCAGCAGACGGAGAATGATTTCATTTTCTTCTCCCCTGACGAGGTAGGCCCTGTCCAGCGTAATATTATAGCCTACCTTGTTTTGTACCAACGGCCGGCCGTAACGGTCGGTGATTTCTCCCCGGGCCGCCTGAATGCTTTGAGACCGGGCGGCCCCTTTTGTTGCCAGTTCAGAATAAGACTGGCCGTGAACGATTTGGATTTCAATCAGCACCAGGCCGAAAATCAGACAAACCGTTAAAATTATGCCGAATAAAATCCAAACACGATTCGAATTAATCTTTTTTTCCATATTCTTCCTCCAGCCGGATCAGAGGCTCAGAAACAGGTCTATGCAGACACCCGGAAGGCCTGCGCTTATTCTTTCCACTGTCCATCGCACTTTTCCTTGATTTTCCGAACCAGCAATAAAAAAAGCGGCATTAATGCAGTTGTATAAACAAGCATCGGTAATACAGAATGGATAAAAACCAATTGGATATTCTCATATCCCCAGATCAGATAGAAGAAAAAAAACTCCAGCAATGCGCGAACGGCGGCCAATGCGCCGCCCAAAAGCAATGCGCTCTTCCAATTCACTTTAATCAGAAAAAAACTCAACAGGCTGATTGTCACACATCCGCATAGCACCAACAGACCGTTAAAGCCAAACAGCGCCTGGCTGCCCAAATCACAAAGCAAGCCGCTGAGAGACCCGAAAACGGCAGCAGAAACAACGTCCTCGCACATGGAAATAGCCACCGCAAAAGGCAAAACCCAAATGGGGCGGATGCCAAAAAAGGAAAAGGCTCCGGCAGTCGTTTGCATTGCGTATAGGACAAACAATATAAATAGATACAAAAAGTATTTTATGGAAATCCAAATCCGTTTTTTCCGAATCATTGTCCATCCTCCGCAGAAGAGGGTTCTGCTGCAGAAACCGCCCCGCTGTCCGAATCCGTTTCCTGTTCATCCAACGGTGCATCTTGCTGTTCCAAATCCTCACCGATCATAATGCCCTGCCCCTCAAAAGAGGTAATCACGAAAACATCCTTTGCATCTTCCACAGAAGCAAACGGCTCCACCACCGCATAAAGGGAGACACCATGATCTTCCTGCCGGATTTCTTTGATTGTGCCGATTTTCAGTCCTTTTGGAAAAACATTGCCGCCGGAGGTGAGGATAATGTCCCCAATAGCGGCGCCGCTATCCCGGGGCAAATAGGTCATTTTACACTGTCCGTCTTCCGCCAGGTCCACAGCCCCCACAACAATCCCTGTATCCCGTGTGCGGGATACATAGGCACCTATGTTCAGCCCCGGGTCATAAATAGTGATGACGCGAGAATAGGTCAGCCCCACTTCTTCAATCACTCCGATCAAACCATCGGAGGTGATGACCGGGTCTCGTTTGGAAATGCCCTGCAGTGTTCCCTTATCGATAATAAAGCTGCCAAACTGGCTGTTGGCGTCGCGGCCGATCACCATAGCGGGGCAAAACTCAAAGTCAGCGTTTTGCTCCTTGATGTCCAGAAACTTCTGGTACAGCTGATTTTCATTTTTAATCGACTCATAATCGACCAGCTGATCCTGCAGCTGCCGGATTTCCTCCTTCAGCTGCTCATTTTCCTCCTGCAACTGTTCGGTTCGTAAATATCCCTGCAGCATATTTGTTACCCCAGAGGAAATCTCCGCGGCAACTTTTTGAAACGGATATACCACCACCCCAATCGCTTTCTGGGCGAAAATGGCAATCCCGTCGGTATAGGCGGCTCGCAGCATAAAAGCGCACATCAGCACGGCAAGCCCCAAAATGACTTTGAATGTCTTTGTTTTCAAAAAATCTTTTATGACCTGCCCCTCCTTTGCTGTCTTTTTCTATCTACCGCAAAGCGGAAACGAAAAGCGGCCATGGGCCGTTTTTCCCCTTGCCCGCCCAACGGGAAAAGATTGCCATACCCGCCTTATGGCATAACAGGGGGAAACACGGCTGCCACCGCCGCAAAAAACACACAGATTCAAAAGAACGGTTACCCGCGCCGGTCATCCTCCGCCAGAACGTCCCGCAGTTTTTCCAGGTTCTCCAGCACCGTTCCGGCACCGTCCGCCACACAGTCCAGCGGACGCTCCGCCACATACACCGGCATGCCTGTTTCTCTGGTGATCAACTGATCCAGCCCCTTGAGCATAGCGCCGCCGCCAGTCAAAGTAATGCCGTGGTCGATGATATCCGCCGACAGTTCCGGCGGCGTTCTCTCCAGCGTGGTCTTAATCGCATCCATCACCTGCTCCAGCGGGTCGGCCAACGCTTCCCGAATCTCGTGGGGCTCAACCATAATATTTTTCGGAAGCCCATCTACCAGGTTACGCCCCTTGATCTCCATCGGCGCTTCTCCCTCGTAGGGGAAAGCGGACCCGATCTGGATTTTCACATCTTCTGCGGTGCGTTCGCCGATGAGCAGGTTGTATTTCTTTTTGATATATTGGATGATCGAAGAGTCAAACTCATCCCCGCCAACGCGAACCGAGCGAGCCGCTACAATACCGCCCAGAGAGATGACGGCTACCTCGCTGGTACCGCCGCCGATATCCACAACCATGCTTCCGGTTGCTTCCGCCACAGGCAATCCCGCACCAATGGCCGCGGCCATCGGTTCTTCAATGATCGACACATATTTTGCTCCCGCCTTTTGGGTAGCTTCCTTTACAGCGCGGCGTTCTACCTCGGTAACGCCGGAGGGAATACAAATAACGACGCGGGGACGCACAAAAATGGAATTGCCCAACGCTTTTTTGATAAAAAGCTGCAACATGCTGGTGGTAATGTCGAAATCGGCGATTACGCCGTCTTTCAGCGGGCGAACCGCAACGATAGAGCCGGGCGTTCTGCCAATGACGTCCTTTGCTTCCTGCCCCACAAACTTAACCGAGTCGCTGCGCACGTCAACCGCTACAACTGACGGCTCCCGCATGATGATCCCTTTTCCCTTCATAAAAATCAGGGTGTTTGCCGTCCCCAGGTCAATACCGATGTCTTTTGTAAAAAACACAAATGCGTCCCCCTTTGATATTCCTTGTTTATTCCATTTCTACGATTTTACATAAATGAAAATTTCAACGAATCGCTCTTCTGCTGCCGCACTAACACCAATGCGCTTAAAACATTTGCATATCAAAGATATTATACCCGCTTGCATAAAATTTCTCAACCTGTCAAGCGGAAATTTTTTCTGAATTTTTCAAGATTTTCTGAGACGATCGCCGTATTTTTCAGAGTTCTCCCTTTTCCAAAAGCAGGCCTGCTGCTCCAGTCTCCACCCAGCCTGCTGCATCTTATAAAGAAACCGGCCCTCTTTTTCAAACGTTACAAGAAAAGCGGGCCGGGAATGAAATTTTCTATAAATGGCAGATCCAAAAAAACGCTGCCGTTCCGTCAGACGGTATGGAACATTCAATGGATCGGGCTCTTTTACCATCTTTCCAGATGAATTTTTTTTGCTGGATCGATCTGTTCCTGCTCTGGGTAAGAGATTCCTTCGGCAGGATACCCCAATGCCAGATAGCACGGCATAACGTATCCTTCCGGCGCTCCCACCCGCCCGGCCACGAATTTCCATTCTTCTCCCGTGGGGATCCGAAGTGCGCATCCGAGGCCCTCTGCCGCCGCAGCCAGCAGAATATTTTCAATACAGCACCAAACCGCAGCAAACCCATTGAGAGACTGAAGGGCGCTTGGCTGCAGCAGATCCCCATTTTGTTTATAAAACGGAAGGATCAGGCATCCGCTTTGGGAAAGCATGCGATACTGCTTTGGCATGGCGTCCGCATACATACGGCGCTGACGATCGTTCAGCCGGCGGCCGGCCAGTGCTTGGGCATCCCGCCCAGCCTTTTCGCTTACCTGCCCCAGCGCAGTTTC
Organism: uncultured Oscillospiraceae bacterium; assembly: GCA_904397845.1. Lineage (GTDB taxonomy): Bacteria > Bacillota > Clostridia > Oscillospirales > Ruminococcaceae > UBA3818. The sequence continues at coordinate 37,063 of CAJFOX010000042.1, forward strand.
GATTGATCGCGCATCCCGCAGGACCACAAATTCCCATTGGCGCAGGTGGTCGTTGGTCGGCGCTTTTAATCCTGCCTCTAAAATCCGGGTTACCACCTTGTCCGGAACTTTTTTTCTGCGAAATCTCTTACCGTGCGGCGGCGCTGAACGGCTTCATAAAAGTCCATTGCATCCTCTTCTTTCTTTATTGTTTTCTTCTTCGCGCTGATGATAGCATAAAAGAGGAAAGAAAACAAGTGTTCTTTCCTCTTTTGCCGCACTCATATTTTAAGCACTTCTTGCTTTCCTTTCTCCTCATTTTTCGCCAATTCGGATTTGATAATCCGCCTGAAACGTTTGCCTGGGCAAAAGACATTCTCCGTATTCTCTCTGGGTCAGATCGCCGGAGAATCCCTCTGCGTCGCATCTGCCGTACCATGGCTCGATGCAGACAAAAGGCGCGTCTTTGCCAGCCGGAGACCAGACGCCGAACAAGGGCGCGTCAAACTCTACCGTCACAAACGGTTTTTTCTCTCGATCGGCCAGCCAGACCCGGCCCGTCTGCTTCCCCTCGACGATCAGCGCATCCCGGTCAAAAAGCCCGGGGGAGAGCCGGAAAAGGCCGTTTTCCAGCGGAAGGGTATGAACCTGTTCCGTCACCAGGCCCTGGCCGTTCAACAGGCGGTAAGAAAGGCTGCCGGGCATATCAAAGCCAAGATAGCAGCCGTCCATTCCTCCTCCGCAAGGAGGACAGAGAAAGGCCGGATGCGCGCCGATGGAGAAGTACAGGCTCTTTTCGGACGAAGGATTCTCTACCCGCCACAGCACACGGATCGCATGATCCTCTAGCCGGTAACCGACATCCAGCACAAAGGGAAATGGATATTTGGAAAGGGTTTCTTCATCCGACACAAGCCGAAACCAGATTTCACTCTCTCCCTTTTTTAACAGGGAGAAGTCCATGTCCCTTGCAAATCCATGCTGTCCCATCGGATATGTTTTTCCTTCATAGACAAATGCCTTATCCCGTAAACTGCCCACAAAAGGGAACAAAACCGGGGCGCTGCGCCCCCAATAAGCGGGATTTGCGTCAAACAGATATTCGGCGCCCGCTGTATCTTTTACCGAGCAAAGCTCTGCTCCTGCCTTTTTTACCTGCACTGTCAGGCAGGCATTTTGTATGGTATAAATCACGGTTTAGACCTTCTTTCCTTTGAAAAAATCGACGATGCCGCAGCGGCAGCCATCCGCCGGTGGCCTTGCGCAGGCTTAGATCCCCAAAATCCCATCCATGCCCGAAACACGGCACCTCTTCCTAAAAACGTCGCACCCCAGCCCGGTCAAAAAACCAACCGCCTTATAGGTCCGCTCGAGAGCCGGCAGATCTGTGCCGCCGCGGTAAAACGCATCTTCCATGCGAATCCCTCCCGCCGTTTTTTTCATTGTATCATATTTAAAAATCCCTGCAAACAAAAAACCGGAGATTCGCCTCCGGTTTTTGCTATACCACCTGGAACAGATAAAATTTCAGATAATTGGTTTCCGGCACATTCCATAAAATTGGATGATCCGGGGACTGCTGGCGCGCCTCGATCTGCCGCAGGGCAACTTTTGCATCAAAAGCGGCGGCCCGCAGCATTTTGCAAAAAAGCTCTTCGGTCATAAAGTGAGAGCAGGAGCAGGTAGCCAGATATCCGCCGCGGGGCAGCAGCTTCATAGCCCGCAGGTTGATCTCCTTATAGCCGCGCAGAGCCGCATCTACAGTCTGGTGGGATTTGGTAAAAGCCGGCGGATCCAGGATAATATAGTCATAGGGTTGCCCTGGCAGTGAATGCAGCAGGTCGAACACATTGGCCGTTTCAAAACTCATATTCGCTTCCAGGCCGTTGAGGCGCGCATTGCGCTGCGCCATCGCCACCGCATCTGCGGAAATATCGACCGCATGCACGCAGGCAGCGCCGGCTTTTGCCGCGTTGAGCGCGAAAGATCCGGTATGGGTAAAACAATCCAGCACCTTTTTCCCACCCGCCAGTGCGGCAGCTGCACGGCGGTTGTATTTCTGATCCAAAAAGAAACCGGTTTTTTGCCCGTTCTCAAAATCCACGATATATCGGATGCCGTTTTCCTGAATCCGCGTTTCGGTACTGTCCGGCACCGGCATACCCTCCAGACGGAAAAATCCCTTGTTTTCTTCCATCCCTTCCCGCCTTCGGATGCTCACATCGTTGCGCTCATAAATGCCCCGAATGGTCTGGCCGTCTTCGCGCAGCAGTCCAAGCAGCTCTTCAAACAGCATCGGCTTGATCTTTTCGATCCCCAGCGACAGGGTTTGCGTCACCAGGATATCCCCAAACCGGTCTACTGTAAGTCCGGGGAACTGATCCGCTTCCCCAAAGATCAAGCGGCAGCAGCCGATATCCGCACCCATAACCGTTTTGCGGTATTCCCAGGCATGCTTTAACCTCCGCCGGAAAAAATCGCGGTCAAACCGGTCGTTGGCATTGGTAGAAATCACACGGATACGGATCTTGGAGCAGCTGTTATAAAAGCCCACGCCAAGGTACCGGCCCCTGGGGCTGACTACCTCTACCAAGCTCCCGTCCTCGCAGGGGGCTTCCAGCGAAACAACTTCCGTATCATACACCCAGGGATGTCCCTCCCGCAGTCGGATCTCCCCCTTCCTGATGATCTGCACTCGGACAAATTTTCTAGCATCAGCCGCCATGGAATCCCTCCTTTTTCTCATCGGGCCCATCCTCCCGCAGAACTCCTCGATGTTGGTCCAGCCACCTCCTGCTGGCGCTTTCCTGCGGAATATGTTTTTTCAGATAGCCGCAGGGATACTCTTCACAGGCGCCACAATGCGGCAGCCGCTTTTTCACCGCGCAGGCCCGAATAAAGCAGCCCCGGCAGAACACTGCCAGTTTTTCCGCTTGTTCCCGGCAGCCCTCGCAATGAATATCCGCGGCGGAAAGGGGGCGATTCTCGGTAGAATACCGCCGCGCAAGGGCCTCCCTCGCGGCCCCGTTTCCGCAGGCGCCGGCCCGGTATATCGGGCACTGGCTGCAAAAATAACCGCAATAAGCCGGCATTTCCATTGTTCCGCCTCCTTTCCCGCTCCAAGCCTTTTTGGCTATCATAACATATCTTCATCCAAAAAGGAAAGGGGAAAAGCCCTGCGCTTATCACGCAGAATGCCTGATAAGCGCAGGGTGGTTTCTTATACAGCGGAAAGCTGGTAAATCAGATAAACGGCAACTGGCATCAGGTAAACCGCGGCAAAGACGCCCGCGGTCAACAGGGAAAGCAAAATCCCCGCCGGTTTCTCCAGCGGACGGATCCGCACCCCTTTCCGGCAAAGAAGCCACCCTGCCAGCAATGTAACGCCAAATCCCGCTGCACTCAGCCATGCTCCGGCGGAAAATCCGGGCGGCTGGTAGCGCAGAGAAACGGTGTTTTCCCCTTCCGACAGGGGAACCGCCATCCAAGTGTCAAACACGCGCAGAATCGGGACGGTCTCGCCATTCACAATCGCGGTATAGCCTTTGTCATAAGGCAGCGACAAAAAAAGATATTCCCCATCCGTCTGCGCCGTGGCAGTGCCGGATACCGTATCCCGGCCAACCTGCATCTGTGCGGTGCGCACCAATCCGAGCGTTTGGTCCAGCGCTTCATGCGAGACGCTGAACACCCCAAACGAACGAACCGATACATCCTTATGCACTGTCAGCGTAATGCGCACCGACTGGCCAGAGCGCACTGTCAGCTCAAATATGCCGTTTAGGCTCTGCGTTGGATACTCCCTGTTGACAAGTTCCCCGTCCACATAAATGGAAAAGGCCTTGTAATACGGCTCGTTGAGGTTATTTTGCAGCGAATCAAAGCAGTCGAAATAGTAAGTACGGGTCTCTTTCGACGCAGGAATCTGGTATTCAATGATCGAATCACCGCTGCCTTCCCGGGTTATGTGATAATATGCGCCGTCCTTCGTTATGGATACATTATGGGTAACAGTCGGCACATACTCCCGCACAATGGATTGCCCGCTCTGCGCCAGCGTACAGAGCAGATGCTCGCCTGCATAAGGCCGGGCCGTCAACTCCAAATTCTCTTCCAAAGCAAGATCCGCGCTGGTTACAATCCCCAATGGGAGGGCAAAATCATTTTGGCGGATCGAATACTCCCCATTCGAATAGATGGTATTTTCCTCCAGTGGATACTGCCGGTAAATGGTATATTTATGGTTGAGCAGCGCATCGCTGATCAGCGTCCCGCCTACGGAACTGACCTCCATCCAATAGGCGGAATAACCCATCTTCCGAATCCCGTGCATATAATGTTCCCCCGTCAGGGAAGTATAATGATTCAACGTGTGATAGCCAATCGCTCCCGTGAGGTTTACATCATAATTTTTCCGGTTATTTTTTACCCGGTAAAAGGCGTTATCATCGATCTTCCCTTCCAGGCTGGTCACATCGATAAAGGTTTCATCTGATTTCGACGCAAAAAAGCATGTCCCGTAAAAAAGAGCTTCGGTCGCCGTCAGTACGCACAGACAAATCGCCAGCAGCCGGCGGCTCAGCATGCGGTGCCGGTATAAAAACAGGCCCAGCCCGCAGCATCCCGCCGTCAACAGGAAAAAGATCAAAAAGATCTGAAGAGACTGGTCGTTCCCCCAAAGGGTCCGGGTATAAACAGTAAGGGTTTTGGGGTACCGCTCCCAAAGGGAAAAAGCGGCGAAAATCACAGCGCCCAGCAGAATAAACAGCCCCGCTGTCCATGGGACGGAGGATCGCCTGCAAGGAGGATCCACCGGCCGCTGCAAAACCTGCGCCGCCAGGCAAAGGCCCAGCAGCACCAAGATGTATCCATACCGGCCTGGGAACGCCTGGTAGCTTCCGGTATGCCAGATCTTGTTAATCGGCTCCACGATAACAGGAATAAGCATCAGGACAAAAAGCACCAGTGTATAGGCTTCTTTGGAATCGGCCATTTCCCCCCTGGCACAGCGCAGCGACTGAAACAAAAAGGCGGGGATCATAATAGAGGTGCATAAAAGAAGCATCCCAATCGTGTCCAGCGGGCTGATAAAGCTGCCGCTTCCAAGGCTCTGGAACAGATTTCCGCCCCGGGCGGAATTCAAATATTGTAAAAGGGCCGGGATCCAGATCACTGCAGAAAGCAAAGCCGCCCCCAGAGTCCCGGCAGCCAGCTGAACCGTCCTTTGGCCGCGGGTCGCCCGCGGCGAAAAAAATAAGATCCAAATACCAGCTGCCAAGATCAGGAACAAAACCAGCATATACCCCAGATAAAAATTGACAGCGATCATTGCCGCCAGAGAAAATGCATACGGCACCAGGGATCCGGTTTTTGCCAAACGCCGCAGCGACAGCAGAAAAAGAGGGAACAGATACATCATGTCCAGCCAGACCATGTTTTGATAAAACAGCATCGTATACCCGCAAAACGCATAGCTGACTGACAGTATGATGACAAACACCGGCCGCAGCTTGGGAAATACCCGGTCAAAAAAAATGGACGCGCATCCGGCGCAAAGCATCATTTTCAAGAGTACCAGAATATTGGCAAAACGCATCATCTGCCATTTTTCTACAAAAGCCACCAAAAAAGTAAAGGGGCTGGAGATGAAAAACAAAAAAACGCCCCAGAAATTCATTCCCCCCGCATTTTGCAAATTGAGGAAAAGGCTTCCCTTCCCCTCTAAGATATCCTTGAATTCGCACAAAAGCGGAACCACCTGCTGGTTCATATCACACCAGGAAATGGTGTATTCACCAAAAGGGAACAGTCCCTTCATTGCGTAAAGAACGAGCAGCAGCCCGCCGGCGGAAAACGCCGACATGGTATGTTTCAGAACTTTTTTCATGAAAGCACTTCTCTCCTATCGCCATATGGCCAATAGTGTAAAGATTTTTACCACAAAAAACAAGTCGAAAAGATTCAAATGGACTGAAAATTTTGATATCTTCGGCAACCTGTCAAAAAAACCAGAAAACAAACAGACAAAATATGGGGTTTTGCCGAAAAAAGGCAAGCATCCGTTATGATAAAAACTCTTTGACAAACCAATTTATTTCCGATAATATATTCTGTTGGGTTGGCACGGTATCCATTCATCATCAGAGGAATGTTTCTTCTATCTATCGGAAATCGTTGATAATAAGTACGCCCTTAAAAGGGGAAACACACGCTTTTTTCGGCTGCCGTTGTTTTACTGTGCTGAAATCATAAAAACGGCTCCGCCAGATAGTGAAAAAACACGTCTGTTTCCCGAAAAAGGCAGAGGAGGCATTGCATTTGAACTGTGACATCGTAATCGTAGGAGCCGGACCTGCGGGGATTTTTACCGCGCTGGAGCTGGTACGGAAGAAAAGCCGCAAAAAAATCCTGATGGTCGAAAAGGGGAACCCTGTGCAGGGACGCCGTTGCCCCAAAAATGTGACCGGGCAGTGTGTAAACTGTAAGCCTTACTGCCATATTACCACTGGTTTTTCCGGCGCCGGCGCCTTTTCAGACGGCAAGTTGTCTTTAAGCTGCGAAGTGGGAGGGGAGCTCCCGGAACTGATTGGAGAGCAGCTGGCCCAAAAAACGATCGAATACACCGACAGCATCTATCTGGAATTCGGAGCCGATACTCATGTGGAGGGAACCGGAGCATCAGATAAGGTAAAACAGATCCGTTCCCGCGCCATTCAGGCAGGATTAAAGCTGGTGGACTGCCCGATCCGCCATCTGGGCACCGAAAAAGCCCAGGAGATCTACCTGGCCATCCAAGAATATCTGCTGGCCAGCGGGGTAGAGATCCTGTTTGGGTGGAACTGCGTCGACGTGATGCTGGACGGGGAAACCTGCCGGGGCGTCCTGCTGCAAAAATCCGTCGATCCGTCTCAGACGATGGAAATCCTTGCCGGAACCACGGTAATCGCCACGGGCCGACGGGGCGCGGACTGGCTGGAAAAACTCTGCTCTGAACACGGCATCGCCCACGAGCCGGGAACCGTCGATATCGGCGTACGGGTGGAAGTCCGCAATGAAATCATGGAAGACGTGAATAATGTCCTGTATGAATCCAAGCTGATCGGTTATCCTCAGCCATTTAAAAACAAGGTCCGCACTTTCTGCCAAAACCCGGGCGGATTTGTCAGCCAGGAAAATTACGACAACAATCTTGCTGTGGTCAACGGCCATTCCTATAAATCGCAGAAGTCCGGCAACACCAATTTGGCGATTTTGTGCTCCCATCATTTTACGGAGCCGTTTAACCAGCCGATCGCCTATGCGCAAAAAATTGGGGAGCTGACCAACATGCTTGGAGATGGACATATCCTGGTCCAACGGTTTGGCGACATCCTGGACGGGAAACGCACCTGGCAGAAGGAACTGAGCCGTTCTAACGTGCAGCCTACCCTGCCGGACGCGGTGGCCGGGGATATTACCGCCGCCATGCCCTATCGGGCCATGGTCAATATCATCGGCTTTATGCAGGCGGTCGATCACGTCGTACCGGGCTTTGCCTCGGTAGAAACGCTGCTGTATTCTCCGGAACTGAAGTTTTACAGCAACCGGGTTAAAATGGATCGGAATTTTGACACCAGCATCCGCGGGCTGCACTGCCTGGGAGATTCCAGCGGCTGGACCAGGGGATTGATGATGGCTTCTGTCATGGGCGTTTTGATGGGCCGCCGCCTGCTGGATGAGGAGAAATAAAAGGAGGGGGCTTCTCCTCCTTTTTCATCGCCAAAACGAAATTTTTTCGTCGGCGCATTTGGGCTTTCCTGTATTTTTACCGGCAAAGCGGGAACAGATCCTGTTTTTCCTTTCCATTTGAAAAAAAGATCCTGGCTATCAGGCTGCAAACGCCAAAAAACGAACGGGAGAAAGGGGCCGGCCCCTTTCTCCCGTTCGTTTTTTATTTTTTTACAAAATGTTTCAAAATACTTGCTTTTTATTACAAAATGGTTTAAAATTTAATAAAAGCAACCTCTGGAGGAAAACCTCTGGAGGAAAACCTCTGGAGGAAAACCTCTGGAGGAAAACCTCTG
>CAJFOX010000043.1 GCA_904397845.1 uncultured Oscillospiraceae bacterium
CCCTCAATATACCAAAGCTTAAAAATTCCCCTGTTTCCTTAGCAAGTGAAGGAAAACCGAAACACTCCCGCCATCGGCACAGATGATATGGCTAACCACACTGACCGGCGAAAATCCTCTGCAAAAGATATCGTTCTGGAACTCAACCGGCAATCTCTGCCGAAAACAATATCCCTATTCAAAAGACAACCCGGACAGGTCGATTGTTTCAACCTTCCGGGTTTTTCTTTTTATTTTCTTGCCCCACACATATATCCAAAGACGGCCTCCGGCAACAACCGCCTTTTCTTTTTTCCTCCGTGCCAGACAAGTTGGCACCATATGGAAAGTTTTTCTGAAGCGTTAGCGGAGATCTCGCCTTATTCATCCTCCCGTTTTTCCGGAGAGGAAGCAAAGTTCTTTTTCCTCTTTTTCACGCACTCTGTCAGAAGATATTCAATCTGGCCATTGATAGAGCGGAAGTCATCCTCCGCCCAAGCCGCCAACTCCTGCCACAGCGCGGGAGAAAGGCGCAGCAACAGCTGTTTTTTGGCTTTTTCTTTCTTGTTTTGTCCCTCCATCGCCTGGGCTCCGGATTAATAGATCGAACCGCTGTTGACAATGGGCTGCGCGTCTTTATTGCCGCACAAAACTACCAACAGGTTGCTGACCATTGCCGCTTTGCGTTCCTCGTCCAACGTGACGATATCGTTTTCTCCCAGCTTATTCAACGCCATCTCCACCATACCAACGGCACCCTCTACAATCAGCTTGCGCGCATCGATAATGGCGCTTGCCTGCTGCCGCTGTAGCATGGCGGCGGCGATTTCCGGCGCGTAAGCCAGATGGGTAATCCGTGCTTCGGATATTTCCAGACCGGCAATCTCTACCTTTTTCTGGATTTCTTCCTTTAAAATATCAGCGATTTCCTGGCTGGAGCCACGCAGGGATTTTTCTTCTACTCCATCGCCGTCTTCTGAAATATCATACGGATACAGCCGCACTACATTCCGAAGGGCGGAATCACACTGGATGGAAAGGAATTCCTTGTAGTTGTCCACATTGAATACCGCTTTGGCCGTATTGGTCACTCGCCAGATTACTACGATGCCAATGATAATCGGGTTACCCAGCTTGTCATTGATTTTCTGCTTTTCATTGTTCAAGGTCATGGCTTTTAACGAAATTTTTTTGCCGGATGTCATCGCCTGACCTGCCGCCTGCAAAGCCGCTGTTCCCGGATCGGAGCTGGATTGTAAAGCTCCCGCAGGCTGCGCTGCCGGATTCACCGCCGTAACAAACGGGTTTACATAGAAAAAGCCCGGGCCGGTTAAGGTGCCATAATATTGACCGAACAGGGTTAAAACCAGCGCCTCGTTCGGTTTCAGCACCTTTAAACCCGCAAACAGAATCGGCCCGACAACACAGGAAAACAAAATGCCTACCCCCAGCAGAATACCGCCCAAAACAAAGCTCTCCTCCGCCAGAAAGATAATGCCGAATACTACTGCCGCAATGGAGATGGCCATCAAAAACAGAAGCAGAAACAGAACCCCCATCCCTCCTTTGGCCTGGATGTGCCTTTCTTCCACTTCTTTTTTGTTGATGTTTGTATCGGTCATAATAACCCCTCACTTTATGATATTATTTTAATATTAAATATATAGTATTATAATTTCTTTCTCCTGTCAACCCCGAAAGAATTATCTTTTTCCCGTTTCCCGGCAAAGCAGGTCTCTGCAAATTTGGCTGAGATGTAGAAATATTGCAAAAAATCCTTTAAAAATTCGTTGTTATCCATGACAAAATCAGGGGAAAAACGATGAAAATCCTTTTATTTAAGCCATTTTATTCTTTTCTCAAAACTTGACAGTCGTTCACTGAGTGAATATAATGGCAACAAGTTTGGTAAAATACTGAAAAAGCGGATGGATTTTCGCTTTTTCAAAAAACCGCAGCGGTCTTTGTCGCGGCGGGACGCCAAAGGAGAGTTGGATGAATCGATTTTTTTATATGATGAGGCTGGCCGGCTCGGTTTTTAAAAGCCGTGGGTTCGCCGTGTCGTTGCTATCTGTCTTGATGTCCCTGACGGTTTATGCCGTTTCCTCCACAACCAACACGGTATACATCCGGGCGGACCAACAGACGACGATCCTCACTACCAGCCATCGGGATTTAGACACAATTTTAGAGGAATGCGGCATTTCCGTTTCACCACACGACGTAGTCGACTTTTCCGGATTTGATGGAAATGTCGCAGAAATCAACATCACGCGGGCTTTCCCCGTAGCGATCCGGGCAGATCAAACCACCTATCGGGTCATGATGACCGAGGGAACGGTAGCCGATGCGCTGGCCAAAGCAGGGGTGAGCATTGATGACGACGACTTGATCAGCCACCCGATGTACGAATTTTTAGAGGAAAATGAACGCATTTTTATTAACCGAATCGATTACCGCACCATGTCCTACGAAGAGGAAATCCCTTACGAGGTGGAAATCCGAACAACACCGCTTTTACAAAATGGCAGAAGCCGGATGCTGCAGGAGGGGGCGGCCGGTAAAAAAATTCTGACCTATGGTGAGACCACCAAGGATGGCGTGGTGCAGGAGGCAGAGCTCTTGGGCGAAAATATTATCCTCAAGCCGACTACCCAAATCCATTTGGTGGGCGGGGATGTCCCGGTCTCCCCCTACGATTTCGGCTACACCATCGTCAATAACGCACCGACCTCATATAAAAGTGTGATTACCAATGCCAAAGCCACTGGATACAGTGCCGGCGGCAACGCCCGCGGCGCTTCCGGCAACAGCCTTTCCGCCGGCCACGTGGCGGTCAATCCCAATTTGATTCCCTATGGGTCCAAGCTGTATATTACCTCGGCGGATGGCAGTTTTGTCTATGGATACGCCATTGCTTCCGATACCGGTACCGCCCTGATCGACGGAACCATCGGTGTGGATCTGTTTTACGACACTTATTTGGAAAGCCTGCTAAACGGGCTTCGTACCGTTAACATCTACGTGTTGGAATAGTCGTAAAAATCCCGTTTTCTCTCCGAAATCGGGATTTTTGTGTTGATTGGGTGAATTTTACAGAATTTGACTGGCGTGAGCCTTTTGCCTTTGTTATACTAAAAAAGAAAAACGTCATCAGGAGGATGGGCATTGGAGCATCGTGAATATTTTGCAGCTGACCGGGGGCAGAACGGTTCTTCCCTTTATCACGCTGTATTTACCCGGTTGATCCGGGCTGGACAATGGATGATCAGGGGCGGGCTGGCGCTGGGCGCACGGCTGCGCTGGGCCGTCGGGCGCGCTGACGCAGCGGTGGACTTTTTTATCGGGCTGATCCGCCAGTGGTACGGTGCGGCGGAACATGCCTTTTTCCCGGGATACGGAAAAGTGGTGGCAGGTGCTGCCGGATGTGCCTGTTGTGTAATCTTCGTCGCTATCGCCCTGCTGCTGGAGCCGTCTTTTCAGTCACAGTCCATACTACCGGCCGCTACGCCGCTGCAAGCCGTGGAAGAAATCCCTGCCGAAGAACCTTTTGACTTGGAAGCTCTGATTGCAGAATACGAACAAACAACACGTGCCCGGGCCCAAGCGGCTCCGGTAACTGTCTCGATCCCACCAGAGCAGCAGTTATCCCTCACGATGGATTCCTTGAAAAACTATGAACTGGCCTCAGCCCCTGCTGGTTGGACAGTGGATTTATCCCAATTGGAAGGCTCTGGGCAGGAGCGGGCGGCATATTGCCATGATTATATTAACAGCGACACCATTGGATGGCTGCAAATTCCCGGCACCAATATCGACTATCCGGTTATGCAGGGCGCCACTCTGACTACCTACGCGGACCTGGACATTAATCGCAATTACAGCTATAACGGTTCCCTGTGGGTGGATACAGATATTAACGATGCCAGCACAAATACGGTTATTTTCGGTCATAATTGGACCAATGTATCCAATAACCCTTCCGTGGGCCGGACCGGGGATGTGATGTTTGCCCAGCTGCCTTCCTTTGCCCATCTCTGGTTTGCCCAACGGGTGCCATACTTCTACTACTCCTCTACCTCGCAGGATATGGTCTGGCAGGTATTCGCTGCCTTTTACACTACGGATTTGGAATTTTATCTCTATACGACCCGTACCGGCTCAGCGCTCCAGTCCATCATTGACAAAGGGCGCAGCCTGTCGCTGCATCATTATGACGTAAGCGTTTCTTCCAGCGACCGGATCATCACCCTTTCTACCTGTACCCGTGCATTAGGTTCCAGTGAAGACCAGCGCTTTGTGGTCATGGCAAAACTGGTCAGCAGCGGGGATCCTAATGTTCAGGTTACCTGATCCGCTATCTTTCCTCTTTTAAAAAAGCCCCGGCCATCGACCGGGGCTTTTTTAGGAACCGGAGAAATCCCGCACTTTTCTGGATCTTCAAACCGGCCGGATAGATTTTTAAAGAAGAATCCACTGGTACAGATAAAACAGCAGATAAGAGGAAACAAACAACCAGGGGATAATTTTCAGATGCTCCTTGTAAACGGGCCATGCGGCGCATCCCATATACTTGATGGTCAAAAGCTGGCACAGATGCAGCGGAGAATAGTAATACCCCATAAAAGACCAGATAAACACAAAAAAAGTGTAAAGAAGCTTCAGCGTCGGATCCATCGGCAGCGTGGCCACCAGCGGCAGGATGATCCCAATGGGCACCAGGCTTAATCCCGTGGTCAGGCCGAACAGCAGCGATGCGGCGGAAATCACCAGCAGGATCCCGAAGCCGGAGCTGTTCTGAAACAGCCATACCACTCCAGACATCACCTGATCTAAATTCTGGATCAGATTTTGGATAAAATAAACGCCAATGAGCATAAACAGCGTGCTGAAGCTGATTCCTTTCCACAAATTGCGTAGGAATGTCTTTTTTTCTTTCCAGCACAAAAAGAACATCAGAAGGATGCAAAGCGCCACTGAAAGGTACATCGGCAAATGGAATACCCCATTAAAAAAAACGACCATATAAATAGGCGAAAGGTATAAAAGGAGGTTTAAAGCCGCTTCCTTTTTGCTGCCTCCAGCCTGCACACGCACCGATTTTGCCCCATGCAGATAAATAAAATAAGCGGCTGTGTGCATACACAAAATGAAACCCACATTCAATGCGATTAAATGATAAATATTAACCTCCGGCACCACTGTGGGGATAAACAACATGTTGGTAGTAAATGGCATGACAAAAAGCGCTACATGCCGGAAAGACAGGTTCACTACCACCTTCCGTGGCGCGGACAGTTCCAGTTCGTCTCCGATTTTATCCACAAAAGGGGCGGAAAGATAGGCACCGCCCGGGACAGTCAAAATTCCCATCACGGCAGGCAGTACCATCAAGATCGCCTTTTTATTGGGAATCAGCGTCTCCAGCGCAGCCACAATTTTATCTAAAAAGCCATACTGTTTCAGCAAATTGCCCAATACCCCCACCAGGATAATGGCGATGATGATCTGGACAGTCTTACCCGTCGTGAAAATCGAAGTAAAAGCCCCTGCTGCCGTTGCAACAGGTAGCCCCGCGATCAAAGCCAGACAAATGCCTGTCACCAAAAGCACTGGGCCGAATCCCGGCTTTTTCTTTGTGATCAAGGGGATCCCCTTGATCAGAAGCGGCATAAGTAAAAACGCTGCAAAAATCGCAATAAATTGTCTCATAATGCGCCACCTTTTGATCTGTCATCGCTTTTCATCATAAAAATCTGTCCGCGTTTATTATACAACAATGCTTCTGCGGACACAAGCCGGAAACCATACGCTGCAGATTGACTTTTGATCAAATTTTTGCTAGAATAAATGCGCAAAAGTTTTCCATTATGATACTATAGACGCAATATGGAAGCGTATCGAAGTGGTCATAACGGGCCTGACTCGAAATCATGTTATCTGTGCCAAAAACTGAATATTTTCTAAATGGA
>CAJFOX010000044.1 GCA_904397845.1 uncultured Oscillospiraceae bacterium
ATATTTCCCCTTCATGCGTACATTCGTAAAGTGCAGGTTGGTAGAACGCATCATGAAGTATTCGCTCTCGGCGTCGCAATCCTCCATTTCAATATCCTGCACCGACCATCCGAACTCCGGAGACACGATATCGCAGCCGCGCATTTTTACGTTGCTGCATTCCCGCAGCGCCTTGATGCCGTGGAGCTTGGTATTCTCGATGGTGATATGGTCGGAATACCACAATGCCGCCCGGCAAAGTTCGGTCATCTCCGAATCCCGGATGACAAGGCCGTGGTCATGCCAGAAAGGATAGCGCAGGTTAAAAAAGCTGTGTTCCACCTGCACGTTTTTGCATTCTTTGAAAGCGCTCTCTCCATCGGCCGGGCCGTCAAAGGAGCAGTTTTTTACTAAAGTATCGCTGCTGCCATAAAGGGCGCGCTCTGCATCAAAAGTCTGATTCTGAATTGTTCTCATAAGAAAAGCCTCCATTTCATAAATATTTTTTAAAATGCCGATTTCTTTTTCTGCATTTGATAGACTAAATAATCCAAGCAGTCAATCCGCTTCTCTTCTTTATGTACCCGCTCCAATAACTGTCGTCTGTGGTTGGCAAGCAAATCCAGCTGCTCTCTGGTTTTCCCTTCCTCCTCCAGTTCCACAAACCTTTCTACTGTCCTGGCATCACACCCGGCATCTTTCAAATTCTGAATGACTGCCTGAACAGATGCTTCATTTTTCATTTGCTCTCGCCGTCTTTCTTCCATCATTTTATGATCGATTATTCTTCTATGCTGATAAATACCAGTTTATTGCCCCAGCCTTCCAGTACAGGATTTTCCTCCACTGCCGTAACAAATTCCTCGGTTGTCTCGAAGGTCCCGATCTTCGTATATTTTTCGTTGACCTCTGCGTCATGGTAATACAAAACGATGCGATTGGGGTCGGAGTAAAAAACATCACCTGCATGAGCCTCCGTTACGGTCTGGCTATTATCAGGAATCTCGTACCGACTGGGGATATCATAATACTGCTGCATCACATCGGATTCATCAAAATGATAAATTGGGAGCTGCCAGCTGGTAGTACCCACATATCCAGCAATGGCCTCAGCGGTGCTGTTGTTTTCCAGCCGCATCATGAATGGTGTTCCCCCTTCGCCAAATTGAACCACTAATTCTGTTGGGGAATTCTCTCCGTCAGCCGCCTGATTTACCTGGGACGACATGGCGTTATTGACACTAGAAGACGGGTCCTGGCTTTCAGGGAGATTGCTGCAACCGGTTAGTGTAATCCCTATTGCTATCACCATACAAAAAATGGCGGAAAGATGTTTGTTCATAGCGGATTCCTCCTTTGTTTTTAGCTTTTCTGATTATAGGAAAGTACCGTTGCATACCTGCAATACCTGCCCTTTCACATGGCACCCCATCTTGCTGGCCAGATACAGGCAGGCATATGTCTGATCTATGGGATCGCATTCCGGACCGGAGAAGTAAACGAAATGGCCGCTGTAGCCCAGCATCTCCGCTCCACCAGGCTATTCTCCCGCCTTATCGGCTAAATGGCGCCGGGGGCAACCGTGGCTCCGGGTGCTACCGCATTGCGTGGATATTGGTGTTGATGAGCCGCATGGCCGCGTTCTTGGCGAGCGTGTTCAAAGCCTCTTTGGTAGAAGTGTCGGTTGCTCCGCAGAAGGACTTTTTTCTTTTGCTGTACTTTCTCTTTCCATCTATAGTTTAGTACCAGCAAGATTAAATATCAAATACTTATGTTTTATCATTTTCCATAATTAAATCGAATGGAATTGCTTTTTTATTCTTCCGCTAATAAAGCGGGAGATGCTTTTCCAATTCTTCCCGCTGCCAAATAGGCGAATAGAAAGAACAGAACTATTACTACAATCCCCGGCAGCGCTACGGTAAAGATACCCGGCTGGGAGGAAAAATTGCTGATTCCCTCCATCCGCATGAGCACTGCCACCAGCGGATCGGTGAGGAACGCGCTGAAAACTGGTCCCAAAATGCTGCCCAGCAGAGCGATCACCCCAAACCGCAGGGCAAAGGAGCGCCGCAGCTGACCGGCAGAAAAGCCCAGGGTGCGGTAAATGCTCAAATCTTTCTGCTCGGCCCGCAGGAGTTTTCCCGC